>NZ_JBQYEX010000059.1:0-501 GCF_052655945.1 Faunimonas sp. B44 | reverse complement strand
GCGCGGCGTCGCCGTTCACACGGGCGGTTCCGCGGAACGCGGAAGCCGCTCCCGCGCAGCCGCGAGGATCGTGGTGCAGACTCCGCCAATGTCGCGCATGACCTCGTCTGTCCAGAACCTGAGCACACGGTAGCCGTGCTCTTCGAGCCGGCGTGTTCGGGCCGCATCCCTGGCGCGCGCCGGTTCGAGGCCGTGCTGGCCGCCATCGACCTCCACGACCAGTTTCGCCGCCGGGCAGAGGAAGTCCACGATGAACGGGCCGAGCGGGGCCTGCCGGCGGAAACCGAGGCGGTCGAGCCGGTGGGCGCGCAACTCGCACCAGAGCCGGAATTCCGCATCGGGCATGTCGCGCCGCATCGCCTTGGCAAGAAGGCGGTTGCGCTTCGGCGGCAGGTGCCTCGGCATTGCCGGTTCTTCGTGCGGGTTCCAGTCCACCATGATCGACACCGATATCGCGGCGCCGTCCAGCCCCCCTCCCGAAATTCCGGGCGCCTCCGGCTC
>NZ_JBQYEX010000058.1:0-525 GCF_052655945.1 Faunimonas sp. B44 | reverse complement strand
TGTGCGCGAGAGCGACAATGTCCTCCTCCTCGAGGCCCTTCGCCCGAAGCATGCCGAGATAGGACGTGAGGCGAGCGTTGCGGCTACCCTCGGGAATACCCAGGGGATGGATGCCACCAGTCCAAGGGCACTGGTCACCGGCGAGCAGACCGACCCACGCAGGGGGCAAATCCGCCAGCGGGGTCTCATCAAGCGCGGTCTGCCACACATAGGCCGACTCCGCACGTGACGTCGGCGCGACGTTGATCTGGTTGCCGTCCGCCCGGATGTCGACGTTCGTATCGCACCCGAGGATAGCAGCACCGAGATTGGTGACGCCCTTGATCTTGCCCGTCACGTTCTTCGGGTAGTTGAAGATCAAGTGGCGTCCGCCGGAGGGGGTCTGGGCGGTGAGCGTGTGCGGGAGGGGACCGTACACCTCCTGGAGCCGTTCCAGACCCTGGGCGCCGTTCTTCCCCGGACCCTCATCGATATCGACGGCGATGATGTCCGACACGCGACCGGTCACGATCGCCACGCCGTACT
>NZ_JBQYEX010000057.1:0-542 GCF_052655945.1 Faunimonas sp. B44 | reverse complement strand
CTAGGTCCTGTACCCATAACGGGATTCCCGAAGCGGGCAGAAGGTGATTCAACCTCCTGATTGGAGGTTGCCATGGCACGATACGATCTGAGCGAGGCTGAGTGGCGTCTGATCGCGCCGCTGCTGCCGAACAAGCCCCGCGGCGTGGCGCGGGTGGACGACCGCCGGGTGATCAACGGCATCTTCTATGTGCTGCGGACGGGCTCGCCGTGGCGCGACCTGCCGGCGCGCTATGGGCCAGTGACCACCGTCTACAATCGCTACAACAGATGGGCCAAAGCGGGTGTGTGGCTGAGGGTCTTCGAAGCGCTGGCTGCGCAGTCGCCGCAGTCGCTTCACCTGATCGACAGTTCGATCGTGCGCGCCCACCAGCACGCCGCCGGCGGAAAAAAGGGGGCCCGGATCACGCCATCGGCCGTTCTCGTGGAGGACTGAGCACCAAGATCCATGCCGTCGTCGACCAGGACGGCCTGCCCGTCCGCCTCCTCGTGACGCCCGGCCAAGCCTCCGACAAGGCAGCGGTCCCGGATCTTCTCGCCGGG
>NZ_JBQYEX010000056.1:0-545 GCF_052655945.1 Faunimonas sp. B44 | reverse complement strand
TAAGGACCCCGGGCTTGCGTCGTGCCCTTGGCCCGCTCAGCCAGGTTGGAGCGCGAGACGTCGAGCACTTCGGCGAACCGCTTCATCGGGAACCGCCCTTCGGCAACGACAGCGGCCGTAACGTCTGTTTTTTTGCCTGTGACTTGGCCAGCGCCTCACGGAGGATCTCGTTCTCCATGGTCTTGCGGCCAAGAAGGCGTTCGAGCTCGCGCACCCGCACCTCGAGCTTGCGCACCTCCGAGTTGCCGACGACCGGCTCGTCCGATCCCACCGCCGTCACGCCTCCTTCGCTCATCAGGTGCCGCCAGCGGTAGAGAAGGTTCGGCGCCACGCCATTGCGCCGGGCGACCGAGGAAACGGTCTCGCCGGGCTCGAAGCTCTCCCCGATGATCCGCAGCTTCTGCTCCGTCGACCAGTAGCGTCGACGCGCCGTCCCCGTGATCACCTCGATCCGTCGATAGTCCGCCGACATAAGCCTGTCCTCAAGGATATCCTTGAGCCTTCCTGCTTACGCTGGGCGTCCGGTCGAAACGGGGGGCAGTTCA
>NZ_JBQYEX010000055.1:0-556 GCF_052655945.1 Faunimonas sp. B44 | reverse complement strand
CACCCTTCTCAACCACTACTTCAAGGTCCTGAACTGATGATCCCCTTCACGATTTCGAACGGCACCCTGACCGTGTTCCTCAATGGCCGTCCGCAGACGGTCGACCGCTCCCATGTGAGCTACGACACCATCGTCGAGAAGCTCAAGGCCGGCGAGACCGACGGCATCGAGGATCTCCTCGACGTCCGCACCGCGATCTCCGCCAAGCTGGAGAAGTACGGCGACGTCGAGGTCGGCTACGACACGATCCTGTACAAGGGTCATGGCGTCAGCAACTACCTCGTCGACGTCATCTTCCGGCTGCTCGCTGAGGGCTTCGACATCACGCCCTGGGCGCTCTTCCTCGACAACCTGATGAAGAACCCATCCAAGACGGCGGTCGACGAGCTGTATCTGTGGCTCGAGAAGGCCCAGATGCCGCTCACCCCGGACGGCTGCTTCCTCGCCTACAAGAAGGTTCGGGACGACTACGGCTCCTACTACGACAACGGCAAGACGATGAACTCGATCGGCTCCGTCGTCGAGATGCCCCGCAACGCCGTGGACGATCGCCGTG
>NZ_JBQYEX010000054.1:0-556 GCF_052655945.1 Faunimonas sp. B44 | reverse complement strand
TGCCCTTCTCAACCACTACTTCAAGGTCCTGAACTGATGATCCCTTTCACGATTTCGAACGGCACCCTGACCGTGTTCCTCAATGGTCGTCCGCAGACGGTCGACCGCTCCCATGTGAGCTACGACACCATCGTCGAGAAGCTGAAGGCCGGCGAGACCGACGGCATCGAGGACCTCCTCGACGTCCGCACCGCGATCTCTGCCAAGCTGGAGAAGTACGGCGACGTCGAGGTCGGCTACGAAACGATCCTGTACAAGGGTCATGGCGTCAGCAACTACCTCGTCGACGTCATCTTCCGGCTGCTCGCCGAGGGCTTCGACATCACGCCCTCGGCGCTCTTCCTCGACAATCTGATGAAGAACCCGTCCAAGACGGCGGTCGACGAGCTGTATCTGTGGCTCGAGAAGGCCCAGATGCCGCTCACCCCGGACGGCTGCTTCCTCGCCTACAAGAAGGTCCGGGACGACTACGGGTCCTACTACGACAACGGCAAGACCATGAACAAGGTAGGCTCCGTCGTCGAGATGCCGCGCAACCAGGTCGACGACCGGCGCC
>NZ_JBQYEX010000053.1:0-582 GCF_052655945.1 Faunimonas sp. B44 | reverse complement strand
GCGGGAAACGCCGAGCATCGGGCGCCGGTCGCGCAGCACTGCCCAGCCCCCTCCCGAAATTCCGCGCGCCTCCGGCTTCGGAATTTCGACCTCCCCGCAAGGGGGAGGTTACGGATCGTGCCGGGCAGCAGATGCCCTGCCCGATCAGAGCTGAATGTGGCCTAACGATCGCGACCCGGCACACCCCCCCAACCTCCCCCTTGCGGGGAGGTCGAAAGCGGCAAGGCCGCTTTCGGGAGGGGGGCGCGGCGCCTCCGCTTGTCCCGGCGCCGGCGGAGCGCCCCGGGCGGCCCGCCCCACCGTCTGTCGTCATCGCCGGACTTGATCCGGCGATCCAGGGAGCGCCACCCCCGCGGCACGGCCGCACTGGATGCCCGGGTCGAGCCCGGGCATGACGACAGCGGGACGGGAGGCGCTGAGTGACGGACAAGCACCACCCCCGCCCCATTCTCCGTCGTCATCGCCGGACTTGATCCGACGATCCAGGCAGCGCCACCCCCGCGGCACGGCCGCACTGGATGCTCGGGTCGAGCCCGGCATGACGACAGTTTGACGGGAGGCGCCGAGCGACGGTGCGGGCAG
>NZ_JBQYEX010000052.1:0-747 GCF_052655945.1 Faunimonas sp. B44 | reverse complement strand
GGGCTGTTGTGGATCGCCGGATCAAGTCCGGCGATGACGACAGAGAGTGGGGCGGGGGCGGTGCTCTGCGTCAGGCCGGCGAGGACGATCGGGGGTAGGGCCGCTCCTGGCGCCCCTCTGCCACTGTCGTCATGCCCGCTCCACCGTCGTCCCGCCGCATCCACTGTCGTCATGCCCGGGCTTGACCCGGGCATCCAGCGGGTGACGGCTGCGGCGGAGGGGCTGTTCTGGATCGCCGGATCAAGTCCGGCGATGACGACAGAGAATGGGGCGGGGGTGGCGTTCCGCATGAGAGCCCCGTGTGGTGACCACAGAGTGTGAGGCTGCCCCTGGCGCGCCGCATCCACTGTCGTCATGCCCGGGCTTGACCCGGGCATCCAGCGGGCGCCGGCTGCGGCGGAGGGGCCGTTCTGGATCGCCGGATCAAGTCCGGCGATGACGACAGAGAGTGGGGTGGGGGCGGCGTTCCGCATGAGAGCCCCGTGTGGTAACCACAGAGTGTGAGGCTGCCCCTGGCGCGCGGCCTCGACTGTCGTCCTGACCCGGGCTTGACCCGGGCATGGAGAGCGGGTCGGATTCGGCGATGCGCGGCTACACGTACCTCCTGGCGTCGAAGAGGAACGGGACGCTCTATTGCGGGGTGACGAGCGATTTGCCGCGCCGGGTGTGGGAGCACAAGGAGGGCGCGACGGGCGGCTTCACCAGCCGCTACGGTGTCCAGGCGCTGGTCTGGTACGAGGCGTTCGC
>NZ_JBQYEX010000051.1:0-753 GCF_052655945.1 Faunimonas sp. B44 | reverse complement strand
GGCGTGCTGCTCCTGCGGTTGAACCGGCCGGAGGTGCTGAACGCGGTCAACACGCAGCTCGGCCGCGAGTTCGTCCGGGTCTTCGGCGACATCAATGCCGGCGCGCTCGAGGACGTCCGCTGCGTGGTGCTGACGGGTGCCGGCGAGCGCGCCTTCTGCGTCGGCGGCGACCTCAAGGAGCGCAACGGCATGACCGACGCGCAGTGGATGGCCCAGCGCGTCGTCTTCAAGCAGTACAACCTCCTGATGGAGCGCTGCCCGGTGCCGGTCGTCTGCGCCGTGAACGGGCTTGCGCTCGGCGGCGGCGCCGAGATGGTGCTGCGGGCCGACTTCGCCTATGCCGCCGAGGACGCCCGCTTCGGCTTTCCCGAGGTGAAGCGCGGCTTCATGCCGGGCTCCGGCGGCACCCAGCGCTTCGGCCGCATCGTCGGCGAGCCGCGCGCCAAGGAATACCTGCTCACCGGCGAGCACTTCCCGGCCGCAGACGCGCTCGCCTGGGGCATGGTCAACCGGCTCCTGCCCAGGGCCGACCTCCTCGCCGCCACGCTCGCGGTCGCCGAAAAGATCGCCGGCAACCCGCGCGAGGCGGTCCGGGTCATCAAGCAGTGCGTCCATGCCGGGCTGCAGACCGACATCGAGACCGGCCTCGTCATCGAGATGCTCGGCCACCAGAAGCTCACCTCCGCGCCCGACCGCATGGAAGGCATCGCCGCCTTCGTCGAGAAGCGGAAGCCGGAATGGCAGAAGGGCTGA
>NZ_JBQYEX010000050.1:0-758 GCF_052655945.1 Faunimonas sp. B44 | reverse complement strand
GCAGCTCGGGGACGAGCACCTGTTCGACATAGGCCTCGAAGGCGTCGCGGTTGATGGCGCCGGGCAGTACGAAGGGCGCAATCATGCCGCGCACGGTCAGTGCGCCGACGAAGGTCGTCGTCTTCCAGTGGCCGTGGGGAAAGCCCATGCGCAGGCGCTCGCCGCGCCGGCAGCGTCCGTGCGTGCGGGCCATGTTGGTCTTGGCCCAGGTTTCGTCGATGAACACCAGCCGCTCGGGATCCAGATCGATCTGGCCGTCGAACCACGCCTGCCGACGTCTCAGGACGTCCGGCCGGTCCTGCTCGGTCGCGTGGCCGGTCTTTTTTTGCGCGTGAGGCCATGACGGCGGAAGAACCGCTGCAACGTGCCGTAGCCAAAGGCATGGCCGCGCTCGGCCAACGCCGCGCGCAGCTCCTCCGTGGTGATGTCCGGCGTCGAATCCAGCAGCGCCTTGATCAACGCGCCTTGGGCCTCGATCCGGGCCGAGCGGCGGTCGCCGCCGAGCGCGCCGGGGCGCGGCTCGCCCTTGCTCCGCGCCAACGCCCGCCACCGGCTGACGCTCGCGGCGCTGACGCCGAACCGCTCCGCCGCGGCGCGGTGGCTCGCACCCTCCGCCACCGCCTTCAACACCCGGACACGAAGATCGAGAGACAGCGCTTTCACCATGACCGCCGGCCTCCTCTCCGGCGGACACGTTGAATCAGAACCGGCCTTCAGTGGGAATCCCCAACGATTCAATCAGCTGGGCCGACGCTCTA
>NZ_JBQYEX010000049.1:0-915 GCF_052655945.1 Faunimonas sp. B44 | reverse complement strand
GCCGATCACGCTGTCGACCATCCGCTTGCGCTCGGCCGGCTTCATCGAGCCGAGCTTCTCGATGTCGCCCTGGTTGGCGACATGAGCGGTGTCGAACACGGTGAGGCCGTAGCCGAACAGCTCGGCGATCTTGACGTTGATCGGCTTGGTGCCGACCGCGATCACCTCGTCGCCCCGGTAGAGCTTCGGGCTGGTGTTGCGGACCACCTTGTAGTCCTCGCCCCTGAGGCACCATTCCAGCTCGGCGCGGAGCTTCTGGTAGCCGCTCTGCTCGCCACGGAGCGCAGCCGAGCCGAACAGGCAGTAGCGGATCATCTCGATGATGAAGGACTTGCCGGCCTCATTCGGGCCGGTGACGGCGCCGAAGCCCTTCTGGAAATCGATCTGGCCGGAAAGGGACCGGCCAGTCGATGCGAAGGTGACGGAGTAGGAAAGGCTTTTAAGCATTGGGGAGAACCACCGTGAGTTCGGCGACGAACTGGTGTCCGCCGGTGATGGAGCACTTCCGCTCGCTCATATGGACATGCTCAGTGACCGCCTGAGCGATACGGCGCTTGGCCTCCTCAGCCGCCCAGGGCAGCCAGGCCGGTCCCTCGTGCTCCAGGTTGATGGTCGAGAGCCCCTTCAGGGTGCGGACCTGCTTCCGGTCCAGGACCACGTAGCCCATCGATTCCAGGCAGCGGATCATATCCTCAGTCGACATTCGGCCAGTTCCTGCAGCGTCCGTGAACCCGGGCCTTCGCCACGGCGGTGGCGATGAAGGGGCCAAGGTGGGTCCGGAACTCCCTGGCCACGGCGTGGAACTTGTCGATGCTCTCCTCCGCCGCCTTCCTGAGTTCGGTGATCATGCTGATCTCGAGGGTCTCCAGCCCGGGGGTGGTGAGCCATTCCTCCATGCCGGCTACCACGACGCGA
>NZ_JBQYEX010000048.1:0-915 GCF_052655945.1 Faunimonas sp. B44 | reverse complement strand
GCGCGTCGTGGCCGCCGGCATGGAGGAGTGGCTGACCACTCCGGGGCTCGAGACCGTCGAGATCAGCATGATCACCGAACTCAGGAAGGCGGCGGAGGAGAGCATCGACAAGTTCCACGTCGTGGCCACGGCGTTTCTCACCCACCTCGGCCCCTTCGTCGCCACCGCCGTGGCGAAGGCCCGGGTTCACGGACGCTGCAGGAGCTGGCCGAATGTCGACTGAGGACATGATCCACACCCTTCAAGCGATGGGCTACGTGGTCCTGGACCGGAAGCAGGTCCGGACCCTGAAGGGGCTCTCGACCATCAACCTGGAGCTTGAGGGACCGGCCTGGCTGCCCTGGGCGGCTGAGGAGGCCAAGCGCCGCATAGCCCAAGCGGTCACCGAGCACGTCCACATGAGCGAGCGGAAGTGCTCCGTCACCGGCGGGCACCAGTTCGTCGCCGAACTCACGGTGGTTGTCCCCAATGCTTAAAAGCCTTTCCTACTCCGTCACCTTCACCTCGACTGGCCGGACTATTTCTGGCGAGATCGATTTCCAGAAGGGCTTCGGCGCCATCACCGGCCCGAACGAGGCCGGCAAGTCCTTCGTTATCGAGATGATCCGCTACTGCCTGTTCGGCTCGGCTGCGCTCCGTGGCGAGCAGAGCGGCTACCAGAAGCTCCGCGCCGAGCTGGAATGGAGCCTAAAGGGCGAGGACTACAAGGTGGTCCGCAACACCAGCCCGAAGCTCTACCGTGGCGACGAGGTGATCGCTGTCGGCACCAAGCCGATCAACGTCAAGATCGCCGAGCTGTTCGGCTACGGCCTCACCGTGTTCGACACCGCCCATGTCGCCAACCAGGGCGACATCGAGAAGCTCGGCTCGATGAAGCCGGCCGAGCGCAAGCGGATGGTCGACAGCGTGATCGGT
>NZ_JBQYEX010000047.1:0-1172 GCF_052655945.1 Faunimonas sp. B44 | reverse complement strand
TCGATGATCGAAGCGACGATGCCGGCGCCGACGGTGCGGCCGCCTTCGCGGATGGCGAAGCGGAGCTTCTCCTCCATGGCGATCGGCACGATCAGCTCGACCGTCATCTCCACGTTGTCGCCCGGCATCACCATCTCGGTGCCTTCCGGCAGGTGCACCACGCCCGTCACGTCGGTCGTGCGGAAGTAGAATTGCGGCCGGTAATTGGTGAAGAACGGCGTGTGCCGACCGCCCTCCTCCTTGGTCAGGATGTAGGCCTCGGCCTTGAACTTGGTGTGCGGCGTCACCGAGCCCGGCTTGCACAGCACCTGGCCGCGCTCCACGTCCTCGCGCCCGATGCCGCGCAGCAGCGCCCCGATATTGTCGCCCGCCTGGCCCTGGTCGAGCAGCTTGCGGAACATCTCCACGCCCGTCACCGTCGTCTTGCGGGTCGGGCGGATGCCGACGATCTCGACCTCCTCGCCGACCTTCACGATGCCGCGCTCGACCCGGCCCGTCACCACGGTGCCGCGGCCGGAGATCGAGAACACGTCCTCGATCGGCATCAGGAACGGCTGGTCGATCGGGCGCTCCGGCGTCGGGATGTAGGCGTCGACCTGCTCGAGCAGCTCGCGCACCGCCTTCTCGCCGATCTCAGCGTCGCGGCCTTCCAGCGCCGCTAAGGCCGAGCCCTTCACGATCGGGATGTCGTCGCCCGGGAACTCGTAGGACGACAAAAGCTCGCGCACCTCCAGCTCGACCAGCTCGAGGAGCTCCGGGTCGTCGACCTGGTCGACCTTGTTCATGAACACCACCAGCGCCGGCACGCCGACCTGGCGGGCGAGCAGGATGTGCTCGCGCGTCTGCGGCATCGGGCCGTCGGCCGCCGAAACCACCAGGATCGCGCCGTCCATCTGCGCCGCCCCGGTGATCATGTTCTTCACGTAGTCGGCGTGGCCCGGGCAATCGACATGCGCATAGTGCCGGTTCGGCGTCTCGTACTCCACATGCGCCGTCGAGATCGTGATGCCGCGCGCCTTCTCCTCGGGCGCGGCGTCGATCTGGTCATAGGCCTTGAACTCGCCGAAATACTTCGTGATCGCAGCCGTCAGCGTCGTCTTGCCGTGATCGACATGGCCGATCGTGCCGATGTTCACATGCGGCTTCGTACGCGCAAATTTTTCCTTCGCCAT
>NZ_JBQYEX010000046.1:0-1195 GCF_052655945.1 Faunimonas sp. B44 | reverse complement strand
GCGCGATGATCTGGTTCAGGCCCGGGTCTTGAAGCGCCAGCTGTCGTTGCCGGTCTCGACGATGTCGCAGTGGTGGGTGAGCCGGTCGAGGAGTGCGGTGGTCATCTTGGCGTCACCGAAGACGCTGGGCCATTCGCCGAAGGCGAGGTTCGTGGTGACAATGACCGAGGTCTGCTCGTAGAGCTTGCTGACGAGGTGGAAGAGCAGCTGTCCGCCAGCTTGGGCGAAGGGCAGGTACCCGAGTTCGTCGAGCACGACAAAGTCGAGCCGGCCCAGATGATCAGCGAGCCGCCCCTGCCTGCCGCCGCGAGCCTCGGCCTCGAGCTTGTTGACCAGATCGACGACGTTGAAGAAGCGGCCGCGGGCGCCGCCGCGGATGCAGGCGCGGGCGATGGCGACGGCGATATGGGTCTTGCCGGTCCCGGTACCGCCGATCAGCACGATGTTGCGCTGCTGCTCCAAGAAGCCGCCGCCGGCAAGGTCGCGGACCAGCGTCTCGTTGACCGGCGTGCCGTCGAAGGTGAAGTCCTCGAGTTCCTTGGCCAGCGGCAGCTTGGCGATGGCGATCTGGTACTTGATCGAGCGCGCCTGCTTCTCGCTGAGTTCAGCCGACATGAGATCCCCGACGACCTTCTGGGGCTCATGCTGGCGCTTCACCGCGGCCGCGACGATCTCGTCGTAGGCGGCCTTCATGCCGAACAGCTTGAGCCCACTCATTGCGGCCAATATCTCGGTTCTCTCCATCATACTGTTCTCCTGAGGCTGTCGTACCGGACGCAATTGGCGGCCGGCTCGCAGGCGAGCCTGAGCGCGGCGGGCGTCATGATCGTCGCCGGCGGTCCGGGATCGCGGCGACGGGCGAGGATGTTGAGGATGACGTCGGCGGAATGGACCCCGTCGGCGAGCGCCTCGGCGCAGGCGGCCTCCACCGCGGGCAGACCGTCCGTCAGTACCGTGCCGAGGATCTCCACCATCTGCCGATCACCGTTGGGCGCGGCGCGGAGCTTGCGGCGGACGCGCTCGATGGCTCCGGGCAGCACCCAGTCCTTGAACGGCGCGCCGTTGCGCAACGCGCCGGGCTTGCGGGCCAGCACGGGCACGTAATGCCAGGGGTCGTAGATCGTGCCGCCACGTCCGAAGGCACGGACATGCGCACCGACGATGCGGCCGTCCTGCCGCAGCTCGATGCGGTCGG
>NZ_JBQYEX010000045.1:0-1565 GCF_052655945.1 Faunimonas sp. B44 | reverse complement strand
AGCACCAACCCATTGGAGCGCCTGAACAAGGAGGTGAAGCGCCGCGCCGACGTCGTGGGCATCTTCCCCAACGAGGACAGCATCGTCCGCCTCATAGGCGCGGTCCTGCTCGAGGCCAACGACGAGTGGCAGCTCCAGCACCGCTACATGCAGATCGAGGGAATGGCCGAGCTCGACGCGCCCGCCGCCGAGACACAGTCCCTCATCCCCAGCACCGTAGCTGCATGACCGGGGCCGCTCCGCCTAAACCCGCATTCTCCACCTCATTGACGGACGTGACCCGGAGAGGTCACGGCCGTGGCTGAACGTGCGCCCGTCGCAGATCGCGGCGACCAGCGCGGTCGCGTTCATAACGCCTATGTCCGGTATGGTAGCCAAACGCCGAGACGCCGGATCGTTGCGCGCCATCTCGGCAAACTCATCGTCCAGCGCCTTGATGCGCCGGTCGAGAGCGCGCCATTGATCGAGCATGTCGTCGAGCAGAAGGCGAACGCGCGACCCCACTCCGCTCCCGACCGGCTCCGATGACAGCGCCTCCAGCGCGTTAAGCAGACTACGGCGGCCCTGAGGTATCACGATGCCGCGCTCGAGCAGGATGCTGCGAATCTGGTTCATCAAGGACGTCCGCTGTCCGACCAGTCGGTCGCGGACGCGATGCAGAACCTGCACGTCGAACTGCGCCTCCGTCTTCAGCGCCACGAACCGCATCGTCGGCCGGGTCGCGGCCTCGGCGATCGCTTCCGCATCGCGATCATCATTCTTCTGGGCCTTGACGTAGGGCCGGACATACTCGGGCGACATCAGCCGCACTTCATGTCCCTGCAATGAGAACGCGCCCGAGGTGATGTGCTCCGCAGCACGCCTCCATGGCCACCACGCAGCCCGGCAGTTTCGTCGCGAGTGCTATGACGCCCTCTCGCCGCATCCGACGACGCAGCAGGACCCGTCCCGCAGCGTCCAAACCGACCACGCTGCCGCTGTTCTTGCCCAAGTCCACTCCGAGAATCTGAATGCCCTTCATGCTACCCTCCTGTCGCCGCCCGATAATGATGATGGAGGAGAGGGGCGGGCCATTCCATAAAGGGGGGTGCTGCGGAGGGCGCCGCCGCTGGGAACGCCGCTCACGCCCGATGCATGGGGCGCTCGCGGGGCGGGCTGACCACCAAGATCCACGCCCTCGTCGACGCGAACGGCCTACCCATCATCTTGAAGCTGACCGAAGGGCAGGCGCATGACGGGCGGAGCGCGCGGGACATGCTGGACGGCGTCGGCGAGGGACAGATCCTCATGGCCGACCGGGCCTACGACAGCCACGCACTCCGCCAGAGCCTGGCCGAGCGCGGCGCCTGGGCCAACGTCTAGCCGATGCCCCGACGTGTGAGACTATCAGCGTTCAGCCCCTTCCTCTACCGCTACGGCTACCGCAACCCCGTCGAGCGCTTCTTCAACAAGCTCAAGCACTTCAGAGCGGTCGCAGCCCGCTTCGAAAAGCACGACGCCAACTATCTCGCACGCGTCAAACTTGCCGCAGCTCGAATCTGGAGGCGAACTTACGAGCCGGTGAC
>NZ_JBQYEX010000044.1:0-1759 GCF_052655945.1 Faunimonas sp. B44 | reverse complement strand
CCGCTCTGTCGATCCGGCTGGATGAAAGCCTGCCGGATCGCGGCGGCGACGACGGTGTGCTGTCCCTTCGGGACGTGGGCCAGCGCGTTTCTCATGAAATGCACGCGGGGGCCGTTGAAGAATTCGCCGCCGATCAGGCGGCGCACATGGCTGAAGGCCGAAGCCACCGCGACATCGATGTTTCGATCGCGTCCGCAATGGTGACGAGGACCGCGAGCAAGAGCGCGAGGACGGCTCCAGCGAGCCGCTTGAGGTTCACAGCCGCGGCCGTGAGGAAGGCCTGGATTCGCATGTTCTGCAGACCGCGCCGGACGGCGCGGGCGAGGCCGTGCCAGGTCTTCGCCTCACCGTGGTAACCCTCGGATCGCCACCGGTGGCGCTGGTAGAGCCGATGGTCCTCGTCGCTCCATCGGTCTCTGCGCCGCCGAGCCCGCAGAAGGGCTGGATATTCGTCGCCGAGCACGACGGCCTTGTTGACGCGCCCCTTCGAAAGGCAGATCGCCGCGAGGTCACAGCCGCGGCAGTCTCGGGCGCGCGATGTGAAGAAGCGGCCGTGCTTCACGGGGCGGCCCGGCTTCAACTTCTTGCCGCGCGGACATTTCAGCACGTCGTGTCGGGCGTCGTAGCGGAACCGGCGCATGGGCACGGGGCTGCGGATCGGCTCGGCTTTGGCCGGGATGACCGCCTCGATCCGTCGCCTCTCCAGCCCGGCGTAGATCTTGGCGTAGGCGTAGCCGGCATCCGCGGTCACCGTGACGATCGTCGTGCCAGTCACCGTCGCGGCGGCGTCGAGACGGGCCAGCATCTGCTCGCCCTCGTTCACCTCGCCGGTCGTGACCTCGACGTCCAGCACCACGCCGAGCTGGTCGTCGACGACGCTGTGCTGCTTGTAGCTCGGCTCGAGCCGGCGGTTCCGGCCCGACGTCGCCATCGAGGCGTCGGGGTCCGTCAGGCAGACCTTCTTGAACTTGCCGGTCTTCTTGGAGTCCCGCAGCACCTGCTCGTCTTCACGATCGGGCGCACTGTCAGCATTCGCCTCGGCCGCGGCGCCGACATGGCGGACGGCGAGGCTCTCCCATGCGACGTCGGCGCGGATCAGCGAGGCGTCGACGTGCACGATCTCGCCCTTCGCGATGCCGGCGGCGACGCAGGCCTTCACGGTGCGCTCGAAGATGCGCCGGAACCGCTCCGCGCCCCAGCGCTGGCGGATGCGGGTCAGCGAGGAATGGTCGGGCAACCGGTCGTTCAGCCCGAAGCTGGCGAACCAGTGAATGGCCAAGTTCACCTGCGCCTCGCGCATCAGCCGACGGTCGTGGACGATGCCGAGCAAAAAGCCGGCCAGCATGAGCCGCACGGCCGCCTCTGGATCGATGGCGGGACGGCCGACCCCGGGCGCGTAGGCCTCTGCCACCTCCTCAGGCAGCCAGCTCAGGTCGAGAACCCGGTCGACGCGGGCGAGGACGTGATCGTCGGGAACGAGATCGCGCAGCGAGCCGCAGACGAAGAACTCCAACTGTCCTCGCCCGCGCCGCTGTAACATCCGCCAGCCCTTCGTCGCCTTCCAATAACAGCACGGAATCATAGACATGGGCGTTTTTCAACGGCCCCACGCGGCAGCGCTGCCAGGTGGAGCGCATCACCCGCTGGATCGCGGCCTTCAGCCCCTCATGCGCGTCGGAGATCACCAGTCTCACGCCCTTCAGGCCGCCCCGGACGAGGTCCTTGAGGAAGGTGGCCCAGAAGGTCTCCGCCTCCGATG
>NZ_JBQYEX010000043.1:0-1983 GCF_052655945.1 Faunimonas sp. B44 | reverse complement strand
ACCTCGCGGCCGGCGCGCTCACGGTCGAGCATCAGCGCCACGTCGTGGATCGTGCGGAAAAGCATCAGCCGCACAAAGCGTCGGAACCACCAATACACGGTCTGTCACGGCGGAGAATCCTTCGGCAGCATGCGCCACGCCCCACCGGAGCGCGCCATGTAGCGAATTGCGTTGAGGATCTCGCGCCGGTCGACGCTCGGCTTGCGCCCACGCCGCGTAACCTCCGGAAGGAGCGGCGCAACGCGCTCCCACTCCGCGTCCGTCAGGTCGCCGGGATAGCGCTTCGTGCGCAGCTCGATCTTGGCCATCCGGCCACGGGTCTGCTTCGTCCACATCTCCACCGTGAATCACGGTGGCACTGGTTTGAACAGCCCCGCTACCCCATTCTCAAACGGTCAATCACACCACCCCCTCCCCCTCCAGAACCTGAATGCAGGCCCGGACCGTCTCCTCGGTCACGGGCGTGAAGTCCATCACGTGCAGGCGGAGCCACTCGTAGGAGTGCTGCCACGGCTCGCGGCCGCTGAGCCAGGCCATGACCTTCTCCGGCTTGTAGAAGGTCCGGTTTCCGTTCCCGCGCCGCATGGGCTCAGGCTCGGGTCCTGTGCCACGGACCCGCCAGTTGGCCAGGCTCTGCAGCGAGACGTCGAGGATCGCGGCCAGCTTCCGGCTCCGGATCGGGCGCCAAGGCGGCGTATCTGCGTGGAGCAGTTGGTGGAGAAGCTCCTGGGTGCGGTTCTGGTCGAACATAGCAATAATATAGTGAGTGCAATACTGCATGTTGATGCACGGTGCAGCATTATGCATCACACGTCATTTGATACGATATGACGTCATACTTACATCACCGGTACGAACTTGTATCGGAGACCGTCTATGCGACTTAGTGATCGAATCAGCTCCAATGAGCTCCTCAGCTCGGCGGAGGTCATGCGCATCCTGAAGTGTTCATACAATCATCTGCGCAAGCTGCCGCTGGCCTTCATCCGCCTCGGTCGCGTGATCCGCTATCGGGCGGCCGACGTGCAGGCCTTCATCCAGGGGAAGAGCCATGTGTGAGGTTTGCGTCGTCCAGTTCAGGGATGGGCCGAAGGCGATCCCCGTCGCTCCCCTCCTGCGCCGGGTCGTGGTCCCGAACGGTCCCGGCAAGACGGTCGATATTGCGATTGTGCTCTGCCCCCTCTGCGGTGAAGAGCACAGGCACGGCTGGGGCAGCGGCCCGCGTGCGCCGCACTGTGTTGGAGGACCGCCGGAGGGGGTTGGCGACTATTATATCGACTGCCCGGAGGACACGCCGGCCAGCCGCATCCGAAGACGCTGATCCTGCGGGTGGTGGGGGACGCATCTAACTCTGCGGAGTTACGGAGATTGAGCCTCGCCAGACCAAGGCGAGGCACCATCTGGGGATCAGCACCTAATTCACACGGATCAGGTGCCGGTTTTCGTACCCCCTAGGAGTTTCGCAGATTGGTCCTGGCGGAGACCGCGTCCGGAGCTATCTCGAGCATCGGCACCGGATCCTCGAGGATCAGGTGCAGATTTTCGTACCCCCTAGGAGTTTCGCAGATTGGTTCTGGCAGGGCCAACGCCAGTAACCATTTCAAGGAGCGGCCCCGGCCGCGCGTCCGGTGCTGATCTTTCTAACTCCTAAGAGTTACGAAGATCGAGCCTTGTGACAAGCAGTCATCGAACTACCTGAGGGCGACGACCCGATAGGCACCTTGACTACATGTTAGTTAATGTAGCGAACTTGAGTCTGGCAGAGGGCCTGTAGCTCTACCATCTGTCGAAAACGAAACTGGCTCTGGAACTGGAACTGGAACTGAAACTGGCTCTGAATCTGAAACTGGCTCTGAATCTGAACTGACATCACCTCTTTCTCGTGCGGCCTTTGCCGCCAATCCCTTTGGAGCAGTTATGACTGAGTTGACTACCCCCTCGAACCGTAGCGAGAGCGTGTTTGAATACGCACTGAAGTATGCA
>NZ_JBQYEX010000042.1:0-2791 GCF_052655945.1 Faunimonas sp. B44 | reverse complement strand
TCTGGAGGCCGCCAAGATCGCCCTGAAGCTGAGGGAGGCGGCCATGTGAAATGGTGAGTTCCCGATTTCTCGGGCGGAGCGCGTGTGGGCCCAAGGTCCGCCGATCCGCCTGCGAACGCAGAAAAATGGTCCACCCCTTCCGGCCAGAGCGCCGGACTTCAATGAACCCGCCGCCGCGCGCATTTCAAAATTCTGGAGTATCGAAAATGGCTCAGGACAAGCAGCTCGTCCGCAATTTCATCAACATGGTCAACGAGGTAGCCTACCACCTCGACGTCTTCTACGAGAATGACGACATGGGCATTCTCGCCAATGACGACGAGACCTTCATCAACTTCCGTCGTGCGATCCTGCTGATGCGGGAGCGTGACATGCCGATCTCCAGCCTGATCCTGCACGTCGAGCGTCGGATTTCCGAGGCTTACGAGGAGGCCTTCTCGGGGTCGGGGCTGCCGGCCCTCGAGGACGAGTAATGTGGAAAGCCCGGCCGCCAAGAGGCGGTCGGGTAAGACCTGTGTAGGAGTGTAGCCCGTGCAGGCATTTTCATGAACTCTCAATCGTACTACCGTTCCCAAATTTTCCATCAACAAGGAAAAAATGCCTACACTACATACACTCCTTTGGGTGTGCGGACACGAACCTGGGGTCTGCAATCACGGTCTGTCGAAACGGGGCGTGGTTGGCGGCACCATTGCCCTGTGTGACTACCCTGGGCAGAAAAAAGCTACGGCCAAACGAATGGGTTGGCCGTAGCTTCCTGTGCATAAATCTCAGTTCACTCGATTTTCCCTGTGATTCAGAGATTTTTCCAAGATTGATGCGATGTCGACCTTGAACCCCTCGTCTGCGTCGGCAGCGATCGCAATGTTGTGCCAGACGTTACCCCCTGCTCCGCGCTTGCTCTTAAGACCAAAGCGGGTCTCAAGCTCTTTCTTGAAATCTCCACTTGGAACCGGTCGATGGCCGTTCTCCTTGCACCAGGTGGTGTAGTGATCGTACAGAACCTGATTTCCTATCTTGGCACCGGGATAATCAATGATCATCTCGTCCTTGAACCCCTTCACGCTGTCGATCTGATCGTGCGCCTGCTCCGTTGCCGCCTTGACGGAAGCTGGAGTTTGCAGCCCATCCCGGAAGTAGGTCTCAGCACCTCTGATCATCCAGTTCAGGATGCCTGAGGCTTCCTTCTGGAGCTCTATCTTCAGGTTAGGGTTCCGGTCCTTCTCCGCAACAGTTTCCAGGAATGGGATCTCCCGAAGGCGTTCCCAGAGTGCAAAGTTCGTGGAGAACGGCAGGCGCTTGTTCGTCACCAGGATGAGTTTGTATGTCGGATGATAGGTGAACGGATCCTTATAGAGGTGGCGAGCCGTGATCGGATCGCCACCCGATATCTGCTTGAGTAGTTCCTCGTTCGGCTTCTTGTCGGTTGGGAATTCGTCGGCGATGCACAGCCGAGCTGCCCGCAGTGCAGCCAAGTCAGCAGGAATTCCGTCATTGGTCTTGAGGACGAAAGTGTCCCGTTGAGGAGACTGTGCATTTGGTCCGAGAACATGCCGGAGAACGCCGGTGAGGACACCCTTGCCGTTACGTCCTCCCCCATGGAAGACCCAGATACTGTGCTCAATGTTCAAACCGGTGCAGAAGTAACCGGCAAGCGTCTGCATGTATCGGATCAGATCCTGATTTCCGGCGAACGTCTGGTCCAGAAAGCGCTCCCAGAGGGGCGCCTTGGCCTCCGGATCGTATGAGACAGGAGCCAGACGCGTAATCTTGTAATCGGGGCTGTGGGGAGTCGCTCCCCCGCAGGTCAGGTCAATGACCGCATTCTTGACGGCAAAGCGCACCGGGTCTTTGTCGAAATCATTGATGTGAGCTGCGATCTCCGGGCTGGAGCGGGCAATCTTCAGGGCGTTGCTCATCGTGGCAAAGCTGGCCGACTTCCTGGCCCAGGCGAGGCCGGACTTTCTGACTTCGGGGTCGGGGACGAGCTCCATTTCAGCGCGCAGCTCCGCGGCAAAACCCTTCATGCGGCGGATACCGTCGACGTCCTTTGTATCAACCTTCCATTGATCGCCCCGCCACGTAAGCCAGCCCTCCTGGTCCGTGTAGCGAATCTCCGTCTTATTTCGGGCGACGTACCAGTCTGCGTTCCCAATTTCGTCCCAGTTCGTGGCCGGCTTGGACGCGTAACGAGCGTACAAGCCGCGAACGCACCGGTCGACTTCGCCACGGGCCAGCGGGGGCTCGCATCTTTCCTCGTTCCAGGCGTGCGCCGTGAGAAGCAGGTCGTGCTCCCCCATCCCCTGGCGGATGAGCTTGCAGACATAGGACATGAGCATGTCATTGCGCTTCCCCTCAGGCACCTTTCCGGAGGAACACTGGTCACCGGGAGCAGAAGTGGGGCTCTGGAGCAGCTCAATCCAAAGCGGTGGAAGGTCCGCCAGAACGGTGCTGTCGAAGGGCGTGTGCCAGACGTAGGCTGAGGCACCACGGCGGGTCGGGGCGACGTTGATTTGGTTGCCGTCCGCCCGGATGTCGACGTGCGTATCGCATCCGAGGATAGCATCACCGAGATTGGTGACGCCCTTGATCTTGCCCCTCACATTCTTCGGGTAATTGAAGATCAAGTGGCGTCCGCCGGAGGGGGTCAGGGCGGTGAGCGTGTGCGGGAGGGGACCGTACACCTCCTGGAGCCGTTCCAGCCCCTGGGCGCCGTTCTTCCCCGAACCCTCATCAATATCGACGGCGATGATGTCCGACACGCGACCGGTCACGACCCCCACTCCGTATC
>NZ_JBQYEX010000041.1:0-3028 GCF_052655945.1 Faunimonas sp. B44 | reverse complement strand
AAGAAGTTTACCCGAGCACGAGCCGATGCCGGAGCAACTTGTAGCGGTCAGGTACGGGCGCGACGAACGGTGCCCTCCGGGAAACGGCTCCCGTTTCCGGCCGATCGAGAACAGCTCTGTGGCGGAAGCGTGCGACCGTGCTCGCCACCGAGGAAGACGTCATGGTTCGGTCCGATCCGGAGAACTCGTGGCTGGGGTCAGCCGTTCGGAACGCTATGACCGCAAAGCACTCCGGGATTTCAGCCGCGGAGCCATGCTCGCCAGGGGCTCAGCTCGAGCGCGGATAGACGGTCAGCACACGTCTGATGAAGTCCCGGAACTCCTGCATGTAAGTCCGCAGGAACTCCTCCGTTGCTTCGACACTGACCTCGCCCTCATCCGAGATCAGGCCGGGCTTGAACTGAATGTAGGCTTCGACCGCGTTCATCATCGGGGAGTTGCAGAAGCTGAGAATGCTCTTGAGATGCTGCTGCCCCACCGCAGTGCCAATCGCGCCGGGCGACGTGCCAATGATCGCAGAGGGCTTGCGGGTGAACGAGTTCTGGCCATAGGGACGGCTCGCCCAGTCGATGGCATTTTTCAATGCACCTGGTATGGAGCGATTGTATTCCGGCGTGACGAAGAGGACAGCGTCCACGGCCGTGATCGCTGCTTTGAAGTCCTTCGCGACCTGGGGATAATCGCTGTCGTAGTCATAGCTGTAGAGTGGCAGATCACCGAACGGAATCTCTCGCATCGCCAGCTCCGTCGGCGCCAGCCGAACGAGAGCCTTGGCGAGCTTCCGGTTGATCGACTTCCGAGCGAGGCTGCCCACAAAGTATCCGACTGTGAAGTCTGGCATCTCATCCTCCCTGCACTTGCGACCTCCGCACGTGCCGTTGTCCCACAATCGATCGAGAAGGCGCTGGTCATGTTCTCGTTCAGGTCGTGGCAAGCTTGGCAGCGGATCTCCTGTCGAAGCGCCTGCGCCTGCGCCCGTGGCCGCTCCCGCACAACCGTGCGAGGTTATTGTGATCTAGGGCGACCCTGCGCGGGGGAGAAGTGAAGGCGCTCCTGCTGATTGTGACCGCATTTGTTGCCGCCCTGGTGGGCGCGCACCTCATCTTCCGTCCGCCGACCCTCGAAGGGCGCAGCACCAGCGAGGCCGTAGAAGCGTCAATCATGACGCCACTCGGGCGCCTTGCCCTCACGCCGCCGGAAGGCCGAGCGGGAGACAGCGGTGTCGTGCCGCTCATCGATGCGCTGGATGCGTTTGCCGCCCGGGTAGCATTGATCCGGTCGGCGGAGGTGTCGCTCGACGTCCAGTACTACATCTGGCAACGCGACACGACCGGACTGATCCTGCTCGACGAACTCCGGCGCGCCGCCGGACGCGGCGTCCGCATCAGGCTTCTGCTCGACGACAACGGCATCTCGGGCCTCGACCGCGATCTCGCTGCGCTTGATGCGGTGCCGAATGTGGAAGTGCGTCTGTTCAACCCCTTCATCCTGCGCCGGCCGAAGGCCCTCGGCTTCGCGTTCGACTTCTTCAGGTTGAACCGGCGGATGCACAACAAGTCGCTCACTGCAGACGGCGCTCTGAGCATTCTTGGCGGGCGCAACGTGGGCGACGTCTATTTCGCGTTCGGCGACGGCGTACAGTTCATCGACGCGGACGTTCTCGTAACCGGCGCAGCAGCGGCGGAGATCGGAGATGATTTCGACCGGTACTGGTCAAGCCGCTCGGCACACCCGGCCGACAGGATCCTCCCGAATCCCGATGAAACCGCTCTCGCTGAACTCACTGCAGACGCCAGCGCAGCTGCCAACACGGCCGAAGGACGGAAATACTCCGAGCAGTTGCAAGGGTCGCACGTGGTGACGGGGATCATCTCAGGTGGCCTGACGTTCGAGTGGACGGACGTGATCCTTGTAAGCGACGATCCGGCGAAGGGGCTTGGCCATGCCGAGGTCAACGACCTTCTTTTCCCCCAGCTCATGGAGCTCCTGGCCCGGCCGAGCGCTTCGGTGGATCTGGTTTCCGCCTACTTCGTGCCGGGCGTGCGTTTCGCTCACGCACTCGCGAATCTCGCTCGAGACGGCACGCGGGTTCGAATACTCACGAACTCGCCGGACGCCACCGACGTCATCATCGTCCACAGTGCGTACGTGAACTATCGGCCCGAGCTCCTGCGCGCCGGTGTCGAGCTCTACGAGCTGAAGGCCGCATTCGCGGCGGACCCGGAGGATGAACGCCTCGGGGCTGCGGGGTCCTCCCGTGCAAGCCTCCATTCGAAGGCACTGGCGGTTGACGGAAGACGCATCTTCATCGGCTCGTTCAACTTCGATCCGCGCTCGTTCGCTCTCAATACGGAGATGGGAGTTCTGATCGACAGCCCAGCCTTGGCGGCAGGGCTCGCCCGGGCCTTCTCCGAAATCTTTCCCGATAGGAGCTACCAACCAGCCCTCCTCGACGACGGCTCTCTGGGCTGGGCCGAAACCTCGGCCGCTGGAGGCGTAGTCCACCACCACGATGAACCTGGAACGACCCTCCTCACGCGCTGCATGCTATCGCTGCTCGGCTGGCTGCCGATCGAGTGGCTGCTTTGACCTTCCATTGGCAGGGACCGGGAACGTAAGATTCAGGGATGCGGTGCGTGCCGCTCCCGGCAAGCAGCTTCTTCAGCCGGGCGTTCTCGTCCTCCACCGTCTTCTGGCGCCGGGTGTCCGAGACGGACATACTGCCGAACTTCGCACACCGCGCATAGAAGGTCGCCGAGGTCATCCCGTGCTTCCGGCACAGCTCCGCGACCGGCGGCCCGCTTCTCGCTCCTCCAGGATCCCGGTGACCTGTTCTACGCTGAACGTCTATCACTTCATGTCAGTCCTCGCGCCAGGGCTAACTCCTAGAGCGGACTCCTACCAGTCTGGATCGCATCCGCAGGCGCTGAAGTAGTTGGCGCATTCGGCTGGGGAGAAGGCGTCTGCGATGCGTCCGATGGTTGCCCAGAGGGCCTCGACGGTGCGCTCTGCCGCTCGTCGGAGCAGG
>NZ_JBQYEX010000040.1:0-3129 GCF_052655945.1 Faunimonas sp. B44 | reverse complement strand
AACCTTGCCAAGGTTGGGGTCGTGGGTTCGAATCCCATCGCCCGCTCCAGTTTTTCTGAAGAACTTCAAAGACGTAGCGGTGCAAGCCGCTCGATCGATCCGTTTCCTCGAAGCCATGGTCACACTGTGGTCACACGAGGGAATGCATGGCGACTATCCGCAAGCGGAACGGCAGGTGGCAGGTGCAGGTCCGGCGCCAGGACCAGCCGAGCCGCAGCCGCACTTTTTCGACCGTCGCAGATGCCCGCCGTTGGGCGAACGAACAGGAGCGGCTTGCCGATCTCGGGCAATTCGCTGCCCCCGATAGTCCCGGAGGCCTGAGCGTCCGGGACATCCTGACGCGCTACATCAATAGCGTCTGTCCGACGAAGCGGTCCGCCGGTCCTTACGAGGCGCTGGTCCTGGAGGCGTTCTGCAGGCGTGCGCCGGAGGTCGCGGATCTCCCTGTCACCCGGGTCGCTGCAAGAGATTTCTCTGCCTACCGTGATCGGCGCCTGCAAACCGTATCGAACGACACGGTCTTGCGCGAACTGAACATCATCCAGCACGCGTTCGACCTGGCCTCAGGGGAGTGGGGCATCGAGGTCGAGAACCCCATCCGTCCCCTCCGCAAGCCGAAGCCAAATGCCGCGAGAGAGCGTCGCCTCCGCGCCGGTGAGTGGGACCGAATCGAGAGTGCCCTGTCAGAGTGCCGCAATCCGCTGGTGCTCCCGGTCGCGCGCATGGCTCTCGCCACGGCGATGCGCCGATCCGAGATCCTGTCCCTGACCTGGGCTCAGGTCGACCTGGTGCGCTCCACCATCCAGCTGCTGAGGACGAAGAACGGTCACCCTCGCCGCGTGCCTCTCACGCAGCTGGCGCTGGACACGCTCGCGTCCCGGCCAGCCGGGGGCGCTTCCCACCAGATCTTTCCGATCACGGATGTTGCTCTGAAGCAGGCTTGGGCTCGTGCCCTCCATCGCGCCGGCATCGAGGACCTCCACTTCCACGACCTTCGCCACGAGGCGATCTCGCGCTTCTTCGAGATGGGCCTGTCGCTGCCCGAAGTGGCGCTGATCTCCGGCCATCGCGATCCCCGGCAGCTGATGCGGTACACGCACCTGGAGGCCGCCAAGATCGCCCTGAAGCTGAGGGAGGCGGCCATGTGAAATGGTGAGTTCCCGATTTCTCGGGCGGAGCGCGTGTGGGCCCAATGGCTGCCGATCCGCCTGCCAACTCAGAAAAATCGTCCACTCCTTCCGGCCAGAGAGCCGGACTTCAATGAACCCGGCGCCGCGCGCATTTCAAAATTCTGGAGCACCGAAATGACTCAGGACAAGCAACTCGTCCGCAATTTCATCAACATGGTCAACGAGGTAGCCTACCACCTCGACGTCTTCTACGAGAATGACGACATGGGCATTCTCGCCAACGACGACGAGACCTTCATCAACTTCCGTCGTGCCATCCTGCTGATGCGGGAGCGTGACATGCCGATCTCCAGCCTGATCCTTCACGTCGAACGTCGGATCTCGGAGGCTTATGAGGAGGCCTTCTCGGGGTCGGGGCTGCCGGCCCTTGATGAAGAGTAATGCGGAAAGCCCGGCCGCCAGGGGGGCGGTCGGGCATTATTCATGTAGGAATGTACGTCGTGTACCTGTTTCTGCTTACTTTCTCACGAATTCAAGCTGAGAATCTTTGAGAAAGAACCCAAATCAGGTACATTCTGTACATCGTGCATGATGGAGATCCCATCCCAGAACCAACCGGCACTGTGGCGAACATAGGGCGTTCCAAAGCGATTCATGAATTGCTTCTTGAACTCCGCCTTCTTGACGGCGACGTGGTCATTCTCACGACACCAGGAGACGTAGTGATCGTAAAGCCGAGTCGCCCCAACCATCTGGCCCGGAGCGGCCAGGATGACCTCGTCCCTGTAGGCCTTCACGCTATCCGTCTCACCGCGGGCTGAGGCAGTCGCCGAAATGACCGCCGACGGCGGCGCAAGACCCTCGCTGAAGTAGGCCTGAGCTCCGCGCACCATCCAGTTCAGGATGGCGGACGACTCCTTCTTCAGCGCGTCAGCCAGGTGGGGATCCCGGTCCTTCTCCGGAACCACAACCGAGAACGGCACCTCGAGCACACGCGCCCAAAGCGCCTGACTGTAGGCAGAGAAGTTGAGGCGCTTGTTGGTGATGAGGAACAGCTTGTAGCTCGGCACGTAGGTAAAGTAGTCTCCGTAGAGAGCCCGAGCCGTAATCGGATCGCCGCCAGAAACCTGCTTCAGGAGCTCCTCATTCGGCTTGCTGTTGGTCGGAAACTCGTCGCAGATCACAGCGCGAGCCCCCCGAAGGGCAGCCAGATCATCGGGAATCCCCTTGTTCCCGTTGACGATGAAGGTATTCCGTTGCGGGGACTGGGCGAACGGGCCCAGAATGTGGCGGAGGATGTTCATCAGAACGCCCTTCCCATTCCGACCCTCTCCGTAGCACACGAAGAGCTTGCTCTCGTTGTTGAGCCCAGTCATGGTGTACCCAAGCACACGTTGCACCCAGCTGATGAGTTCCTTGTCGCCAGCGAAAGTCTGGTCCAGGAAACGCTCCCAACGAGGAGCCTGGGTGGCGGCCGCATCGTAGATCACAGACGAGAGCCGAGTGATCAACTGGTCGGGGCAGTGCGAGTGTGCGACGCCCGTCCGAAGATCGATCACAGCGTTCTCGACCGCAAACAGATAGGGATCCCTGTCGAAGTCGTTGATGTCCGCCCGGACCTCGGGCGCAGAGCGTGCAAGCTCGAGTGCATTCGACATCGTCCGAGCGCTCTCAGACTTCGTGACCCAGGAGGCTCCCTTCTTCTTGAGATCGTCGTCCCCCTTGATGTTCGCCACCTCCGCGCGCAGCAGAGCGGCCACCTTCTTCATGCGTTCCATGCAGTCCAGGTTCTTGCTGTCGAACTCCCAGTGTGTGTCGGCCCAGAAGAGCCAACCTCGTGCGCGAGTGAAACGAAGCTCCTTGCTGAACGCGGCGAGGAAACGGTAGGAGTTGCCGAGCTCCGTCCAGAACTGGCCGGGCGAGTAGCGCATGATGCCGCGAGCCGTGCGTTCCACCTCATCGGCGGGCAGAGGGACGTCGCAGTTGTCCGCGTTCCACT
>NZ_JBQYEX010000039.1:0-3694 GCF_052655945.1 Faunimonas sp. B44 | reverse complement strand
ATACTGGCACCGAGCCCGCGAACTGATCGAGGACGAAGCCAAGACGGCGTATCCTCCAACGCAATCCAGAGGCCACCGCACATAGCCGACCCGGCGCACGATGACGAAGATGGGATGATTGGCAGGCCCATGGGGCTAAACGGATGACGCCTTTCCGCGCGGTTCTTTCCGCCCCCGCAGCCCGGCCGCGGCCGAAATGTCTCCCGGGCAGGTTGAGATGGGCCTGATCCAGCTCTCGGGAGGCGGGCCGATTGCCGAGACGGCCCACCAGGCCTGGCCCCGGCAGTTCTTGCCGGAGAGACAGGCACACGGTCAGCCGTGATAGTTGAAGTGGGTGGTGCAGGTTGAAGGTCCCGTGCTATGCCGCCACTTGTTACCCGCCCGACGCGAGTGTCCTGTGAGATTGGCGCGTGCGACTGGCGATCGGCGGACCTGGTTGTTATTGCGCAGTTGTTTGGCCGCAGCGCATCGCGCTGGCGGCGTTTCTGCCCAAGGAGGCCCGATTGCTCGTATGACCGATTTTTCACTCAGCACCATCAACGCTGCTGATCCTATCACAAATGCACGGCAGCTCACCCGAGCTCTCCTGCGCTATCGCGAGCCGAGTACAGCTCGCAGTCTCCTTGAGCTTTCGATAACGGTGGTCCCCCTCCTCGCGTTATGGACGCTGATGTGGTTCGGCCTGCAGCTTGGTAGTGTCTGGCTCTATGGACTGACCGTGCTGCCCGCGGCTGGTTTTCTTCTCAGGCTTTTCATGATCCAACATGACTGCGGTCATGGAGCATTCTTCCGTTCGCGCCGCGTCAATGACTGGGTCGGTCGTGTCATCGGTATTCTGACGCTGACGCCGTATGACTACTGGCGCCGCACGCATGCCGCCCATCACGCGGGCGCAGGCAATCTGGATCGCCGCGGTATCGGCGACATCGATACCCTTACGGTCTGCGAGTACCAGGCGCTATCGCGGTGGTCCCGTCTCCGCTACCGCTTTTATCGTCATCCATTGGTCATGTTCGGTCTCGGGCCTTTCTGGCTGTTCTTCATGCAGTACCGGCTGCCGGTCGGGCTGATGCGAGGGGGGTGGCAACCCTGGATCAGCACGATGACAACGAACGGGGCCATCGCCCTCGCTGCCATTCTGCTGATGTGGGCGCTGGGGCTTTCAAGTTTCCTCCTGCTCTACGTTCCGGTGGCTCTGCTGGCGAGTTCGATGGGGGTCTGGCTCTTCTACGTTCAGCACCAGTTCGAGGAGACGCTGTGGAAGCGGCACGCGGATTGGAATGCGCAAGAAGCGGCGCTTCATGGGAGCTCGTACTACGATCTGCCTGTCTGGCTTCGCTGGTTCACCGCGAATATCGGCGTGCACCACGTGCATCACTTGGCAAGCCGAATTCCGTATTACCGCCTGCCCGAGGTGATGCGTGACTTTCCGTCCCTTCAGACCATAAGCCGGCTGACACTGAGGGAGAGCCTGGAAAGCGTTCGACTGGTTCTCTGGGACGAAGACCGGCAGCGCCTGATTTCGTTCGCCGAACTGCCGGCGCCGCCCGAACTTCCCAGCTCAAGCTAGAGCGTCGGCCCAGCTGATTGAATCGTTGGGGATTCCCAGGGAAGGCCGGTTCTGATTCAACCTGTCCGCCGGAGAGGAGGCCGGCGGTCATGGTGAAAGCGCTGTCCCTCGATCTTCGTGTCCGTGTGTTGAAGGCGGTGGCGGAGGGTGCGAGCCACCGCGCCGCGGCGGAGCGGTTCGGCGTCAGCGCCGCGAGCGTCAGCCGGTGGCGGGCGCTGGCGCGGAGCAAGGGCGAGCCGCGCCCCGGCGCGCTCGGCGGCGACCGCCGCTCGGCCCGAATCGAGGCCCAAGGCGCGTTGATCAAGGCGCTGCTGGATTCGACGCCGGACATCACCACGGAGGAGCTGCGCGCGGCGTTGGCCGAGCGCGGCCATGCCTTCGGCTACGGCACGTTGCAGCGGTTCTTCCGCCGTCATGGCCTCACGCGCAAAAACGTATGGCCCGCCCCGTCCGCAAGCGGCTCTTGTGAGATGTCCTGACCAGTCTGCGCCGACGTATCCGGTCTCGGGGCCGTGCCCCGGCCAAGATGGAGTCCGCGCACCCTGATCCTCACAAAAGACACGGCGTCGAGCGCCATCTTTTGCGCCAGGGTCTCAGGGTGCCGGATCAACCGTCAGGCCATCTCACGTTCACCGCCCGCAGACTTCGTCGATCGCCGGGCCGGGCCGCCCGAGCGACCGGTCTCGTTCAGGCCGTCGCCGGCCGACCTTCCTTGGCCGCATAGATCTCGCCCGAGCGGAGCACCGCCCAGGCGGTCCGCGCCAGCTTGCCGGCGAGCGCCACTACGACCTTGTTCTTGTGAGCGCGTCCCAGGAGGGCGCGCAGCCACTCTCCCATTGCGGTCGAACTCGCTGAGAGCGACGGCAGCGCCGCCCGCGCGCCGTGGATCAGGAGCGTACGCAAGTAGGCGTTGCCCCGCTTGGTGATGCCGAGGAGCCGTGGCTTGCCGCCCGTTGTCGCCTGCCGGGGCACGAGGCCGAGCCAGGCCGCGAGGTCCCGCGCCGATCGGAACGTCTCCCCCATGCCGATCGCTGCGACCAGCGCGGTGGCGTTCAACGCGCCGAAGCCCGGAATTGTGGTGAGGCGTCGAGC
This sequence comes from Faunimonas sp. B44, assembly GCF_052655945.1. Classification (NCBI taxonomy): domain Bacteria; kingdom Pseudomonadati; phylum Pseudomonadota; class Alphaproteobacteria; order Hyphomicrobiales; family Afifellaceae; genus Faunimonas; species Faunimonas sp. B44. Next base: position 1,032 of record NZ_JBQYEX010000039.1, on the reverse strand, counting down.
CACCTGATCGTCCCGTGCTTGAGCCACGAACTCGGCCGTGAGCGCGGCGATGCGGCGGTCCAGCTCAGACCACTCCAGGCGCATGTCCTCGATCAAGAGCCGGGTGCGTGCGCTCAGCGTCAGGGGCCGCGCACCCGCGTCGTCCAGCATCTCGGCCAGCCGCAGCTCGAGCTGCCGGCGGCCCTTCGCAATTACGATGCCGCGCTCGAGGAGCACGGCACGGAGCTGGTTGATCAACGCCGTCCGCTGGCCGACAAGACGAGTCCGAGCCCGGTGCAGGATCTGGGCATCGAGCTCGGCTTCGCTCTTCAGCTCGACAAACCGCATCGTCGGCCTGGTCGCGGCCTCGGCGATCGCCTCGGCATCCCGCTCATCGTTCTTCTGCGCCTTTACGTAGGGCTGCACGTACTCCGGCGACATCAGCCGGACCTCGTGACCCTGGTCGCGCAGCACGCGGCCGAGGTGGTGTGCGCCGCAGCAGGCCTCCATTGCCATCACGCAGGCCGGCAGCTTCGCAGCGAGCCGGACGATGCCATCCCGGTTCAGCCTGCGCCGCAGGATAACCCGACCCATCTCGTCCAAACCCGCGACGCTGCAGCTGTTCTTGCCCAGATCAATTCCGAGCACTGTTATCGTCATCGTCCACTCCTCCCTCCAGAGTCCGCATCAGCCTATCGCCGACGGAAGAGGAGGGGCGGGCCATCCCATAAAAGACCGGCCACGCGACCGAGCAGGACCGGCCGGACGTCCTGAGACGTCGGCAGGCGTGGTTCGACGGCCAGATCGATCTCGATCCCGAGCGGCTGGTGTTCATCGACGAAACCTGGGCCACGACCAACATGGCCCGCACGCACGGACGCTGCCGGCGCGGCGAGCGCCTGCGCATGGGCTTTCCCCACGGCCACTGGAAGACGACGACCTTCGTCGGCGCACTGACCGTGCGCGGCATGATTGCGCCGTTCGTACTGCCCGGCGCCATCAACCGCGACGCCTTCGAGGCCTATGTCGAACAGGTGCTCGTCCCCGAGCTAT
>NZ_JBQYEX010000038.1:0-4533 GCF_052655945.1 Faunimonas sp. B44 | reverse complement strand
GTCCCACTGGGAGGCCTCCCGCTCACCGCGACGGTGCAGAGGAACACCGTGAACGAACGACTTCCCCAGATGGGGGTCGCCGAGCAGTTCCAAGGAGAAAGTCCGGTGAGACACGCTCAACACGATCAGACATCCCAGGGGAAGGCGTCCACCACCTCGACGTCGTCGTAGGTGAACACACCCCAGGTGTTGCCGTTGCTGTTGCGCTCCTGCCAGCCCAGCGTGAACACGACGGTGTCGTTGCTGATGTCGACACCCTTCGCCTGGAGCGCCTTGATGAACTTGGCGAAGTTGGCCCAGCCGGTGGTCGAGAGACCGTGGCCGAGCGTCTGGCCCTGCTCGGCGATCACCTCCTTCTTCTTCGGGTCCACGATGTCCTCGAGGGCCACGAAGGGGATGTTCGCCGAGGCGTAGTCGCGAGCCTTCGGGTCGACCTTCCGAGCGCGGACGAGAGCCTCGGCCCAGGTGCCGCCCTTGGTCGAGGTCACACCGTCGAAGCAGTGCTCGTACGTGGGCGGGGCCGACCCGTACTTGACCGCCTTGCAGTAGGCCACCTCCCCGAGACGCAGTCCGACCTTCAGCGTGTCGAAGAGCGCCTTGTTGGTCCCGACCTGGATACCGAACTCGTTGACCTTGAGCCAGTGATCCACCGCCATGGAGGAGGCGAGGAGGCTCTCGACCGACACCCCCGGCCCGGCGGTCGTGAGGGCGCCTCCCTGCTGCATCCCATTGACCTGGGCGGGGAGGGCACCGGCGGCGGCCTGAGCCTGAGCAATCGCGTTCTGAATAGCGTCCATTTTCTGTTCCTGTTCCTTGTACCGTTCGACCGGTTGTTCCGGCGAATGTCAGATATGAAAAAGGCCCGCCGATTACGACGGGCCTTCTTCGTAAGTTAACTAACATGCGATCAAACTAGCTCATCATCCAGCTCCTCGTAGTACTTGGATAAGTTCAGCTCCGGCCGAGTGGGATCGACCTTGTGAGCGTCCTCCGATTTCACCTTGATGATCTCGAACAGCCGCTGGTCCAGGCTGGCGGCATATTCGAGGATCGTGATCAGAAGCGGCGACTGCCGCTTGTCCCGCATCATCCGGCGGTAGGCCTGCAGGAAGGTCGTGTCGAGGAAGTCCAGGCTGGCGAAGATGACGTGGGGCACCTCCACGCCGCCGCAGAACTGCCAGTTGAAGCCGACAGCCGCCACCCTGGGCGAGCAGACCAGACAGTTCAGCTCGCCGCTCCTGAACGCCTCGTCGATCGCCGCCCGCTCTTTGGCGGACGTCTTGCCGTTGATCACCGCGACCCGCATGCCGAGCTTCGCGGCCAGCCGGCCGATCGCCTCCTGCTGCGGGACCATGGCCGCAAAGATGACGAGCGGCTTGCCCGTCCGGACATGGTCGGTGATATGGATCTCGAGCCGTTCCTCCTTGCCGGGCATGCCGTCGATGATGTCGACGAACTTGCCGGGGTCGGTCAGATCCGGGAAGCACTGCGGGTGCTCCGTGATCTGGCGAGCCCGGATGAAGGCCACGCCGGGCTGGGTGCCGTCGACGTAGAACTTCTCCAGCTCGAGGACCGCCTTCTCCTTGAACTCGTCGTAGAGTTCCCGCTGGCGGGGGTGCATGTCGACGACCTCGGTAAGGACAACCTTGGCCTCCGGACCATAGACCTGGTCGAAGGTCCGCCGGATGGCATGGCGGGAGAAGATCGCGGCGAGCTTGCCGTGGTTCTTCCAGCCGACCAGCTTGTTGTCGATGTCGTAGACCCCATGGTAGTTCATGAAGCCGTGATACGATCCGTAGTAGCGCGGCTCGATGATCTTGATGGCCGGGTAGGCGGAACTGAGCTTGCCGTTTACCAGGGTGCCTGTCATCGGCAGGAACCACTTCATCTTGCGGTCGGACAGATAGAGTTCCTGGGTCCGCCGCGAGCCGTCACCGCCGAAGCCCATGTGGAACTCGTCGATGTGGTGAGCCTTCACGAAGTCGGGCAGTTCCCGCCAGCTCAGGGCGAAGCGGTCGAAGCCCATCAGGAACACCTTGGCTCGCGGCGATGCGAGGAGCTTCCTTACCTTCTTCGGCGTGCCGTCAACGATGACGACCTCGTCGTCCTCGAAATGGGTGAAGCGATGGATCTCGTCCTTGTTCTTCTTCAGGAGGGATTTCGGTTGCGACCAGACCGTCCCGGCCTTCTCGTTCGCCCAGAGGTGCCACTGCATGACGACCACGGACGGGGTCTTCCCCGTCCCTGGATCGCTCAGGTTCATGCACTTGGGGTTGGCGATGTAGTAGGCCAGGTCCGCGATCTGGTAGTCGCGGAGACTGACGTTAGGATCCATTGATCGGGATCATCCACACCAGCGTGAACATGTCGGCGCGGTTGATGTCGCCATAGGTGGCGATCAGGGACTCCTTCACGCCAACCATCGGGTCCTCGTGGGTCGTGCCGATGTGGTGTTGGGGCGACATGGCCTTGACCAGCGGGTCGTCGGCGAGCGGTTCGAAGCGGGCGAGGAGATCCTCGGTGAGGGTCGCCGCCGCCAGGTTGATGTTGTGGTCGGGTTCCGTCCTGGGCAGTTCGATCGGGCAGTCCAGGGCAAGGCCGAGGGCGTTCTGGACCCACTTGCCCTGGATCAGGAAGGCGATCCCGCCGGGAGCCCAGTGGACGCCGTTCATGCAGCGACCTCGATGACGACCTTCGAGGGGCCGGGCTTGGTGTAGATCTGCTGCATGACCACGACGCCGCTGCGCTCCAGCTGGGCCTTGAGGGCGGGGTCCAGGTCGAGGTAGCGGACGGGGTCGAAGACGGGCTCGAGGCCCTTCGCCCGCCGTGTGGAGGGCTCGGTCACGGTCACCTTGCCAAAGCCCTGGAACTCGTACTTGTCGGGGCCGGCGTCCCGGACCGTGTCCTTCAGGGCGTCCCGCTTCTTCTCCAGCGGCAGGATCTGGGCCTGGAGCTGGACCAGTTCAAAGGCGGCGTTCGATGCGTTGCTCATGTCATTCTCCGGATGTGAAGAAGGCCCCGGAGGGTCTCCGGGGCCTTGGGTTCAGGCTGCTTGCTGGCGGGCGGCGATGAACGCCGCCAATCGCTGTCGGGATCTGGCGCTCTCCGCCGTCATCAGGGCCGTCTGCATGAAGCCGTCGAGGAAGACCTGCCGGTTCTCGGGCTTCTGCCGGTTAAACATCTGCACGGCGGTCCAGTATTCCTTGAGAGAATGATCAATCGTTTTCATTTCGCTGGCTACTCCAAGCGTGAGTCAAGGAATCGGCGCTGACTGCCGTGTGCCGGGAAACCTAGCACTATGCCGTTTCGACTTGCACGGGCGCACAGGCCGCACCACCGGCAAGTCGTATCTGTCGTGGTGGCTGGACATACCACGACCTTCCTCCCCTCCGGAGTGACCTTGGGGAAGTTCTTGGTTCGTTCTCTGTACTCCTCGTAGGTTTCACCCCATTCCTTTCCTTTCTTTCTTCTGCCATAGGCACTGGGTAGGATCGCCACGACGGGTTGGCCATGCTTGGAGAGCGCGTCCGCCTCGGCGACCGAGTTGGCCGAGAGGTTGATGGTGAGGCCGTCCGCCGCTGCGGCCCGGATGGCGTCCAGGTTCTCGGGCGTCGGCGGCTTGTGGGTGAACACGATGCCGAGCTTGCCCCTGTTAGCGGCGGAGATCTTGAGCAGGCTCTCCTTGTCGATCGTCTCCCCCTCGCCGGGGAGATCGCCGGCCTGGCCATAGCGCCAGACCTCGCCCTTGCGGAGCTTCCGGATGGGCGCGAGGACATCCTCCAGTGAGCCTCCCTTCTCGCCCCGCGTCACCTTGTCCCAGTGCAGGGAGAGGGGGCCGAGGGAGGCGTAGCAGGCCGCATTGTAGAGGGGGCAGCTCGGAGGGCAGGTCTTCTTCGAAGCGGTGATGACCGGGATCGGTCCCGTCTTGACGTTGGTCGACGCCAACGTGACGTGGTAGTTCATTCTCAGGCCTCAAACGAAAAAAGGCCCGCCGGTGAGGGCGGGCCTTGTTCAAACGACAGATTGTTGGTTCAGCGGGTGGTCAGGTAGTGTCTGAGATCAGACTTGTACCGACCCAGGGTGATGACCTGGAGCAGGCCCTCGAACATGAGGACCCACCCGGTTCGCCAGACCGTCATGTAGTCACGACGGTGAGTTACGCGGCGGACGAGCTTGTGTTGCATCCTTGCAGGAACTGTTCGACTTCATCATAGGAGTTGAACCGGGAGAGATAGGTGAGGTTCCCGTTCTTTTCCTTGCGATAGGCCTTCCACGCCGACCAACCCTTGCGGAAGGGCAGCCGCATCTGGCGGGAATAGTGGCGGCTGAACTCGATGCCGTCCTCGACGGCGAGAATGACGATGTTCTTGTTCATTTCCATGATCCGGTGAGAGGTGGTGGCGCCGCCGAAGCGGCGCCCTCGGGGGTCAGACGTAGTCCTCCTCCTCGTACTCCTCGTCGTACTCGAGTCCGGAATAGTCCTGGTACTCGGTCCAGACCGGCGAGCCGGCGAAGGCGAACTCGGCGTCCTTT
>NZ_JBQYEX010000037.1:0-4755 GCF_052655945.1 Faunimonas sp. B44 | reverse complement strand
GGTAGGCTTGGCGGGTGCGGTGCGCGGCAAGCCGGTACGCACGACCCAGAACCAATCCCGCGGCACCATACTGGCAGGACCGGGGGAGCCGCCAGTTCCAGGCGCCGCGTCAGAACGCGCGGTGGCGGTCCGACTTCACCTATGTCGCGACTTGGGGCGGCTTCGCATACGTCGCATTCGTCATCGACGCCTTCGCGCGCCGGATCGTCGACTGGCGAGTGTCCGGCTCGCTGCAGGCGGACTTCGTGCTGGATCCCCTCAAGCAGGTGCTCCACCATGGGCGTCCTGCGCGGCGACGGGCTGATCCACCACAGCGACCGGGGTGTGCAGTACGTCTCTTATCCAATACACTGAGCGCCTGGTCGAGGCCGGGATCGAGCCGGCGGTCGGCAGCGTCGGAGCCAGCTACGACAACGCACTCGCCAAGAGCGTCATCGGGCAGTTTTCCCGAAATGCCGCGACTAAACACCTTAAGCGCCCGCCACAAATTCAGCCGGAGGGCCTCCCCGGAGCAGTTCAATCGCTGTGCCTGCTCAGCTCACCCAACCAGTCATCAAACCATACCGCGGTCTTCAAGTTCAGAATGGTTGTTCGTTCTGCACTTAGCCTTTCATAGCTTAGTTGGGAGGCCTCAGTCTTGGTTAACCGCACCCGGTCCTCCGGCGTACCTGAGCGGATTATGCCAACGCCGTGATCCACATCAAGAACGGCTATCCAGAGATCGGACCGGCTGGCGCGTAACTCTGCTATGGCTCGAAACACATCCCCCGTCCAATTCCCATCAAAGCCTGGAATGCTACGGGCGAGGTCGAACGTCGGCGCGGCTTCAGATGGAGTGGCTGGCAGGCAATCATGAACAACCACGGTGCCGCCTACATTAAGGTACCGTAAGCAGTTCTCGATGTCACGCAACGCCTGCCCACTCGTATGCAGTCCATCGACAAACGCCACGTCTACACCGTGCTCTAAAAGCACCTGCGGTGGGTTTGCAAAAAATTCGTCACTCTCCATTGCAAAAAATTGTTCGACTTCGCAATGAGAAATACCAGGAATGCGAAAATTTGGATCGACACCAATCTTAATTGGGGCTTTGATCTGCAAAAAATTTTCGCCGCGCGCGACGCCAATCTCCAAATACGAATTATAGTTGTATGCGTTAATCAGACGCTGTATCACACTGGTCCGATCTACAACAACCCGTTTGACCCGCCGTTGACGCGCGACGTCGAATGCCGAACGCGCATCATCGATTCGTCCGCAGCCGTGCAAGGCCAGAGCATACTGAACGTCGACATCGTCAGGAACCTTTCTTGACCGGCGTCCAACCTCTTTCCATGCAAGCGCTGCCAATGCCCATTGACCGTTGCTGGATGCAGCCCGCGCTAAACTTACAACATTCTCGTTCGGAAGCAGTGCTGACAACAGCTCTCGATCTTCGTCGTTACACACGTTGGCAACTGCGGCTATTGCTTGTAGATTCCCAACGGACATGGGACGCGCTGGCAAAAGCTGAATTGTATGCTCGAGGGCTGCGTGAAAGCGCCCGCTACGAAGAAGGACAGCGATCAGGCGTCGGCGCAAGTCTGGCGACCCTGCACATGCTTCTAAGCCTACTCTTAGTATAAGCGCAGCCTCATCGTCCACGGTGGTAAGTTCAGAAAGGGTTGTATAATAGCTTGGCGATCGTGGGCGCGTCACAAGTGCCGCCCGGTAAGCCTCTAGGGCCACTTGCAAATCCAACTGCAAAGGGAACGAAGTCATTTCGCCTGGTTGGAACGGTTTCTGGAGCACAGCAAACGTATCCTGCCACGGACCCAAGCCCCAGTCTGCGAAGAGTTCCACAGTCACTAAACCGACGCTTTTCGCGAGAGCCGACATTCCGTCCGGGTAGATCCTCCAACAATCTGCAGGATAGCGATGCTCCTGCCCGGCTGAGGGAGCGATCAAACAGGCAAGTCCCCCCGGTCGTAATACTTTGTTAATTTCTTCTATTGTACGCCACGGGAATTCAATGTGCTCAAGAGCTTGACCGGAGACTACTACGTCTATGCTACAGTCAGCCACCTCGTCCCAACGATACGGATCAGCGACCTTTATGTCAACATTAGGCCCCTGGGTCATATCAAGTCCACGGTAACGCCAGCCAGGCCGCGTGAAAATGGGTCTGTAACTCTCCTGCACATCAATGCACTGAGATCCGACGTCCAGTATTTCGAGAGTCTGGTTATTATACTTAGAAAGGTACTCCGCAGCGAATGCACGCATTTTTGTGATGGATGTCGGATGCATCTGGATCCCCCTTTGTATGCTCGGTAACATCTGATCCTTAAGCCTCTGAGTGAAGCGGCGAAGGCGCTCTGGCCTATCCGCCCATTTCCTCAGAGTGCCTTTTCCTTGGGCCTCGCGGGAGCTGACTGCCCCTGCCCGTCGCCCGTTCATTGTTGAAGCCCAGTGGTTTGGTAGCTGATCTCTGATGCCGGCGGTAGCAGCCACGCGGCCGAGCAGTTCAAGTTGCGCAACCGGGCCCCCGCCGGATTGTGTTGTACCGTTTCGGGCGTCAAGGCGTCTCCCCCCCCCCCGCGCGGCCTGTTGTGGTCGAGTCGAGCCGCCTGGTAAACGAGTCGTGGGTCGGATCTGACCCGGAGACGATCGCGAGCGAGTTGAACCGGATGGGGAACAGCTTTGTCCTCATCGGCTTCGAGGCGGGGCCGCTCTCGCAGTGAATGTGCTTCGGGGTGGAGGCGGTAGGACTGCTGGCGGTGTGTATCGAGGCATGCCACGCCAAGGCAGCAATGGTGGCAATGAACCGCCACAAGAAGGGTGGCAAGGATGCCCCCTCAACCGCGCATCAAGGTGGTGCATATGAAGTCGGTGGCCAGCCAGGGGGCTGCGCTCGCTGCTCGTGACGCGAGAGTTCCTCGTCAAAAAGTTGCGTGATCACGAGAACGGGATCCACGGACTTCTGCGGGCCTACGGGCTGAATGTGGGACGGGTCAGCGCAAGTGGCTTCGATGCGCCTAAGCGACCTCATCAAGGCGATCTGCAGCTTGAGTGTTGCATCGGCACATTGCTGGACGCCCGGGCTGCAATGACGACGCGACATTCGGTGCTGCACAGGGAACTGCTTATTGTGACGGCCGACGGCGGTCCGGCACCCTACCGGCGATCCAAGCATTGCGGGGGCTCATCTCGGGCTCACGCCGCAGCAGTAACAGTCGGGCGAGACGGACGTCCGAGGCCGCATAAGCCGATCCGGTGAGGGTAAGCTGCGACTAATTCCTGGCCTCACACCACCCCCTCCCCCTCCAGAACCTGGATGCAGGCCCGGACCGTCTCCTCGGTCACGGGCGTGAAGTCCATCACATGCAGGCGAAGCCACTCGTAGGAGTGCTGCCAGGGCTCAAGACCGCTGAGCCAGGCCATGACCTGCTCCAGCTTGTAGAAGGTCCGGTTCCCTCTCCCGCGCCGCATGGGTTCAGGCTCAGGTCCTGTGCCACGGACCCGCCAGTTGGCCAGGCTCTGCAGTGAGACGCCGAGGATCGCGGCCAGCTTCCGGCTCCTGATAGGGCGCCATGGTGGCGTATCTGCGTGGAGCAGCTGGTGGAGCAGCTCCTGGGTGCGGTTCTGGTCAAACATACCAGAGATATAATGATCGCAAGGTGTGTCTGCTGCTGCAGGATGCAGCACTATGCAGCACACGTCATTTGATGACATATGATGTCATACTTACATGTCTATTGCAAACGTGTACTGGAGATTATCTATGAGACTTAGTGATCGAATCAACTCCAATGAGCTCCTTAGCTCGGCGGAGGTCATGCGACTTCTGAAGTGTTCCTACAATCACCTGCGCAAGCTGCCGCTGGCCTTCATCCGCCTCGGTCGCGTGATCCGCTACCGGGCGGCTGACGTACAGGCGTTCATCCAGGGGAAGAGCCATGTGTGATTCCCATTCCACCCAGATGCCCGTCGCCCCTGTCCTGCGCCGGGTCGTGGTCCCGAACGGTCCCGACAAGACGGTCGAACTCGCCATCGTGCTCTGTCCCTTCTGCGGGCAGGAGCATAGGCACGGCTGGGGAAGAGGGCCCCGCACACCGCATTGCGTTGGAGGACGTCCCGAGGGTGCAGGTGATTATTACGTCGACTGCCCGGAGGGCACGCCGGCCAGCCGCGCCCGAAGACGCTGATCCTGCGGGTGATGGGGGAAGCATCTAACTCTGCGGAGTTACGGAGATTGAGCCTCGCCAGACCAAGGCGAGGCACCATCTGGGGATCGGCACCGAATTCACACGGATCAGGTGCCGGTTTTCGTACCCCCTAGGAGTTTCGCTGATTGGTTCTGGCAGGGCCGACGCCAGTAACCATTTCAGGAGCGGCCCCGGCCGCGCGTCCGGTGCTGATCTTCCTAACTCCTAAGAGTTACGAAGATCGTTCCTTGTGACAAGCAGTCATCGAACTACCTGAGCTCCACGACCCGATCTGCACCTCGACCTTATGTTAGTTAATGTAGCGACTTCCGGTCTGGCAGATGGCCTATCACTCTACCACTTCTCGAAAACGGAACTGGCTCTGAATCTGAAACTGGCTCTGAATCTGAAACTGGCTCTGAATCTGAAACTGGCTCTGAATCTGAACTGACACCCACCTCTTTCTCGTGCGGCCGTCGCCGCCAATCCCTTTGGAGCAGTTATGACTGAGTTGACTACCCCCTCGAACCGTAGCGAGAGCGTGTTTGAATACGCACTGAAGTATGCC
>NZ_JBQYEX010000036.1:0-4832 GCF_052655945.1 Faunimonas sp. B44 | reverse complement strand
CGTAGGCGCGGATCTCCACCGGCCGTCCCACGGCGCTGGCCGACACCGAGTACTTGTTGTTGTCGAAGCGGACGAGGCAGGTCTTAGAGACCGAGGCCGTCACCGCATGGAAGCCGTCGAAGGACCCCCGATACGGCACGAGGCTCGGGCGCTCGGCCTCGAACGCTTCCCAGATCGTCCGGTCGCGCAGCTCGGGATGCCGGTTCGACTTGGCCCAGGCGACGCAGCGATCGAGCAACCAGGCGTTCAACTCTTCATAGCTCTTCACTCGCACCCGGGGCGCAAAAAAGCGCTGGCGGACCACGCCGACCTGGTTCTCGACCTGACCCTTCTCCCAGCCCGAGGCCGGCGTGCACGCCACCGGCTCGACCAGATAGTGACTGCACATCTGCTGGAAGCGGCGATTGTAGGCGCGCTCGCGGCCGACGAAGATCGCGTCCACCGCCGTCTTCATGTTGTCGTAGATCCCGCGCGTGCAGGCGCCCTTGAAGAAGGCGAACGCCCGGTCGTGGGCGTCGAACACCATCTCCTGGCTCTCGCGCGGGTAGGCCCTGACGAACAGCATCCGGCTGTGGCAGAGCCGGACATGCGCCACCTTCACCGTTGTGGTGACGCCGTCGATCAGCACCACTTCGTGGCTCCAGTCGAACTGGTATGCCTCGCCCGGCTCGAAGCTCAGCGGTACAAAGGCCGAGGCCGACGCCGCGTTCTCGCTGCGCCGCCACGTCGCCGCGTAGCGCCGTACAGCGTCATAGCCGCCTTCGTAGCCAAGCCCGCGCAGCTCCTCATAGATTCGCATCAGCGTCAGCCGCTCCCGGGCCGCGCGCGCCGCGTTCGTCGCCAGCAACCGGTCGAGCTCGTCCCGCCACGGCCCGATCCTCGGCTGCGGCTGAACCTCGCGCTCGTAGTCGAACGAAGTCGCCTGGCACCGCAGGATCTTGCGCACCGTGTTGCGCGCAATGTGCAGATCGCGGCTGATCTGCTTGATCGTCCTGCCGCGCACGAAGAACTCGCGGCGAACCCGCGCGATCGTGTCCACGCCCTTCATCCCCCTCCCGCCCGTCCACCAGAATGGACGGGCAGTGTCCGCAGCACCGCGCGCGAAGAGGGGTCAATTTTGGACGCCGATCCTCCCGCTCAGGGGGTCAACATTCCACGCCGATCCACAGTCGCGCAGCGGCCTTCGTCGCATTTCAGCACTCTTGTCACGAGCGCGAAACGGGTGCGCCGATGGATTGACGCGTGTCTGGACTCACCCCCTTTGGTTGATTTTTCTGCACACGGGTGCAGGGTATATGCGATTTGCACGAAGGGCCGGGAATGAGCCAGCCCGCCGAAGCTTTCGGGCGCACGATCCAGCTGTTCCTGGTGGATGGGACGCCGAACGGCCTAATCATCGCGTCGATCCACGGCTGGACCGGATCCGTGCTGGTCGCCGCTCAATCGACGTTTGCGAAGCTGCTGGCTCGGCCCGAGGTGGACCGGACGGGTGTTTATATTCTTTTTGGACCAGACCCCAACGATGCACTCTCAATGCGAGCCTACATTGGCGAGGCCGACAGCGTCCGGGATCGCATTGCGCAAAGCGCTGCAGATCGCGGCTTTTGGGAAACCGCCGTGGTGATCACGACAAGCGATGAGGCACTGACGAAGGGGCACGTTCGGTATTTGGAGGCTCGACTCATAGAGATGGCGATCGGCGCGGGTCGCGTGAGCCTCGACAATGGTCAGGCGCCGAACGCCGACAAGCGGCGCATGCCGGAGGCCGATCGCGCCAATATGGAAGCATTTTTGGCGAATCTTACCGTGATCCTTCCCGTTGTCGGGCTCGACCTTCTCAAGCCGCGACCAATCGCGACGATGAAGTTGGTCGGTAGCGCGCCAGCACTCGATGAGGTCAGCTTTGAGATCCGGCACAAGAGCGGCGTCAAAGCTACCGGCGTTGAAGAGGACGGTGAGTTCATCGTTCTGAAGGGCAGCCAGGCCCTGAGGGATGCCGGATATCAGGGGGGCAACTCATATGGCGAACTCAAGCAGGAACTCATTGCGCAAGGTGTCTTGAGCCGTCAGCGGATGGGACGTTCTATGAGTTTGTTCGGCCGTACAACTTCACGAGCCCATCAGCCGCAGCCGCGGTGGTGCTTGACCGCAACTCCAATGGGCGTCTTGAGTGGAAGGTGGTGGGGTCGCGTCTGAGCTACCATCAGTGGCAGGAGGAAAACGCGCAGTATTCTGAGATCGCCGAAGCAGCAATCCACACTTAAGCAGATCTTTAATCGCGACCAACTTCTGCGGAGGAGTGCATCATGGTCGACTTGCCTAAGTAGGCGGCGGGTAAGTTGAGGCCGAGAGGCGGTCGCAGCGCCGCTTTTTGTAATATGCAGCAAGAGGAATAGAACGGCAGACATGTTCGCAAATGCTTTTAACAATATCGATCGTCTCATGCGGAACGATGAGGGACTAGCTTCGGAGCTTGATTATGCTGAGCAAACTTCATGGCTGCTATTTTTGAAATATCTCAACGATCTTGAAGTTGATCGGAAAGATACAGCCGAGATCGAGGGGCGGGTCTACAACCCTATTCTGGATAAGCGCTATCGCTGGGATGTTTGGGCGGCGCCGAAGAAGGGCGGCAAGCTCGACCACAATGCTGCCTTGACTGGCGCCGACCTCATCGACTTCGTCAATCGCGAACTCTTTCCTTACCTTAAACAATTTCATAAGACAGCAGGCAGCCCGGACAGCCTTGAGTATAAAATCGGCGAGATTTTCGCCGAAATCACGAACAAGTTCCGATCAGGCTATACGTTGCGCGACGTTCTTGAGGTGCTGGACGGCCTGCGCTTCAACAGCCAGAAGGCAAAGCACGAGCTCTCGGACCTGTATGAGAGCCGCATCAAGCGGATGGGCAATGCGGGTCGGAACGGCGGCGAGTACTACACGCCCCGCCCGCTGATCCGCGCTATGGTCAAGGTTGTCGACCCAAAAATCGGCGAGACAATCTATGACGGCGCCTGCGGCTCGGCTGGTTTCCTCTGCGAAGCTTGGGAGTATATGCGTCATCCACGCATGTCGGCGAAGGATTACCAAACTTTGCAGCGGCGGACCTTCTACGGCCAGGAGAAGAAGTCGCTCGCTTATATTCTGGGGGTCATGAACATGATCCTGCACGGCATCGAGGCGCCGAATATCCGCCATGCCAACACGCTTACAGAGAACGTGATGGACATCCAGGAGTGCGATCGCCACGATATCGTCCTCGCCAATCCGCCTTTCGGCGGAGGCGAGCGCCGCGAGGTTCAGCAGAACTTCCCGATCAAGTCGGGCGAGACCGCCTACCTCTTCCTCCAGCACTTTATCCGCAAGCTCCGGGCCGGCGGCCGCGGCGCAGTGGTCATCAAGAACACCTTCCTCAGCAACACCGACGGCGCCAGCGTCGCGCTCCGCCGCGAACTCCTCGAGACCTGCAACCTCCACACCGTGCTCGACTGCCCGGGCGGCACGTTCCAGGGCGCAGGCGTCAAGACGGTGGTTCTGTTCTTCGAGAAGGGGGCGAAGACGCGCTCGGTCTTTTGCTACCAGCTCGACCCGGGCCGCAGCTTGGGCAAGACGAGCCCGCTGAACGATGACGACCCCGCCGAGTTTGTGGCGCTCCAGCCCGAGCGGGCGCCGGGCCCGAAGAGCTGGACGGTCGAAGTGGCGGACCTCGACCGGACGACCTGGGACCTGTCGGTGAAGAACCCTCATGCGCCCGAGGCGGCGGCTTTGCGCAGCCCCGAGGAGATCATCGACGCCATGCTGGCACGCGACGCCGAGACGGCCCGGATCCTCGAGGACATCCGGGGGATGCTGTGAAGGATCAGGTTGAAGCAGGCCAGCAGCTTCCTTTGCATTGGGAAAGCGTGCCGCTGCGCCGACTGTGCTCCTTCCACAACGGGCTTTGGACAGGGAAGAAGGAGCCCTTCGAAACTGCGCACGTGATCCGCAATACCAACTTTACCGCTGACGGTCGTATCGACCTGACGGATGTTGCGGTTCTTGACGTAGAACCGAAGCAGCTCGCGAAGCGCCGCCTCAAGAAAAACGACATTATCATCGAAAAGTCAGGGGGAGGCCCTAAACAGCCAGTCGGTCGCGTCGTCCTGTTTGAAATGGATAGCGGCACCTACTCATTTAGTAACTTCACGAGCGCGATACGTGTCGAGGACGCTCGGCGGCTTGATCCACTCTATCTGCACAGGGTTCTGTACTACTGGTACTTGTCCGGGCGAACTGAGCCGCTTCAGCGGCGCTCTACCGGAATCCGCAACCTGGACTTCAATGCATACAAGGAACTTGAAGTCCCGCTGCCGCCGCTGGAGGAGCAGAAGCGGATCGTTGCGGTGCTCGATCAGGCCTTCGCCGCCCTCGACCGCGCCCGCGCCCATGCCGAGGCCAATCTGGCGGATGCCCGGGCTCTCTTCGGAAGCTGGCTCAATGCCGCCTTCGAGTTCGGAACGACCGAATGGCCGAAGAAGACCCTGCCCGACATCAGCGAAAACCTGGACCGACAGAGGGTGCCTATCACCAAGGCGCACCGTGAGCCGGGAGACGTGCCGTACTACGGAGCCTCAGGCGCGGTCGACTACGTTGCAGAGCACATATTCGACGAGGATCTTCTCCTGGTATCGGAAGATGGTGCAAACCTGCTCGCTCGGACGTACCCCATCGCCTTCTCGATTTCGGGAAAGTCTTGGGTGAACAATCACGCGCATGTTCTCCGGTTCGACGACCTGGACTCGCAGGAGTTCGTCCGGCTCTACCTGAACTCGGTTTCGCTTGCACCTTGGGTA
>NZ_JBQYEX010000035.1:5000-6442 GCF_052655945.1 Faunimonas sp. B44 | reverse complement strand
TGGTTGCGGGGGCAGGATTTGAACCTGCGACCTTCAGGTTATGAGCCTGACGAGCTACCGGGCTGCTCCACCCCGCGAGAGGTGTTGGGGCCGGCGTGGTGCCGGTCCGATCGGGTTCGGGCGGTTCCGGCCTCGGGGGCCGGGTGTCGTGTGAAGGGAAGGTGGTCTCGTGTGATTGTGTTTCTGCTGCGCTTGGCAGGCCTGGCGGCGACCGACTCTCCCAAGCCTTGAGGCTTAGTACCATTGGCGCTGAGGGATTTCACGGCCGAGTTCGGAATGGGATCGGGTGCTTGGCCCCTCGCTGGAGCCACCAGGCCGGCGAAGCGCAGTGCCGGGCGCGCGGGAGGCGCGCCGGCGACGGCTTGCGGCCGGCCGAAGGAACGGGACGAGAGCGACGGCGGACCGAACGGGTTTCGGGCCCTCGGGCCCGCCCCCCATCCGCTATTCGCAATTCGCCATTCGCGTCTGTTCCGTAACTGGTCTTTTCGGTTTGGCCGCGGCCTTTGCCGCGGGCATTGACTAATGAGAACGATCAAGCCGATCGAGCGATTAGTAAGGCTCAGCTTCACGCGTTGCCGCGCTTCCACATGCCTCCTATCAACGTGGTGGTCTTCCACGGCTCTGATAGGGAGAACTCGTTTCGAGGTGGGCTTCCCGCTTAGATGCCTTCAGCGGTTATCCCGTCCGCACATAGCTACCCTGCACTGCGGCTGGCGCCACAACAGGTCCACCAGAGGTGCGTCCATCCCGGTCCTCTCGTACTAGGGACAGCTCCTCTCAATTCTCCTACACCCACGGCAGATAGGGACCGAACTGTCTCGCGACGTTCTGAACCCAACTCACGTACCACTTTAATCGGCGAACAGCCGAACCCTTGGGACCTGCTCCAGCCCCAGGATGTGATGAGTCGACATCGAGGTGCCAAACGATCTCGTCGATATGGACTCTTGGAGATCATCAGCCTGTTATCCCCGGCGTACCTTTTATCCGTTGAGCGATGGCCCTTCCACGCGGGACCACCGGATCACTATGGCCGTCTTTCGACTCTGCTCGACTTGTCAGTCTCGCAGTCAGGCAGGCTTATGCCATTGCACTCGACGAGCGATTTCCGACCGCTCTGAGCCCACCTTCGCGCGCCTCCGTTACACTTTGGGAGGCGACCGCCCCAGTCAAACTACCCACCACACACTGTCCCGGACCCGGATGACGGGCCGCGGTTAGACATCCATGACTTCAAGGGTGGTATTTCAAGGGTGGCTCCACCCGAGCTGGCGCCCGGGCTTCGAAGCCTACCACCTATCCTACACATGACGTCACGAATGCCAGTGTGAAGTTGTAGTAAAGGTGCACGGGGTCTTTCCGTCTGACCGCAGGAACCCCGCATCTTCACGGGGAATTCAATTTCACTGAGTCGATGCTGGAGACAGCGGGGAAGTCGTTAC
>NZ_JBQYEX010000034.1:0-6493 GCF_052655945.1 Faunimonas sp. B44 | reverse complement strand
CAGCTCACTCCATGTGATTCTTCGACCTAAGCCTCAGCTCAGGCATACTTCGACTGGATTTCCTGCGCGACCTGGCTCGGCACTTGCGAGTAGTGATCGAACTGCATCGTGTACTGGGCACGACCCTGGGTCATGGAGCGCAGCGTGTTGACGTAGCCGAACATGTTCGCGAGCGGCACCATGGCGTTGACCACCGTGGCGTTGCCCCGCATCTCCTGGCCCTGGACCTGTCCGCGCCGGGAGTTGAGATCGCCGATGACGGAGCCGGTGTAATCGTCCGGCGTCACCACCTCGACCTTCATGATCGGCTCGAGCAGCACCGGCCGCCCCTTCTGGGCGCCCTCGCGGAATGCCGCGCGGGAGGCGATCTCGAAGGCGAGCACCGAGGAATCCACCTCGTGATAGGCGCCGTCGATGAGCGTCGCCTTCAGGTCGACCATCGGGAAGCCCGCGATGACGCCGTTGTTCAGCACGCTCTCGATGCCCTTCTGGACGCCCGGCACGTACTCCTTCGGAACCGTGCCGCCGACGACCTTGCTCTCGAACGCGAAGCCGGCGCCCGGCTCCTGCGGCTCGAAGCGGATCTTGACGCGCGCGAACTGGCCGGAACCGCCGGTCTGCTTCTTGTGCGTGTAGTCGATGTCGGCCGCCTGCGTGATCGTCTCGCGGTACGCCACCTGCGGCTGGCCGACGGTGGCATCGACCTTGAACTCGCGCTTCATGCGGTCGACGATGATGTCGAGGTGAAGCTCGCCCATTCCGGCGATGATCGTCTGGCCCGATTCCTCGTCCGTCTTCACGCGGAAGGACGGATCCTCCTGCGCCAGGCGGTTGAGGGCGAGGCCCATCTTCTCCTGGTCGGCCTTGGAGTTCGGCTCGATCGCGATCTCGATGACCGGCTCGGGGAACTCCATCCGCTCGAGGATCACGGGCTTCGTGGGGTCGCAAAGCGTGTCGCCGGTCGTGGTGTCCTTGAGGCCGACCACGGCGACGATGTCGCCGGCATAGGCCTCCTTGATCTCCTCACGCTGGTTGGAGTGCATGAGCAGCATGCGGCCGATCCGCTCGCGCTTCTCCTTCACCGTGTTCTGGAGCATCGCGCCGGACGCGAGATGGCCGGAATAGATGCGGCAGAAGGTGAGCGAGCCCACGAACGGGTCGTTCATGATTTTGAAGGCGAGCATCGACAGCGGCTCGGCGTCGGAGGACACGCGCTTGATCTCGTCGCCGGTCTTCGGGTCGATGCCGCGGATCGCGGGAACCTCGACCGGGCTCGGCAGGAAGTCGACCACCGCGTCAAGAAGCGGCTGCACGCCCTTGTTCTTAAAAGCGGAACCGCACAGGACCGGATAGAAGGTCACGGCGCAGGTGCCGCGCCGGATCAGGCTGCGCAGCGTCTCGGCGTCGGGCTCGTTGCCCTCCAGATAGGCCTCGGTCGCAGCCTCGTCGATCTCGACGGCCGCCTCGACCATCTTCTCGCGCCATTCGGCGGCCTGGTCCACGAGATCGGCCGGAATGTCGCGGATCTCCCATTCGGCGCCGAGCGTCTCGTCCTTCCAGACGATCGCCTTCATGTCGACGAGGTCGATCACGCCCTTGAACTCGTTCTCCGCCCCGATCGGCAGCTGCACGACGACCGGCGTCGCGCCCAGGCGGTCGCGGATCATCTCGACGCAGCGGAAGAAGTCGGCGCCGATCTTGTCCATCTTGTTGACGAAGATCATGCGCGGCACGCGGTACTTGTCGGCCTGGCGCCACACGGTCTCCGTCTGCGGCTCCACGCCGGCATTGGCGTCGAGCAGCGCGATCGCGCCGTCGAGAACGCGGAGCGAACGCTCGACTTCGATCGTGAAGTCGACGTGGCCGGGCGTGTCGATGATGTTCAGGCGCCGCTTCTTGCCGTCGCGGCCCTGCCAGAAGGTGGTCGTCGCGGCCGACGTGATCGTGATGCCGCGCTCCTGCTCCTGCTCCATCCAGTCCATGGTGGCAGCGCCTTCATGGACTTCGCCCATCTTGTGGCTCTTGCCGGTATAATAGAGGACCCGCTCGGTCGTCGTCGTCTTCCCGGCATCGATGTGGGCCATGATGCCGAAGTTGCGGTAGTCCTCGATCTTGTACTCGCGAGCCATTGCTCTCGCCTCTTGGTTCGGAGTTACCAGCGGTAATGCGAGAAGGCGCGGTTCGCGTCGGCCATCCGATGCGTGTCTTCGCGCTTCTTCACGGCATTGCCGCGATTGTTGGCCGCATCGAGGAGCTCGCCGGAAAGGCGCTCCACCATCGTGCGCTCGTTGCGGGCTCGCGCCGCCGTGATCAGCCAGCGGATCGCCAGCGCCTGACGGCGCTCCATGCGGACCTCGACCGGGACCTGATAGGTGGCGCCGCCCACCCGCCGCGACCGGACCTCGATCTGCGGCATGACGTTCTCGAGCGCCTGGTGGAACGCGCCGACAGGATCCTGCCGGGTCTTGCGCTCGATCTCGCCCAGCGCGCCGTAGACGATCGCCTCGGCTGCGGACTTCTTACCGGCATGCATGACCGAGTTCATGAACTTCGAGATCACGGTGTCCCCGTACTTCGGGTCCGGGATGATCTCGCGCTTCTCGGCACGGTGACGTCGCGACATGAACGGCTTCCTTGAACCTACGAATTCTCAACGGCGGCCGGCGCGATCGCGCCGGCAACCCGGCCGATCACTTCGGCCGCTTGGCGCCATATTTGGAGCGGCGCTGGCGCCGGTCCTTCACGCCCTGGGTGTCGAGCACGCCACGCAGGATGTGGTAGCGCACGCCCGGGAGATCCTTCACGCGGCCGCCTCGGATCATGACGACCGAGTGCTCCTGCAGATTGTGGCCCTCGCCCGGAATGTAGCCGATGACCTCGTAGCCGTTCGTCAGGCGCACCTTCGCGACCTTGCGCAGCGCCGAGTTCGGCTTCTTCGGAGTCGTCGTGTAGACGCGCGTGCAAACGCCACGCTTCTGAGGGTTCGCGCCGAGCGCGGGCACCTTGTTGCGCCGCGGCTTGTCGCTCCGCGGCTTGCGGATCAGCTGGTTGATCGTCGGCATCTGTCGTTCCGGCCTCGGGGCGTTCGCCCGCTGCAATACGTAGAAAATCGCACCGTCCGCGTTGACGCGGCGGTGCAGCGGGACAGAGGATCACGGATTGCTCCGCGATCATGGCTTGCGTGTTTCGTGTCGGACCCAGGCAGCGTCTAAGTCGACTGGGTTTCACGCTTTGGACGCGCGAAACCGGGCTTCGGCTTACCGCCTGCCCGCGGGTGGCCTTCATCTAGACGCTGGGCCCTGGTGCGTCAACCCCGAAGTGATGCGAAGTCGCTGGGATTTCGCTGCCGCGACCGCATGGCGGCCGCGCCGTGCACGGCCGTCCTCAGATGAGGTACGGCACCGCGGCGAGGGCGGCATAGCCCGCCGTCAGGCCGAAGAACAGGATGGTACGCCAGATGAGACCGATACGCATGTCGTGGGATCCAGGGGGGTTCGACCGATCGTCAGGCGATGGGCGAGAACCGGTGCGGCCCGCTTTCGATGCGGGGCCAGGCCGGTTTCCATCCGTTGCTGGGAGATCGCTCCAATCGCGGCGCTAGATAGAGAGAGTGCTTCGCACGCACAATCGCCCGGATTTGGTTTCCAATTCGTTTTCGCCGCTGTTGTCTTTGCGCAACGCACGCCCCGAAGCCCATGCGGATCGCCGGGGCCTTTGCGCTGCACGGCCTCGTACCCAATGCCGTCGGCCGGGCATTCCAGGATCAGCCCCAGCCTGCAAAATCAGAAGGAGGCCGCGACACCTCCGCAAGTCGGAAGAGTGACGGAGACTTGCGTGGCCGGCGCCGGCGGCGGCTCGAGTCCCGCGACCATGCGTTCGGCGAACCGCCCGCAGCGGTCGGGGCGGCGGCGGATGGCGCGTCTTCCAGCATGTGACGAAGTCCGGACGCTACCTTCGGGTGAAAAGCAGACCGCGGTCCGGATCGAGCACGTAGACCCTGTTCGTCAGCGACTTCACCTGGCTCAGGCGCTCCCGGACGTACCGGGCGTGATCCCGCTGCAGGTAAAGGATGCCGTCGCCATCCCGATCGCCCGAGAGCGCTTCTGCCGCAACCGCTGCGGCCTCGCATCGCTTCAGCTCCGCCGCACTTCCGTGTCGGCCGGCGTGCTGAAATGCAGAGGCGGTACTTCGTTGGGTCACTCCATCGGCGGCGAGCGGACGATACCTCGGCCGCGGCGTCTCAGGCTGCCCGGCCGGATCCGATCGCCTGCCCGTCCGGCCGCTCGGCTCCAGGTGAGCAGCGAGGGACGGGCCGCAGACACGCAGGATTCCGGCTCCCGGGCGCCCTGCCCTCTTGCCCGCCTGCGACCGCTGACGGGCCGAAAGGCCCGCCCGCCAGGCGGTCCCGCACGCCGAGAGTCTGAAGCCGGACCATTCGAAGGAGAAAGGCGCCTCTGCGACGGCCGCCCGGCGCGAGCGGCGCGGGTCGTGGCGGAGAGGATGGGATTCGAACCCACGAGACGGTTTTCGCCGTCTACTCCCTTAGCAGGGGAGCGCCTTCGACCACTCGGCCACCTCTCCGAGGCCGTCAGTAGCTACGCAATCGCGGGGTTTCAAGCCTTGTTGCCGAAAATCGTCAATGCCGGCCGGTGCAGGATTGATGCACGAATCCAGTGTGAAACGAACTGATTGGCGCGCGCTGTTTCGGCGCCACTCTCGTCGTGCCGGTCCCGCCGAGAATCGAAAGAGCGACCCCACACTGTTACTCAGTGATGTCTTCAACCGCGCCGAGTCCGAGTTGGACGTCTTTCGGTCGCGTCGTCACCTGCCATGTCAGGAACCAGCCATCAGCCGTCCAGCTCGCCGCCATCCCGTTCTGGTGCTGATTGTGTCCGGACCCTAAGCGGCTTTTCAAGTTGCTCAACGCGCCCGGACGTAGCAACGAGAAGACCCCCAAGTACGGCCACAACGGAGGTCAGATCCGCAGAGTGGAAGTCGAACTGCTCCCGCTCACGATAGATTTTGCCGGGGAGCACTTCGTCCACGCTGCGGCCAAACCACTCTTGGCAGACCCTCTCGTTCGACGGACGGAACCGAGCCCGCCAGTCTTCAATCACGTCTGAATCGACAAAGTAATTTCGGTCGCGAACGCCGGAAACGATTCCACTTTCATAAAGGCGGTTCACTGTACTCAAATACATATCGGAAAACTTCACCGTCGGCGCGAAGGCATTCATAAGCGCCCGAAGGTACATCTCGTCCTGTTTTGGTGTGGGGTTCACAAGAGGAATGTCAAAATCAAACTTGACCCGACTGTCCTCCAACTGCAACGCGTCTAGAAAGTCCCGAAAAACGTTTGCGTTCCTCAGCATCCCCCTCGCGCTTGACCTAACGATCACTCCCGATCGCCCAAGGACGCGCTCGAGCATCGCAAGAAGACTCTCAAAGTTCAAATACGGATGATCAATATACTTATCCGCAAAAGCTCGGAAATCGCTGCCATTCGTGTCAGCAAAGCCAGGCCTCCTCTTCAGAGCCTGAAAATAGTGACCAACAAGAACGTCCGCTTGATCTTTGAGATAGATAATGACCTTGATTTCAAATCCGTAGTCAAGGGAGATTTTCGCCAAATCTGCGAATGCAGCCTCAGGCCATGCCGAAAAAAATTCTGATGATATAAGAACAGAACGTCCTTCTGGCTTCGACAAGACAAGTTTTAGCTGCTGTAGCGCTTTCCTTCCCTTCCCCATATCCAAATCAGAAAAGGAAAATCGAGCAATGCGCGCGCCATTGCCACTGGTAATCAGGCCTTCATCGGCAACACGGTGGTCGGACCACGGATACCTGACCCCAGCCTTAAACAACCGGCTTGCGTTACGTGCAAGGAACACCTGCAAGCTCGATGTCGCTGTCTTGGGCAGGCCTGCGTGCAGGTACAGTGTCGGCATCAGGATTCTAATCTCTCGCTAGCCTGCCATTGGTCCTTAGACACTTATCTGCTGTGCAGCCAGCCTACCGGCATTGTTCTGATAAGTCAGGCAGAATCAACATTCTGCGCAAAACTCAACAGACCAGCTCAGATAATTACGAGCGTGCAGGGCAGGTGTTCGTGCAGTCGTTGATCTTCACGTGCTGCACCCCTCACAAGCCTCGCCGCTAGGTATCTCGCGTCGCGGGGTGAGTCAATGAGGCCTGCAGGTCCTGTCCGGCGCCGCAAAACCTGATGGAATGCCCCCCGTTTCACCGCACACGCCAGCTATAGGGCCTGAGCTCGGGTGAACTCCCTCGGGGAGCGCATCCGGAGCGCTGAGTGAGGATGGACCTCGTTGTAATCGTCGATCCATCCGGCGATCTGCTGGAGCGCCGTCGCGGCGTCCGGCAGGGGGTTGATGCGCAGGTAGTCGCGCTTGAAGGTCTTCACGAAGGCTTCCGGCATACCGTTCGATTCCGGGCTCCGGACGGGCGTGAAGCACGGCACCAGGTTCAGCGCCAT
>NZ_JBQYEX010000033.1:0-8077 GCF_052655945.1 Faunimonas sp. B44 | reverse complement strand
TGAGGTCGGGAAGTTAACGGCAGCTTACCCTCGTCGAGGAGCTGTTGCCGAAACAGCGAGGGTGCGGCCTTTTCTGTCTCGTAGCGTCCAAAAAGGCCTTCGATCGCTTCCCGATATCTGGCTATATGCAAAGTGGTGTTTCGGGGTTGGGGCCTTATGAAAATAACAAACGCCGGTCGCGGAGTGCATAAGCGCGAGATCAAGGGCATTAAGCGGTTCGGAGACGAGTTGCCAGCCGAGTGGTACGCTTTCACCAATCTTGACCTCGCTCTCGGCGTGGGACGGATGCGCGAGATCGATCTCGTGATCGTCTCCGACCGGCGGATTTTCCTCATCGATCTCAAGGACTGGTACGGGAAGATTTCCAGCGTCGATGGCCGTTGGCTTCTGAACGGCGCGGACAGAGACCCGTCTCCGGTTGGGAAGATCGCGGGGATTACGCGGGACATTCTTCTGCTACTCGGCTCGGAGTTCAAGAAGAGGCCTGAAACCAAGGGCTTTCCGCTCCCGCGAATCGAGGGTCTGGTTGTTCTTACGGGGAAGGCCGACCGCACGGACATCGCAGAAACCGAGAAGGCAAAGGTCCTTACCGTGGACGAATTCCTGAGCGTCGTCAAAGACAGTCGCCGCGAGCGAGAAGTCTTTGGGAATGTACGTAACGAATATATTTCTGCACCGCTGACGGACACGTTTTGGAGAGATCGCCTTCACCGGTTCTTCAATGCCGGCCCTAGTTCGCCGTTTAAGCCGGGACGTCGGCGGTTCGAACGTTTTATCGCCGAGGAGGCGCCTACATTCTTGCATCCCAAGGACATATACCGCGAATACGAAGCGGCCGAGGAAGGCAACAAGAATAACCTCGGCACGCTGCGCCTTTGGGATTTCACGAAATGCCCGGACCCTCGCTTCCAGAACGAGGATGGCCGCAGGGAGATCGCCGGGCGCGAGCACATTGTCTATCACTGGCTCAAGGATCGCAGCAACGCGGCAGACCAAACCCTGCTTCCGCCGAAGATCGATGACCCGGAGCGGGGGGTTCACTACTGGGAAGTTTATGACCGCCGCCGTCGAATGCAGAGGCTGGCCGTGTTCGCCGGAACCGAAGCGGTTCGGCTCGCGCCTTGCGAGAAAATTGAGCTTGCGCGGCAGATTCTGAGTTCCGTTGCGCACCTGCATGGGCAGGATGCCGCCCATCTCGATCTTGGCGGCCATAGCATCTGGCTTGAGGCCCCGACGAGCGTCAGGTTTTCGCACCTGATGGCCGCGCGTTTTCCGGAGGTCAGATCTCTCGGTGAGTCCCGCTATCAGTTTCTTGCCAGCGTGGATGTGCCGGAAGATCACTTGGGCGTGGATCGTGGGCCTAAGTGTCGCGATGTGTTCCTCGCAGCGGTCGCTGTGCATCAGTTGCTGTTCGGAAAGATTCCCGACTGTAGCCCGCCCGAATGGAATCCAGAAGTCGATAGCGCCGGCACTTTTCGCGCGCTGCATGACTGGTTTGCCGAGGCGCTGGAACTAGATCCCGCGCGCCGCTACCCGGATGCTCCCCAAGCCTTGCAGGCGTTCAACAACGCGACGGCCGAGCGACCGACCCGGGACGAGATCATAGCCGGGCTTGAGCGTCACCGCGGTCAGATCCGGTCGGGCAGGCAGCTCATGACGGCCTTTCCCGAAACGGGAGACCTCATCGTAGAGAACGATCGCTTGGAGATCTGGCGAAGCCAGAACGGCGGCGACCCGGTCGTCGTGAAGGTCTGGAAGCAGGCTTGCTGGGGCGACACGACACGCGAAGGAGCGGCCCTACTGGCCTTTCTCGAAAAAGCGGCCGCCGTGAAAGCCGATCGCCCTGCAGGCCTGCCAGCGGTCCGGGAGGTGTTATGGCTCGGCGACTCAATCGCCCTCGTCCAGGACTGGATCGAAGGTCCAACCTTGGCCGCTGTTCTGGGTGCACCGCCGGAGAATTTCTGTACGCCTGCTGTGGCTTTGTCGTTGGTGGAGCGTCTGGCAAGAACGGTCGATGGGCTTCACGAGAGCGGTTGGGGACACGGCGATATTGCGCCGACTAATATTATTGTAACCGCCGAAAACGTCCCGGTGCTTATCGACGCACTGGACTTCTCGCCGCAGGCGGACGGGGATCGCGTCACGTCGGCTTATGCCCCTTTGTTGGGAAGCCTGCTTGAACGTGACCGGTTCGCCGTCACCAGAATTGCGGAGGAAGTGTTCGCGTGCGCCGTGCTGGGGGAGCGTGAAGCGCTCGCTCTCGCCAAAGCCATAAAGGAGTGCCGCGAAAAGGAGCCTCGCCTCTCGACACTCCTGCCGCTTCTGGACCAGGTGGAGGCTGCGATCGCCCGCTTAAACGAATTGGGGTCAGACGATGCTGGCCATGTGGTCGCTAGCTACGCCGTCAGCGTCGTTGGTGCGGCCACGGGCCCGATCGAGCCAGATGAGGGCTACATCTTTCTGCGCGTGCGTCGCGATGCTGCGCGCGGCACGCTATCCCTCGTGCTTCGCGGCGCGGCCGAGGAGCTTGATGTCCGGCTGGACAACAATAGGCAGCCGGTCTCCGCGTGGCGCCGGGGGCTGGAGCAGCGTCAGATCAAGCGTAATGCCGCCCAAGAATTCCATATGGTGGAGGCTACACTCACGGTGGACAGCGCCGTCGTGAACGAGTTTTCCGCGCTCGCGCCTCTTCTGGTGCTCCCTGAGGTCAGGGGAAGGATTGATGCGGAACGAGCGGGATTGGCCCCCGCTCCGGTCGAGGCTGACGATCCTACCGCTGCACTGATTGCAGAAGAGGTGGCCGAGGACACTCTCGCGGAGGAAATTGCCGCACGGCCTGCCCCTACGTCCGCAACGATTGACGTGCCGGCGCTATGGCGCGCGTTGATCGACGTTGAAAACGAGCTCACTATCGAGGGCATAGCGCAGCTCGACAGCCTGTTCGACCGCGGCTCGGGTCGACACAAGGTGCCCATCGAGCTTGAAAGCGGCGCGTTCGAGTTCGCGCGCCACGATACCGTAGGTGTTGAGCGACAGGACCGGAATGGCAGATGGCGGCGCATCGGCCAGCTCGACGTCCATTCGTCGCGCTCAGACTTGGCGGT
This sequence comes from Faunimonas sp. B44, assembly GCF_052655945.1. Classification (NCBI taxonomy): domain Bacteria; kingdom Pseudomonadati; phylum Pseudomonadota; class Alphaproteobacteria; order Hyphomicrobiales; family Afifellaceae; genus Faunimonas; species Faunimonas sp. B44. The sequence continues at coordinate 4,973 of NZ_JBQYEX010000033.1, read as the reverse complement.
TATAGACGCGAGCGACGCCACAGTGGCGCGTCAGGCGCGTCTCATTGATGCGGGCCAGCGCCTGCGCTTCTGGAGCCATCTGGAGCGCCAAAGCCTGAAACGCAGAACCGATGCCGTGGACCGGATATTGGCCGGCAACGGACGGTCCCGCGATCTTCTTGGTGTATTCGACCCCCGCGCACGTGCCGTGCCACTAAACGTCAGCCACGAGCCCGCCCCAGGAGCGCTCGGCATTTATGCGCTGAACCCGGAACAGGAAGCCGCTTTCGGACGCATTGTCGCGAACCGGCCGGTCGGGCTCTTGCAGGGGCCGCCGGGAACCGGCAAGACCCGCTTCATTGCGGCGCTCACGCACTATGCCCTCACCCATGGACTGGCGCGCAATGTGCTCTTGGCGAGCCAGTCCCACGAGGCCGTGAATACAGCCGCCGAGGCGGTCCTCACCTTGTTTCGGAACGGCGGCGTTCAGCCGAGCCTGCTGCGTATCGGGCGCGACGAGGAGCAGGTTTCCCTACCGCTACGAGCTTATCATACCCCGAAAGTCGAGCAGGGCTTCAAGGATCGCTTCCGCGCGTCGTTCCGCGACCGTCTCGCTGAGATCGCCCGTGCGTTGGGGCTGCCCGAGGGCGCCGCCGACGAGATCGCCGCGATCGAAACGACCATTCGTCCTGTTGCCGAAACTCTCGCGGAGTTGACGCAGGAAGCCGACCTAGCTCAGCAGCGCCTGAACAGCTTGCTGGACACGTTGCGCCGGCACCTGGAGAAGCTTGGCGCCGAAACGCTACTTGATATGGAGGGCGAGAGGGAGTGGCAGTCTTTGCCGGATACAGTGGTGCAGGCGATGATTAAGCGCCACGCGCGCGACGCCGGTACCGTCGCCGACGGATTTGACCGGCTCTATCGCGCCGCCGCCATCGGTCGGGACTTCATGGGCAGCGTTTCACGCGCGCAGCGCAGCTTTGAGAGCTTTCTTGCAGGCACGCGCCAGATCGTCGCCGGAACCTGCGTGGGGCTCGGGCGCACGGCGCTTGGGCTGACCACGACCGCGTTCGATTTGGTGATTGTCGATGAGGCGGCCCGCTGCACGGCAGGCGAACTGCTGGTGCCGCTGCAAGCGGCCCGCTGGGCGGTGCTTGTAGGAGACCACGTGCAGCTGGAGCCGCAGCATAAGGCGGAGGTTGTCAACGCGGTTGCAGAGCGCATGCGGGTTCCAAAGCGGGAGATCAAACGCAGCGATTTCGAGCGGGTGTTCACGACCGCCTACGGGCGTGCGGCAGGCGCGCGTCTCAAGACCCAATACCGGATGTTGGCACCTATCGGGCAGCTTGTTTCGGAGGCATTTTACCCCGACATGCCGCTGGATGCGGGCCGACAAACGCCCGAGATTGACCCCTCTTTGCTTCCGGCGGGGCTTGACACACCGTTGCTGTGGATCGAGACAGACGGCATGGGCGACGCCGCGGCAGAGCGGCCGGAAGAGGGCGGGAGCAGCCGCACCAACCGGGCAGAGGCGGACGCGATCGTGACAATGCTGGAGGATTGGCACGGTCATGAGCCATTCCGGAACTGGCTCATCACTCAGCAAAAGCATCCTGCCGGTATCGGCATCATCTGCATGTACGCCGCCCAGCGCGACCTTATCCGCAGAAAGCTGCGCCAGTCGGCTCTCGCTTATCTACTCGATCGTCATCTGAAGGTCGGAACGGTCGACAGCTATCAGGGCAAGGAAAACCCAGTAGTTCTTCTCTCGCTGGTGAGGAATAACGAAGCGGGACCAATGGAAGCCGGTGTCCGGCGTGTACGTGAAGGGTTTCTGACAACGCCGAACCGGATCAACGTGGCTGCAAGCCGTGCAATGGACCGGCTGGTCATCGTGGGCGTGCGGAAGCGATGGTCTTCGCACGGCCCGATGGGCCGCATGGCGGAGGCTTTTGAGCGGCAAGTCGCACAAGGGGCGGCACGGGCGATTGACGCTGACGACATCATCGGGCGCGCGGCAGCGCAGCCTGCTTGGAAGGTCGGCCCCCGGCCGAGGGCACGGGCCGAAGGAGGAGTCCATGGCTAACCAGGCGCGTCCGCTGCTGCGTTTGAAGGGGCACGAACTGGTCCCGGCGGACAATGACCGCCAGGTGGAGATTGGCGTCTTTGACGTGCTCCTGCCGTGCCGGAAATACGAGGTCTCGTACAAGGTTGCTGTTCTCGGCAAGGTCAGCCAAAGCCTAGAGTTCCTGTTGCGCATCGTGAAGGCTGTCCCCGGTATTGCCGAGGAATCGGCCGCAGCGTTCTTCGGCTTCGAGCAGGCTGAGATCGCATACATCCTCAACGAGGCTACAGGCCCGGGTTTTGTGGAGCGGCGCGAAGGCCGTCTTTGGCTTACGTCGGCGGGAGAGGCGCTTTTCAGAGAGGGAACTGACGATCCTGCCATCTATACCGTTGAGGAACGTAATCGCGACTTAGGGTTCGACCTGCTGGCAATCGCGCCGCAGGCGCCGCGTTCAATGGATTCCGTGGAGCTTGCACTTCCCGAATTGCCGCTCGTGGACCCCGCCGGGACCGGCAGGGTCGCGAACAGGATATTCGATCGCTTCAGCAGGTTCTTCCACGAGCTCGCCGAACGGCGCGACCGCGAGCAGATTCAACAACGGGACTTGTACTCGGTGGACCGGGTGGTCCCCAAGGACCGCTTTCAGGTACCAGTACGGATCCGCGCGTTCGCACAGGCTTCAGCGCCAAGCGTCCCGGAAATAGATTTGGGCTCCTGGAGGGCCGAACATGAGATCGCCGACCGACCGCAGATTGAGAGTGCGGCTGCCATGCTGGTTGATGACCTCAAGACCAACAGCACTCTTATCAACGCTCCGCAGGCTTACGAAGCCATGGCAGAGCTTGCTCCCGACTTTCTGAAGGAGTTTATCACAAGAGTCGGCATGAACGTTAACCGCTACTGGAGGGAAGCCGTCGGGCGTGCCGGTGAACCGCGTGCAGATCGCAAGACGATTCCTATTATAGGCCCCCTCTACAGCGAATCCAACGCGAAGCGATTTTCTGAAGTGGTCGAGTACGGCTTGCGTGGCGTGGCCGAGCAGCCGGAGCTTCTCCTTTCCCTGGCGCCGCAAAGCCGTCTATGGGGGGCGACCACCCAACTGCGGGACACGCTTTTCTATCTCCGCCGCAGGATCGCAGCTATTGCTCCAACAAGTTCTGCCGAGATCCGAGCGGTCTGCCTATTCCCCGGCAAGGCGTCACGGTTTATCGAAAGGACATTCGACGAGGTGCACAACGCGGATATCAGCGGTGTCCCGCCCGCACTGGAGATCATGATCGTTCCGCACATTGCGGTGGCAGCACTTGTTCACGCGCCGATCGGCGCCTCGTCGGGATACGCCGTTCCCTTGGGATGGGCATCCTTTGACGAGAATGTTGTGGCCCGCACGCAGGCGTTTGTAGCGGATAGGCTTTGGCCCTTTGTGCGCGACCGCGACCTGCATAACCAGTTCGCCACCGCGCTGCAACCAAGGCAAAAGGCAGATAGGGAAACCTAGGAGGCTGTTGAAGAAGGCAGTGCATTCGGCGGCTCGGTCTCGTTTGCCGGCAGCGTTTGTGGTGATGGAGGGCTGCTGGTGAGCGGGTCGGCGCCAATGATTGGTGGCCCCGTCGTCGCGGAGTCTCGGCGAGGCCCGCTGCATTGACGGGCCGATCGTCTCACTCAAGCCGGCACCGCCAGCAGCTTCGGCAGGCGGACCAGATTGTAGGCGGCGGCCGCAAAGGTGAAGGCCCATCCGACCCGGTCGAGGCCGCGCAGCTTCGGCCTGTCGAGCCCGGCCACTGCCTTCATCCAGCCGAAGCCCTCCTCGATGCGCTTGCGGACCCGCTGGCTCGCGGCATAGCCGGGATGGCGAGTGGTGCGGCCGTCGATCGCCGAGAGGCCACGGCTGCGGGTGAGGTTCTGCGCCACGTGCGGCCGCACGTTCATCGAGCGCAACTCGTTCACAAAGTCGGCGGCGTGGTAGCCGCGGTCGGCCCCCAGCGTGATCGGCCGCGGCCGATCGGCGTGCGGCTCTATCATCGCCAGCGCCGCCACCCGCTCGGCGTGGCCGCACACCTTGGTCAGGCAGGCATCGACGAGACGGCCGGATCGGTTCTCCATCAGGGCATGGCCGAGGAAGGCGAGCTTCGCCTCCCTTCCGGGACCCTTGCGGTAGAGCTTGGCGTCGGGATCGGTGGTCGAGGCGTGGGTTGCATTCGAGCGCTTCTCGCCGCGGAAATCGGCCTCGGCGTTGCGCCCGCCCAACGCCGGCGGCGGTTCGTCAGGGCCGGAGCCTTCCCCAGGCTCTTCGGTCGGCCTGAAGCTCTTCATCGACGCCCACGCCTGGATCAGCGTGCCGTCGACGCTGAAGTGCTCGCTCGACAGGAGCCGCTTCACCCGGGCATGGGCCACCACCGCCGACAGGAACCGCGCAGCGATGTCGCCAGCGAGCAACCGGTCGCGGTTCTTCGAGAATGTCGAGTGATCCCAGACCGCGTCGTCGATGCCAAGCCCGAGGAACCAGCGGAACAGCAGGTCGAACTCCAGCCGCTCCATCAACTGGCGTTCCGAGCGGATCGAGTAGAAGGCCTGCAGCAGCATCGCACGTAGCAGCTTCTCAGGCGCGATCGACGGCTGGCCGAGGCCCGAGTACAGCGCCGAGAGGTCGCCCGCAATCGCCGAAAGCGACTCGTTCACCAGCGACCGGATCGCCCGCAGCGGATGAACCGCCGGCACCCGCGCCTCAAGGTCCACGTAGCTGAACAGAGCCCCCGTCCTCTCGTCCGTTCCCCGCACCCCAACACTCCTCTCCAGATACGGGAGTGAATCACGTCAAGGCCCAAAAGGACGAGCGACTTCTTCAACAGCCTGCTAGGCCCGCTGGATCGCCAAAACCGCCGCGCTGGACCTCAACCTACGTGAAGGCGCACCGCTCTGCCTACGGAGG
>NZ_JBQYEX010000032.1:0-8445 GCF_052655945.1 Faunimonas sp. B44 | reverse complement strand
GAAGGACGCCGAGTTCGCCTTCGCCGGCTCGCCGGTCTGGACCGAGTACGAGTACGAGTACGACTACGACGAGGAGGAATGGGAGGAGGACGAGGAATACGTCTGATCCCCGAGGGCGCCGCTTCGGCGGCGCCCACCCCTCTCTCACCGGAACATGGAAATGAACAAGAACATCGTCATTCTCGCCGTCGAGGACGGCATCGAGTTCAGCCGCAACTACGCCCGCCGGATGCGACTGCCCTTCCAGGAGGGTTGGTCGGCGTGGAAGGCCTACCGCAAGGAGAAGAATGGGAACCTCACCTATCTCTCCCGGTTCAACTCCTATGATGAAGTCGAACAGTTCCTGCAAGGATGCAACACAAGCTCGTCCGCCGCGTAAGACACCGTCGTGACCACATGACGGTGCGGCGAACCGGGTGGGTCCTCATGTTCGAGGGTCTGCTCCAGGTCGTTTCCCTGGGTCGGTACAAGTCTGATCTCAGACACTACCTGACCACCCGCTGAACCAACAATCTGTCGATTGAACAAGGCCCGCCCTCACCGGCGGGCCTTTTTTAGTTTGAGGCCTGCGAATGAACTACCACGTCACGTTGGCGTCGACCAACGTCAAGACGGGACCGATCCCGGTCATCACCGCTTCGAAGAAGACCTGCCCCCCGAGCTGCCCCCTCTACAATGCGGCCTGCTACGCCTCCCTCGGCCCCCTCTCCCTGCACTGGGACAAGGTGACGCGGGGCGAGAAGGGGGGCTCACTGGAGGATGTCCTCACCCCCATCCGGAGGCTCCGCAAGGGCGAGGTCTGGCGCTATGGCCAGGCCGGGGATCTGCCAGGAGACGGCGAGAATATCGACAAGGAGAGTCTCCTTAAAATCGCCGCCGCGAACCGGGGCAAACACGGAATCGTGTTCACCCACAAAAAGCCGACAGAAGAGAACCTTGATGCAATCAGGGCGGCAGCTGCGGAAGGGCTCACAATCAACCTCTCGGCCAACTCGCCGGCCGAGGCGGATACTCTGGCGGAGCATGGTCAACCTGTCGTGACCATCCTCCCCAGCGAGTACGGCAGGAAGAAGAGAGGCAAGAACTGGGAGGAAAGCTACGAGGAATACAGGGAACGAACCAAGACCTTCCTGAAGGTCACCCCGGAGGGACGCAAGGTTGTGGTGTGCCCTGCCACCACGACTGATTTGACTTGCAAAGACTGTGCCCTTTGTTCAAGAAGTAACAGGAATGGCGTCGTTGTTGGCTTCCCTGCTCATGGCACGAGGCGGGGCTCGATAGACCGCAGCCTGACCTGTCGCTCACGGGGCCACTTCGAACATATTTCTGGAAACAATCAAGATCAATTTGTAGTGCTGTTTTAGGTTGGCGTATTTTCACGATTAACTGAGAGACAGGCATTTCGGATCCAGTCGAGAGGATTGGCCAATGGCTTCACTTTACAAACGGACAGGAAGCGAGGTCTGGCAGGCCCGCATCAAGGTCGGAGACGAGCTCCGACGCATCAGCACTGGTGAACGAGTCAAACGTCGTGCTCAAGAAGAGGCTGACCGCAGGGAGCGCGAAGCAAACGCGAACTTGATTGATCCCCGCGATGTCCGCCTGGTAGCGGCTGCTGCACGGTACTTCTCGGAAAAGTCCCAGCTACAACCGAAGACCGTGATCGAGTACAAGCATGCACTAGCTAACGTTTTCGAAGTGCTTGGCGATTTTCCGCTCAAGGCCCTCACGGAGAAACACCTCCACACCTACATCGATGGCAAGCTGGACAAGCCTGTGCAGCTTCGACGGGATCTGGCATTCCTGTCTAGCCTCTACACTCTAGCCCGCCTCTGGGAGCATGGTCCACGGACGAACCCGATCAAGGCATTCGACAAGAGCGGCATCCCGGAGGCGAAGAAGCACCAGACCTGGCTGAGGCCTGCAGAATTCGATCGCCTTCTCTCGGCATGTCGTACCGAGCTGCACCGACGTTTCGTCATTCTCGCCGTTCAGACGGGAATGCGCTACCGTGAGTTGCTAAACCTACGGTGGGAAGAAGTCGACCTTCAGGAGGGCGTGATTGAGCTGAAGGGCGAGCGAACCAAGAATCGCACGGGTCGGATCATTCCGCTATCGCAGCTGGCCCGTGACACATTTTTTGACACACCCGAGGCACAGCGGGTCGGGTGTGTCTTTCCCAACCAGAAGGGAGACGAGCCACTCACTAACATCCACAAGGCCTGGATCGGGATCCGGACCAGGGCGGGGCTACCCAAGCTCCGTATTCATGATCTGCGTCATACGTTTGCGTCCTGGGCGAAGCAGCGGGGCATTCCCGAGACGACCATCATGGAGATCATGGGTCACAAGACCCGAAGCATGGTCTCACGATACTCGCACGACAGCGTCGACACGCTCCGGAGCGCAATTAAGGCGTTTGATCGTGACACAGTTCGTGACACAGGAGCACCTGACGATTTGAGGCACAGTGCGTGATTTCAAAGACTTAGTGGTGCCGGCTGAGGGACTCGAACCCCCGACCCTCTGATTACAAATCAGATGCTCTACCAACTGAGCTAAGCCGGCCTCCTGCCGGATTTAGCGGTTCCGGGCCGGGCTGGAAAGGGCGGAGGCGCGGGGCGCACGCCTCGGGGTCGGCGGCCGCCACGGCCCCGTTCTCCGTTGTCCCGTACCCCGCGTTGTCCCGCTGCCCGTTGCCCCTCCCAGTTGCCCCTCCCCGTTGCGCCTCCCCGTTGCCCCTCCCCGTTGCGCCGCTGCCCTCCCCCGTTGCCCCGCTGCCCGATGGCTCGGGAGGATTCCACCGGGCGATGCGGCCCGATGCGGCCGCGATGCGGAATGCGGACAGGCTGACGGGACGCCTTGGCTGGTAACCCCACTTTCCGCGGGTGGTGCAGCAATTCCGTGCAAGCTCGCCCGGGGCGCCCGGATGGACCTGGCGCTTCGGGACCGTCCGGGCGCCGGGTTTCGATGCCGGTCGCGCCTGCCGCGCGTCGGGGAGCGGCAGGCGGCGATCGTCGCCGGCGGCGGGTCTTGGCCGCTTCCGTCGCGGCCTCGCCGCAATGCCGAGCCGGACCTGCGGCGTGAGGGCTGCTCCAGGCGCTCGGGGCTCTCGGGGCGCTCGGCGCTCTCGGGGCGGGCCGGGTTCGTCGGCGCGGCGTGTCGCGCGGCAATCGCGCCGCTCTTTGCGCCCGGTCAACGACCCGAGGGCCACAGGCGGCGAGGTTCGCGCCGCCGGCCGGTGCCGGCCCGGAGGCGAGGCGATGATCGGTGCAGCGCAGGTTCGGTTCGACCATCCCGGGGTTGGCTCGGCCGGCTCGGCCGGCGCGGACGGGGCGGACGTTTGGGAGGCGGAGGTCGCGGCGGCGTACGGGCGCTGCCACGCGCTGGACAGCTGGGCGGACCTCACGCGCCGGGCAGCCTTCGACAAGCGGGCCAAGGGCCTGATGCGGCACTGGCTCGCCGCCGCGGGCCCGGCGCAGGAGGCCGGCGGGGCTTCACCCCGGGAACCGGCGGCACGGACCGGGCCAGCGCCCGCTCCTGCGGGCAGCGCGGCGCGGGCGATCGGCGGCGGCGCGCCTGCGCCGGAACCGGCGCGGCCCTCGGGCCGAGCGTTTGCATAAGCGGCCCGGAACCCGGCGCCCGGCGCGGCCGCGGAACAGGAAACCGGATGCGGGCGCCGCGGCGCGCCCCGCACGACAATCGAAGGAGTACGGAGACATGGTGGACATTCACGGCGGAGAACGGGTCATCGACGTGCGCGAGATCCCGGCGCATCTGCGCCATGCGGTCATCTTCCAGCTGTTCGAGGCGCTGCCGCCCGCGCTGACCTTCCAGATCGTGAACGATCACGATCCGCGCATGCTGCGCCACCAGTTCGATGCGAGCTTCGGCGAGAGCGTCTCGTGGACCTATCTGGAAGAGGGCCCGGACGCCTGGCGGGTCCGCATCGGCCGCGCGGGCCCGAACTGAGCGGGCCCCCAATGGGCCGGTTCGGCCCGAACCGAGGGCGGCCGGGCCGCGCCCGGGCCGGACGGCCGGCCGGCGCAAGGCGCCCGCGGACGCCGCGGCAGCGGTACAGCGGGGCGGCGGCACGCGGAGCGCGCGCCATCTCCGCAGATTTTCCGAGCGGCTCCGGGGCGGCGTTGCGCCGTCCGCCCGATCAGATTGCGAGCGATTTCGGAAGCGGCGCGATTTTAACCATGCTCGTTTCCTGTTTCGATACCAACAGCGCCTAAAGTTTGTCGCACATTCGCGGTTTGGGGATGGCGACAATGACTGCTGAAGAAGCCGCCGCGCTCCTGGAACTGATCCGTTCCGACGGCGAAGACGTGCCCGAGATCGACCCGGCGGCCCTCATCCAGGCCTACCTCGCGGCGATCGGCGCGGCCGGCCAGGACCGCCTGCTCTAGCGGCCCCGATCAGACCAGCACGGCAAGGACGAAGATGCCGATCGCGAAGGCGAGCGCGACGAGCACGGCTCGCGTGAAATCGCTGCGGAAGGGGCTCATCGGCCTTTCGAACGTCCTTGGCTGCCGGCGAAGGTCATAGCACGGCAGCATATTACCGTAATCCCAAACACCCTGCATCCATTGCCCTTTTCCGGGTCATCCCTCTCCCGCTCCGGCGCCCGGGGCGATCCTTTCCGCGAGCCAGTCGCGATAGGCGGCGTTCACGTCGGAAAGCGGGAGGGTGAGGATCGCGGGGATCTCGTAGGGGTGCTCGCGCTCCAGGAGCGCCCGCAGCCGCGGCGCGGCCGCAAGCGTCGTCTTCGCGAGGAGCACGCATTCGGCCGCCTCCTCGACCGCGCCCTGCCATTCGTAGATCGAGACCATCGCCGGCAGGATGTTGACGCAGCCGGCGAGACGCTCGCCGACCGCCATTCGGCCGAGGCGCCCGGCGGTGTCGAGATCCGGGCACGGGACGTAGAGGAGGCAGGTCGCCGCGTTCTTCTCCACCTTGAACCTCCGCCCGTCCGGTCCGCTTGGCGCATGCCGACGGCCATGCTACGCGTGCGCCGCGCCCGGTCCAGCCCCGCCTCCAGTCCCACCGATGACGAACATCGCCATTCTCGCCAGCGAGGCGCCCGAAGCGATCGAGGCGGCCGGCGTGCTGCGCCGTCTCTACGGCGAGGTCCTGCCGCACCAGGCCGACGTCGTGGTGGCGCTCGGCGGCGACGGCTTCATGCTGCAGAACCTCCACCGCTTCATGAACACCGGCAAGCCGATCTACGGCATGAACCGCGGCACGGTCGGCTTCCTGATGAACGAGTACCGCCCGGAGGACCTCCCGGAGCGGATCGCGGCGGCGAAGATCGAGCGCATCCACCCGCTCGGCATGACGGCGACGCTCGCCGACCAGCGCACGGTCACGGCCAAGGCCATCAACGAGGTCTCGCTGCTGCGGCAATCCTACCAGGCCGCCAAGCTGCGCATCACGATCGACGGCCAGGTCCGGCTCGAGGAGCTGATCTGCGACGGCATCCTCGTCGCCACGCCGGCCGGGTCGACGGCCTACAACCTCTCGGCGCACGGGCCGATCATCCCGATCAACGCGCCGCTCCTGGCGCTGACCCCGATCAGCCCGTTCCGGCCGCGGCACTGGCGCGGCGCGCTCGTCCCGGACACGGTCAGGATCCAGATCAGCGCGCTGCAGCCGGACAAGCGGCCGGTCAACGCGGTCGCCGACCATTTCGAGGTGAAGAGCGTGCGCGAGGTCGAGATCGTCGAGGCGAAGGAGGACGTCTGCCTCGTCATGTTCGACGCCGGCCACAGCTGGGAGGAGCGGATCCTGGCGGAGCAGTTCCGCTACTGAGCCTCAGGCGGCCTGGACCATGGCGGCGATGTAGTCGCGCGCCGCGGCGCGCTTGGCGTCGGTGGCGAAGCGCCGGAGGAGCGCGAGGATCTGGTCGAGCTCGCGGTCGGGGCGCGCATCGAAGCGGGAGAGGATCGCGTCGATGAGGTGGGTGGCGCGCCGATAGTCGCTGCCGGCATCATCGCCCTCGATCGTCCGCAGCACGTCGGCGGCGGCTTCGAAGGCGGCGAAGGTGCGCTCCGGCAGGCGGGCTTTGGCGAGGAGCGCGTGGAGGCTGGCGGTGCGGCCGGAGCGCAGGAGCGCACCCACCCTCTCGCGCGGCACGCCGGTCAGGCTCGCGAGCGCCGTCTCGAAGAAGAGCTGCTGCCCGCAGGCGACCGCCCGGATGAGCAGCGCCGGCGTCAGCTCGTCGGCGGCGATGAGCCGCTCGACAAGGGCGGGGATCTCGTCCGCCGGCGCCTCGAAGGACATTGCGATGGTCATCCGCTCGCAGGCGTCGCGCGTCACCGCCTCGGCCCGCTCCGGCGCCAGCCAGAGCCCGTCCACGGCCCAGTCGCGGAGCGCGAACGCCAGCCGCGAGACGAGAGCCTGGCGTATCTCGACCGGCAGATCGGCGCGGCTGAGGAGGAGGTCGCGGAGCTCCGGATGGCCGCCGTGGCGCTCCACGATGCGGTCGAGCGAGAAGCGGGCGATTCGTGCGCCCGGATTGCACAGGAGCTCCACGCAGGCCTCCGGCTCGGCGACCTCGGAGAGCGCCGCCGCGACCGCCCGCGACACGACCGGGCGCCTGGCGACCGCGATCTGGACGGCCGGCTCCCGGGTGCCGACGAGATCGACCAGCTCGGCATCGAGAAGAAGCGGCGAGCGCTCGGCGACGAGCGCGGCGACCTGGACCTGGTCCGCGGCGAGCGCCAGGACGAGGTGATGAGGCGCCTTGTCGCTGTCGGCGATGGCGTCGGCGAGCGCGAGGCGGACGTCCGGCGCGGGATCGTCGAGCAGCACCGTCATGGTGGCCTCGACGCCGTCGCGCTCCTCGTCGGCGAGGGGCGAATAGAGATAGGCGCGGGCGAGCGCATGGGCCGCCTCCGCCCGCCGCGAAACCGGTGCGCTCTGCATCCATTGCAGGATACGTTCCACGATCATGCAGGTCCCGGCACCGACGCAGCCTCCCGAAGCCAGCGAAGGATGCACCTGCGAGCCTTAATGTTTGGTTCACCTTAAGGGACCCGCGCCGAACTTGGCGCCCGGGCCGGCGCCGACTAACGTGCCGGGCCGGGAAACGGGGAGATCGGCATGCCGGGGCTCTACTTCGAGGATTTCGAGATCGGCCGGGTCTTCCGCCACGAACTGACGCGGACGGTGACGGAGATGGACAACATGCTGTTCTCCAACATGACGCTGAACCCGCAGCCGCTCCACATCGACAGGCATTTCTGCGAGACGCGCACTGAATGGGGCCAGCCGCTGATGAACTCGCTGTTCACGCTCGGCCTCATGATCGGCATGTCGGTGCAGGACACCACCCTCGGCACGACGATCGCCAATCTCGGCATGACCGACGTCCGCTTTCCCAACCCGCTGTTCCAGGGCGACACGGTGCGGGCGACGACGGAGGTGATCGCCAAGCGCCAATCGAAGTCGCGCGCCGATGCCGGCATCGTCGAGTTCGAGCATAGCGCCTTCAACCAGCACGGCCAGCTCGTCGCCATCTGCCGCCGCCAGTCCTTCATGAAGATGAAGACGGTGAGCGCCTGATGCGCTCGCTGCTCTTCGTCCCCGCCGACAGCCCGCGGAAGCTCGAGAAATCGCTCGCGAGCGGCGCCGACGCGCTGATCCTCGACCTGGAGGATTCGGTTGCGGCGGAGAACAAGGCGGCCGCGCGCCGGACCGCCCTCGCCTTCCTGCTGGAGCAGCGCGGCGAGCACGGCCGGCCGCGCCTCCTCGTCCGCATCAACGGCCTCGATTCCGGCCTCGCCGACCTCGACCTCGACGTCGTGGCGACGGGCGCGCCGGATGCGATCATGCTGCCGAAGGCGTCCGGCGGCGCGGATGTGACCCTGCTCGACGTGAGGCTCTCGGTCCGCGAGGCGCTGCACGGCCTCGCCCCCGGCTCGACCGGGATCGTCGCGCTGGCGACGGAGACGCCTGCCGGCATCTTCGGCATCGGCAGCTATGCCGGATCGAGCCCGCGGCTCGAAGGCCTCAGCTGGGGGGCGGAGGACCTTTCGGCCGAGATCGGCGCGCTCGCCACCCGCGACGCATCGGGGGCATGGACGGAGCCGTTCCGCCTGGCGCGGAACCTCATGCTCTTCGCCGCCAGCGCGGCCGGCGTGGCGGCGATCGACACGGTGTACGTGAGCTTCCGCGACGAGGCGGGCCTTATTCGCGAAGCCCGCGAAGCCGCCCGGGACGGCTTCACCGGCAAGCTCGCCATCCATCCCGCGCAGGTACCCCTCATCAACGAGGCGTTCACGCCGGACGCCGAAGCGGTCGGCCATGCCGAGCGGGTCGTCCGGGCGTTCCAGTCCGCGGGCAATGCCGGCGTCGCCTCGCTCGACGGCCGGATGCTCGACCGGCCGCATCTCGCACTGGCACGACGGCTGCTCGCCCGCCGCCCGCCGGGCGGTGCCG
>NZ_JBQYEX010000031.1:0-10380 GCF_052655945.1 Faunimonas sp. B44 | reverse complement strand
AGCGGCTAGCGAGCGGACGGATTCCGATGCTCTCGGCGGAAGAGATAGACCCCAGCGGCGACGATGATGGCGGTTCCCATCCAGGTGACGGCATCCGGAAAGTCGCCGAACACGAGCCAGCCGAGGAGTGTGGCCGAGACGATCTCCAGATATTGGAAGGGAGCAACCAACCCGGCTTCGACCTGCGCGAGAGCGGCAACGATCAGGCCGTGAACGATTGCCGCGAGCACACCGATCATCAGGAAGAGTGCGAGCTCGCGGCCGGTCGGCATGAGGAGCAATCCCGGATCGGATGCGGCGGCGAGACCGATAGCGAGCGCTGCGGCAAGGGTCGCCATGGCGAAGATCCCGGTCCAGAATTGCAGCGCCAGGCGGTCGCCCCGCCGGGCGACGATCCGGTTCGTGAGCATGTAACAGGCGAAGAGAACGGCCGTGACCAGCGGCCAGAAGGCAGCGGAACCGTAGGCTGCAATGTTTGGCCGAAGGACCACTACTGCGCCGAGCAAGCCGAATGCGATGGCCCCGCATCGCCGCCACCCGACGTGCTCGCGCAGGAACAGTGCGCCGAGCGCCGTGAGCACGAGGGGCTCGACGAAGAAGATCGCGAGCGCGTTCGCGACCGGCATCTCGCGAAGCGCCATGTTGAGGCAGAGGAGCGAAAGTCCGAGGAAGCCGCCGCCGACGGCATGAAGTGCGGAGGGCCTGCACATCCTGTGCGAGGCGAGCACGATCGGAAGGAGCACCATTGTCTGCGCGAGGAAGCGGCCGACGCCGACCTGCGCCGGCGACAGTCGCTCCAGAAGCAGCTTCGCCAGCGTGTCGAGCCCCGGGGCGATGAGCATCGCGCCGATCATCATCGCCATGCCAAGCGAAGCCGTATTGCCAGATGCCGCGGAATCGGACGCGCTCATCCGCTTCGTGTAGGGCGCGTCCTCGGGCTGCGCCAGAGCGGATCCTCGACCGGGTGCCGGAGAAGGCGAATGGCTCAGACGGTGTTCCGGACAACCCTGAGCGAGCCGAGCTCGCGCCCGACCTCCTCCAGCACCTCCACGCGATCCCGGCCGTTCCGCTTGGCCTGATAGAGCGCGCGGTCTGCAAGAGCATAGGTGTCCTCGACCGTTCGGTCAGGGGTGAGCGGCGCGATCCCCATGCTTATCCGCGCCTGCACGGCCCGGTGCGGCGTTCCGAAGCTCTGCGTCGCAAGAAGCAGCCGGATCGCCTCGGCCCGCTGCTTCGCCTCGTCCAGGGTGCCGTGCGAGAGGTAGATGCCGAACTCCTCGCCGCCGATCCGGCCGACGACCGACGGGTGGGGGTTGCACTCCGAAAGCATGTGGGCGACCCCCCCGATCACCGCGTCGCCGATCGGATGGCCGTAGGTGTCGTTGATCGCCTTGAAGCGGTCGATGTCCGCCAGGATCAGCCAGCCCGACGCGTGATGGCTCCACCGGTCATCGAGGACTTCGAAGAAGTGCTTCCGGTTGAGCAGCCCGGTCTGCGGATCCGTCCGGGTGAGGTGCTCGAGCTTCTGGTTCGTGCGGTAGAGCGCCAGGTTCGCGCGCGCGACGGCGCCGATGAAGATCGTCGACATGATCGCCGCGGTGAACGTGGTCTGGATCAGCGATCGGACGAGGATCGTGGGATCCACGACAAGGTTGATGATCACGTCGATCAGATCGGCGAGGACGACCACCAGCAGGGTCAGCCGCGCCACATGCCGGACGAGATCGCGATGCGACCTGATCTCGCCATCGAAGACCCTATGTGCGACGCGCTTGAGCTTGGAAGGCATCATAGCTTGCCAGATAGGATGCCGGGGTTACCGTCGCAGAAACCGAAGGCTGCAGTGCCGGCCGGAATGCGCCGAACGGTTCACAAGACCTTTCGGATTGGCGTTCAAGTGATCCGATTGCGCACGAGCGGGTCGAGGGGAACGAAGGCGATGGTGAATGACCGCACCATTGCGAGGACAAGAGCGCGGGTGAAAGCGCGGGCGGTTTCCGTTCAGGGAACCTAAAGAGTGATGATGCCCTTCGGCCAAGGCACGTTCAGGAGGCGGATGAACAGGATATAGAACAGACCGGCGACACCGGTGGCGGTAGCGAGAGAGCGCGTCCAATGCACGCCGAATGCGATCACCATGTAGGCAACGAGCCAGAAGAAGATCGCCGGAAGCGGTCCGATCAGGAACGCCAAGCCAAGATAGCCGCCGAGCCACCCGAAATAGGCTAGAGAACGGACCACGACCTCTCGTGCCGTGAGCGCCTCGTGGCTGATGGCGAGGTCCATTTCCCCACCTTCTCGTTCCTTGTCACCGCTCGTCCGCACCTCGACGAAAAGCCTCGTGGCCAGATAGAGCACAAGAAGTGCGATGCCGATGACGGCTACGATCTCAGGCACGGCTCGCGCCCCGAAAGGCCAACGCCACATGTCGTAAAGGCTCGCCGCAAAGAGCATGAGCGTGCCGATGGCGAAAGCAGTGTCCCAGCCGAGGCGGCCGGGGACGAAGCCAAAAGCGAGCCTGAGCGAGCGGGGCGAGGACCGTCGCCGAGCGGCTCCAAGGACAGGACTGAGCACACCCCAGAGGGTCAGGACCAGCATGACCACCACGATAGGGCGGGCCAGCAGCCCGACCCCGTAGATCTGCAGCGAGGTGAACAGGTACCGCTCGATCAAAGTGCCGAGCACAAATCCCAGGAGCAGTGGCGGGCGCGGCCAGTGAAGGCTGCGCATGACGTAACCCAGGATGCCCGCGCCGAGAAGCACGTACATGTCACCCCAGTGATGGGATCCTTGGAGCGCTCCCACGAAGGTGATCGCGAGAATGATAGGCGCAAGATAGCCGATCGGGATCAGTGCGACCTGGGCGAGCCTATGCGCGAATGCGAAGCATATTCCGGCTCCCAAGAGGTTCGCGAGGGCCAAGCTCCAGATCATGGTGTACGTGACGTCGAGGTGCTTGCTCAACATGTCGGGCCCGGGGACGATGCCCTGGATGAGGAAGGCGCCGAGCAGGATCGCCATGCCTGCCGACCCCGGGACGCCGAAGGCGAGGGTCGGAACGAGGGCACCACCTTCCTTGGCGTTGTTGGCCGCCTCGCTTGCGATCACACCGCGCACGTCGCCCTTGCCGAAGCTGTTTGCGGCGCCCTTTACGGACTTTGCCGCGGCGCCATAGGCGATCCAGTCGATGACGGCCGAGCCCAAACCGGGAATTGCACCCATCACCGACCCGATGGTGGAACTGCGCAGGACCGTGCCCATATTGCCGAAGACGTCGCGAACGCCTTGAAACTTCCCCCGCGTTGACAACGGCTCCTGCCCGGCGATGGCGCTTCGCCTGACAGCGAGATCGGCTATCTCAGGGATTGCGAAGAGGCCGAGCGCGAACGGGACAAGCGGAATGCCTTCCCAGAGATAGAGGGAGCCCAGGGTCCAGCGCATTGTGCCGGACTGGTAGTCTTCGCCGACCATGGCGAGGAGCAATCCGAGGCAGGCGACCGTCAGCCCCCGAAGCACGTGTCGACCGCTGAGGGCCGCGGCCAGAGACAGGCCGAAAATGCAGAAGGCCAGCATTTCCGGCGCGCCGACGAAGAGAAGGGCGGGGCGGATGGCGGGCAGCGAGAGTGCGAGGAGAACGGCGCCGAACAGGCCTCCGATCAGCGATGCCGAGAAGGCGGCGCCAAGAGCGCGACCGGCCTCCCCGCGCCGGGCCATCGGAAATCCGTCGAGCACGGTCGCCGCCGAACCGACCGTCCCCGGAACCCCGAACAGAACAGCCGGTATCGAGTCCGATGTGGCGACCACGGCATGCATGCCGATCAGCATGGCGAGGGCGGTGTACGGGTCGAGGTGATAGGTGAAGGGCAAGAGCAAGGTCAGCCCGACGAGACCGCCGAGTCCCGGAACGAGGCCCAGCACGAGGCCCCCGCAGACGCCCGCCGCCAGCATCAACAGCCGAAGCGGGTCCGCCATGTTTCCCAGAGCCACCCAAGCCGCCGAAAGCATGCCGTCCATCTCGTTCCCCGCTTGAATGCCCGCTTGCCAGGGCTGAATTCTGCGAATGATCCCCGCTGGCGGATGCCGGGCTGAGCCGGGGTCAGTCCTTCACGCGGCGCACCTCGGTGTTCATCTCGACATCCTTGCGGCGCTGCTGGGCGATGATGTCGCCGGTCGTCCAGTAATCGCTGGCGACCGCACGCTCCGCCATCGCCTCGAGGTTCGAGTCCCATTCGCCGAGCGAATAGCCGTACCAAGGCGTCTGCGGCTTCAGTGGAGGAAGGCCGAGCTCATCCCAGATCTCCCGCGCACGCTCCATGTATTCCTGCTTGGGCAACGAGATCGGCGGGAACGGCTCCTTTAGCGTCGCATCGAACAGGACGGACGCGTCTTCGCCGTCGTTGCGTTCGCTGCGCGGGCCGTGCCCTTGGTCGCGGTGGCGCATGATCTCCATGTCGAGGGCGGGATTGCACCGATAGGAGAGCGCCCACAGGATCGAGTCGGCGTTGTCGACATCGATGTCGTCGTCGACAGCGATGACGAACTTGCCGATGGCCCGGTGTTGGCTCGCCAGCCCGTAGAGCGCGCGCCAGATCTCCACCCGGGGCGTGTTCTTCTCGACGTGGATGAGGACGACCTTCCGGATGTTCGTCAGCGGCTCGTGCAGGCTGACCTTCTTGACGCAGCGGAGCCCGAGATTCTCCCGCAGGTGATCGAGCAGCAGCGGCTCCATTGCCACGCGCTTGATCAGGCTCGATTCGCTGGGGGTGACCTGGCTGATGATGGAAGTGAGGACGGCGTTCCGCCGCCGGGTGATCGCCGTGACCTCCATGAACGCGTTGAACTCTTGGAGATTGACGTGGCCGTGGCTCTCGCCGAAAGGCGCCTCGGGCTCGAGATATTCGGTATCGATGTAGCCCTCGATCACGATCTCGGCTTCGGCCGGGACCAGCAGGTCGACCGTCTTTGCCTTCACCACGTTCAGGGGCGCCCCGGCCAGAGCGCCTGCGACGTGGAATTCGTCGAGCCGCTCCGGGAGCTTCATCGTGGAGGTAAAGGTGACGACCGGGGGGGCGCCGAGCACGACGGCAGCCGGCATACGCTCGCCGCGCGCCTTGTACTTCAGCCAGTGCGCGTAGATGCCGGGGCGCAATTCCAGCGACGGATTCATGCCCATCCGCCGCCGGCCTTTGATCTGGCCGCGGTAGTTGCCCATGTTCTGGACGCCCGTGTCGGGATCCTTCGTGATGTACTGCGAAAGCGTCGTGTAGGGCGCGTTGTCCCAGCCGGGCGTCGAGATGGGTACGGGAATTCCGTCCAGTCCGGCGCCTTCGTGGTCCAAGTCGCTACCCGTGGTCACGATGTCATGGCACGGCGCGACCTCGACGATACGCGGCGGAATAGGGTTGGCGGCGGCCCGGCTCCAGGTCGAGGCTATTTCGTCCAGCTCGCAGCCGAGCCCGATCCGGTAGATCTCGCGGCTGGCGGCGAGCGCACCCACCACGACCGGGATGTCGTAGGTCCTGCCCTTGCTGTCGATCACATTGGTGAAGAGGAACGCTTTCCGCTCCGATTCCGAGAACCCGCCACGAAACTGCCAGCGAACAAGGGGGTGCATCTCCGTGTCCTTGTTGATGGGACGATCCACCCGGATCAGCAACCCGGCCTGCTCCAGCGCCTGGAGATGCTGATGAAGATCGGGGTAGCCCGCACGATCCACTCCCGCGGCTGCTTCGCTGCGCATTCGGCCACTCCTCTCTTCGCTTGTCCTGAACCCGATTTTGGTAATATGGTATTCCAAAGTGCATATCCAGCTTAAACACGTGGCGAATGCACGATGGAACGATTGGGAGGAGAAAGATGCGATCGAACTGGTTTGCCGCCGCCGCGTCGGCGCTTGCTCTTGCCCTGTGCGGGACGGCCGCTCAGGCGCAGGACACCTTCTATGCGGGCAAGACGGTCAGCCTCGTCATCCCCGCCAGCGCCGGTGGCTCGTACGGTACGTACGCGCTGCTCTTGTCGGATGCGTTAAGCAAGCACATTCCCGGCAAACCGGCGGTCGTCCCGCAATATGTCAGCGGTGCTGGCGGAATGCGTGCGTCCAATCAGGTTGCGAACGCGTCCGAGAAAGACGGCACGGTCATCTACATGATGCACCAGAACGCCGCGACCCAGCAGCTTCTGTCGCCCGACCAGGTGAGTTACGATGCCGCCAAGTTCATTCCGATCGGCATCGTCTCGTCGTTGAACAGCGCAATGGCTGTGCGGAAGGACGCTCCTGCGACGGAGATGGACGGATTCAAGCAGACGGAGGTTCTGCTCGGATCGACCGGCCGCGGATCCTACCAGTTCGTCATTCCGACGCTCATGAACGAGTTCCAGGGGACCAAGTTCAAGGTCATCACGGGGTATCCCGGCACCGGTGAGACCATGCTCGCCGTCGACCGCGCCGAAGTGCACGGCATGCTGTCGAGTCTGCTCACGTTCCAGGAGAGCCGCCCGGACTGGGTGGACGGCAGCGGAGACGCCAAACTGGTCTATCAGATCGGCGAGACCAAGGATCCCTCCATCCCGGACGTTCCGCTGCTGACGGAACTCGCAACCTCCGAGCAGGAGCGTGCGCTCTACAGCTTCATGTCCGCCAGCAACAGCATCGGCCGGGCAATCGTGGCACCGGACGGGGTGCCGGAGGACCGCATCGCAGTGCTTCGCACGGCACTCGAGCAGGTGCTCGCCGACCCCGAATTCCAAGACCTTTGCAGGCAGCGCGGAGTGCCGCTCGCCTCAGCGGGCTGGGAGGATCTCCAGGCAATCATCGAGAAGACGCTTGCGACCCCTCCGGAGGTGGTGGAGGTCGCCCGGAAGTACATGAGCGAGAACTGATTGCCCGACGCTGACGAGCGCGGGGGGAGGGTACTCAATCCCTCCCCTTTCCGAGTTTCATGCCTCTCGGGCCTTCGTGCACAGCCGGGACGGCGGGAGATCCTTTTCAAATGGCGCTTCTGATCAACAACGACGTCACCGGCCGCGTGCTGGAAATGGGCGATGCCGTCCAGGCAATGGAGGATGTCCTCCGCCAGTACGCCGAAGGCATGGCCACTTTTCAGCCCCGCATTGATCTATGGTCACCGACCGCGGCAGTCGGAGACTATTACCGTTGGGGCTCCCTGCTCGGCGCTATGGCGAACCCGCCGACGCTCGCCTTCCGCTTCAAGTCGGACATCATGCGCTGGACCGATTATCGCGGGGTTCAGACCGAAGACTGGTTCTGCGTGGAGCCCGGCCGCTATTGCGGGTTCATCATCCTCATCGACACCTCAAACGGGGAGATCATCGGCCTCCTCAACGACGGGATCCTGCAGCACGTTCGCGTGGGCGCGACCGCAGGCGTGGGTGCGAAGTATCTTGCCCGCGAGGATGCGAGCGTTCTCGGCGTGCTCGGTTCCGGCGGCATGGCCAGGACCTATGCCGAGGCGATCAGCTGCGTTCGCAACCTCGAGGAGGTGAGGGTCTACAGTCCCACCCCCGAGAACCGGGAGAAATTCGCCGAGGAGATGTCGGCGAAGCTTGGTGTGCCTGTCGTCCCGTGCGACAGCACAGAATCGGCCCTGACCGACGTCGACATGGTGGCGACCTGCACGGATTCCCGGGTCCCGGTTTACAAGGCGGAGATGCTCCGTCTGCACCGGCCGGGGGTGTTTCTCGTCCGGTGCCGCTACGACGAGATGGACGACGCGACATTCGACACGGTCGACAGGATCTTCGTGAACGCGACCGGCGCCTATACCGATCTCATTCTCGGCTCGGAGGAGAGCCGGGCGAAACGGCCGACCGATGACGCCTACCGGAGGCGCTACAAGGCAACGGACTACCCGATGCTCGCGGACGTGATCGCGGGCAAGATCGACGGCCGGACCTCACCGGAGCAGACCATCTTCTACCACAACACGTCAGCTGGGTTGCAGTTCGCGGCGGTCGGCCGGCTGGTCTACGAGCGCGCGGTTGCGGCAGGCCTCGGCATGCAGATCCCGATCGACTGGTTCCTCCAGGATATCCGGAACTGACATAAGAGCTTGAAGGGGGTCGGGTTCGGCCACGGCACCACCCACTGGATCCTGGCCACCTTTTGCGTCGTGCCGCCTATTCTGGCGAAGGAGCCGACCGCCCTCCGGCTGACCCAGGGCAGTCCTGGCAAGCGGCCGCTCGACATGGCGGGGCCGAGGTCGGCGCACTCCATGCCGACCTGCCCGGCCCACCTTCCCCACGGCGAGAACCGAGTGGAAGCGGCTCGGCCCGCGAGATGTACCGGCTCGGCATCATCAGCCAGCTCGACCGGGCCGCGCTCGCCGCCTATCGCCAGGCCTGGCCGCTGGACCGAGGCTGAGCAGAAGCTCAAGGAGACGCCTGCCTCATCAAGCTCCCCTCCGACCACATTCAGCCCTTGCCCTGGCTCGCCATCGCCAACAAGCAGCTGGAGCTGATGCACAGGTACCTCTCCGACCTCGGTCTTTCGCCCGCATCCAGCCGGGTGAGCACCATTCCAGTGATCGGGCCGAAGCCGTGGGAGGGGGGATGGGAAGCTCGTCCAAGCTCGCTCAAGCGCCACCTGCATGCGGCGCGACTGCGATGATGTCGATCTCCACCAGCATCTCCTCGAAAGCGAGCTGACTGACGTTTAGGAAGGTATGCGGCGGGAGCGGCGCCCCGGCATAGGCTTCGCGGCGGCACTGCGTCACCTGGGGTCGGTACCGGGCATCCGTGACGTAGGTCACCTGCTTGACCACGTCTGCCATCGTCGCACCATGCCGCTCCAGCAACTTCGCCAGCTTCTCGTACATGAACCGGCATTGGCCGACGATGTCGCCCTTGAACCGGACCTCGCCGGTTTCCTCTCCCTCGGCGCCGATGCCCGCCAGGAAGATCATCTTCCCCGGTCCGGTTACAGTCACCACTTCGGAGAAAAGGTTCTCGGTCCACTTACTGTGATTGTAGTTGCGTTTCTCCAGCGCAGTTCCCGGGTCGTTGGACATGGACACTCCTCGCAATCGGGTTCAAGGCGTTCGGTCGGCGGTGGGCTCTCAGCTCAGAAAGGTGACGAGACTGGGGAATGCCACCAGCAGTGCTACGACGATCAGAGCGCAGACGAGATAAGGCATGGCAGCCACGTATATGTCGGCCAGGGTCATGCCGGCTGGGGCAAGGCCACGCATGATGAAAAGCAGAAGCCCGAACGGCGGCGTGGTGTAGCCGATCTCCATCGCCATCATCACGATGACGCCGAACCAGATCGGATCGAAGCCGAGCGAGCTGGCGAGCGGAAAGAAGATCGGCACGGTCAGCATCATCATCGCGATCTGATCCATGAAGCAGCCGAGCACCAGAAGAACCACGAACATGGTCAGCAGCATCGCGAGCGGCGACAGTTCGAAGCCCGTCGCCCAGGCGATGAGGCCCGAACTCGCACCGGAAAACGCGACGACCTGGCTGAAGGTGACGGAACCGAGGACGATGAAGAGTGCCATAACGGTGACCTTGAGCGTGCCCGTCGTGGCGCTGATCATCGCCGCAAGCGTCAGACGGCCCATGAACGCGGCGAGCGCGAGCACGCCGACCGCTCCGAAGGCGGCCGCCTCCGTCGGCGTCGCCCAGCCGGCCAGCATCGATCCGATTACGAGCCCGATGATCAGGCTCATCGGCAGGATGTCGAAAACGAAGGCCTGCACTTTGGCGGCGGGCGGCACGGCCTCTATCTCGAAGGCCGGTGCCGCCTGGGGATCGATCCGGGTGATGAGGACGATGAGCGCCACGTAGAGGCCGGACAGCATGAGGCCAGGAATGATGCCGGCGAGGAGGAGCTTGCCTATGTCGATCAGCGCGATTGAGCCGAGCAGCACCGCCATCGCCGAGGGTGGGATGAGGATGGCGAGGCTGCCCGTTCCCATGATCGGTCCGACCGAGAGGACCGGCTTGTAGCCGCGCCGGCTCATCTCCGGCACCATAAGGGAGCCGAGAAGGGCGGTATTGCCCATGCTGGACCCCGAGAGGGCGGCGAAGAGCGTCCCTCCGGCCACCGTCGTCATCGACAGCCGGGCAGGTACCCGGCCGAGCAGCTTGTCGACGGCGTCGAAGACCCGCACGGCAAGGCCGGTGTGGAAGAACAGCTCACCCATCAAGAGGAAAAGCGGGATGGGCGCCAGCGTGTAGGCGGTCACGCTGCTGAAGGCGTTGTTCACGAGCTGCCTGATGCCGGCCTCACCGCCCATGAAGAGGACGACGCCGACCAGGTCGATCAGCAGGAAACCGAAGGCTACCGGAATGCCTACTGCCATCGCAATCAGAACGCCGCCGATCAGCAGCAGTGCGGCCGCCGCCCAATCCATCAGG
>NZ_JBQYEX010000030.1:0-11735 GCF_052655945.1 Faunimonas sp. B44 | reverse complement strand
TGAAGCTGGACCAGATGCATGCCGACAAGGCCCGGCTCGACACGATCATGGGCTGGCTCTCGGTCACACCCAAGGAACCCCAGGCACCAGTCTGTACGGTGACCACGGCCTCCGAAGATCTGGCGCCTCTCGCCAAGCAGCAGCAGGAGCACGAGGCCGAACAGAGGGCTCTTAGGGCCGAGCTGAAGCGCCTGCCCAAGGTCGAGGTCGGGGACGTCTCCGCGATCGAGGCCTGGGAGGCGTGGCAGGCCCGTGAGGCCTTCCTGCGGCAGCATCCGATGCCGATCATGACCGCAGCGGAGATCGAGGTCGCCGAGTTGCACCGTCAGCTGGCCGACATCAACCAGCATATAGAGGAGCACCTGTCGCGCGGCTACCACGAATGTCCGAAATGCGAACATCGCTGGGCGATCGAGCAGTCGAGCGTGGATCGGCTTCGCGACGAAGCCCGCGCCCTGGAGGCCCGGATCCCCTACCCGGCCGAGCCGATGGACAAGACGAAGCTGGAGCGGGCCAAGCGGATCCTCGCCAACTGGGAGGCTCACTGCCACGACTTCGTCGACGCTCCCGAGGCGTCGAAGCCCGGCTTCACCCATCAGGACATCGAGAACCAGGCTCGCCGGGCGGAGATCGAGGCCCAGATCGACGACGAGGCGCACGAGGACTTCGCCGGCCAATACCAGGCCCGCCTCGTCTACGAGCGGGATCTGGCCCGCTATGAGCAGGAACTGGAATCCTACCGGGCCTGGCAGGCGGAGTGCAACGCGAAGGAAGCCGAAGCTACCGCCCTCGCCGAGAGCACCAAGGACCTGCTCCAGGTACAGGACCAGTACCAGAAGGCGATCGTGTACGAGACACAGCTCGCCGTCTTCGACCGGGATCTGGTCCGGTACCAGGAGACGCAGAAGAAGGTGAAGGAGCTGCGGGACGCAGCCGAGGCCTGGAAGAAGGCCAAGGCCGCTCTCGTCACCCTGCGCTCCCTCGTCAAGCAGCACCTGGTCCCGAGCCTGAACAGGGTCGCCAGCCATCTGATCAAGCAGATGACCGGCGGGCAGCGTCAGGTGATCGAGGTTGACGAGGAGTTCGAGATCACCGTCGACGGTCAGGCGATCAACACCCTGTCCGGATCCGGCAAGGCGGTCGCCAACTTGGCCCTTCGGATCGCCCTGGGTCAGGTCCTGACCAACAACGTGCTCTCGCTCTTCATCGGAGACGAGATCGACGCCTCCATGGATAAGGACAGGGCGGAAAATACCTCGCTAACTCTCAAGAGTTTGGCAGTTAAGGTCTCACAAATCCTCCTCGTCACACACAAGTATCCCGAAGCCGACTATTACATCCCCTTCTCGACGCACTCGTCCGGCGGGGGAACACTACCAGCGTGAAATGCCGAGAAAGTCATCACACTTCAGGCAATCGGACATCGTGCGGGCCGTGAAAGCCGCTCAGGCTTGCGGCCTCGAGATCGTTCAAACCGAGATCGCTCCCGACGGGCGGATCACGATCTCTCACAAGGGCCAAGGCGCCCAGGAACACCCAAATCCGCTGGATGCATGGAGAGCCAACAGGAATGCGCGTCAGGCTTAGAGGGGTCAACAGCGTTCACAAGAAGCTGGCTGACGGAACATGCCGAACCTACTGGTACGCGTGGAAGGGTGGGCCACCGCGATGACGGCCCCGTCTGCCGAGGGACGAAGTGAGCCCATTTCTCGGGCGGCGCACTGGCGATCCAGTTGAACTGACGATTCAGTTTGTCGCCGCGGCGTCGCTCCCTTGAGGCCGTCGAGTTCGCTGCCCTTGAATGGGTCGACTGGTTCATGTATGGAGGCCCCCGTTCGCGCAAGGATAATTTGACGGTGCCGGCGCGTGATCGGGTGCGGTCATGTATCAGGCCTCGAGTTGCGGCCATAGTCATGCCGCGGGCCGGTATGGAGATGCGCGGGCCAAGTGCAAATCAACAAACGCGAGCTCAAGGCTCGTAAACCAGTCCTGCGTTTCCTGACCCCGATCTGACCGATCAGTTTGCCCTTACCGTTCTTCGTCCTCCCTACACGCCCGATGGCTCGGCTCGGTAAACCTTGATCCTGTAGATCAAGCCGCAGCCGTCACCGAGTTCTTGAAGTCCTCCTGCTTCGTCAGCATGGCCCAGGCAGCGCGAGCCATTTTGTTCGCCAATGCAATAGCGACAACCAATCGGGGCTTCCGATCGAGCATGCGTGCCAGCCAGGAACCTGCGGGCGCCCCCTTGCGGCCCGCCCAGCGAATGACTGTCATTGCGCCGATGATGAGCAGCCGTCGGATATCACGCTGCCCCATCTTGGATACGCGCCGCAACACCTGCTTGCCGCCGGTCGAAAACTGACGCGGCACCAGACCAAGCCAGGCAGCAAAGTCGCGACCGCGCTTGAAGGTCTCCATTGGCGGCGCGAACGTCTCGATGGCCATTGCCGTGACGGGTCCGATCCCGGGCATGGTCATCAGCCGGAATGTTGTCTTCGCCTGCTTTGCTTCCTGCGAGAGCCGCCTCTCCAGGTCAGCGATCCTGCTGTTCAGCTGCTCGATCTGCGCGAAGTAAAGATGACCGAGCTCGACGACGAGCGGATCAAGCGAATGCTCGACATTGGCGATGGCATCGGCCAGCACCTTGATGTTCGTTGCCCCCTGTGGGGCGACGACACCGTGTTCGGCGAGGTGGCCTCGCAGCGCATTGATGAGCTGTGTGCGCTGCCGCACCAGAAGATCACGTGTTTTGAAGGCCATGGCCCGCGCCTGCTGCAGTTCGCTCTTGATGGCGACAAAGCGCATGGTCGGCCGCAACGCTGCCTCGGCGATCGCTTCGGCATCGGCCGCGTCGTTCTTCTGTCGCTTAATAAATGGTTTGACGTAATTCGGCGGAACCAGCCGAACCTCGTGACCGAGATCGCGGATGGCGCGACCCCATTCGTGCGCCGAGGCGCAGGCCTCCATGGCAACGATGCACGGCGGCGTTCTGAGCAAAAAAGGCGAGGACCTGCGAACGAGACAGCTTCTTGCGGAATGCGACGCTGCCATCGGCGCCCGCGCCATGAACTTGGAAGACCCGCTTGGCAAGGTCCAGGCCGATGATGGTAACGTGGTCCATGGATGCCCTCTCTGCTCGTGGTGACTCTTGCAAGCACCACCTTGGCATACTGTGATGCCGTCGGGAGGGGGCATCCACTCCATCAACAACCGCCGCCTCCTCGAGCCGATCGGAAACATCCCGCCCGCCGAGGCCGAAGCCCTCTACTATGGCGAAAGCCGTGAGCACGCCATGGCGGCGTGACGCACACAAATCAGCCTCCGGCAAACCCGGCGCGGTTCACTGGGGGAGATATTTCTCCGTTAAGGTCCCGCTACTCAGCCGGATTGGTCGATATCCGGAGTTCGGCATTGTCTGATACAACTCCGTCCGGTCGGCTGGCGGACGGTATCCGTTGCCAGAGGATGCGGAGCCGCCAACCACATCAACAACGCGTCGGAGCTATTCATGTTGCTCGACGCCCGTCCCCCCTCGGTCTGCTCGCGGATAAATGAGCAGGCGCGATTGAGCAGAGCAAGAACCCCACGGGCGGGGCGCGTAACCGTCGGCTCCTCACGGCTCGTCGAGTTGACCATTGCCGAATTTGCCTCCCGCTGCTTCTTCGTTTTGTCTAGATCCGAGCCATGGCCTCTGATCCCGAGGTTGAAGCGACGGGGAGCCTGGTCATCGCCGAATGCCTTGCGCCCTCGAAGGACGAGGAAGCGGCCCGGGGAGCTAACCCCTTGATTGAGCACGGCCTCCGCCGAAGTTGAATTGTCATCACCTGCTCAATTACCAGTTTGCCGCAGCTTTCGAACGTAGTAGTTCGATCGTCCGTCCGGAGAGGGCGGGGCGCCGGCGAAGCCAGGAACGCGTTCGATGCTGATGCCTTCGCCGGCCAACCCTCTCGTCTATGGTTTGGTCGAAGTGGAACCCTTAGCTGGCGGTGCGGCGAGCGAGCAGCGGCGGCGCGGCGGGCTCGATTGGGCGTCTTCCTCCTCGCTTACCGCCACCTTGGCGATGACACGGGTCTGCACTTAAACTCGCCTCCCGCCGTCCGAGCAGGCGGGGCGCCGGCGAGGGCTAAAGAAGCCTTGGACCCCGCAGTTCTCGCCGGCGGACCTCGCGAGCCAGATAAGAGCGTTAACATGCAGTGCTACGTCTGCGGCAGTGAAGCGACCGAGCAGCCTCCTACCGGGGATCTGCACATCGTCGATTGCCCGCAATGCGGCTGGTACGGGATCGCGCGCACGGCGGTCGCGGTTTTTCGGGAGGAGGAGATGCCCGCGGAGGATCGGATGGCGCATCTTCAGGGAGCCCGCGTTCACGCCGGGCGAGACGAGATGCCGGTGATAAGGAGCGTGGAATAGGCGAATGCGCTCTGACGACCACGCGTGAGCTGCAACGCTGCCGTTCAGCGGTGGATGGCGACGTCATTTCCCGCGCGATTCCCGCAGCGGCTACCCGCCATGCCGCGCGGGGTAGGGGTGTACACGATCGAGACGCATTGAGACGCTGACAGTGAGGACCCGCTGCCTGCGTTCGTTGCTGACCTCGACCGTCACCTCGCGGGCATCGCCCTTGGGGAGGAGATCGCGACCGATGCTGGCGGCCGATTCCGCGGCTTCGCGTTCGGCCGAATCCAGGTTCGGAAACTCTAGCCCCTCCTCGCCCTTTACGAAGCGGGCGCCTTCACGAATGTCGAAAAAGAACCGCGGCATCAGGCTAAGGTAACAGGCTGCGGCCGGAGCCGGCTATCCCTCCTCATTCGGCCGGTGCTTTGGCCTGGCGGCGATGCGGAAGCTCGACCGCAATGAGGTTGGCTATTGCGGCCTCGACCAGCAGGTCGCCAATCTCGTGAGCGCGACCAGGAATGCCGAGATCCTGGGCGATGGAATGCGCCAGATTGTCAGCCTCAATGATGCTTTCGTCCGCGTGAGCTTCTCTGATCGCCTGTGCGATCCGGCGTTCGACCGGGCTGTCCCTGGCGGTCCATCCCCAAACTCGAGCCAAGCCGAGAGTGTAGCGCACTCCCACGGCAGGCCGCACAGAATTGCGGGAGCCGCTCCTCCGCCGCAGGTGGCCCCAGGCTAGAGGGCTCGGCCCCTGCGACCGGCTGAGCCCGCGCGACGACCCGGGATTGCCGGGCGCGGGCTGGATTCCTACCAGAGCTTTTAATGACTTGCGAATGGGCGCGGCGGTCGGAACCACGTGCTCGCGCGTGCCTTTGGAGTCCCCAAGCGGCGTCAGTGGCGCTGTTTGGGAGGTACCCATGCCACAGCTTGCACCCGACACAAACGACTCGAAGGCGGTACTGCTCCTCTCGGAGATGTTGACGAGAGAGGAAGCCGGGAAGCGCTGGATTGCGGCTACCCTGCTTCGGCGGATTCGCTCATGTTCCGTCGACCAGGCCCAACTCGATCGGCTGGCCGATGAGATCGCATCCGATTGGGGCCCGGAGCTTACCGGTTACTATTGGGATCTGTGCCGAGAGCTTGGACTGTGTGATTGACCGCTGGTGAAATGTGCCAGCTGCTCTGACGGCGGTCTGGAAGCTTGGTGCGACTATGCAGCGGCCTGTGCCCATCTATGACGCCGCTGTCCGGACCATCCTACTCCGCCGGCGGCGGCCCCCACGCTGGGGGTCCGGCCCGGCGACCAGCTCGTCAGCCAGAAGGGGTGGAGCCGCAGCAAGGGAAGCGATGGCCGAGCCCGCATCCACGTGCCCATCGATTCTCATCATGAAAGCAGCCGGTCCGATTGTCCCTCGCTTGACTCCACCGCCGAGGTGAGCCTCCTCGCGCAGGTGCAACGGCTCGAGCGGGAACTCCCGACTGCAATCCGGGAGCGGGACGATGCGCGCAGTCGCGCGACCGATCTGGGCATCAGGGCCGCGCAGGCAAGAGCCATGTGCGAAGTCCTGGAGGCAAGACTCGGGATCGTCGAAGTGCGCCGCGCACGACCCTTCTGGAGCCGTCTGTTCCGTCTCGCGTCAGCCATGTGAGGTTCAGAAGATGCTCACGTTGCCGGCGTGAGCGTCCGCTGCAGACGGCATTCGGACGATCTGGCTCCCGCCCGGATCGTTCGGTCGATGTTGCGCCGGGAAGAGGACGGTCAGCGCGTCCGGCCGTCACTGGCGGCAATTCGGATCGACCAGTCACGCCAACCCGCATCGTCGTCGCCCACGGCGGTCAGGCAGTCGATCATACTCAGCGCCTGCCGATGCGCAGCCGCGAGATCGGCCAGCTCGTAGCCTTGCGGGTCTGACGAGCGGACGATCCGTCGCTCGTAGAATTCAAAGAAGAAGCGGGGCATGAACAACTTCAGTATACGCGACGCGGAAAAAGGCACATGCGCTCACGCGAGTCCCGCAACGTGAAGTAGTTCGTCAACTTGTTGTGACTCTCGGCTGAGCGGTCTTCCCCGCCTTCGGCATTCTGACCAGTCTTGCCGAGGACAGCGCCATCGCCGCCCTCTTCACCCTCGTCTCGCTCGCCCGCTCCTATCTCCTGCGGCGCCTCTTCGAACGGATCGGGACGGGCCGGAGAACCGGGCCCCGGCTCCGGCCGGGCGTCTACCGCATCGTCGCGGAGGACGTCTGATGCGGGGCCGCAAGCCGATCCCCACCGCCCTCCGGCTCATCCAGGGCAATCCCGGCAAGCGGCCGCTCAACATGGTCGAGCCGAAGCCGGCGCATTCCATGCCGACCTGCCCGGCCCATCTCTCGCCCACGGCAAAGGCCGAGTGGAAGCGGCTCGGCCGCGAGATGCACCGGCTCGGCATCATCAGCCAGCTCGACCGGGCCGCGCTCGCCGCCTATTGCCAGGCCTATGGCCGCTGGACCGAGGCGGAACGGAAGCTCAAGGAGACGCCCACCCTCATCAAGCTCCCCTCCGGCTACATCCAGCCCTCGCCCTGGCTCGCCATCGCCAACAAGCAGCTGGAGCTGATGCACAGGTACCTCTCCGACCTCGGCCTCTCCCCCGCATCCCGCAGCCGCGTCAGCACGATTCCGGTGATCGGGCCGAAGCCGTGGGAGGGGTGATGGAGGATTCTATAGTAGAATGCGCTGGTATCTCCGGTGCCGTGGGATCGTCATGGCCATCCTTCTCAGATTGCTCCCATTGCTGGTTCTCCCGTCGGCGTGAGCGTGTCAGCAGCCGAGCCGTTCCGCATTGCTCTTCCGCTCGACTGTGAGGTTAGCGGCACATCTTGGCGACGCTGTCGCGGCTGATCCCAAACCGCCGCGCCACCTCCCGCCGGCTCAATCCCTGAAGAAACACAAGCTGCTGAACGGTCGCGTAGATCTCCACGCCGACCATCCCGGATCGCCTCTTCCATCCTTGAAAGAGGCCGATCCTCCAGTGGCCGGCTTTTTGGGCCCTACGGCGCTACCACGGCCGCTCCACTGGCCGACTTTGCCACAGCCCTCAACACACTCATTCGGACTGCGAGAATATCACCACCGTGTAGGGGCCAATACTGATCCGACCGGAACATGGGAGGCCGTCACGCTCTTCCGGCCATGCCTCTGCATCGGGTGTGGCATGATTGGCGAAGTTCCCGCCGTAATTGTACGAATCACTGTTGAACAGCGTCCTCCACAGCCCTCCGCGTGGAAAGCCGATCGTGTAGTCGTCGAGGTTCCTGTTCCTGAGGTTTGCGACGACAACCACGCTGTCCTTTGGTCCCTGCTGGTCCCAACGGTGGAAGGCGATGGCCTTGGCGTCGGTGTTGCAGTGGAAGACGTGCATGTTCTGGCCACAGAGCCCGCGCGTCACCCTTGAGAGGTCACGCCTGAGCATGACAAGGTCGCGGTACATGCGAAGGATGCCGTTCTGCTCCTCGGCCCGGGACCAGTCGATCGGGTCATTGTCCTGGAACCACCGGTCCTCCAGCAATTCCTGCCCCTGGAACAGCATCGGAATGCCGGGGGAGGTAAGCACCAGCGCGCCGCCCAAGGTCGAGCGCTTCTTCGAGAACCAGCTGTCAACCTTGCCCGGCCAGATTTCCTCGGGCACCCGAGCCCGGCCGTTGGCGACCTCGTCGTGGGATTCGGTGTAGATGACGCGGCGAAAGGCGTCCATGTCGAGGCGATCTTCGATCGCCTTGGCCACGGCTCCGACGCCCCGCGAATCGTCGTCCAGCCCGATGATGGCGTTTCGGATCACATGCACGAAGCGGCTGTCCCACTGGGCGTTGAAGCCGGCCCCGCCGGCCGCCACGTCCCTCGTCAGCTGCACGTCGCCCTGCATGTCCTCGGCAATGCTGATCTTGCCCGGGAAGCGCTGCCGGATCTCCTGATTGATCCTTTGCATCAGTGCCCAGCCCTCGGGGATGTCCCCGTCGGGATCGCCGTCATTGCCCCCGATCCGGCGGATGAAGGCCGTGCCGTCCCAGCGCAGCCCGTCGGCGTGGTACTCCTCGAACCACATCAGGGCATTGTCGCTGAGATATTGCCGGACCTCCGCGCGCCCGTAATCTGGGCGCGTGGCTCCCCATGGCGTCTGGGCCCGTCGATCCTGATAGAAATAGATGCCGCCGCCGCCGTTCTCGCTCCAGCCGTCGAACTGCCACAGGTCCAGGTCGCTGGGGCCGAAATGGTTGTAGACCGCGTCGAAGATCACGGCGATGCCGTGCTGGTGCGCCGCCTTGACGAAGCGCTTCAGGCCGTCCGGCCCGCCATAGATGCTCTTGATGGCGAAGGGCTGGGCGGGGTTGTAGCCCCAGGAGAAATCCCCGGGGAACTCGACCACCGGCATCAGCCCGATCGCGTTGATGCCGAGCGACTGCAGGAACGGCAGCTTCTCGATTGCACTGTCGAAGGTGCCCGGGCGGCCCGCCTCGGTGACGTTGAAGGTGCCGACATGCAGCTCGTAGATCACCAGCTCGTTCCCGGTTGCCGGCTGGAACGCGTCATCGCCCCAGTCGAAGGCGCCCGGGTCGTAAATGACCCCGTTGCCAACGGAGTTCGTCACCTGCCGCGCATAGGGGTCGATCCGGGATTGAACTCCGTTGGGGCCATGCAGGAGGTAGCGGTATTCATCGCCGGGCTTGGCTTCCGGGACATCGGCGGACCAGTGGCCGTTCTCCTCGAGGTGCAACGGCGTCGCGTCCTCGACCCAACTGTTGAAGCTCCCGGTTACGAACGCCTTGTTGGCGTGCGGTGCCCACACGCGGAAACTGACGCCCGCCGCCGTGACTACTGCACCCATTCGGCTCTGGGCCAAGGGATGGGCGGTCGTCGGGGAAATCACGTGCTCGTCAGTTGAAGTGCGGCGATGGTACAGCAGGGCTCACACCGGCTTGCAGTCGAGATGGTCGGCTTATGCCCCGGCCTCGGCCCGGGTATTGTCGAGGATGCTCGAAGGAGAGCACGGCGTCCCTCTGAGCGTACCAGGTTTCCAAGCAGCGGACGGTCCTTGACCTGGTTCGCGCTTCGCCCGATCGGCCCCTCTTCGCATTCGCGGGCGTATGGTGCGGCTGGCTCCGAACGCGAGGCACGAAGACCGATACCATCTTGATCCTCTCGCCGATACTTCACCAGTCTCACTCCGCCGGGTCACCTTCAGCACGATTCGGCCGGCGATCGGAGACACTCCGCCGAGACGATCGCCCCGCACTCTTACACGGCTCTTCGTCCGCAATCGCCAGTTCCGCCAACACGCTGCCTCGGCGTTCACGAAACCGGCAGCAGGCTGTGCAGCTGACATTGAATGGCGCGTAGCTCGGTCACATTGCGCTGGATCAATGTCGGACGTTAGAAGATGGAACCCACTAGGCGCGCTGTCGTGGGGGTGACGCTCATGGGGAAGCAAGAGATGGCGCGCGGGGGAGCCGCTTCATCCCCCGAGATTGGCAGCAGGCCGCCTTTGTGTGCCACGGAAGCGCCAACCGACGCTCTGCGCTGGTTCTGGCTTGCCCAGTTGCTTCATGATCTGCCGATCGCCCTGCGCTTCACTCTGGCCACGTGCCCGGTGCTGTTCACGTTTGCCGTCCAGCAGCTGTTCCTGCCAGAAGCGGCAGACTACCCGTTCATCTACTTCGTTCCCGCCGTTCTGTTCAGTAGCCTGTTCCTGGCTCGTGGGGCCGGACTCTGGACCGTAGTTCTGAGCGCCGCCCTTATCGCAATCTTTCTGCTGCCGTCCCCCGCCCGCATGGATCTGCTCTCACCACGGGACCTCATCGCGCTGCTGCTATTCGTCGGCACAGGGTGGGCCACCGTGATCGTGTGCGAGGCACTCCACGACGCGCTCTTCGGGCTTGCCAGTGCCAACTCGCGTTTGTCTGAAGCAAACCGCCGCATCGCCGCCTCGGAGGAGGAGAAAGAACTGCTGCTCGACGAAGTCACGCATCGCTTCAAGAACGACCTGGCCAACCTGACGGCAATCCTGCGCCTCCAGGCGAATGATACGTCCGATCAGATCGCCCGTGCCGAACTCCTGGCGGCCTCCGATCGCGTGCATGTCCTCGACCGTGTCCATCGCCGCCTTTCCATGAAGGAGAAGGTCGGAATCGTTGAGGTCAGCGCATTTCTTTCGGAGCTCTGCGAGGACCTTCGTGCCGCCCTGATAGGTTCGAGACCGATTGAGCTGACCAACGACATCGAGCGCAGCTACTTGCCGTTAACCCAAGCGATCACGATCGGGCTAGTGACCAACGAGCTGATCACGAATGCCCTCAAGCACGCTTTTCCCGACGGCCGCCCCGGCACGATCACGGTGCGGCTGAAGAAAGAGGGCGGAACATTCTGCCTGAGTACCGCCGACAATGGCAATGGCGAGCGCTCGGCCGTGCCCAGCACCGGGCTCGGCCAGCGGCTCGTCCGTTCGATGGCGCAACTCCTGCGAGGTCGCTACGAGATGATCGGCACTCCACAGGGCACGACCTGCACTCTTAGCTTCCCTGCAAACTGAGAATGGGTCACCGCTCGGATTTTAGGCTCGATCATGTAAATGGGGAGGACGTCAACGTTGCGCCCGCGCTGGCGGCCGCCGATATCGGGGTCACTGTGAGCGCGCGCGGCGACGGCCGCGTCCGACGCGGTCGGAGCCGCCGCCGCGCCAGCCGGCACAATCGGAAGCGCTACAGCGAGCGCTGGCGGATTGAGGCGACCTTCTGCTGGCCGACGGAGCCTTCGACTCTGGCACGGGCGTGCGGCGGAATTGCCATAGGTCAGGACCTGGACAATGCCGCCTATCCCGAAATGCGAGGAGCGCAGCTGAGCATGTCGCGCTGGCTTACTGCCTGTCGCTCGCGGGAAGACCCGATCTGCTCATTGAATTAATCAATCGCAATGACGGGAAGAATGTGGCCATGCTGGACCTATTAACTTGACGGGCGCGAGCCACAAATCGTCAACGGCCAGACTATGGAGCGGCCGCTGATCGTGACCTGCCCAGATTATGGCGGCGCACTGCAAAAGTTCACCGTCGGCACGGTCATGAGAACTCGGCTGCCACATCGGACATAGCTATACCGCAGGGATCATGACCGCGGCCCAATTCAAGGAGATGGAAGAAGTGATTCGGGCTGCGGTGCGGTTCCCCAACGAGCGGGTTGAACTCTGCCTCCAGATGGCCGAGCACGTCGAGCCGCCGACCGCGATACTTCAAGTGATTAGTATTCGGCCAGCAAGCAGGCGCTGGATCGGGCCTACAAACTCCTCCGCGAGCTCGTGGAGCAGGGCTGGCTT
>NZ_JBQYEX010000029.1:0-11857 GCF_052655945.1 Faunimonas sp. B44 | reverse complement strand
AAGAACGGACTCTTACCCCGGAGACGTCTCGCCGGGCCTGCCTTGGCCCCGCCCCTCTCCCCGCACAAGCCTGGCTGTTTGAGTCATAGGGGCCGTTCGCGAAAACACTGGGCGATGGTCTGTTCCAGATCTTTAGCCGAATACGGCTTTCGCAGTGCCGGAAAATCACGGTATCTTTCTATTATACCCTCAACCCCGTATCCCGTCGCAAAGACAAAGGGAATACCGCGCCGGCCCAAGAGGTCGGCGACAGGAAAGGATTTCCTCCCGGCCACGTTGATGTCTAGCACCGCGAAATCGATGTCACTATCGCGCGCAAGCTCCAGTGCCAAGTCGATTCGCGTGGCTTGACAGACGACCTCATGCCCGAGCGCGGTTAGCAGGTCCTCCAGATGCAGCAGAAGCAGGACTTCGTCCTCGACGATCAGAACCCGTTTCGCTGTCTCTCCGGTCAACCTACTTCGGTCCTTCCTTGACCTTCAGGCATTGGAGCATCGATCGTGCAAACTACACCGGAGGGTTCATATGCAACGCTCACCTTTCCTCCCAGTTCCGCCGCCAGCACCCGCTGGACCATCCGTGAGCCGAACCCCTTGCGTGTAGGCGGCATGACGGGTGGGCCACCGACCTCCGTCCACTTCAAGGAGAGTCGTCGATCGTTGCCGTCACCGACAAGCTGCCAGCTAAGACCGATTTTTCCGTCATCCGTTGTAAGCGCGCCATATTTCGCGGCGTTTGTAGCCAGTTCGTGCAACGCCATTGCGATCGAGAGCGCGGCGCTCGGCGCCAGCCATAGGGGTGGACCGTCGATTCGGAAGCGGTTCGATCGTCCGGAATGAGGTTCAAGTGTATCGGACACAATGTTCCGCAAATCCGCGCCGGCCCAGTTCTCACGGGTCAGCAGGTCGTGCGACTTGCCAAGCGCCACCAGACGCGACCCGAACGTTGCACGCGCTTCCTCCAACGACGTGGCGCTGCTTAGCGTCTGCGACGCAATGGCCTGCACCGTCGCCATCACATTCTTGATGCGGTGATTGAGTTCGCCGACCAAGACCTCCCGATGTTCATCGAAACGCTTACGCTCGGTGACGTCCTCGACCACAATAAGAATCAGGCCGTCGAGGCCTCCTTCTTGCGGCAACTTGCAGGCAGTGAGCAGCATTGACCGTCGCCCGGCCCCTTGGAACTCCTGTTCAACCTCAAAATCGTGGATCTCCTCGTTCTCCGAAAGAACTTTATCCAGAAGCCCGCGAAGCGGCGGGTTATTCCACTCGCCGGTTCCAAGCTCGAATATCAAACGCCCCTTAGGCTCATCCTCTGCAACAGCAAACAGTGTACGGAAAGCCTTGTTGGCGGTTTGAACACGCAAATTTTTGTCCAGAACAAGCAATGGATGCTGAACCGTCCGCACAATGGTTTCGGAATAGACGCGTGCATCATTGATCGCATCAGCGGCACGTTTTCGCTCCGTAATGTCGATGAACGTAACGACGACGCCCGCAATGCGGTTGTCCTGCGTGCGATAGGGCAGCACGCGTCGGACATACCAGCGGCCCGCATCGCTTGGAACCTCCGCCTCGATGACAGACAGCTTCTTCAGCACCGTTTCCACGTCCGACAACAGGTTCTCGTCGGCAAATTTTCTAGCCAAATGCGCAATCGGTCGCCCGATATCGGACGCGACGAAATCGAAAAGGTCTTGCGTCGCGGGAGCAAACCATCTGATGCAAAAATTCTCATCAAGGAACAGTGTCGCCACCTCCGAACCGGTCAGCAGATTATTGAGATCGTTGGTCGTGGCTTCTAGCTCACTGATCTTGTGCTGAAGCTGGCTGTTGACGGTATTCAGCTCTTCGTTGAACGATTGTAACTCCTCTCTTGAGGTTTCGAGCTCCTCATTAATTGACTGAAGCTCCTCGTTCATCGAGGTGACTTCCTCATTCGCTGCCTTCAGTTCCTCATTAGTGGTTTCCTGATATTCTATGGTGCTCTGCAGTTCAGCGCGGGTGGCCCGCAGTTCCTCCTGAAGGGCGCGTTCGCTAGACGAGGCGTCGCCTGCGTCTTCACGCGTGGGCACGGAGCTTGAATGGGGCTGTGGCACCGCCGGCACGAAGCTCACCAGAAGCAAGGTACCCGGCGGTGCCGAGGGCAGCGGCATGACCGTCATTGCCACCGAGCGGCCGGTCTTTCTCTCCCGGATGCGGGCGTGGACCGTCACGCTTCTATTTTCTCTGGACGCTTCGCGTATTGCAGCCCGCAGTCCAGCGGCCAGTCCGGCCCGGGCCATGGTCAGCAAGTCCCTGGTCGGCTCGCCCGGCGGGTTTTCTAAGTAGTCCCTGGTTGTGCCGTGGAAGTAAAGGACGCGGCCATTCTGGTCGATCAGAACCGATGCCGGGGCGTAGCGCTGCAGCAATGCGTGCCGGGCCATTTCGGCAGCCGAACCGCTCGGATCGGGGGCCAATGGCGAAGGACTTTCAATCGTGCGCAACTCTGAGTGGACGCGCGACGGGGGATACTCGATGAGGTCATGCCGGGTTGGGCCCAACCGGCGGTATATGCGCCACTTCTTCGAGACCGTTTCAAACAGATCGTTGTGTCGCCCGATCGTTTCGGCGTTGCCCAGAAAAAGGTGACCACCCTGTCGCAATGCAAAATGACAAAGTGCTATGATTTTCTGCTGCGCGTCCGGTTCCAAATAGATGAGAAAATTCCGGCACGACACGAGATCCATCCGCGAGAACGGCGGATCGCGCAACAGGTTCTGCGGTGCGAAGACCACCAAGTCGCGCAACGCCTTGCTGACCTGATACGAGCCTTCGCGCTTTTCGAAGAAGCGCTCTAGGCGCGACGGAGGAAAGTCGGCCATGGCTGCGGCCAAGTAGATGCCATCACGCGCCCTGCGCAGATTACTCTCTTGGACATCAGTCGCGAAAACTTTAAGGTCAAAGCGTTTGCCCGCCGCCTCGGCGTGCTCCGTCACCAGCATGGCAAGGGAATAGGCTTCCTCGCCCGTGGAGCACGCCGGCGTCCACACGCGGATCGAAGTACCCGTCTCGCGCTCTGCGATCATTGGCGCGATCACCAGTTCGCCAAGAGCCCTCCATGCGTCCGCGTCGCGGAAGAAGCCGGTGACGCTGATCAACAGGTCGCCGACAAGCGCGGTGACTTCGTCGGAGCTGGTTCGCAGTTCGTCGATATATTTGTCCAGTGTTTCGATATTCCTGAGACCGAGACGACGGTGAACGCGCCGCGTCAGCGTCGAGTGCTTGTAGCTGCGAAAATCGTGTCCACTCCGGACCCGCAAGAGTTCCATTACATGGCCGAGCGTCGCTTGGCCGCCCGGTGAGGTGGCGTCCATGTCGGCCGGGGTTGCGACGTAACCGTGGCCTAAGAAGGCAAGTAAGGTCTCTGGCATCATTTCGGGAGCAAGGACGTGATCGGCCATGTCCGCCGAAATCGCGCTCCTCGGCATGCCG
Source organism: Faunimonas sp. B44 (assembly GCF_052655945.1). Lineage (NCBI taxonomy): Bacteria > Pseudomonadati > Pseudomonadota > Alphaproteobacteria > Hyphomicrobiales > Afifellaceae > Faunimonas > Faunimonas sp. B44. The sequence goes on along the minus strand of NZ_JBQYEX010000029.1, from coordinate 8,381 downwards.
TCGAATTTCGCGGTCTCGGGCGACTGCACCAGGCTCATGCCACCCTCCGCCCGGATATCCCTCAACCCCTCTGTGCCGTTGTTCCCCATTCCGGAGAGCACGATGGCGATCGCCCGCTCGTGCTGATCCGCGGCGAGCGAAGAGAATAGCACATCGACGGGGTGGCGATGACCGTGAGGCTCGGTCGGCATTGACACGTGCAGCCCGCCGTCACTCACCTTCAGATCTGAATCGGGAGCGATCACATAGACGTGGTTCGCCGCGAGCCGCATACCGTCCCCGACCTGAACAACCGACATCGTCGTGTGGGCGCTCAGGATACGGGCCAGTTCGCTTTCGCGCTTCGGATCGAGGTGCAGCACGACCACGAAAGCACAGCCGCTATCAGCCGGCATTGCGTCGAAGAAGCTGCTCAGCGCCTCGATGCCGCCTGCCGACGCGCCGATGCCGACGACCGGAACGGCGGCGACTGCGGGCGTAGCACCGCCGATAGCGCTTAGTCGCCGGTCACTCCCACTCGGCCGGAGGGACATGTCGCTGCCTCTGCGCCCGGAGCGATTGGCACTTCCTTGCGGTTCATCCACCATAGTCGCAGGACCCGGAACCTTCCGCTGGATCTGACCGAGAGGTCCTCCGCAACATCAACCGCTGCCTAGCGGAAATGCGCTGAAGGCTCCGTCCCACAACCTTGCACGGCCGTCCCCGACCGGCAACCAGGCCTGATGTTTTCGCTCGGGTCGAGACTCAATCAGACCCAGAATGCGATGAGGGTTGCGAGGGCGACGGCGGAGAGGAAGTTGCGAGCGAGCTTGTCGTAGCGGGTGGCGACGCGGCGGAAGTCCTTCAGCCTGCAGAAAGCGGCCTCGATGCGCCAGCGTCCTCGGTATCTGGTTTCATTATATCGGATGGCCGCCTTGCGATGCGACCCGCCGGGTATCACGGCGGTCGCGCCTTCGGGTTTCAGACGCTTTCGTAGCCCATTGGCGTCATAACCCCTTGTCGGCGAAAAGGCAGCGGATCGGTCCCGCGGCGTCCAGCAGGTCCGCGGCCATGGTGACGTCGCGACGTTGCCGGGTGTCAGCCGCAGCACGGCCGGGCGGCCCAGGAGGTGGGTCACGGCATGGCCGGCAGAGCGGATTGCCGCTCTGGCCTCATCCCGTGTGACCCGCTCCCGCGCAAGAGCGCCGTCAAGAAACTCACCCCGATGCACGAGGATCGCGTCCGCTTGCCGGATACGCGCAGGAAGGCCACGAGCCCCACATACGCGAGCGTGCCGACCACCAAGATCCGGAGCAGGTCAAGCCAGCCGTGGAAGAACATTACGAAACTCCATGGGCACAGTGCTGTCCACGACCGATTGAGGCCGCCACAGGCGCGACCATTCAATGAGAGGCGGTCTGCCTCCGGCCGGTCAGGAACCTTTTGAATCTCGAAGTAGGAGCTCACCATCCTGTGCTCCGGACCAACGTCGAGGGTTTGATGACAGTCCAATCCGGCGTGGATGGGCGCGAGAGTAGCATATGAACCATCGACCAGGCTTCCGGCGTTGGCGCTTTGGCTGGGGGACGTCCATACGCTCATTGCTGCCTCCTGAGGAAGGCGTTCGCCACCGGAGCATGAAAGCCCCACAGAACTGTTACGAAACGTTCAAGCATCGGGCGAGCCACCCGGACTATCCATTATACTCAAGATATTTGCGCGAAGGAGCCACGCATGCCCATACACAATAAACCCCCCGCTACACCTGTACGCCCGCCGCATGATGACACTGAATTCGTGCGGTTCTGGAATGAGGTACTTGCGCCCAAGTTCATCCGGTTCCGCCACATCCTCGTCGATGGCCTGACGCATCACAGCGAAGCGGTTTTCCCCAAGCTCCCGGTGCGTGAAGGGGACCGGGTGCTCGACGTCGGCTGGCCTGCCGTGCCGGCCGCGCCTCGGTCAGCTCCGGGCTGTAGACGAGTTCGATGCGGCGGCGGATGTCCTGCACCGCGGGGTCGTTCATCCGGTCGAAGTCGTGCGCTGCCTCGAAGGTCAGCCCTCGATCGATAAGAGCGAGGGAGACGAGCTGCTGCACGTTGACGTTCGGCATCGGCCGGCTTTCGATGCTGCAGAAGGTCCGCGGACACCAGGGAGAAGTCGGCTTCAGATCCACACCCGAACAAACCTGCAAGCGCAGCAGCCAGGAGATATTACAGGATGTCCGCGAATATCGGCGATCCAACAAACTCGTCGTGCCTTACACGGCTGTAGGAGCAACGGCTCAGCGCGCTCAGGACTCCTCGGCTAGACCCGCTCGGCTACGGCAGCCTTCGACCTGTCATTCGCCGATTGCTGGAGCCTGCCGTCGCGCTCTCTGATGTGAGAGGAGGCGACTGCGCGGAGGCGCTTCTCAGTCACCACGACCTCCTCGAGGAGCGTGACGATCGTGGTATCTCCCTCCTGCCGCACCGGAACCGGACCCTCGACCCCATCGGTCGAGCGGCACGCGCTCGACCTCGATGGTCTCGATGGCGATCGGCTCTTCGATCACTGCCTCTTGCTCGCGCACCACCGTCCGGACGCGCACGCCCTCGGTCAGCGTCTCGCGCTTGAGGATGACTGCCTGCTCTTCGACGATCGGGATGACCCGGTTATCGGGAGAGGAGACGGCATCCGGCGCCAATCTGGATCGCTTTGGCACGATGTTTCCTTCTCGGACGCCAAGACCATCTCGGCTTTCAGCGACGGGAAGAAGGAAAGGACATGAAGGGCATCTCGCCGCGGACGAAGGCGACGTAGCGGCTGTTGAACTGCCCCATTCGCTGAAAGCTGCCGCCGATGAAGTCGCCTTGCGCCTTGGCGACCTCTGCTACCGTCCTGGCGCGCCCCATCGCTATCGCGGCCTGCATCGCGTGCTCCGCCTGCTGGTTGAGCAGCGCCATCATCGTCGAGGCCGCGTACGTCTCGCGTCCGGCCTCCTGCGTCTCCTCGGAGCCGGTCGTGGCCCGAATGGCCTTGCTCATCTCGCTGGCACCCTCGGCGCCGGCCCTCGTGGCCATCCGCGTCACCTTGGCGCCTTGCTGCGCCACCTTGGCGCCGGCCTCCAGCATGTCCATGGCCTGGCCTTCTGCTCCTGCCATCTCGCGCTCGGCCTCGGGCCGGCGCGCCACTTTGCTCTGCTCGTTCTCCTCATCGCTCTTCCGCGCGACGCTGTTGGCCTCGGTCTCAGCCGCGACGGTGTCCTTCTGATCGGCGTCGGACTTCGCCTTGCTCTTCGCAGCGTCCGCCGCCTCGGCCTGCTCGCGTTCGCGCTTGGCTTTGGCTTGCTCCCGTTCACGCTTGGCTTTGGCGTCCTCACGCTCACGCTTTGCCTCGGCGCGACGCTCGTCGGCCTCGGCACGCTGCGACGCCTCAACTTGCGCCTTCTCGTCCTCGATGTTCTCGACGACGGTGCTGGCCTCCTCGTCGCTTAACGCCTTCATGACGGCGGGCAGGAGTTCCTTCTTTTCGTCGCGGACGTGCTGCTGGAATGCCTTCTTGAGCTCGGCCACCTTGGTACCGAACTCTTCGCTGTCTTTCGGGGTGCTCTCGAGCTCGGTCAGGAGCTTGCGCGTCTGCCGGTTGTCTTTCATCGCCTCGGTGGCGAGATCCTTACTTTCCTTGTGCTTCTTCAGCACCGGAAAGAGATGCTGCTCCTCCAGCGCGGCATGAAGCTCGAGCTCGTCCTTCAGCTCGGAAAACAGCCGGTCGCGCGTCTTGACCGCGCCGTCGGAGGTGTCGACGAGCTTCGCGAAGAGTTCGTTCGCCTTCTTCGGGCTCGAGTGGATCAGTTGACGAATGGTGGTCATTATCGGTCCTTTTGAGGCGGTGCGTGACCGACCGTTCGCGCAAGATTTGCTTGCGTGATACGGCCTTGCACGACGTGAATTCGTTGATGTCTTGGACAAAGCAGCTTCGTCGCGGCCCCCTCCGGTCTCCCCGACGCGGGATGCTGCGTGTGCATCATGGATGCTGCACTGCACCAATGTGCCCGCCTTTGATAGGTTCCATGCGACGGCTCCTTCTGGCGGCAATCGGTAGGGAAAGCGCGTCTACGCAGGACGGAGGTATCCGGGACGGGCCTTGGGCGGGCTCAGAAGCTTCCTGGCCTGAACTGGTGCCGAGCTTGTTGACGGCGGCGTCCGTGAAGGAGCGGGCCTACGGATCATCCGCGATCGGACCACGGGCCGGCGGGTCACCCTCCGACTCGGTGTCGAACCGCGGTCATGGCTAAGGGCGCATCGCGTTCGCCGCCGTCGGTCGTGGTGCGCCGGACATCTTGCGGTGTGGAGGCACAACCTAAAAGGAGAGGGCATCCATGGGAGAGGCTACCATCATCGGCGTCGATCTCGGGCCAATGTGCAAGGCGACGTCCCGGATGCGCCACTGTGCTAGATTTCTCGAATGACATCTCGGTAAGCGCGGCCAGCACGCCAGGACACAACCCCATGCCTGTAGCGACACAGCACGAGAAGCTGCTTGGACTTGGTGCGCTCCTCGCGCTGGCGGTCGGCTGCCTCGTGGTGATCTGGCCGTTCCTGACGGCGATCATGTGGGCCGCGGTCCTGTGCTGGTCCACCTGGCCGGTCTACCGCGGGTACGAGCGGGCGCTCGGCGGCCGGAGAGGTCTGTCGGCCGCCCTGATGACCGTGACGGTGGCGCTGGTCATCGTGGCACCGTTCGCCCTCCTCGTGGCGGCCCTGGCCGAAAGCGTGGGGGACCTCATCGGGGCACTCGGCCGAGTCGTCGAAGAGGGCCCGCCGGCGCCGCCCGCCTGGATCGGCGAAATCCCGATCATCGGCGAGAGCGTCTCGAGCTACTGGCAGAGCCTCGCGCTGAACGCGCCCGCCTTTCTGGCGGCGCTGGGACGCTTCACCGGACCGGCGGCGGACGTCGCGCTGGCCAGCGGCGCCTTCATCGGCGTCGGGCTTCTGGAGCTCGGCCTCAGCGTGTTCATCGCGTTCTTCTTATACCTGAACGGCCGCCAGATCGCCGCCTATGTTCGCGAGAGTAGCGAACGGGTCGCTGGGCACCGGGCCCGGCGCCTGCTGAAGCTCATCGGCTCGACCATCAAGGGCGTGATCTTCGGCCTGATCGGAACCGCGCTTGCCCAGGGGCTGCTCGCCGCCCTGGGCTTCTGGATGGCCGGGGTCGAGCAGGCCCTCCTCTTCGGTTTCTTCACATTCATCCTGTCGTTTCTGCCGGCAGGACCGCCCCTCGTGTGGGGCGGGGTGGCCGTCTGGCTCGTCGTCCAGGGCGATTTCTGGTGGGGCATCTTCGTCGCGGTCTGGGGCGCGCTGCTCGTCAGCACCATCGACAACCTGCTGAGGCCGTATCTCCTCGCCCAGTCCAACAACCTGCCGGTCGTGCTGGGCCTGTTCGGCTTCATCGGCGGCATCCTCGCCTTCGGATTCATCGGAATCTTCGTCGGACCGGTGCTCCTGGCGGTCGGTTACAGTCTCTTCCTCGAATGGGCGAACTTCCAGGAGGAGGAAACGGAGCCCTGACGCTGCGCGGCGCACGGCCAGACAAGAGGTCAGCCCTGCATCTGGTCGTGCGGACCGGTGCTGCGGCTGAGCCTCTTGCCAGGCAGGAACGCGACCACGACCGATTGGCTCGCCAGCAGTTCCTAGGACTCGCCTGGCGTGGCGGGACCGGCTGATGACCGCCCACAGGTCAACAGCTGACGCAGGATGAAGTCGGAGCAGGCCCTCGTAAGGTCACCTTCGTACTGCCGGTCATTCGAGCCCCTCGACCGAGACACGGACGTCCATGCCGAGACAAGTCGCGCCGGGGCCGTTGAAGGTGCCGCTGAGGGGAAGAGCCTGCGAGGGCGTTCGGGTCGTGGCGACGCGGATCAGGTTTCGGCCGGCGACGATGCGGTTCGTCGGGTCGAACTCGACCCAGCCGGCCCCTGGAACGAATATATCCGCCCAGGCGTGGGTCGCGCCGCCGCCGCTCAGGATGGCTTCCGCTTTCCCGGCGCTGGCGGGGTCGTAGAGATAGCCGGTCACGAAGCGCGCCGCAAAGCCGAGCCCGCGGGCCGCCTCCATGAAGAGCAGGGCGAAATCTCGGCAGGTCCCGCGTCCGAGCTTGATCGTCTCGGCCGGCGACTGGACGCCGCGGACCTCGCGGCGGCCATAGTCGAAGCCGCTGTGGATTGCGCGGCAAAGCTCGTCGAGAAGACCGATGGTCTCGATTGGCGGCACCGGAACAGAGGCGGCCATCCACTTCTCGACTGCCGTGCAGTCCCCGGGGTGCTGCAGCGTCAGCATCGGCGCCAGGTCGACGCCATCCTCCGCTTCGTAGGCAAAGGGATACGGACCGGTGTGCCGCGCGAGCCGGGGGACCGGATCGTCGTAGCCATAGCGGCGTAGGGTCAGCTCGCTCTCGATGACAAGTTCGTCCGCCGCCTCCGCGAACGACAGCAGTGCGATCGAATTGCCGAAAGTGTCGAACGCCCAGCGCACCTCCGCATTAGGCGTGACGGCGAGGTTCGAGGCGAGGAGCCGCATGTCGTGCCCGTCTCGTGGTCGCACCATGAGCTGGTTCAGCCCGAATTCCACCGGTCTGTCGTAGGAGTAGCTCGTGCGATGCCACACGCGAAACGTGGTCATCGGGCGGGTCGGGTCTGCAAGGAAATCCGTTCCAATCTGGCAGCGCGGGGAGCACTCTGCCGTGGTGTGCACTATTTCACGGACAGGTCTTGCGAGGAAGCCACTTGTTCATTCGTTTCGGATTCGAGATCATGATCGAGAACAGCGTGCAGCTGCCGCTGATCCTCGCGCTGTCGCCCCACTCCTCGTTCGGCGGCCGTGTCATCGGTCCTGACCGGATCCGGACGGAGCCGGAGGTGCCGATCGAGGACTTCCTCGATCCGTTCGGAAACCGGCGCGCCCGGCTGATCTCTCCCCCCGGAGGGCTGCGAATCTGGTCCGACAACGTGGCGGAGGTCGACGGAGCCCCCGATGTCTTCAACTGGAACGCACGGCAGCACGAGGTATCGCAGCTGCCGCACGACACGCTGCCCTTCATCACCGCGAGCCGCTATTGCGAGTCGGATGCGCTCTCCGAGCAGGCCTGGGCGCTGTTCGGGACCACGCCTGCCGGCTGGGAGCGGGTGCAGGGGATCTGCAACTTCGTCCACAACCACATCACCTTCGGCTACAAGTTCGGGCGCTCCACGAAGACCGCGGCCGACGCGCTGCTGGAAGCCACCGGCGTCTGCCGCGACTTCGCCCACCTCTCCGTCGCGCTCTGCCGGGCGATGAACATCCCGGCGCGCTACGCCAGCGGCTACCTCGGCGATATCGGCGTCCCACCGTCCGGGCCCGGCGACTTCTGCGCCTGGTTCGAGGCGTACCTGGAGGGCCGCTGGTACACCTTCGATGCGCGCTACAACACGCCGCGGATCGGCCGGATCCTGATGGTCCGGGGCCGCGACGCCGCCGATGGCGCGATGATTACTTCCTTCGGCCGCTACGACTTGAAACTTTTCCGGGTCTGGACCGACGAAGTGTCGGGGAACCCGGCGGAGACGGCGGTCCTAGAGCTCCTCCAACGCCGCCCGGACACGCCCGCCCTGACGCTTGCGATGGCTGGTAGCTCGTGACGCCAGGCGAACGGCGCTTGAACCCGCTGACAGGCGGATAGCGTCCCGCTTCATCCCGAATGAAGCTAGGGTCGGATGACCACGCCCTTGGAGTCCAGAACATGGCCACCAGTCCACCCGAGATGATGAAGGCATGGATTTGCCGGCGCTACGGCGGTCCGGAGGTTCTGTCCATGGAAGAACCGCCGAAGCCGGTGGCCGGAGTGGACGAGGTTCTCATCAGAATCCACGCCACCACGGTGTCCTCCGGCGATATGCGGGTGCGCTCACTGAATCTGCCGCGAGGCCTCGGTCTGGTCGGTCGGCTTCTCTTCGGGCTCACCCGCCCGCGTCAGCCGATCCTAGGAACGGAACTTGCCGGCACTGTCGAGGGCGTAGGCCGTGAGGTGTACTCCTACAAGCGGGGCGACGATGTGATTGCCTTTCCGGGCGCCTCGATGGGCTGCCATGCCGAGTTCCGCGTCGTCACTGCGAACGGCCCGATCTGGCGAACAAGATGACGCGAGGGATCTGGGCGATGCTGACGCGCAGCGAAGACTACAGCGGCCCGAGGCTGATCGGCACTTGATCTGGCGACGACGGCATCGCGCAAACGAGTTGTGAGGAAGTCATGAAGCGGATGGGCAACTGATCGACATGATCCGGGTCGGGCGAACCAGAAACCTTCTCCGAGCCTCGAGCTCTCGGTTGGAGATGTGGCCCCGGTCAGCGCATCACCATCCCCGCCAGCGGCACGCATCAGGCCGCA
>NZ_JBQYEX010000028.1:0-12776 GCF_052655945.1 Faunimonas sp. B44 | reverse complement strand
GGCACCAACCCATTGGAGCGCCTGAACAAGGACGTGAAGCGCCGCGCCGACGTCGTGGGCATCTTCCCCAACGAGGACAGCATCGTCCGCCTCGTCGGCGCGGTCCTGCTCGAGGCCAACGACGAGTGGCAGCTCCAGCACCGCTACATGCAGATCGAGGGAATGGCCGAGCTCGACGCGCGCGCCGCCGAGACACAGTCCCTCATCCCCAGCACCGTAGCCGCATGACCGGGGCCGCTCCGACTACACCCGCATTCTCCACCTCATTGACGGATGTGACCCCCCCGCTGGAGGCGTTGCCGCGAAGGCTTCATGGCCCAAGGCAAACGGCTATGCACCGGGCCCAGGTGACGGGGACGCCTTGTCTGCAGCCTCTTTGGCCAGCCTCAGGGCTTTCAGCCTGGCCGACTTCTCGCGAATTGCATGGAGTTCGATGTCTGCATGCGGCTGCGTCTCGACACTGTCCCGTCGTTCAGCGCGTATACGAACGCTCTTGAAAGGAGTCCCAGCGTTCCAGCCGCCCTTGCTCTGATCCTTCATCCCGGCTCCCTCTCATTCCCCGGAGGAGCTCGTTGATCGCCCGGTCTTTCCCTGCCGCCGAACTGGCAGCGAGCGGCGATCAGAGTCTCAGCGGTGATTCTACGCCGTCCTGCGAGCGTGGAGCAATCTGGCAGAGACGGCGGACCGCCTCGAGCGGAGGTTCAGGACGCCGCAGGGTGAATTCCGGCCATTGCCATTGGCCACGGGCAGGTGACTGGAGTACCCAGCCACAGGATCTGCGCATGGGGATACGTTGGCTCCCTCTTCGGCGCTGACGCCCGGACCAACCGAGGAACCCAACTGCCGTTAGAAGTAGCTGCGTCGGCTGACGCGCAACAGCTCCTGCTCGGCGCCCAGCCAATGGTCTTCTTCCCGGTTGCTCGGGCGGCCCTCCTGTTCCCATAGTTCATACGCACGGCGTCTGAGCGCCTCCATCAACGACGGTGAAGGCCAACGTCCACCGTCCTCGCTTATGCCCTCGAGTTCGACCCCTCGCCCGGAGGCGAGCGCTGCACGGATGATTGCGAGGCAGATGCTCTCTTTCGAAGCTTCAGGAAACTCAACCAGCAGCTTCTCAGCAGCTTTGCTAACCCGGACCAGCTCGCCACATGAGTGCACGACGTTTGCGATCCTCATCGGCAGTTCGCGTTCCATCATTCCCGGGAGACACGTCGGCAAATCTAGCGCGCGCTGCGCATTCGTGCTGTCAAGAATCCGTCTGGCAATGACCAGCGTAAAGGTCATTGAAGCGGGCCGGTTCTTCAGTCGCAGAGGCCGAGCTTGCGGCAGAGGTCGAGATAGTAGCGCCGGACCTCCGGTCCCCAGGAGGCCATCAGCTCGCCAGCTAGCCGCTCGATCTCCACGGCGTCGGCCTTGCCCGACCGAAGCAGCTTCAGGAGGGACTGGATGGCCCATTTCTGGCCGTCGTCGCTCAGCTTCACCGCTTCATCGAGCAGGGTCACGATTGCCTGGTCGACGATACTCGGAACCGGATTCATGGCACACGTTCCGGCCTGGCTCGCCTCATCACAAAGCCACTGATCACAAATCCACTGCCAGGCAGACCCGCCCAAACGCGACCAGCGACCTTTGGTTCCGTCGGACCGGATTGCTGCGGCGATGAATGCAGGCTGGTGGCGGGTGGCTCCGGACTGGAGGTCTGTTAAGCGGACGAGGGAGCCACCCGCATCCGTGCCATGTCACGGAAGAATCAAGAAAGGATGACCGCGCAACAGGCGCGGGTCCAGCCGACCGGAACGTGCAGCCGACTTTCTCCGCCTCAGCGTCGGCGGTCCTGGTTCAGGACCACGACCGAGGATGTCCGGAGGGGATACTCCCCTGAGGGCCGCATCCCCAGATACCCGGTCCCATTCAGGTCCGGTTCAGCCTGACAGCCCAACCTTCGCCGAACGTGCAAGTGCTCAGACGAGCAGGAGCGACGCTGATCCGCGCCTCCGCCGGATCCGATGCCGCAGCGCGACCGGAGGACCGGAACCTGTCCCGTCAGTGCCTGATCAATGCGGGATGGCCATCAGCTCCCGACCGGCATCTGCCAGGCATCTGCATGCCTCGGGGCTACCCTTGGCGGACAGCGAGAATTGCCGCGGCGGCTGCGCTCGCTCTGATCACGGCCTCTGAAGGTTCCGCGGCACCGCACGCGATGACCTGCGTTGCCGCACATGGCAGCTATGACGTCCGCCTTGCCGATGACGCGCTGCAATTCACCGGGCCCAAAGCTCATGCGACGGCGGCCGCGGCATTCCCTGTCCTCGTGCTGCGCGAGCGCGCGGCCGCATCGAGCATGCCCATGAGCGGCGCAGACTACCGCTTCATTGCACATTTCGGTGTCCGCAAACGGATGGAGTTCTTCGTGAATGGTCGACTCGTTGGCACGGACCCCTGCAGCTGAGGCGGTCGTTATTGGCACCGGTTGGTGATCGGGAGGCGGTGGTGCAGGCCAGGACCTTGACGATGACGGTGATGCTCTGCGTGCTCGCTGCCGCTCTGCCCAGCACCTCCCCGGCGCAGCCCGCGAATGTCGAGGCACCGGCAGCGAACCACGACGTGTTCCTTGCCCCCGAGCAAGGCTGGCAGCTCTACGTGAACGGCCGCTTCGGAACCCGCGTCGCGTACCCTGTCGAGGTGTTCAGTCCCCGTCCGCCGCCAGAGAACGGCGATGGCCGTCGATTCCAGTCCGGCGATGCGGAGTTCGAGGTGTTCGCCTGGGAGAACGCCGACGGTGACACCGGCACCTCGATGGAATCCAAGCTTCTCGGCTCCGAGGGGTATGAACGGGTCGAGCGCGCGCAAGCGAGCGACACGCATCTCATCCTGTCCGGAATTCGTGAAGGAAAGGCCTTTCACGAGCATTACGTCATCACGGGCGGAACGATCCAGGCGCTCGGGATGGAATACCCCCGGGAGCGCAGGACGGAGTACGAGCCCCTCTACACTGCCATCGACAGCACGTTCCTGCACGGTGACGAAGCCGCTGCCCTGCTCGCCGAGGGGAGATCTGCCGTTCCCGGCCAGGTCATGCCGGACACATCCCTGCTCCTGCCGACCGGGAGGCATGCTGCCGAACCTCTCAGCGCACGAAGCGAGGATCGGCCGTACCTCCTCCGGGGCTGGAAGATGAAGGAGAAGCGCGGAGCCGCTTCGAAAGCGTCCGGGGGCAATGGCAGATCGAAGATGAAGGGGCTCAAGTACAAGGAGAGGAAGCGTCGCGGCGGCAGGGGGAAATGACACTGAGCTGGTGATCGTCCGCACGCGTCAGGCGAGTCCGGTGCCGCTTGGCAAAAGATTTTCTACCTTGACCTTCAATGACATACGCCCGCTCCGTACCGACGGAACCGGGTCCTGCCGCGGCCATTCGCGACTCCGGGCCGGCCTCGGCGGCACCATGGGAGGATGCAATGCCTGAATTCGCACCCGAGACGATCGATGCGAAGGCGGCACTGCTCCTCGAGGAAGTGCTGAGGGCGCGCGAGGGCGGGAAGCGATGGATCGCCTCGACGCTGCTCCGGCTGGTGCGCTCCGGCTCTGCAAGCGATTGGGAGCTTGACGATCTCGCCCGTGAGATCGCGAGCGACTGGGGCGCCGAGCTCACGCAGTATTATTGGGATCTGTGCCGACGGGTTGGGCTCTGCGACTGATGGCGACCGCTCATCGCGGCGAGGACCCGGGGCAAGCCGACAGGGCTTACGGGCCGGGCGAAGCGATCACGCGATGGCCTCCTCAGTGGAATACCCGCTGCGAGCCCTTGGACCATGTGGGACGGAGGAAGAAGCCGAGGCTGGGACCTGCGGCTCTAGCCTGGTCGGCCCCGCGATATGATCGCCGCGAAGGGAGTGTCGGTCAGGACCCGGGCAGCGTCATCGGTGACCTCGAAGTGCCACCCCGGCCAGGCCCGCTCTTCCTGCTCGAGCTGATCCAGGCTCACGGCGCGGACTGCGGCAATCGCATGGTCGAGGTCCGGCGCGTCCACCCCGATCGTGTCTTCCACCCGGTGGCCGGTACGCACGACATGGAAGAAGAAACGGGGCATTGGTGAACATGTAGTACCCATCTCGCTACGATCTTGCCGATTCCGGTCAGGCAGGAGTCACAACAAGTTGATTAACTACTTCACGTTGCGGGACTCGCGTGAGCGCATGTGCCTTTTTCCGCGTCGCGTATACTGAAGTTGTTCATGCCCCGCTTCTTCTTTGAATTTTACGAGGGACGGATCGTCCGCTCGTCGGACCCGGAAGGCTACGAGCTGGCCGATCTCGCGGCTGCGCATCGGCAGGCGGTGACGATGATCGACTGCCTGACCGCCGTGGGCGACGACGATCCGGGTTGGCGTGACTGGTCGTTCCGGATTGCCGACAGTGACGGCCGGACGGCGCTCACCGTCCTCTTCCCGGCGCAACATCGACCGGAGGAGCCGGGCGGGAGCGAGATCGTCCGAATGCCGTCTGCAGCGGACGCTCACGCCGGAAACGTGAGCATCTTCTGAACCTCACACGGCTGGCGCGAAGCGGAACATCCGGCTCCAGAAGGGTCGTGCCCGCCGCACTTCAACGATCCCGAGTTGTGCCTCCAGGACTTCGCACATGGCTTTTGCCTGCGCGGCCCTGATGCCCACATTGCGAACATTGCGAGAGTAACTAAATTCGGTCACCGCATCCGTTGCCAGCTAATGTATGAACGGCATATGAACAGAGATAATCGCAGAAGTTGAAGTATAGTTGCCGATGAAAGCAGGTGGAACTGGGATGTCAGTTTGCCATTGAGTGGGTCCAACTAGACGTCTTCCCGGGAGGGAACCATGTTGAAGAAGCTTCTTACCTCGTCGTCGCTCGCGTTTGCTCTCGTGCTTTCGGCCCCGCTCACTGCCGGGGCGCAGGGAGGCGGCGTCGGCGGCGCTGCCGGAGCGGCGGCCGAGAAGGCAGAGGGCGCTGTGGAGAAGGCGACGGAACGCGCAGAGCGTGGCGTCGAGAAGGCGGCGGGACGCGCCGAGCAGGTCGAAGGCAAGGCCGGTAATGTCGGCGTCGACCAGGCCGGGCAGAATGCCGGCGTCGGCAAGGGCCAGGCGGTGGGCCAGGGTCCGGGCCGGCAGGGCACCGGGCAGGCCAATTTCGGTAATGTCGTCTCTGCACTGAACAATGTCAGCGCTCAGGTCCAGAACGTGCAGGCGCTGAACAACGTGAACGTCGTCGATGTCGTCGACATCAATGGGGTGCTGTCGGGCAACAATGTCCAGGCGCTCAACAACGCGCTGAACCGCAACGAGGTGGAGATCCTCGAGCTGCAGAATGTCCTCAACGACAACGAGGTCATCAAGGACGCGCTGAACGACCTCAACATCGCGGTCACCGATGTCGTCGCGGTCAACGTGCTGAGCGGCGGCGATCTCGTCGTCTTCACGCGCTGATCCCCGATCCAAGCGACTGCGGAGGGTCGGAGGCAGCATGCCTCCGGCCCCTCTTAGTCCCCTGACGACTGATCTCGTGGAGTGCCGCCGGGCTTCGGTGCCTGCGGCCAGGGATCGCCGCGGAATGCGAGGGCACTCACTCTCCAACCGGCGGTCCCAATATTTTCACTCCGTCCGCGGCGTTGCCAAGCTCGCGCCCCGGTTCCGCATCTGCTCGAACTTGTCCGGCCGGGCCTTATCGGTGACGAGAGCGTGAACGGCCAGGTCATGGAGAAGGGTGTCGTGTTCGACCCAAACGGGGCCGAGAGAAGTTGGCTGGCAGGCACCCGAAAGCAGATCGGGGGGATCCTTGATTCGCAGGACGTGCCCGCCAGCCGAATCGATGCATAGCATCGCCAGGAAGAGGCAAGCCATGGACGATAGGTTGCGGAAGGTACCTGGCTGCCGCGCCATTAAAGAGGCCCGGCGCCATTGCGGCGGCGGCGCCGATCGATGCGGGAGGCGCCATGCCGCAGAAGCTCTATGCTCGCCACTGCCCCACGTGTGACAGGGGCGTAATCGGCGTCAAGAATGCGCCCTCCCACCTCCTGCACCTCATCCTGGCACTCGTCACCTTCGGGCTCTGGATACCGATCTGGATCCTGCTCACGTTACTGGCGGCGACGTCCATGGTGCCAGAAATGCCGCTCCACGACGTTGCGCTACCCATCTGAACCCAAGCGCGCAGCTGTCGCCGATCCTGCACCTGCCGCGCGGTGGGCCGAGCACGAATATCGTCCGAGTGATGACCTGAAGCACAAGGATCATCTGGAGCAGGGCGCGACTCACAGGTCTGAATAGCCGGGCAAACTGGGGCGCGAATTTGCCCCTGCGGCGGGGAAACGGTTCAAGAGATCCCGACCATGAACATCACGGTCGGGACGTCAGCGGCATAGCCGATGGTCAATGCGGCCCTGGGCGCCGGCGCGCTCGCTGCCGGTTTCGCGGAGGAGCCAGATTGCTCCTATGTACCTGCCCCCACAGAGATCGATGACGTTCTCTGGAGACAGGAGGAGCGCCGACACAGAGCTGCGCCGGGCTACATGCTCCGCAGCGCCTGCTCGCAGGCAGTTTCACAGCGTCGGCACGCTTCCGCACAAATCCGGCAATGCTCGTGCATATTCGCGTGCTTCTCGCATTCCTCAGCGCACAATCGGCAAGCGGTCTGGCAGGCCTGCAGCATCAGGCGGATCACCTGTTCGTTGGACCCCGTGCGGCGCGTGGCAATCGTACCGGTCGCCGCGCAGACATCGGCGCAATCGAGATTGAGCCGGATGCACTGGCGCAGCTGCTGCACCATGCTCTCCGCCAGGCAGGCGTCAGCGCAGGAGACGCAGGTCTGGGCACAGGAGAAGCATTCGTCGATGCAGCGGATCAGTACGTCGTTGGTGTTGCCGCGGACGTCAGGATGCGTGCTGATGATCTGATGTGATTGCATGTCGGTTCTCCTCGAGAAGGCTGAGTGTGAGCGAAAGCGGGAGGGGCGGTGCGCGGGCGCCGGCTGCCGCGCCTCGCTCCTGCTGCCCCACACGATCGCGGCGGTCACGGCTGCGAGCAGCGCGACGGTTGCGAACACCGCAGTCCCAGAGACGCCGTAGCGTCGTGGTGACAGGGCGCGCGGGATGTGCCAGCGCTCAGCCATGAGGGCGGCAATGCGCTCGCGTTCGAACTGCCGCGTCAGGGTCTCTTCCTCTTCAGGCCGAAGCGCTGTGCGGAGGGCCGGCAGGACGTCATCCTCGACGTGGCGGAACTCGCGCTCGAGCCGACTGGCGAGTTGCACGAACCGATTCATCCAGTTGCGGCTGATCCTGCCTCCGTCAGCGTTCTCGAGTTCCTCGACGCGCTCACGGAGCTCGTCATGCGAGCGTTCCATGGCCGCGGCATGCGCCCGCGTCGGCTCGTGGTGCTTCAATGCCGGGTAGAGCACGGCTTCTTTGCCGGCCAGATGCCGCTCTACCTCCTTGCCGAACTGATGGAAAAGTCGATCGCGGCTGCCGTCTGGACCGTGCCAGGTGCCGGAGATCTCCCTGGAGAGCTCGCGAATGTTGGCGTGGTCCGCCCGCAGCATCTGCCAGATGTCCATGCGGCTCCTCCAACTCTGCTACCGGCGTTAATGGCGGGACCCCGTAGGTGTTCCGGGCCGCTCCTGCGGCGGGCCAAGCAGTTCAATGCCCCACCCCATCCCCATAGGCCCCCGGTGGCGGCGGCGGAGGCTTCAGCAGGTCGCCCCACGAGGACCCGCGCCCCGGGTTCTCCGCGGCGAGCCGCGCCGCCTCCTTCTTGCCGAGCGGGCGCTCCTTCGGCTCCGGCGCCGCCTCGACCCAGCCAAAGCGGCTCTTCAGGGCTAAGATCGTCGCGATCAACGCCTGGCGATCCCGGCCCTGTGCGATGCGGAGAAGATTATGGGCAAGCTGCGCCTCCAGCTTGGCGGCGCCGGCGTCGAGCGCTTCCCCGTAGTGCTTCCGGAGGGTCTTCGGATCGATGCCGAGCACCTGCGCGACCGTTCCTGCTGGAAGGACCAGCCGGCCAGCATTTCGACGACGCGGCCGTCCTTTTCAGGTGGCTGGGAGGCAGGACGTCCGCCGGCTGGTATAGGCAATCTCCTGGCTCAAGCGTATTTCTTATAGGAGGGAAAAATTCTGCGTGGGGGCGGCACCGGACCGTCCCAACCAGCAAGTTTTCAGATTTGTATCCCCCCAATAGCCTTACATCATGCCGACTCCGCCTAAGCTTCTCGTTGACTACTGTAGCTAATCGAGAGTGACGGCTCTGAAATGACAACAGCACGAACGCGCGTACATCTACGATGCTCTATGACGGCGGAAGAAAAATTTGAGATCGCATCGATTGATTACCCCGTTTGGAAGGTGATCCAGGGTGCTCGGGCGCCAGCGCCACGTCCTGGCGACCATTCGAGGCGAGTGTTCCGTGAAGCTCAACCAGGGCGTCGTCCCCTCAACGCTCTCACGCACAAGGTGTCGCCTGCCTTGCCGGTCCCGGGCGTTCGCGCACCAGAGGTTCTGATCTATGATCTGCCGTGCGTGGCCCTGCACGCCTCGGCTCCCATGGTGGTGCTTCGATGAGCACGATTTCCCGGCACGATGCGTGGCAGGCGGGTGACAGCTACGAGCTCTACATGGGCCGGTGGAGCCGACCCATCGCGGCACGGTTCCTTGACTGGCTCGCAATGCCGAGCGGGCTGGACTGGCTCGACCTCGGCTGCGGAACAGGGGCCCTGACCGAAGCCATCGTGCGGAAATGCGACCCAGAAAGCGTCATTGCCATCGACCCCTCTGAAGGCTTCCTTGCCAAGGCGCAGGCGAACGTCCCAGATCCTCGGGCGCAATTCCACGTCGGCGACGCAGCAAGCCTCGGGGCGATCCCGGCGGACAGCCGGGACGTCGCAGTGTCGGCGCTGGCGATCAACTTCATCCCGGCTCCGGTGGGCGCGCTCGCGGAGATGAAGCGCATCGTCCGTCCGGGTGGAACCGTCGGCTTCTATGTCTGGGATTATCCGGGTGGCGGGATCGGACTGATGCGCGCGTTCTGGACCGCGGCGGTCGCACTCGACCCGGCGGCCAGCGAACTCGGCGAGGACCGGCGGTTTCCATTCTGTACGCAGGAGGGACTCCTCAACATGGCACTGGAGGCCGGCTGGGTTTCCGCCGAGTGCACCCGCATCGAAATTCCGTCCATCTTCAGGGACTTCGAGGACTATTGGCAGCCCTTCACGCTCGGAGCGGGGCCGGCGCCGGGCTATTGCGCCAGCCTTGCTCCCGATACCCGCCAGCGCCTGCGAGACCGCCTCTCCGCTACGCTCGAGCGGTCGGAGGACGGGTCGATCACGCTCATGACGAGGGCATGGGCGCTCAAGGCCAGGGTGCGTTGAGGCAGGGCTGCTGCTTCCGAACCCGCGCCGCTGCGGAGCATGGGCGCAGAGCGCCACCAACTCGGCGAGTTGCGTCCGGTGAAATCGTGACAAACGTGACGGCGGAGCGGCATGGAGAGCCTCACTTCGCCGCTTGCGCCGCGACGCGTTCATGAGGTCGGCGAGCAGCCCCACACGGTGCGCGGCGCGCTTGCCGGCGCGCTCAAGAAGAAGCTGGGGCTCGCAGTGACCTCCGAGAAGGTTGAGAGACGCGGACGGGTGTATCGGATCACTGATTAAGAGAGCAGCTACGCGCAAGCGATCGACTATGGCGACCCGGCCGAGGTAGCTGCCAACCCTGGCACTCCTCTACGGGGGCTGCACATGCAGAGATCCTAGTCTACTACATACCCGGGTAGACAACCTCCTCGACACGCTGGCAACGCCGGCAGCGAGAGTGGCCGGCATCGACGTTTCCGCAGCAGTCATGGCCGACCTGCCGTCGGTCGTCAGGTGGACGACACCGCCGGCAGGTCGGCGAACGAAATCAGGCGCTGCCGGTCTTCGTCCCAGAGAACAAGTCGAACGCTTTCCAGGCTCTCCCTCAGCGTCAGCCGGCTTACGGTCTGAAGGGACGGAAAGTCACGCATCACCTCGGGCAGGCGGTAATACGGAATTCGGCTTGCCAAGTGATGCACGTGGTGCACGCCGATATTCGCAGTGAACCAGCGAAGCCAGCCAGGCAGATCGTAGTACGAGCTCCCATGAAGCGCCGCTTCTTGCGCATTCCAATCCGCGTGCCGCTTCCACAGCGTCTCTTCGAACTGGTGCTGAACGTAGAAGAGCCAGACCCCCATCGAACTCGCCAGCAGAGCCACCGGAACATAGAGCAGGAGGAAACTTGAAAGCCCCATCGCCCACATCAGCAGAATGGGCAGCGAGGGCGATGGCCCCATTCGTTATCATCGTGCTGATCCAGGGTTGCCACCCCCCTCGCATCAGCCCGACCGGCAGCCGGTACTGCATGAAGAACAGCCAGAAAGGCCCAAGACCGAACATGACCAATGGATGACGATACAAGCGGTAGCGGAGACGGGACCACCGCGATAGCGCCTGGTATTCGCAGACCGTAAGGGTATCGATGTCGCCGATACCGCGGCGATCCAGATTGCCTGCGCCCGCGTGATGGGCGGCATGCGTGCGACGCCAGTAGTCATACGGCGTGAGCGTCAGAATACCGATGACACGACCGACCCAGTCATTGACGCGGCGCGAACGGAAGAATGCTCCATGTCCGCAGTCATGTTGGATCATGAAAAGCCTGAGAAGAAAACCGGCCGCTGGCAGCACGGACAGTCCATAGAGCCAAAGATTGCCAAGCTGCAGGCCGAGCCACATCAGCGTCCATAACCCGAGGAGCGGAACCACCGTGATCCAGAGCTCAAGGAGACTGCGAGCCGTACTCGGTTCTCGGTAGCGCAGCAGAGCTCGGGAGAGCTGCCGTGCATCCGTGATAGGATCAGAAGCATTGATGCTGCTAAGTGAAAAATCCGTCATACTGGGAATTGGACCTCCTTGGCAGAAACGCCGCCAACGGGTTGCGCTGCGGCCAAACAACTGCGCAATGACGACCAGGTCGGCCGATCGCCAGTCGCACGCGCCATTCTCACAGGGACACTCGCGTCGGGCGGGTAACAATTGGCGGCATAGAACCGGACCTCCAACCTGCACCACCCGCTTCAATTGGCACGGCTGAACGTGTGCCTGTTTCTCCGGCACCGGCTGCCACCGCCATAGGAAAAGGATCTTCGTTCTATCGACCAGCGGAGGGTTGAAATCGGGACGCATCAGAGAACGAGATTGTGACGGTCACGCCAGCGTCGCCCTGGACTTCCACCTCGCCTCCAATCTGCTTCACAAGCGAACGAACCAAGCCATAGCCAAGCGACCCTTCTCGGTAGCTCGTCATCCCGACGCCGTTGTCCCGGACCACGATTTCGACACGTCCCGGTTGGCTACGCCTGGCGTGAACCAGAATCATGCCGGAACGGCCGTGGGGGAAGGCGTACTTCACAGCGTTGGTGATCAGTTCGGTCAGCACGATACCAAGGGGGAAGGCCGCATCGGCATCGACCAGGATGTCCTCCTCGGTTCGAGCCCTCAGCGCGATCCGTTCGTCGCCGCCCGTCAGGGACTGCAAGGCCTCGCACAGTTCGGCGACATAAGTGGCCACGTCGACACGCTGCGCGTGCTCCGATCGGCTCAGCATGTCGTGAACCCGTGCCATGGCGTTGAGCCGCTCGGCCGATTCCTCGAACAACGACCTGACCGCCAGGTCCTTATGTCGTCTACCCTGCAACAGCAGCAGCGCCGCGGCGACGGAGAGGCTGTTCTTGGCCCTGTGGTTGACCTCGACGAGCAACATCTCCCTCTCTGCGACAAAGGCCCCTGAGCCTTTGATTTGCTGCCTCCAGTTCTTGTGTCCTGGACGCTACGCGTCCCTCCAACTCAACAGTGAGCGCCCAAAAGGTCCGCTTCGGCCTCGTATCGCCTCGTGATGTCGAGATAGGAGAGAAAATGGTTTGTGACCGTGCCCTGGGCCGTCGTCCAGCGGGCTGGCGAAAAGCATGGCTCGGAAAGGGGTCTCATTCTTGCGATACTGCACGATTTCGAGATTTTCATCCCGACCTTCCCTGATCGCCTCTTCGTAGCGCCGAATGGCCTCGGGGTCCGTTTCCTCTCCGTTCATGAAATGGGGGTCTTGCCCCAGCATCTCCTCAACGGTGTAACCGGAGAGATTGCTAAAAGCTTCGTTCGCAAACGTGATCGGGTTGCCTGGCAGGGTAGCGTCCGTCACCAGCATCGGCATTCGCGTCAGGCGAACTGCGTCTACGAAGACACCGTCCTGTTCCCGAACGGACGCGATATGTCCTTCTGATCGAGTCCTCGCCGCTGTGTCAGGCATGCCGTGCTGAAAATTGTTCACAGCAGGATCCGGTTTCTTCATGTCATCCATTTAGCACCGATGCCGTTACCCTTCTCCGGTAAGATTATCCGTGGGCCTCACGGACGCGATGCGCCAGCAGCTCACGCGTCGAGCAAAGCGGCGATTGACTCTCCCGCCACGTTTTCCGAAAGGTCTGGTGCGCCGTCTCCGCAATCGGTCTGCCTGCCGAGAGCTGGATCAGGCCCATCTCAACCTGCCCGGGAGACATTTCGGCCGCGGCCGGGCTGCGGGGGCGGAAAGAACCGCGCGGAAAGGCGTCATCCGTTTAGCCCCATGGACCTGCCAATCATCCCATCTTCGTCATCGTGCGCCGGGTCGGCTATGTGCGGTGGCCTCTGGATTGCGTTGGAGGATACGCCGTCTTGGCTTCGTCCTCGATCAGTTCGCGGGCTCGGTGCCAGTAG
>NZ_JBQYEX010000027.1:0-14101 GCF_052655945.1 Faunimonas sp. B44 | reverse complement strand
CTCCGCCGCCGCCCGCGTCCGCTGGATGCCCGGGTCAAGCCCGGGCATGACGACAGTGGATGCGGCGGGACGACGGTGGAGCGGGCATGACGACAGTGGAAGCGGCGCGCCAGGGGCACCCCCACTCTCTGTCGTCACCGCCGGGCCAGCATGCGGAACACCGCCCTCACCCCACCCACTGTCGTCATCGCCGGACTTGATCCGGCGATCCAGAACAGCTCCTCCGCCGCCGCCGACGCCCGCTCGATGCCCGGGACAAGCCCGGGCATGACGAGGGTGGAAGCGGCAGGGCGCTATTTCGACCAGTTCTCCACGGTCTGCCGGTTGGCCTCGACCCAGGCCTTCGCGGTCGTCGCCGGGTCGCCGCCGTCCTCGTTCTCGACCATCAGCTTCTGCTCCTGGTCGAGGGTCAGCGCGAAATTGTCGAGGATGCGGTAGGCCTCGGGGTCGTCGGCCTCCAGCCCGAGCCGGACCACGGTGTTCACCGTCTCCTCGCCGCCGAACGAGCCCTTCGGGTCGTCCAGGTACTTCAGGTCCCAGCGCCCGAACATCCAGTGCGGCGTCCAGGTGGTGACGACGATCGGCTCCTTGCGGTCGACGGCGTCCTTCAGCGCGGCGGTCATGGTGGCGTCGCTGCCCTCCACGAGATCGATGGCGAGGCCGTAATCCTCGATCGCCTTCTCCGAGGCGCGCATCAGCCCGGCGCCGGGATCGATGCCGACCACCCTGCCGCCGACGCTCGCCTCGTTGCCCTTCAGCTCCTCGATCGAGCCGAGCTCGACATAGCTCGGCACCGCCCAGCCGATCTTGGCGCCGGTGACGTTCGGGCCGAGATCGACCACCTGGTCCTTGAGCTTCTCCAGATAGGCGGCGTGGGTTGCCGGCAGCCAGGCGGCGACCATGGCGTCGGCCTCGCCGGTCGCGACCGCCTGCCACATCGCGGCGGCGGCGAGCGGCACGATCTCGACCGTGTAGCCCTTCTCCTCCAGCGCCGCCTTCACGACGTTGGTCGCCACCACCGCGTCCGACCATTCGACATAGGCGATGGTGAGCTTCTTCTCCTGCGCCAGCGCGCCGCCCGCCGCGACCGCGAGGGCGAGCGCCCCGAGCGCGGTTCCGATCAGCTTTCTCATGAGGGATCCTCCTTTGCCGTTGATGGTTGCCTCGCCGGTCGCCCGGCCGTCGCCTCAGCCGGTGCCGGTGGTTCGCGCCTGCAGCCGGTCGGAGATGTGATGGGTGATGCGGTCGAGGATGACCGCGACGAGCACGATGGCGAAGCCCGCCTGGAAGCCGGCTCCGGCGTCGAGCCGCTGGATCGCCCGCCAGACCTCGCCGCCGAGCCCGCCGGCGCCGATCATCGCCGCGATCACCACCATGGAGAGCGCAAGCATGATGGTCTGGTTGATGCCGGCCATCATGGTCGGCACGGCGAGCGGCATCTGCACCTTCACGAGCTTCTGCCAGCGCGTCGAGCCGAAGGCGTCGGCCGCCTCGATCAGGTGCGGCGGCGTCTGCAGGAGCCCGAGCGCGGTCAGCCGGATCACCGGCGGCATCGAGAAGACGATGGTGGCGAAGCAGGCCGAGACCGCGCCCAGCCCGAAGAAGGGGATGGCCGGGATCAGGTACACGAAGGAGGGCAGCGTCTGCATCATGTCGAGGATCGGGCGCGTCACGCGCCAGAAGCGCGTGCTGACCGCCGCGAGGATCCCGATCGGGATGCCGATGGCGAGCGCGACGAGGGTGGAGAACATGACGAGCACCAGCGATTGCACGGTCGCGCGCCAGAGCCCGACGTTCCACAGGAGGAGCAGGGTCGCGGCCGAGAAGATCGCGATGCGCAGCGTCGACAGCCGCCAGATCAGGACCACCGTGACGAGGATGACGAGCCAGGGCGGCATTCCGGTCAGGAACCCGGTCGAGGCGTTGATGCCGGTCGCGAGCACGGCGCTCATGGCGCGGGTGACGCCCGAGAATTGCTGCGTCAGGAGATCGAGCGCGGCGTCGAAGAAGGCGGCGACCGGGAGCCTGGGGATCGTCCAGTCCATCGCCGCCCTCAGGAGTCCGGCCGCACGCGCGCGGCGAGCGCGGCGATGATGGCGGATTGCGTGAGCGCGCCGGCGAGCCGGCCGTCGCCGTCGACGACCGCGGTCACGCCCTGTCCTCCGACTGCGGGTAGGGCCGTCCTGAGCGTCGTGTCGGCGGCTGCGACCATGCCGGGAGGATCGGCCAGCGGCCCGGCCGGGGCGCCGCTCTCTGCGGCGGCGAGGCGTTCACGTGCGACACGCCCGCTCGGCCGGCCGTGGGAATCGACCGTGAAACCCTCGTCCGCGACGCCGAGGCGCGCCAGCGCCTCGCCGGCCGTCGCGCCGGCGGGGATCGCGGCGGCCGGGTGCATGCAGCTCGCCACCGTCAGCACGCCGAGCACGTCGATATGGGCGACGAAGCGGGCGACGTAATCGTCGGCCGGCGCGGTCAGGAGGTCGAGCGCGGTGCCGCCCTGGACGATCGCGCCGTCCTTCATCAGCACGATCCGCCCGCCGAGCGCGATCGCCTCGTCGAGGTCGTGGCTGACGAAGACGATGGTCTTGTGGAGCCGATCCTGCAGCGCGACGAGCTGGCGCTGCATGTCGCGTCGGATGAGCGGGTCGAGCGCGCTGAAGGCTTCGTCCATGAGCAGGATGTCGGCGTCGACGGCGAGTGCGCGGGCGAGTCCGGCGCGCTGCTGCATGCCGCCGGACAGCTGCGCCGGCCGCGCATTCTCATAGCCGGCTAACCCAACCTGCTCGATCGCCGCCCGCGCCCGGCTCTCCCGCTCCTCCCGGCCAACGCCCTGGACCTCCAGGCCGTAGCCGACATTGGCCAGGATGGAGCGATGCGGAAACAGCGCGAACTGCTGGAAAACCATGCCGAACTTCCTCCGGCGGAAGGCCAGCAGCTCAGCCTCGCCGAGCCCGTTCACCTCGACGCCGTCGACCGTCACGTGCCCGGCGCTCGGCTCGACCAGCCGGTTGATGCAGCGCAGCGTCGTTGATTTCCCGCTTCCCGAGAGGCCCATGACCACGAGCACTTCGCCTTCGCGCACGTCGAAGCTGACGTCGCGCAGCCCGAGAATGCAGCCTGTCTGCGCGAGGATTTCCTCCCGCGATGTGCCCCTTTCCGCCAGCGCCAGCGCCCCGGGAAGCGCATGGGCCTCGCCGAAGATCTTGGTGAGCCCACGGACCGCGATCCGGGTGGTCTCGGTGCCGGGGTCGGCGGCGTGGATTCGGTCGGACATGAAGGCGGGGTCGGCCTGCTTTCTTCGCTTCTGCTCGGTTTCTGCGCTGTCGGAATACATCGCCGGCCGCCCGTTTGGCCACCCCGCGCGATGGATCAGCCGAGGAAGTGCGCCTTGAGCGCCGCCGCCAGCTGCTCCGGCGCCTCCTCCGCCATGTGGTGTCCGCTGTCGATGCCATGGCCGGATAGATCGCCGCCTACCCACGGCCGCCAGATCCCGACAACGTCGCCATAGAGCGCCTCCAGATCGTCCTTCAGCGACCACAGCACGAGGAGCGGGCAGGCGAGCCGCCGGCCGGCCGCGCGATCGGCGTCGTCGTGCGCGCGGTCGATCCCGAGGCCGGCGCGGTAATCCTCCAGCATGCCCTGGACGACGGCCGGATCACGGATGGCGGCGAGGAAATCCGCGTGATTGTCCGAGCCCATCGCCTCCGCCGAACCGCCATACCAGGCGACGGGATCGGCAAGGATCGCGCGCTCCGGCTTGTCCGCGACCGCAAAGAAGAACCAGTGCCACCACGACGCGGCGAAGCGCGCGTCGCAGCGGGCGAGCGCCTCGCCGATCGGCACCGCGTCGAGAATGGCGAGCCTCGTCACCCGATCCGGATGATCCATCGCCAGCCGAAAGGCAGCGTAGGCGCCGCGGTCGTGCCCGGCGACGGCAAAGCGCCTGTGGCCGAGCCGCCGCATCAATGCGACCAGCGCCTTCGCCTTCGCCCGTTTGGAGGAGTTCGCGTGATCAGGCGCCTCCGCTGGCTGATAGGAGCGGCCGAACCCGGGCAGGTCGGGGCAGATGACGGTGAAATGCTCGGCGAGGAGCGGGGCGACGCGCCACCACGTGGTGTGCGTCCGCGGATGGCCGTGCACAAGCAGGAGCGGAGGCCCCGATCCGCCGTGCCGCACGCGCAAGTTGCCTTCCGGGACTGCAATCGTTTCCAGCGTGAATGTCTGAAACAAGGCTACCGCGGCCCTCAAACCCAGTGTGGCAGGCGGAACGACCAAAAACCAGATTGTACGTTATCGTACCAAGAGCGCACAACTCACGGTAACTCGGCGTCTTTCGCCGAGCCCACCGCCGAACCTTGAAGACCGCCCCGATCGTCGCCGCAACTCTCCTGCCAGGCTGGCGTTCCCCGGTCGGCCAACGAGTCTCCCTCCCCTCGACGGCCGGACGGCACGGGCTCGCCGGGACGGTCCCGTGCCGTCCATCTCGGCCCCCCGGAGCGCGCGGCAGGCGCGCTCGTCCCGACGCGCCGGCGCCACCGAGGCCCATCCCCGACCTCCGGGCGCCGGCGCCGACCGGGCGCGCACGAGAGACGAGCGAGACGCTGTCTGGCCGTCAGGTCCGCGTTTTGCTCACAGGGCGTCGTCCCGCCTTGGGCAGCTGGCCGGGCCAGCGCACGATGCGCCCCTCCAGTTCGTCCTCACGCACCAGGCCTTCGCTGATCGTCCGGCCGCGCACCGAAACCCCCGCCGCGTGCACCGTTTCGGCGTCGCCGGAGACGAGCGGATGCCACCAATAGAGGTCGCGGCCCTCGGCGACGAGGCGATAGGCGCAAGTCGGAGGCAGCCAGGAAATGGAGCGGACCTCCTCCGGCGTCAGCTGGATGCAGTCCGGCACCTCGGACTGACGGCCTTCGTAACGGATGCAGCGGCAGGTGCCTCCGTCGAGCAGGCGGCAGGCGACGTCGGTCCAGGCGATCTCGCCGGTGTCCCAGTCCTCGAGCTTGTTCAGGCAACAGCGGCCGCACCCGTCGCACAGGGACTCCCATTCGACCGGGTTCATTGCCTCGAGCGTCTTTCTGCGCCAGAACGGAACGTCGTCCATTGCGATCCGAGCCCTCGGCTGCCGGCGCGCGGCTTGCATTCGCCGCAGCATTGAACCAAGTGCTATAGATGAGGGTTGTGGCCTGCGGTGCAAGGCTGGCAGATGCGTAATCCATTCCGGAGTTTGGCGAGCAGGAAGGCCTGGTTCCGGCTGCTCGCCGTCGACGCCTGGATCGACTCGACCCTCTACGAGGCGGGGCAGGGCGCCGGCGACTGGTACGAGCGCGTCGTCGCATTCACGCGCCGATTCCGGCTGAGCGGCTTTTCCCGTGCCCTCTCCGAGTTGGCCTCGGAATCGGTCACGCTCGGAACGGCCGGAGCGCTTGTGCTCCTCGCCTTCGGCGTCCCCGCATTCGAATCCATCAAGTCGAACTGGCTGGAGCGGGAAGAGTTCGCGGTCACGTTCCTCGACCGCTACGGCAACGAAATCGGCCGGCGCGGCGTGCTGCAGGATGACATCGTCTCGCTGGAAGATCTGCCCGACCACCTGATCCAGGCAGTCCTCGCAACGGAAGACCGGCGCTTCTTCACCCATTTCGGCATCGACGTTCTCGGAACCGTCCGCGCGATCGTTGAGAACGCGAAGGCAGGGGGCGTCGTGCAAGGCGGCTCGTCGATCACGCAGCAGCTCGCCAAGAACCTGTTCCTCTCCAACGAGCGGACGCTCCAGCGCAAGATCAAGGAAGCGTATCTTGCGCTCTGGCTCGAGGCCAATCTCACCAAGCGCGAGATCCTGAAGCTCTATCTGGACCGCGCCTATATGGGCGGCGGCACGTTCGGCGTGAACGCGGCGTCGGAGTTCTATTTCGGCAAGGACGTCCAGGACCTCGAGCTCTCCGAATCCGCGATGCTCGCCGGCCTCTTCAAGGCGCCGACCAAGTTCGCTCCTCACATCAATCTCCCGGCCGCGCGGGCCCGCGCGAACGACGTTCTGACCCGCCTCGTGGATTCCGGCATGATGACGGAGGGACAGGTCGTCGGCGCCCGGCGCAATCCGGCCACGCCGGTCGAGCGGAGCCAGACCGCCTCGCCCGACTATTTCCTCGACTGGGCGTTCCAGGAAGTGAAGCGCCTCGCGCCGGGACCGCAGAAGGTGCTGATCGCGCGCACGACCATCGACATGCGCCTGCAGCGGGCCGCCGAAGCCGCGGTCGAATCCTCGCTCCGTGAGCGCGGCGACGCCTTCCGCGTGAAGCAGGCGGCTCTCGTCGCGATGGAACCCGACGGCACGGTTCGGGCCATGGTCGGCGGCCGCGACTACGGCACCTCCACGTTCAATCGGGCGACCAACGCGCTTCGCCAGCCCGGTTCCTCCTTCAAGCCCTATGTCTATGCCGTTGCGATGCAGAACGGCTTCACGCCCGACAGCGTGATCGTCGACGCCCCGATCTCGATCGGCAACTGGTCGCCCCAGAATTACGGCCGGAAGTATGCCGGACGCGTGACGCTGCGCTCGGCGCTCGCCCGGTCGATCAATACCGTGCCGGTCCGCCTCTCGATCTCGTTCGGACGGCAGCCGATTGCCGACATGGCGGCCGCACTCGGCGTCGATTCTCCGGTGCGGGTCACCCGCGCGCTCCCGCTCGGCACCTCGGAGGTCACGGTGCTCGACATGGCTTCGGGCTATTCGGCCTTCGCCAACGGCGGTCACCACGTCGACGCCTACGGCGTGCTGGAGATCCGGACGCCCGCGGGCGAGACCCTCTACGATGCCTCCGAGCGTCCCGAGCCGCAGCGCGTCCTCGACGATAAGACGGTCGCGCAAATGGTCGACATGCTCCACGCCGTCGTCGAGGCCGGGACCGGGCGGCGCGCGCGGCTGCCGGGAATCAATGCCGCCGGCAAGACCGGCACGACGCAGGGCTACCGCGACGCCTGGTACATCGGCTTCACCGGCAATTACACGGCAGCGGTCTGGTTCGGGAACGACGATTTCCGGCCGACCAAGGACCTGACCGGCGGCACGCTCCCGGCCGAAACCTGGCAGAAGTTCATGCGGGTCGCCCATGCCTATGCCGACATCGTCCCGCTGCCGGGCCTGCCCCCGCCCAAGGAGCCGCGCGAGGAACAGGCGGTCGCGAGCGCAGGACAGTCCGATCCGATGGCGGGGCTTGCCGCGGTCCGTCTCGCGCCCTCCACGATAGAGACCCTCGACCGCATCGGTGGCGCCTTCAAGCGAGCCGAGCGGCCGCTGCAGACGGCGGCGGAGCGCCATGCCGCCCTCCCGTCCGCTTCGCCCTCGCCCTGAGCCGGACTTCATAGGTCCATGTCCATCCCGCGCCTTCTTGCGCTGCTCCTCGGCCTGGCCGCAGCCGTTCTCCTCGGCAGCGGCTCGGCCTATCTGGCCGTGAGGTCACCCGCGCCTCTGGACGTGCTGACCTCCGGCCCGTGGCAGGCCTGGCCGCGCGCCGGGACAGCGGAGGGCGATCCCTATTCGCGTGCGCGCCTTGCCCGCACCGGCGAGATCCCGCTCGGCTCAGGCGAAGGCCTGGAGCTCTCGGCGCAGACCGACAGCCGGGGTGCACCGCTGCGAAGAAGCTGCGACTATCGGGTGGTCGGTCAGACGCCGTCGGCGCGGCTATGGACGGCCGCGGTCGAGCCGGTCGCGACGGCCCGCAGCGACAGGACGCAGGGCTATTCCGGGGCCATCGGCAGCGACGCGATCTTGCGCCGTCCCGACGGCAGTTTTGAATTGCTCGTTTCGCCGCGCCCGCAGGCGGGGAACTGGATGTCCAGTGCAGGCCTCGACCGGTTCCGGATCGTGCTGCGCCTCTACGACACCACCGCGCGCGTCGGAACCGCCCTCACCGACCTTGCCATGCCGGAGATCGTGCCGGGGGATTGCTCGTGACCTCCATCGCCACCTCCCAGAAGCGGGTTCGGCTGCCTGCCCTTCGGATCAGCCCGCTCGTGGTCTCGCTGGTGGCCGTGCTGCTCGTTGCCGGCATCGTTCACATCGTCACGATCCTGCTGGTGCCCAGGCTGGCGACCGCGAATGGGTGGGCAAGGCTGGCCGAGGTGGCGGAGACCGGCAGTTTCGCCTTCATTTCCGACCAGAACAGCCACGTCCCGGGCCTCGATCCGCTCTTCGTCCACGGCGCCTGTCGGATCGACGTCGCGGATGCGCCGGCGCGGATCGCGCTCTCCTCGCGCGGCGGCTTCTGGTCCATGGCCCTGTACGATCCGCGCGGCCTGATCGTCTTCAGTCTCAACGACCGGACGGCCGTGAACGGCCGGCTCGACATGCTGGTGGTGACGCCGGTGCAGAACGCGGAGCTGAAGGAGAGCCCGCCGCCCGACATCGAACAGAAGATCGTCGTGGAAACCACCGCAGAGGACCTGATCGCCCTCCTCAGGATCTATGCTCCGGCCACACTCGGCCAGCAGGAGTCCGGGCGCATGCTTGCCGACGCGCAGTGCGGGCCAGTGCGTGAGGCGCCGCAACCGGCCGTGGATCCTTCAGGCTGAGGGCCCGCATTGGCTTGCCTGCCGATCAAGGCCGCCGGCCTCGATCGCGGTGCCGTCGCCTGCCCTCGGCCGTGCGTGGTACTCCACGCGGATACCCGGAAAGATCACCACCTCGCCCGGGCGGGCAGCGCGTGCTTTCCGCCGTTCGCCCGGACGGCTACGGCGAAAGGCGAGAATCTCTGCCATGGCCTTAGGTCCCTCTGGTCCTGCGGTCCGGGGACTGTCGCGTGGCGATGGTTAACGACAGATGAAGGGTTGAGACTAAATTGTTGCCGTGTCCGCGAAGACACGGCCGGCCTTGTCCTCGATCTCGACCACCCACAGATCGCTGTCGAATCGGGTCTCGCTGGCGATCCGTTCCGCCGAAAGCGCCTCGCTGGTCCGATGCAGAAGCTGCGTGAAGATCCGTTCCCCGGAACTCTCTCCCGTGAAGATGTATTGCGGCGCGGGCCCATAGAGGTCGAAGCTTCCGTCCAGCCGGTTCACCAGAAGCAGTATCGCGCCGGCTTCGGCAGCCCCGCGCCGGGCGATCTGGACGTACGCTCCCTCGCGCTCGGCCCGACGCCTCAGCGCATCGATCCAGAAATCCGTCCGGAGGCGCAAGCGTCAGGCGCCGCCCATCGCGCCGATGCTGCGTAGCCGTGCGATGAGCGCATCGTCGATCGAGCCGGTGACCGGGAGCCCCTGATCGAGCTGGAAGCGCGAAATCGCCTCGCGGGTCTGCGGCCCCACCACGCCGTCGGGCACCAGGGGCCCGTAGGCCGACAGCGCCAGTGCGCGCTGCACCGCCAGGATCATCGGGTCCGGGCTTGTGGTCAGCACGGCGGGATTATCCGGCGCTGCCGCCCGCATTGGCTCCGCCGCCACCTCGCGAGCAGGCGAGACAGGTCTTGAAGAGGGCGTCTCGGGCGCATGCGACCCGACGAGCACCGAGAGCAGCGCCTCGCTCGGCTCGCCGGTCACCGCGAGCCCGGCGCCCCGTTCGAACTCCTCGACGGCGCGTCGCGTCTTCGGCCCGTTCCGGCCGTCGAGAGGGCCGTCGTAGAAGCCTCCCTGCAGCAGCGCGAGTTGAACCGCCTGGATCGTCTCCGGCGCCGCATGGGCAACGTGGTTCTCCGCCTGCGCCGATCGGGTCGCGAAGAACGGTGCCGGATGCATGGCGGTCTGGCCGTAGAGGGCGTTGGCCGCGACGAGCACGCAGACGAGGGCCGTCGTGCCGGCCACCGCCGCACCGGGACTGAGTAATGCTCTGCGCAGCGCGATCGTCACTCTGAACCGCTCCAGGTCATGTGAGCCGAAGGTCCGGCCGGGCGAGACGAGCCGCACTGGCCGCGGGCAGCCTGACCTCTACGGCAGGTCCGCTGCCCCGCGCATTGGAGATCAACAGGCTGCCGCCGTTCTCGTCAACCACCTCCTCCAGAATAGCAAGGCCGAGCCGGTCGCGGGCAAGTGCGCCGCAGCCATGCGGCCCTGCCACCGTGCCGTGTTCGTCGTGGCCTGGTCGAATGCCGTCGTCTGTGACCCGCAACAGCACAGCCCCCCGGCTCGGCCGGATGTCGAGCGATATGCACGTTGCACCCTCGGCCTGCCTGATGGCGCTCCCGACGAGATTGATCAGGATCTGGCGGCAAGCTCTTACGCCGCAGCTCGCATGCGCCGCAAGCGGCGCACGGAGGCGCAATGCCAGTCCTCTCTCCACCGCTTCCCGCTCCAAAAGCCGCAGCACGAATCGCGCGGCCTCCACGACATCGGTGTCCAGCAGCGGGAGGGTGGCGTCGGAGGAGCGGCGGGCAGGCCCCTCCCCTTCCGCTGCCGCTCCGGGTGCTGGCGGGCGGGCGTTGGCTTCGCATCCGAACCGCGGCGCAGCGATCCTGGCCGCCTCGTCACATGAGCGAACAACGCTCGGCTCAACACCCGGGTCGCCGGCGTCCCTGACGGCGGCCGGCGCCGCTTCCGGAACCCCGGTGTGCCCGTGGCCGAACGCCGATGCCATGATCGGCGGTACTGCCGGAAATGCCAGGGCGAGGAGAAGTGCAAACGCCGAAGCCACCGTGGGATTGGCGGCCAGGTTCGCCAGCAGCAAAGCCGCGGCTGCCAGCAGGGCGACGGTGATCGCCCGTGCGAGCCTGTCGGCCAGGCGGTGCCGCCCGCGATCGAGCGCCTGCGCAACGGCCAGGTAACCGACGGCGACGGCGGCCGGCAGGGCGATCGGCGCCTCGGTGGCGAGCGAGGCGATCAGGAGGAAAGGCAGGCCGAGCAGGGCGACAATTCCCGTCATGGCAAGGGCGTGACTGTTGCACCGGGCCGTGCATCCCGTTCCGGCGGCCGGTGCGGGTCGGTGCTGCACTCCCGGTCTGGCAAGGCGGACGCCGTCCTCGATCGCAACGCTCATGCGGGAGCTTGCCTGTTCTTGGTTATCGCGCGGCGAGCTTGTTCCTCGCGTTTTAACGAAAGTTGAAAAGGCGTCGCAGCGGCCCGCTCCTGCTCCGGAAAGCTTTGGTCAGGGTTAAGGGACACTTGATGATAGACGGTCCGGCAGGTGCCGGGTAACCCGCCGGTTAAAGGCTGCGGCCAAATTTTACACCAATCCCGCAGGCCCTCAAAACCCGGAATTCAACTGCATCTGTTCAAATGCGCCTCAAGTCGGACGGTACGATCCGCACGCAGGGTAAGGCGATGTTTCTGTTGCGGTCGATCTTCTGGTTGACGGTGCTCGTCATGCTTCTCCCGCCGGCGGAGCGCGGCGGCGATCCCCCGCGCGTGGACATCGTGAACGGGCTGATCGCCGCCCAGGCGCTCGTCAAGGACGTCGCCGGCATGTGCGAGCGCAACCCCGCCGCCTGCGCCGTCAGCCGGGAGGCGATCGGGCTGGTCGGCCGCAAGTTCGAGACCGGCGCCGGCATCGTCGCCGCCGGCATGGGCCGCTCCGACGGCACCGAACGCGGGACGCTGAAGCCCGCCGACCTCGAGCCGGGCTGGTCCGCAGGATCGATCGCCGCACCTCCGGGCTGACCCGGAACGGCCTTTCGCGGCCTTGCCGCCATTCCCGGCGGGCCTTAGCTAGAGGGCCCGAGGTCGAGAGATCCGATGACCGTCGACGCCCTTATCGAAGACTTCCAGTTCCTCGACGACTGGGAAGACCGCTACCGCTACGTCATCGAGCTCGGGAAGGAGCTCGCGCCGCTGTCGCCGGACGAACGTTGCGATGCGAACAAGGTGCGTGGCTGCGCAAGCCAGGTGTGGCTCGTCACCGAACGCTCGGAAGGGAACGATCCCGTACTCACCTTCCGGGGCGACAGCGACGCGCTCATCGTGCGCGGGCTGATTGCAGTGCTGCTCGAGATCTTCTCCGGGCGAACCGCGCAGGAGATCCTCGCCGTCGATGCCGAGGAGGTCCTTGCAGGGCTCGGCCTCAGGGAGCACCTGACCTCCCAGCGGTCGAACGGCCTTTCCTCGATGGTGGCGCGCATCCGGCGCGACGCGGCCGCCGCGCTCGCCTGACCCTCATCCGCTGCGGGGCCGGAAGTCTTCGGTCCCCCAATGGCGGACCCGCCCTGAATGCGAGGGCCCTTCCGCCAGGCCGACGATGCCGTAATGCCTGCTCAAGGCCTCGAGGCCGAGCCTCAGCACGAGCTTTGCAGAACGCGCCGGCCACCGCCGTTCGCGCTCAACCAACTCGAGACCCTTCAGGAAGCAGCAGACATCGAGAAGCAGGCCGGCGAACTCCGGACCGACCGCATCGCATGCCCGCTCTACCCTGATGCGCGCGGCGAGGGCCGCATCGGTGAGATCCGCGATCCCGCCGCTCTCGCCCGAGCGGCGGCCCGAGGTGACGGCTGCCGTCCAGTTCGCGGTCACGCGCGGCTGCAATTGTCCGCGTTCGAAATCAGCCCGCAGACGCTCCGCGGCCGCGACCGCCGCGCCGTCGAGATAAGGCGGCTCGCCGCCCCTCGGCCGCGCAAGCGTGGCGATCGGGCTTTCGTCCCGGTTGATCAGCCTCTGGGGAGAGCCGGGCGCCGTGTCCGCATCGTCCCGGTCCAGCCCGCCATGCTGCGCCCGGAAAGGCAGCGCCTCCGCCTCCATGCGGGCGAGCACCTTGCGTGCTTCCAAGCTCGCGCGGAGCCGATTGGCCCGGTCCTGCACCAGCACGCCGCACGCAAGCAGCGTCCGGACCACGCCGGCGGAGATCCGTGTTTCGCCTGCAGCGCCACCGCGACAGAGGGTGCCGGTGCCGTCGACCTGCAGGTCGATGAAGGTGTCGCGGCCGTTGACGAGCATCCGGACGACATCCCGGAGCTTCCTTTCCGCCTTGCTGCTTTTCACGGGCGTCCTCCCCGGAGGAAGCCAATGCGCCACAGCTCGAGTGCGGCGGCCAGCCAATCGATCAGTCGGTCGAAGGCTGGTTCGTCGCGGCGGTCCTCGATACGCGCGATGGCGTGGGCGACCGTGGTCCGGTCCCGCCCGAACTGCCGCCCGACCGAACTCAGGCTGAGGCCGAGGCTGGTATGCGCGAGATACATGGCCGTGTGACGCGCGAGCGCGATCTCAGCGCATCCTCTGCTCGCCTGCCGCACAGCCGACACCGCAATTCCGAATGCAGCCGCTGCCAGGCTCTCCGCTGCCCGGCAGGCACTCGCTTCGAAGTCGCTTCCCGGCCGATGCCCGGATGCTGCGACCCCCCTCCCCAAGCCGCTGGACTTCATCGCCCACCTCCACTGAACAGGATTATTTTCCTATATCGCGGAGGGCGATCGGCGGGGATAGATTTCTTCGGCGAGGGATAAACCGCCTGAACTCCGCGCCTCCCATCCACTCGACGATCATCGGGCGAGGCAGGGAGTGCATTCGATGCGGAAGCGATCACAGGCGGGGAAGGGTGCCGAGGCGGCTGGGGTAGGAGGAGCGGCGGGACGCGCCTTCGACGGCGTGGTGCGCGCCGGCGCGGCGCATTACGATCGCAAGCGCCACCTGCCGGCACTGGTCCGGGTGGAGCCGGCCGCTGCCGGCGCGGATGAGATCTCGGAAACCCGCCGCATCGTCGCCTTGCTGGAAAGGGCGCTGCGGGCGGAACGGAACCGGGCGCGCTCCGGTCACTGGACCTACGACCTCAATCGGCACATCGCCCTTCACCAGGCGCTTCGCGCCGAGGAGCAGCGCCTTTCAACCCTGAGCGAACGGCCCGACTAGCGGAACGGATTGCGGCTCCCCCGGTTCAATCCCGGGTTTCCGATCACGGCCGGGGACGGCCAAACCAGGAGCAGACGATGAGAAGCATGACCGCCATGGCGCTGGCATTCGGCGCGGCTCTCGCCCTTTCTGCCGCCAGCCCGGCGCACGCCGACCGCGATCCCACTCCGGAGGAACGCAGCCAGGTTGAGAACCAGCTCCGGAACCTCGGCTTCACGAGCTGGGAGAAGATCGAATGGGACGATGACGGCTATTGGGAGATCGACGACGCCGTCGGTTCGGACGGCAAGGAATACGACGTCCATCTCGCTCCGGACACGTTCGAGGTTCTCAAGCAGGAACTCGA
>NZ_JBQYEX010000026.1:0-15577 GCF_052655945.1 Faunimonas sp. B44 | reverse complement strand
GCTGTATCGCTCGAGCGACGGCCGCGGTCGTTTGGGGGCTGCAGTGCTGAACATGACCCGTAGAGCACTCTTCGCTCCGGCGAGAACAGCGCACCATCGGAACCCTGTGATCATGTAATTAGCCGCATCTCACAGCCGCAACGAGACCACGCGCGATACAACACGGCTACGCACATGTTTCGCCTACACCCATTCCATGATCGCCAGCGGATCTGAACTGAACACCTCAACGGCGCTGAACATTATCGACCTATTATCAAAGGCCATGATGATATTCGAACGCTGGAGCAGTTCCTTCGCCGCTCCAGCATTCCCGAAGTGCTACAAGGCTTTCACTGAAGATACTCTTTCGCGGAGGGCGTCCCGCTCCGCCTTTAGCTGCGTCATTTCATCGCGAGCTCTACTGCTAACTTCACGAAGTGCTTTCATCCTCTCGTTTACTTCACGGAGGCGCTTTCGATCCGGATTGGGTGCCATGGTCATGGTCCGTTGTTGTTAAGCTGGCAAATTCCAGCCGAACCAGTCTAGCGGCCCTCCAATGAAGATCAACGGGCTTGATGTCGGCCGAAGAAAATTGGGGACTTGCGCAGATACGCCATTGCTAGGTCAAGCCCGACCTGCATCCCGTGATTCCGAGAGGTTCCAAATAATCCGTGCCAACTCATCGGCAGTGTCACGGGAGAATGGCTCAGTAACATCAGAAGAGGCTGGAATCTCACCTGAATACCAATGAATATCGAACTCCTCTCGAAGCCAGCTTAAATCAGAACGGATATCATAAATAATTTTCTTCAACGTCTCATCTCGAATTTCAAACTTACGGCCGGGTATCCGAGCGACGGCTCCAATCGTGTTTCTGTAACTCCGGTTAGGCGGAATCATCCCATTCCGGAAAAGGGGGTACATGCCATTCATGCTATTGAGGATAAGCGCAGCCTCAAAGGACATAGACGTATTCTTATTCTCATTATATTGCATCTCTGCAATAAGTCTCAAGGGCAGATCCGCCGCCGCTAGAAAACTTGAAAAAATGTTGGGGATCGAATCTTCAAACTTAACAACAGTAACGCCGTTGCGGCCAAGCGCATGAATCCATCTACCAATCCGTCGTTCCCATCTCGGTCGTGGCGGGGATGCTAACAAATCATCCAACGTCTTCCCACCCTTGAGCTGCTCCTGTATAATGCTGCGCGTCCAGTCAAACGGATCGCGCAAGAACACGATACAATTAATGTCGTCAACATGGGGCCGGAGCCAATTCGCTAATTTGTCAACTTCATCTTGGTTAAAGTCTGCTAATGCTTCACCGGACAAAATAATGGTACTCCAACTACGCGTCCGGATCGCGCCTTCAAGGCGCACCGCAACCCGCTCCCTCAATTGCTGGATGACCTGAGGATCACCACCCCTCGATCGAGGCTCTCTAATCTGGAGGTACATTGGCAACTTGGCCCTGAAAGCGAGACCTAAATCAATGCTGTGATTATGGGATAAATCGGGGTATAGTATCCCAAAATCAGTCAATAACGTGTTTCGTAGCTTGTAGAGCGTACGTTGGATCGTATTCGTACCGGTCTTCTCAAGGCCGATGTGAATGATAGCTCGTCTATGCATTGGATCCTTTTACGTGCTCACGTTCAGCAGAAGCTCTGCTGAAAATAGCGAGCGGATACGAATTCGCGCCAATTGTCCCACAAATCGATAGGCCGTTCTGCCATTTCACAGGTCAAGTGGCTGTGCTCCTTGCCCCTCAAGCCTCTTTAAACGCGCTCGCAGGTGCACAAGCTCAATGGCCATCTCCCCCATAGCCTCAAGAACGGCAGCAAGGGTGAAGTCGTGCTGGTCCAACAGATCTGCACCACTTTGCGCAGAGTGTCTGTCGGCTCGGTTCGCCAGCGCCAAGCTATCAGCGGCCTCTTTTCCAAGCAAAGCCACGTTATCATCATAAAACTCTCGCATAATCTCTTGAGAGAGCTCGTCGGAAAGTCTAAACTTGCGGCTCGATGCAAGGCGTGACCTGTGACTAAGAAACTCTTCAATCCTGCGATCATGAACATCTTGGTACACAGCCGAATGTCGCGACAGAATGTCAAGAATAGCAAAGTCAAAGCTTTCATTCCTGCTACGGGGCCCGGACTTCTCGAAACTGTGTGCCTGCTCGTCTTCTAATCCGAGCCATCCGGACACTACGGATTCAAGAGGCGTCCGCGTGGTGTCTAAAGATACAATTGAAAGGTTTTCACCTGCTAGCAAACGCCAGGCATTTGCAATCGCCACAAAGTCAGGTGTGTGCTCTAAAAGGGCGATCCGCACATAATGCTCCAGTGTCTTGCCTGTTTTTGACTGCCACTGTTTCCAGGCGGAGTAAATCCAGTCATCCTGGCGACGCACCATATAAAGAACATTAAAAGTAAACTCCTCGGAGAGGGGAGCGAACAATTCGGAGGCTCTAACACTACCCATGTTTTCAGCGGAAATAACGATCTTGTGACCGGATGCGGAGCGCAATCTGTCCGACAACTGCGCTGCGCCGTCCGGTGCGCGGTACAGATCCTCAAGAAGCCACAACGGATTACCGCCATGGCCACCCGTCGTTAGATCTTTGCTGGCGACTTCGTAGCCCAACTGGCGAAGTCTATGCGTGTTGCGAAATAAAAAATCTTGAATCGAGCTTGATGCTACTTTGGGGCTCCCAATGTGCAGAAAAAGATGACGTCTCATGTGTGATGTCGATCTTTCAAACGGGTGAAGTCGAGAACAAAAGTCTAGTTCCAGCATTAGCAGCGAAAGGTGAGGCCGCCGATCTATCCGTTGGCTACCCGCACAGCTAAAAAATCCCCCTGGTAGTCACATAACGCATGGTGAGTCTGAAATTGTTTTGCCGGTTGCGTAAAATGATCCACCGATGAGCTCATGAGTCAGTTCGGCGCGAGGGTGGACGAAGCGTGATCGAATCTGCAGCTTCATCGATCCACCATCGTGCCGTTCGCTCAAGCCCACTCGCCAAATCAATGCTCGGCCTCCATCCGATCTCCCGCGTCGTGCGGGTGATGTCAAGGAAGTTTCGCCGGACATCGATGGCGCGGCTGGGCTGGTAATCCACTGCGATACGCCTGCCCACCGCTTCTTCAATCATCCGGAGCATCGCGTTCAGTGAGACGGCGGTACCGACCCCAACGTTCAGCACGGGCGTTCGGCTCTCGCAGTTAGCCGCCAAAACGAAGGCTTTCGCGACATCGGCAACGTGGATGAAGTCGCGCTCGACCGTTCCGTCACCCCAAACCGGTAAGCGGGTTCCGAAGATCGCGTGCTCCATCGCAGCCGCGACAAAACCCTGGGACCGAACGGCCCGCTGCCCTTCTCCGTATGGATTAGAGATACGCAACACTACGGTGCTCATGTCGCGGGTCTCTCCAATGAGACGGAGATAATGTTCGATTGCTAGCTTGGACACACCGTAGGCGTTCAGCGGGCGCGTTGGCATGTCAACGGTGAGCCCCCCAGCCTCCTGCGGCTCGATGCCATACACGGTTCCTCCGGACGAGGCGAAGAGAAAGCGCTTTACGCCAAGTGCGGCACAAATCTCCGCTGCGCGGACGGTGACTCCAACGTGCGCCTCGACCTCGGCAGCCAGATTGGCGTGCGAAGAGCCAGGAAGGCTGGAGTTTGCAAGGAAGACAACGACGTCGCTGCCGGCGGCCGTTGACGCGACGAGGCTCGCATCAGCAATAGAGCCAACGATCCAGTCCCGCTCATTCCGCCTTTCAGGGGGCGGTACCCTGTCAAGGATTGAAACCGCAGCACCTGCATCGCGAAATGCTGCTACAACGTGCTGTCCGATGAACCCAGCCCCTCCAACCACTAAAACGCGAAGCCCGCTCAGTTTGCAAGCAACTCCGGACTCATGCATCGTCGCATCCATCCCTTGGCCCTCTCCAACTCGGACGTGGAAAAACCCGAACCCGACGTGCTGCAACCCACGTCAGTAGCCGAGGCTGCGCTCTGATTCCACCCCTCTGCCGCCGAGAGGCGTTGAGCCCCCAAGTCACAACATTTGCGTGCATCTTGCAATTCGGCGTAAAATGTGCGCGTGACAAGGCCGCAGTGTGGGCGCCGAAAACGGAGTGCGCTGAGCCGCTTGAGGAGCAAATCCCGTTGAATAATGTGTTCGCCGACAAGAAGAAAAACGCGCTCAGTGCGGCGGAGGCGTCATTGCGCCGTGCTGCCTTGGCCGATCCAGATATTCTTGCGAACTTTGATGTGGCGTTCTATGCCTCCCGTTATGGGCCGACCAACGATGCACCACTTGTCGACTTTCTAGACTCAGGATGGCGCAAGGGGTATGCTCCAACTCCTCGCCACGATTGTCCTGCCTGGCGTGCCCTTGTCCCAAATCTCGAATTCGAAGACCTTTCGGCCGCGCTCGCACGCTGGCCAGGTGCGTTTGACCTCGCTGCCGTGAAGGCCTCAGAGTTGTTCGATTCGGGTCACTACGCAGAAGAAACCGGCCTAAACGGCTGGTCACTTGACCGGCTGCTCTTCCACTATCTCACAACTGGATGGCGGGATGGCCTCGACCCCTCGACGGAGTTCTCGACAAGCTACTACCTTGAAACCTATTCGGATGTGCGCCTCGCAGGATGGCAGCCGCTCATTCACTTCCTGCAGATCGGAATGCACGAGCATCGCCGCCCGTGTCCGGCGAGCGAGCAGCGCGGAGCCCTCCACCGGCTTTATCGGCGATTCGGAAGCTGGCGTGTTGCTGAGCGAATGCTCGCGGCTTTCGATGCAGACTATTACCTCTCCGCAAATCCCGATATCGCACGCGGGGGAATTGATCCGCTCGAGCATTTTCTCAACCACGGCTGGAGGGAACGGCGCGACCCATCTAACAATTTCTCCGTGTCTTACTATCTGACTCGCAATCCTGAGTCACGATGGCGGGATGAGAACCCCCTTTTTCATTATGCCACGGTCGGACATAGTATCGGACTGCGAAAGCATTCCGCTGATCCGGTATTATCGACTGAAGAGGCTGCTCACAGGGAGGTCAGCGCTCTTTCGCATGATTTTTACGACCGCGTGCGCGCGCAATTCGACTTCTGCTTTTACGCGGAGTGCAATCCTGACGTTGCAGCTGCTGGAATAGACCCTTTTCACCATTATCTTGTGTTTGGCTGGAAGGAAGGGAGAGATCCGTCCCCCGAGTTTTCTACAAAGTTTTACCTAGAGAGCAATCCAGGCCTATCCAAACTTCAAATCAATCCTTTTGTCCACTATGTGCTGCGAGGCAGGGCGGAAGGGCGCATTCCGCGGGAGCAATCGTTGCGGAATGACGCCGTGCCTGCGTCTGCTGACCCACTTCAACAGGTTTCAGAGGAGGACTTGGTTTCCATTGCCCCCTTCTTCGACGAACGCTTTTATCTGGATAGGCACCCAGAGGTTGCCAGTCTCGATCCACGCCGACATTATCTGGCCTTGGGCTGGCGTCAGGGATATGACCCTGCCCCAGACTTTTCCACAAGTTTTTATATTGAGAGGTATCCCGATATCGCTCGTGCTGGTGTGCCGCCACTGCTGCACTATGCTAGGTTTGGGCGCGCTGAACGCAGAGAAACGATGAACTATATTACGGATGCGAAGCGAAACTATGCGCCGCTCGTGTCAGTCATCGTTCCAAATTACAATCACGCTCCGTTTTTGGAGCAACGCCTCCGTTCTATTGCCGATCAGACCTACAGGAACATTGAGCTAATCGTTCTTGATGATAACTCCAGCGATGACAGCCGGGCTGTTATCGAGGAGGTGGCACCTGGTCTTGGTCTTCCTTTGAGGATGACGTTTAACAACAAGAACTCCGGGGGTGTGTTTATCCAGTGGAGGAAAGGCATTGTACAGGCTAGGGGTGATCTCATCTGGATCTGCGAGAGCGATGACTTTTGCGAACCAGATTTCCTCGAAAGAATTGTTCCACATTTTGCTGACCGTTCTGTCACGATGGCTTTTGGGCGCATTCAGTTTTCGGACGCAGAAGGTCGAGCGATTGGGGGGCTTGATGCGTACCGGGAGGGCGCGGAAGCAGGTATTTGGAATGGGTCTTTTGTACGCCCAGCAGCACAATGGTTCGCGGGTGCGTTTGGGGTCAATAACGTTATAGCAAATGTCGGTGGCTGTGTATTTCGGAACGTTTCTTTGCCTGACCAGGTCTGGGAAGAGGCCCGTACTTACCGTATTTGCGGCGATTGGTACCTATATATTCATATCGCTGGGGGCGGGCAGATTGCGTATGAACCGTTAGCTGTCAGTTATTTCCGCCAGCATAGTGCCAACACTTCTGCCAAGAACTTTGATAAGGCATACTATTATAAAGAGAATATGCGAATTCTCCGAGAGATTGCGCGCCATTGGGAGGTGCCGCGCGAAACGCGGCTCAAGTTTGTTGAGAAGGTGAAGGCGCAGTACACGCATTTTGGCATGGATAGTGTTTTGGGTAGCTTCGAGGAAGGTCTGGGTGTTGGGCAGGCTTTGAAGCAAGTGCGGGAGGTTCCGCACGTACAAATATTGTTTCTTGGTTTTAGTCCTGGCGGCGGGGAATTGTTCCCAATTAATCTTGCCAATGCGCTGACCGCATGTGGAGTGAAAGTGTCTATGTTGGCGATGGACATGCAGTCCATCAACCAGGATATGCTTTCGCGACTTGCGCCGTCCATTCCCGTGTACCAGACTATCGATGTTGTGAGGGCCGGCCGGGCTGCTTATCTCGATCGAACCGGGATTTCCGTTCTGCATAGCCATATGGTGCTGTGTGAGTCGTTTCTGACGGAACTTAC
The DNA here is from genome assembly GCF_052655945.1 of Faunimonas sp. B44. NCBI lineage: Bacteria > Pseudomonadati > Pseudomonadota > Alphaproteobacteria > Hyphomicrobiales > Afifellaceae > Faunimonas > Faunimonas sp. B44. The sequence goes on along the minus strand of NZ_JBQYEX010000026.1, from coordinate 8,747 downwards.
TCCCGGCAAACGGCTGGAACGCCCCCTGATTGTGACGCTACATGGCTCATATGCCTTTTTGGATGGGGTGCCTGAGGCTAAGATTGAAGCGATCCTTGCGAACGTTGACCTCTGGGTTTACACCGCCGACCGCAATCTGGAGTTCTTTGAAGCGCGGGGAATGGATACTAGCGGTTTTGTCAAGCTGCCGAACGCGATGCCGGCCGATCCTCGGCCTGCTCCCTTCGACCGCGTTGATCTTGGTATCGGCGCGGACGACATTGTCTTCACGTTGGTGGCGCGGGGAATAAAGCGGAAAGGCTGGCGAGCTTCCTTGAACGCGTTTCGTCGTCTGCGGGACGTGCATGGCCGCAGGGATGTCCATCTTATTATGATCGGCGAAGGGGAAGCGCAGGAGGAAGTTCGTCGCGTCGCAGCGGACGCCGAGAACGTCCATTTCCTGGGTTATGTCTCCGAGATTAACGGCGTCTTCCGGCTTACTGATGTGGTCCTACTGCCAACCAGGTTTGCGGGGGAATCTTATCCACTTGTGCTCGTCCAAGCCCTACAGGAGGGGCGTCCGGTGATCGCTACCAACATTGGTGAGATAGGAGCGATGATCAGCCATGGGAATGAAGTCGCGGGTGTGTTGCTGCCAAACATTCGAAACAGCAATCTGTTCTTTGCTGCCCTCGAGAATGCTCTGTTGGAAATGCTTGAACCAGCCCGTCGTGCCACAGCGGCAGGCATTGCAAAGAAATGCGCGAGCCGCTTCGACATGGTTGAAGTAGCTCGTTCTTATGCGGAGATTTATGAGCGCATGTTCTCGGATCAGTCTACAGCACTTGCTGGCGTGCTGCCTGGCGCCGAGGATTCGTAATGACTACTGACGTCAACCGCCCATTACCTCGTAGACTCTGGATGCGATGGAGAGTGCAGTTACACTCCAGCGGAGGAAGCGTGCGGCGTGCAATCTGGCTTTGGGAGCGCACGAATAGTTCCGTTTCATTCAGCTGGTCGTTTCAGCGACACCATCCCCTCTCGGACGCGGCTCATTCACCCGAACCGGCGCGCAGACCCTTCGATCCGCGCACCCGATTCTCCCAGTTGCATCTCTCAGGTGCTCATGGCGGTCTGGGCGAAGGGCGGGCACCATAGACCATAGCATTAGGTGGCGTCACAGGCCGACACGTTAGGAATGCCAATCCTGCCGGAGAGGCGCTGGACCCGTGACGGAACAGCTCAGAATTCCTCCTGTCACACTCTTGTCACAACGCTGCAGGGACTCCACATGTGACGTCGGTCGCAGGAGGCAGCTGCGGCGACAGATGGCAACAACAACCAGGTGACTGAATCTGCATTGATTTTCCCAGCCACATCGCGGCGCATGCCGCCGGGCGCCCGTAGCTCAGCTGGATAGAGCACCAGACTACGAATCTGGGGGTCAGAGGTTCGAATCCTTTCGGGCGCGCCAAAATCCCGCCATTCCGGAACGAGGCTGAGAACCGATCCTATGGAGTAGGGCGAGCGGTTGCGGCAGGGCGCGTGCACAGCTATGGCGGCCGCCCGCATTGCTGCAACCCCTCAGGGTTCTCGATCTCGTGATCAGTGGCGTTCTTTCGCCTGGTCTCGCCAAGCATGCAGCGGCCGTCGGGTAACTGATGGTGCCGTTTTGCGGCGACGCGAGCGCTGGCGTATGGTACGGCCGGGTTTTGCACGGCGAACGGACTGTGACAGTGGAAGGGCGCAATGGCGGAAAGCGCATCCTCGTGGCCTGCCATGAGGTCGTCATCTCTGGTGGTCTTCTCCGGTTCGATCGCGTTGGCCGCGTTATCAGGCAGTTTGGCCACAAGCTCGCCTTCGCCACATTCGCCGATCATCCGACCCGCCATCGCACCACGGAGTTCGAGGTGCTGCCCCTTGCGGAAGCCGGCCGGCGACAATGGGACGCAACCTTCGTGCCCGGCGCTGGCTTTCCGGCGAAGACAATCGAGCTCTTTTCAGAGCTTCGGCGGGAGAATTTCGGCGTACGGGTTCAGCACGTCCTGAACGACCAGACCCGGCGAGCGGGCTTCCTGAAGGTGAACCATGCCTTCGCGCCGCAAGTAGTGATCTTCAATAACCGTCACTGGGTGCCAGGCGACTACACCGATTTCGCTGCCGATGCCTTCCACCATCTGGAAGGCGCAGTCGATCTCGAAGCCTTCACGCCCGATCCCGGCCGCCGGCGGCGCGCGCACGGCGATCCCTTCGTGATCGGCGCGCAGGCGAACAAGAACCCCGGCCCGCTGGTCGAGGCGGTCAGACTATCCAGCCCGGAAGTGTCTCTGAGGCTGTTTGGCGCTCCCGGAGCCCTCGCCGACAGCGCACGCGATTTTATCGAAAGCGGGCGATTGGAACTGCTCGGCCCCGTGGAGGAGGCAGAGCTGCCAAGCCACTATGCAGGCTTCGACTGCGTTGTGCATACCGAGACCTTTGCGGGCTGGGCCAACATCGTCGCCGAAGCGATGGCGAGCGGTGTGCCAACGATCTGCACACCGCATGGCACGCTGCCGATCGCGATGCAGGAGGAGACCGCGCTTGTCGTAGCCGAGCCGGACGCTCGCACTATTGCCGCCGCCATCGCGCGCCTCAAAGACGACGCGGAGCTTACGGCCAGGCTCACGCGCAACGCACGCCGGCACGTCGCCTCCTTTTCTTGGGTGTCTTACTCGGCCGAACTGCTGAGGCTGATCGAACGACCAGCGCAGAGCCACTACACCTCGTCGCCTGGCATCGGCCTGTATGGGAAATGGACGGAGGCGCAGCGGCTGCACGGCCTGGAGCCCATTCTCGCACGTGCCAAGGCAAAGACCATCTGCGACCTCGGTGCCGGCGACGGAATAGTCGCGCGTCGGTTGCTGGAGCGCGGCGCAGCGACCTTGGTCGGCTTCGAACGTGACCCCGGCAGGGTCAAACTGGCGGACCACCTATGTCGCCAGTTCCCGACCGCCCGCTTCACCACAGCCGATCTTTCCGACTGGAATGCTTTCGAACGGGCCCATGCCAGTCGGCTGCAGCCCTTCTACGACATTGTCCTGTATCTAGGACTGCACCACCACCTGCCAGCGGCTACCCGCCTCGACGTGCTCAGGGGTGCCGCGGCGCGGGCTTCCTCATGGTTCGTTGTCCGCACACCGGCAGCGCTGTACCAGGCCGACGCTATCGAAGCCGTGCTGGCGGCCGAGGGCCTCACCCTTCAGGCAGCAGTCACGGACGGTGCGCCTAGCACCGGCAGTCTCTACCTGTTCGCCAGAGAAGGTCGTGTGGGATGAGGCGCGACTTCATCTCTTTTCCGAAATCGGGGCGCAGTTGGCTGCGGTTCGCTCTGCACCATCTCGGTGTCGCCGACCAGATCAACTTTCATCACGATGGATTCGAATATAACAACGGCAGCAAGCCGCCGCTCGATTTCGACTTCGCTGCTCGTCGCGCCCGCTACGGAGACGGCCGCGCCATCGTCTATCTAAGCCGCGAACCTCGCGACGTGATGGTCAGCCTGTACCACCAAGTCACCGGTCGCTTCGCGGATTTTTTCGGATACGCCGGCTCAATCTCGGAGTTCATCCGCGATCCTTATTTCGGTGCAGCAAACCTAGCTGCCTTTCAGGCGCAGTGGTCGATGCTTTGCGCCGAAGGCATCGCGCTGCCGATTACCTATGAAGCGTGCCACGCAGATTTCCGCGCCGTGCTGGGCAGGGTCTTAGCCCACTACGGCTTTGCGCTTCCCCCGTCCGCTCTCGACAAAGCCGTCGAGGCCGCCAGCTTCGCAAATATGCGGGTGCTCGAGGCCAGCGGCAGATTTTCGGAACCTTGGCTGCGGCGAAGAAATGGGGCACCCAAGGTGCGGAAGGGCCAAGTCGGCAGCTTTGCAGTAGCGCTCCCGGCCGAGGACCTAGCCTATCTCGACGAGGTGTTCGGAGGCGTCGAGGCGCGGGTCGAGACCTAGCCACGGGGCAACACGGTCATCATTTAGAAGTGGCGACGGCCTTGGCACGTGAGCTGTGCGGTAGTCCGAGGCGATGCAACCCTCACGCAGTTCCTGCTCGATCACGGCGCCAGCTGGAGCGAAGTGTGCACGGTTATGGCGACAATGTCTGTGGAACGCTCTCGTGCGCCTCGTTCAACGAGCCGGTTGAGGAAGGGAACTGGCTCGGTTGCGCCGAAGCACTCGTCGAACACGGCACGCCCTCGCCATCAGAGCATGGTTGCTGAGACCAAGCGACCAAGGCACCGCAACGCTTATTGCTTCGCGCCCTCGTTCACCGAACTGCCGCCTGTCTTCTGGATGTGGACGAAGATCGCTCGATGCTTGTGGCTGATCATCGGATCACTCGACCACACGGCCGTTTGGTCCGCAACACATCGCCAGGACGGATGGGCTGCGGGCGGGCCTACGGACCGAGAGGCCCTGGCTCCTTCCTCTTTGCCTAGCCCGGGACGACGAAACCCTGATAGGCAATGTGCCGCCGTCGAACGCAGCGAGAAGGATGGCTTCGCCATGGAACCCGGAGATCCCCGCCCGAAAGCGGCCGCTGAGCGCAACAGTCGCGATCGGTCTGAAGCGAAGGGCCGGACCAACGTTAGCGCGGCCGGTCATCGGGCGGAATCTGGCCAGGTTCGCCAGAGCGGCGAAGATGCGCGCGCGCCCGTCGCTCTGTTGGTGCTCGGCATGCACCGGAGCCTGACCTCGGCGATCACGGGTTCGCTTGCACACGCGGGAGCCGCAATACCGGTCAACCTGCTGCCGGCCGACGGGAACAATCCGAAGGGGTATTTCGAGAGCTCGCAGATCAACGCCGCACTGGAGCGCCTGTTGACGGCGGCCGGATCGCGATGGCACGACTGGCGCGCGCTCTCGCTCGAGCGCATCCCCCCGGACGAGCTCGACAAGATCCGCAGACAGCTGCAGTTCGCCCTCCAGGCGGAGTTCGGCTCGGCCGCCCTGTTCGCGCTCAAGGATCCCAGGATATGCCGCTGCGTGCCGTTCTGGCGGGAGGTGCTCGCCGAGTTCGGGGCGCGCCCGCTGGCGATCATTCCGATCCGGCACCCGCTCGCCGTGGCGCTGTCCCTTCAGAAGCGGGACGGCATGCCGCGGGAGAAGGCGCTGCTTCTCTGGTTCCGGCACGTGATGGACGCCGAGCGCACCACGCGGGACATCCCGCGCGTGTTCCTGCTTTCGGAAGCCTTCGCGGCCGACCCCGCCGCTTCGCTGGGTTCGATTGCACAGAGGCTTGGCATCGAGTGGCCGAGGAGCGGGGGTCCTCTCCAGGATCGCCTGGATGCCTTCATCGTCGCCGATCTCGTTCACCACACCGACGAGGCGCGCCAGGCGCCCCGCTCGCCCATCGCTCGCTGGTACGAGCCGCTTCTCGCGCTGGCCGAGCGGCTGGCCGGCGGTGAGACGGATCTCGCGCCGCAGCTTGACGCACTCTACGCCGACTTCCTGACCGGCACGGCCCCGTTCGAAGCATATTGCGATGCAATGGAGGTTGCGCTACTCAAGCAGCAGGAGAGCGCGGTTCGTCTAAAGAAGGCCCTCGATCGCGCCAGATGGCTGCTCGGATCGGTCCTGACAGAGCAACAGGTTCTGCATTTCGAATCGACTTTGGACGACGTGATCCGCGAGCAGCGGGAAAGGCTGGTTCGCCTCGAGAACCGTGTGGACGAACTCTCGAAAGCTTCTTCCTCATCGAACGGACACAATCGCTAACTGCTTGTGCAGACAGACCGGGTAGAGTCATGAACGATTTTGTCAGAGCACCTGCCTACGCGGACACCCTGGAACCTTTGCGGCAGGCGCTCGACGTCGAGTACATGCAGCGGTTTGCAAGAAGCATTCTTAACAAGGAGCTGCCCAGCGAAGACCCGCTTTCCGCCTATATTGAGCTATCGAAAGACGGTGGTGTTGTTAATCCAAACGAGGTGTTCAGCGAGGTCTTCTATCGGCTCGAGTACCCCGACGTTTCGCGCGCGGTGTCCGACAAGGTATTCTTGAGCGGGTTGCAGCACTTCGTATTCCATGGCGCCTTCGAGGGGCGTTACCCGAACGAAACGTTCAAGCGCACCATTGAACAGTCAACTTCTCCGCTCTCGCTTGACAATGATCATGATGCCATCGTTCGCCTGATCGAAGGCAATGCGCTTCTAAGCCGATTCTCCCAGTTTTTCCCCTCGCTAAGTATAGATTCCATCTATAAGGAATATGCACGCTTCTTCTTTTCCGGTGACGCTACGCGTCCTTCGTTCAGGGCAATCCTGAGCGCTACCTTCGATCCTGAATTTTTCCGGAAAAAGTATGGATTCGGTAGTGAATTTACAGTAGCCGATTTGATCAGTATCTACCTTTCCAAGGTAGCTGCCGAGGAATACTCACCTAATCCGCAGTTCGACGAAAAGTTCTATCGGGCCTTTTACGTGGATATCCGGGATGCGGTGAAGGCGGGGCGGCTACTCTGCGGCTATCAGCATTATTTGCTGTCGGGCAAGGCGGAAGGGCGCCTCCCGCAGTATCGTCTCGAGTCCACGCTCGAGCAGAAATATTACGGCATAACCCGCCCGGTGGCGTTCGACCGCGTCCGCGACATCCAGCGGCGCCTTGCGGCGCCGCCGATCGTACAGACGCGTGACCATCAACGGACCCTCCACCTGGTCGTTCCGGATCTCAACCCCGACCTCTTTTTCGGCGGCTATCGATCGCTGATCGAGCTGGCAAAGCAGCTTCACAAGCGCGGATCCCGGATGTCGGTCGTCAAGACCGAGAGCGAGGACGAGAGCCTCAACTATTTTTTCTATCATGCCGCGGAGGAAGAAAGCGCCGCATTCCGTGATGCTCAGGTTTATACGGCAAAGACGGGCGTTCGCATCGGACCGAACGATAGATTTCTGTGTTACTCGGCGTGGGATGTCTTGTTTGCCAGGAACCTCGTGAAGAAGACGAATCACGAGAGGGTGTCATTCCTGGTCCAGGAGTACGAGCCGATCTTTCTGGAGCACAACGCACTCCATTACATGGTCTCCTCGGCATACGCTTATCCGCATTTTCCCGTCTTCAACTCGGAAGTGCTAAAGCGCTACTTTCGCGAGCATCGAATCGGCGTGTTCGCGAATGACCCTCCCGCGCCGCATACATGCTTCCAACATTGCGTCACCTCGATACGCCCACCGGTGGCCGAGACGCCGAGCCAGAAGACGCTGCTCTTCTACGCCCGGCCGGAAATGCATGCGGGCCGGAACATGTTCGAGGTTGGCGTCATGGCGCTCAGGGCCGCGGTCGAAGCCAACGTTTTCACCGACGACTGGCGGTTCGTGGGAGTTGGGGCCATGCGCGACCATCCACCCTATCATCTGGCGGGGCCGCATTGGCTGGAGATCCGTGCGCGGGTGCCGATCGCGGAATATCAGGAGCTCATGGAGAACGTGGTGGTCGGCCTGAGCTTGATGCACGCCCCGCATCCAAGCGTCGTGCCCTACGAGATGCTTCAGGTTGGCGCGCAGGTCGTGACGAACTCCTTCGAGAACCGCTCCGCCGCCGAACTGGAGAGGATCTCGCCCAATTTCATTCCGGCCGGGGCGACTATCGAGAGCGTTGTCGATGCGATAAGGAAGGCTGTCGCCCGCGTCAGCGCAGGCGCGTCCCGCCTGGGATCGGCCCGTCGGATCGGTCCGAGCAGTTGGGATGCCGCCTTGCAGGGTGCGCTGCGCGATCTTGAAGCCGAGGATCAGATTTGATGTATGTTTCCATCCACATTCCCAAGACCGCGGGGACATCTCTCGGAAATATCTTTGATTACTGCTCAGGGCGGCGGGTTTTCTGGGATTATTCACCATCTTACGACAACGCATTAGTGATCAGTCCACTTATTGCTTCAGGTCTACCTTTCATTTGCGAATACTTTAAGTTTATACACGGTCACTTTTACTATAGGAAGTACGCAGATACGATTTCGTCCGCAAAATTCATATCGTGTGTAAGACATCCTGTGAAGCGAATTGTATCTCAATATTATCATGTGGGTTTAGAAAAGGCGAATGGAGACTGGCGTACTCCGCTTATTGCATCCGGCAAGATGGATGCTGTCGAGTTTGCTTCAGCCGATCCGAACACATTAAATGCGATGAGCGTTCATTTGGCTGGTCGCGAGATTGAGGAATACGATTTCATATTTGTAACCGAAAAGCTACATCATAGCGTCGAAGCTTTTTCAACCATGTTTAATTATCGTTTGGCCATGAGGGTGCCTACTGTTAACACGACGGAGGGGCGACGGGTTGTGCGGGATGATGTGAACATTGTCCCTGTGACGGCCGAGCACGAGCGCAAACTCTTTAGCCTTTCCGTTCAGGATGTTGATGTGTATCAAAGAGCGGTTGCAACCTTCTTGAAGCAGTAAACGAGCTTTGCACGGTCGCGGTTGACGCTCTACGGTAGACACTCAGTTTCAGCCAGAATGCTGTTTCGGCGCGAGTTCCTGAGTTCGACTGCTGCTGGTTGTCTCGGGCGAGCTTGTCGTAGTGTGTGGCGCCGCGGCGGGAGCCCTCCAGATTGCAGCCACGGCTTCGATGCGTCAGCAGCCCTTGTAGGGGCGCTGACGTACTACATCATGCGCTTGCCGAGGCTGATTGGGATCGTGCCTTGCTCGAGAAGTGCCGTCCGGATGCCATTGGCATTGGATCCGCGTTCGACGATCAGATGCTCCATTCCGGCTGCTTCGCAGATCAGGGAGGTC
>NZ_JBQYEX010000025.1:0-16902 GCF_052655945.1 Faunimonas sp. B44 | reverse complement strand
CCCGAGACGGCCCTGACCGCCTGCGCCGGTTGGGAAGCTCCGGCGCGTCAGGCCCGTCTCTCGCACCGCGGAAGGGGGTCAAAATTGGACGCCGATCGGGGGTCAACTTTGGGCGCCGATTGACACTGCGCGACCACCGGCAGGAGCGACATGCGCGACTTGCGAGCTCGCAGCTTCCGCATTATTTCTCCTGCATGTTCAACCGGATCGAATTGCCCACGGACCTTGCCTCTATCCTGGCATTGGTGCTGGGCGCTGCGGTCATCATCCCCAGCATGGTTTCGCTCGGCCTCACCCTGTTTGCCCTTGCCGCTCGGCTGTTCTGAGCGCAACCAGATCCCTTATCTCACCATCACTCGCGCCGGCGCAGTGGCGCTCCGTGATCCGCCCCAGTGGAAGCAGGTTGCCGGGCGGAGGGCGGGATTGGGACGTCCTCGTTGAGGAGAATGCGTTCTGCGGCGCCGTCGAGGTCCTCGTACTGGCCAGTCCTGAGCGACCAGAAGAAAGCTCCGAGTGCCACAAGCCCGAGCGCAATCGAAATGGGAATGAGATAGCCAAGTGCGCTCACGTTTCCGGCCGCATCGTGGGCGACGAGGGCAGGGGTGTCATTGCGGCGAAGCCAAAAGGTGTCGTTCCGTTTGGACCGCAATGTCCCGGGCTTGAAGCCCCCACCAAGGTCCGGTGGCGGAGCCGAGCGCTTCCCTTTCCACTTTGGATCGGGTGGCGAAACGACTCTGTATCGACGAAATGGCGGGGGTCATTGAGCGGTTCAGACGGGCACAAGACGATCCGGGCATCGGAATCAATGCTGCTTTGCTGTGATCGGCTGCCGAAGATGGAGCCGCTATCTGGAAACGCGAGATCCCGAAGCTGCATCGGACCCTCGACCGGCGGCCGCACCGGCGGTGCATGGTGCGGATTGCCGACGAGGATCAGCTCCGCGCCATTGGCCGGATTGCGGAACTCCATGATTCGGCTCTGCCTAAACTCGCGCGGATCTCGTTTCAGTGAAGTCTGAGCTGTCGATGAACTCCGGTCTGCGGATCGCCTTGTACGCATGCCACGCCGTGTGGCCGAGCAGCGGAAAAATGATGATGAGGCCAACCAGCCCCGTCAAAAGGGAAGCCAGGAAAAGCCCGAGGGCAAGGCCGCCCCAGGCGATCATCACAGGCAGGTTATTCCATACGAGCGACATGCTGGTGCTCATCGCGGTCATGGCGTCTGTCCGCTCGTTCAGCAGCATGGGGATCGAAAACGCGCTGATCGCAAACGAGAAGGCAGCGAAGAGACCGCCGATAACCACCCCTGTGACCATCATCGACCAGCCGACAGTGGTTCCAAATAGCATCGGAGCAATGCTCTCGAGGCCGGGAAAGGGTCGATACCCGAAGAACAACGCATAGATGATCACCGCCGAGCGCATCCATAGGAGCATGAGCAGACACAGAAGCACGCCGACGAAGAAGATTTGCGCCCCGGAGTGGGCCCGCACGCCGAGCATGGTCTTCAGGCTTACCGGCCGGCCGACTTCGAGGGCGCGGCTCTTTTCGTAGAGCCCAATGGCGACCACTGGTCCGACAATCATGAACCCGGCGATCGCGGGGAACAGGATGTGATCCCAACCCACGGCGAACATTCCGACCACTACAAGGAGCGAAACGACGTAAACGGCCAACCCATAGGCGATGCTGACGCCGGCCTGAGTCTTCAAGTCGCGCCACCCGGCGCGCAGCCAATCCAACGCAGCAGAGGGCGGGAGGTGGCGCTGCTTTTCGGGATTTCGGGTTTCCTCGATCCCGGAGGTCTCCGTGAGGAGACCGTAATTGTCCTCGGCCTCGATCATCGCACTTCCCCAGACTCTCCGTGTTCGATCAGCAGGCGGATCTTGCCGCGCGGAACTGGCCTGGCCTTTCCCCCGCCTGCTTCAGGTGCGAAACGCAATCCGGCTGCGACTTGACCGCCACATATACGAGATGCGCGTTGGCGGCTGCGAAGGCGAGGACGCCGGCCGAAGCCGCGAGCGCCACCGCCCATCTCGCCTTCGTCCAGGTTCTCATGAGCAGATCCGTCCGTACAGCGTCAGGGCTTCCCGACGTTCAGCGAATGAACGTACAGCGCGAGGATCTTGATCTCCGCGGGAGTAAGCCGCTCATCCCAGGTCGGCATGTGGCCCTGGCGCCCGCCATGTACCGAGGTGATGATCGCGTCCATGCTGCCGCCGTAGATCCAGCGCGTATCTGTCAGATTTGGCGCTCCGACCTCCGTCATGCCCTTCGCATCGTCGCCGTGGCAGGCGGCGCAGCTGGCCACGAAGACTTCGCGACCAGCCGCGATCGTGTCCACGTTCTCCGATGTCAAAACGGATGGATTGCTCAGCGAATAAACATAAGCGGCGACATTGCGGACCTCCGACCGGCTTAGCATTTCGTCGCGCCCGAACGCGGGCATCTGAGCCACGCGCGTTTCCTGATGCGGAGAGTTGATGCCGACCCGCAGGGTTTCCGCGATGAACTCCGGGTCTCCGCCCCAGAGCCAGTCATCGTCGGTCAAGTCGGGATAGCCCGCCTGCCCGGTGCCGGCTGCACCGTGGCATGCGGCGCAATTGTCCCCGAAAAGCTGGGGGCCAGTCTGTCGAACGGCTGCCATGAGGTTTTCGTTCGCCTGAATCTCCTCGAATGAAGCAGTCTCGATCCCCTTCATCCAGGGTGCACGTTCGGCCGCAGCCTTGCGCAAGTCATCTTCCACGATCTCCCGCTGATCGACCCCAAGCAGGCCTTTCGTATAGGTCGTCACGAGCGGCCAGGTGGGCATCAGGAACCACCAGATCACGGCAAAGATGTGCGTCACGACCAGGAAGATCAGGATGCCCCGGGGCACCGGCGTATCGAGCTCCTTGATGCCGTTCCACTCGTGGCCCGTCGTCTGGTGCCCGCTGATCGGGTCCCGCTCGCCTAGGTCCATGGCCTGTCGTCCTTGTCGAGAATGTCCTTCTTCGCCCGATTGAAGCGCTCTCTGTTGGAAGGCCAGAACGTGTAGACCAGAACCCCGATCGCGAGGGCGATGAGATAGAAGAGCCCCCAACTCTTGGAAAATCCGACAACGGTATCGTGGTCGAATGGCATCGCCTCAGCCTCCGGAATCCCCTGCAGGATCGGGTTCGGACTGATCGTTCGGATCAGGGAATTCCTCCGGTGCCGCGGTTTGCTCGTAGGGGGCGGAGGTCATGCGCCCCAGCACCTGCAGATACGCGACAAGCGCGTCCATCTCGGTGAGTTGGGACTCCACGCCGTCGAAGGCACTCAGCTGGGTTGCATCCCCGTAGCGCTCCAGCACGCCAGCGGCATAGGCACTGTCTGGATCGGCCTGACCGATCGCGTCGAGCTGTGCATATGCCACCATTTCGTCGGTGTACGGCACGCCAACCCTTCGTTGTGCCTCCAGGTGTAGCGCGAGATCGTCGGTGCGGAGCCCATTGCGCGCGAGCCACCGATAGCTCGGCATGTTCGACTGTGGGACGACGCTTCGTGGGTCGGTGAGATGCGCCACGTGCCAGAGATCGGAGTATTTTCCGCCAATGCGGGCAAGATCCGGACCGGTCCGCTTCGAGCCCCACAGCATCGGGTGATCGTACCGGGATTCGACGGCGAGCGAATACGGGCCATAGCGCTCCACCTCATCGCGTAGCGTGCGGACCATCTGGGAATGGCAGGCGTAGCACCCCTCTCGCATGTAGATGTTGCGGCCGGCGAGCTCCAACGGCGTGTAGAGCCGCAAGTCCGGTGCGTCCTCCACCGTCTCGTCGATCGTGAAAAGCGGCGCGATCTCGACAATACCGCCGACGCTTGCCGCCGCGATGATCGCGATCACGAAGCCGATCGCAGTCCGCTCGATCTTCCGGTGAAAGAGCTCAGCCATCGGCTCACTCCGCCGGGCTGGCCGCGCCGACAGCCAATCCGGCTTCCGGCAGGTCCTGCCGCCGCTCGTCGACGGCCACCGGCGCGACCCTCACCGTCATCCACACATTGTAGCAGCCGACCAGAGCGCCCAGAAGGAACAGGAGGCCGCCGAAGGCGCGCCAGATATAGTAGGGGTACATGGCCACCAGCGAGTCGACGAATGAATAGGCGAGGGTGTTGCTCTCCGTATAGGTGCGCCACATGAGGCCCTGGACGATCCCAGAGTTCCACATGGCGAAGACGTAGACGAGCGTGCCTGCAAGCGCCAACCAGAAGTGCACCTCGACGAGGGTGGCCGAGTACATGGCCTGCCGTTTCCACAAGGAGGGGACGAGGCTGTAAATCGAACCGAAGGTGATCAGTGCGACCCACCCGAGTGCACCCGCATGGACATGGCCGACCGTCCAGTCCGTGTAGTGCGAGAGCGAGTTGACCGCCCGCACCGCCATGAAGGACCCTTCGAAGGTCGACAAGCCGTAGAACACCGCAGCCACGAACATGAACCGCAGGGTGGCATCATCGCGGACCTTGTGCCAGGCGCCATTCAGCGTCATCAGCGCGTTCCCGGCGGACGCCCACGACGGCACCAGCAGCATCACGGAGAACGTCATTCCGAGCGTCTGGACCCAGTGAGGGAGTGCGGTGTAGTGCAGGTGGTGCGAGCCGGCCCACATGTAGAAGAAGGTGATGCCCCAAAAGCTAAGGATAGAGAGGCGATAGGAGAAGATCGGCCGTTCCGCCCGTTTTGGAAGGTAATAGTACATCATCCCAAGGAACCCGGCCGTCAGAAAGAAGGCGACGGCGTTGTGGCCGTACCACCACTGCACCATCGCATCCTGAACCCCGGACCAGACCGGATAGCTCCAGGAGTGGCCTAATGAAACCGGTACCGCGATGTTGTTGACGATGTGAAGGATCGCCACGACCACGATGAACGCCATGTAGTACCAATTCGCAACGTAGATGTGCGGCTCTTTTCGTCGCGCTAGGGTTCTGAGGAAAAGAACGAAATACGTTATCCAGACGACGACCAGCCACAGATCGGCATACCATCCGGCCTCCGCATACTCCTTTGACTGGGTCACCCCCATCAAGTAGCCGCTGACGGCGAGCACGCAGAACAGGTTGTAACCGAGCAGCACGAACCATGGGCTGACCTGCCCCGCCAAGCGGGCGCGCGAGGTTCGCTGCACCACGTGAAACGAGGTGGCAATCAAGGCATTGCCGCCGAATCCGAATATGACGCCAGTCGTGTGCGCCGGCCGCAACCTGCCGAAACTCATCCAAGCTGTATCGAAATTGAGGGCCGGCCACGCCATTTCCGCGGCTACCCAGACGCCAACCGACATCCCGATGACCGCCCAGGCCAGCGCCAGCGCGATTCCGACCTTGATCGGATCGTCGTAGTACTCGAACGGGCGGTAGTTGACATCCGGCTCTGGGGCGTCGTGCCGGTACACCAGGAATGCAATCAGGGCCGCACTTGCAAGCAGTATGAACGCACCATGAATTCCGATGGTGTCCTCTCGACCAGCGATGGCCAGAACGAGTCCGCACAGCCCTAAGGCTGCCGAGATCAACATCCCGAGCTCCCGTTCGGCCTTGGTCAGTTGCGAAACCATCATGCGGTCTCCAATGAGCTCTGCTGCCGCTGTCGGGCGGAGCGGAGAGGCTGTGCTCGACCACCCTCCGCGTCAGCCTTATAGGGCCCCGAGTTCGGACCAGGCCAGCGCGCCCGGTCAGAATTGGCCGGGTCATGATGTCGCCTCAGCTCGCGGCGCGGACGGAGTTTGGCATGTCATCCAATGACGGCAACGGAGAGCCGGTCGGTTCTGCGAAACGTCGTTTGACGGCTACACGCGTGCGTCTGAAGCACCAGTTCTCATGCGCGGTGACGACGAAGCTCGCAGTGAGGCGTGGGCGGCGGCCCTTTCGAAGGCAGGCTGCTACGTCATCGAGCTCGTTGACCAGCTCGATGGCGTTGAGAAGTGCCACTTCGGGACCGCGCCGCTGCAGGCGCGGTCTGCCCAAGAGCCGTTCGACGATGAAAGTCGAGCCGTAGTCGCAGATCGGACCCGCCGCGCCCATATGGCTGCAGCATGTACGCCGATCCTGACCGGGAGCCGCGGGCGCAGCCCCGCCGCGCGCTCCTCCTCCTGAACCGCCGAGCCCGCCGTGGTGCGGCTTCGATCGATGGCGCTCGCCTCGTGCTCCGCCAGCACGGCTTCGAGCTGATCGAGCCGGAGGGCGACAGCGCCAGCATGGCCGACCAGGTCCAGATGGCGCCCGACATTGATCTGGTTGTCGTGGGCGGTGGCGACGGCACTCTGAACACGATCGCGCCGGCCTTGATAGAGCGGGGCCTACCGCTCGGGATCCTGCCGCTCGGAACCGCAAACGACCTCGCCCGCACGCTCGGCATTCCGTCGGATCCTTCCGCTGCCGCGAAGGTGATCGTCGCCGGCCGCACACGCCGTCTCGACCTCGGTGAAGTGAACGGTCATCCCTTCTTCAACGTGGCGAGCGTCGGCTTCAGCGCGGATCTCGCCCGCGGCCTGACCGCGGAGGCCAAGCGTCGCTGGGGTATCTTCGGCTATGGCGCGGCCGCGCTCCGGATCCTGTCGCAGAGCCGGCCGTTCACGCTGCACATCGACCATGACGGCAAGCTCGAGGAAGTCCGCACGATCCAGCTCTCGGTCGGCAACGGCCGCTTCTATGGCGGCGGAATGACGGTGGAGGCGAATGCGCGCCCCGACGACGGGAAGCTCGATGTCTACAGCCTCGAAGTGCCGCATTGGTGGCACCTGATCGCCCTTGCTCCGTCCCTCCGCCGGGGCACGCAGGGCCAGTGGAAGCATGTGCGTGCATTTGGGACAACCGCGCTCAAGCTGACGACCCGGCGCCCGCACGACATCAATGCCGACGGCGAGCTGGTCACGACCACCCCCGCGGAGTTCCGCATCCTGCCGCACGCGATCGAGATCTTCACGCCCGACTGATCCGTTTGCTCTTCTCGATCAATGGCTCGACCGGGACCCGCTCAAGGCCCCACCTGGTCCCGCTGTCCCGCTGTCCCATGCACAAGGGTGTGGGACAGTGGGACAGCATCGATCAGTTGGAAAAGCCGCAATTCCGCGGTCCCTCAAGATGACTGCGAGCGGGCTGCCAGGCCCCTGTGGGACAGCTGGGACATGCGGGTACGGCTCGGACGACCCGAACCTCCGCAGGCGAGGGGGCGGCAGCTGAGTGAAGATGTGCACGAGCAGCGCTCCGTACGCTTTCTTGCTGTTTTCCCCACCAATCGATCGCCGCCGCATTGCCGTCACAGAAGTAGACGAACAGACTGGACAGCTCAGGGCTCGACTCATCAGAAGAACCATGACCCTGAACGGGAGGCATGATCTGATGCTCGCTGTGCAACAGGCTGATGGCGGGTCGCGGTCCCGCGTCCTGCCACCGGAATTTGACGACGATCTGCTCACCGATCTGGTTCGTGTCGTCAGCGAAGACCCTGCTCGACCTGCCGGCCCGGCCGGAACCAGAGCCCCGCCGTCTTCCAGTCCAGTTATCCTGCAGACGGAGCTCGATGCCCGGCTCGCTCGGGAGGTGGAGAACGCTCTGCTACTGCCGGAGCAGCGGCGTCGTGCATGGGCAGTTCCAGGCGGAGCCCTCGCGGCACAGCTCCGCAAACTTGCGGGCGGCGTGTCAGCCGGCGTGAAGGACCGAATGGCTACCTCGTGGACGTCGGTCCGCACGCAACGGAGGTCTCGTCTGATGGCCGCTGGAGTGGCCTTCCTCGCCGCGGCCGCGGTCGGGTCCGTAGCGCTCATTTATTACGCAGACAGTGCGATCATCCGGTCAGTGCCGCATGCTCCCTCGGAGAGCAAGGCGGTGGCGAGCACGTCGCCATCATCGCCGGATCCGGGTCAGGATCGGCCTGGCACTGCGCCGCAGGTACAAACTCGCATGTCTGCGCCGGCTGGAGCGGTCGAGAAGTCCGTTGCCGCCGCACCAACTGCTCCGACCGGCTACGCGGAGGTAGTAGAACGGACCGTTCCGACCTTCGTCGTGAAGCCGGATGGCAGCATGCTCCCGACGCCCACTGGCCTGGTTCAGGAGGAGGTTGAGGCGCCGCATGAGCTCGCACTCGATGAAGCGTCCATGCCCGAGCCGAGGCCGGTGCGCACCGTGGCTGTTCATCTGCCCGAGGAACACGATCTAGCCGGCCTAGGCGAGCCACCCGCTCTGACGCCATCTCACGCGATCGAAACGGCGGCGTCGCCAGGCTCGGCAGAGAATTCAGGTGCAGCAGTAGACCCGGTCGCGCCGATCGTTACCGGCTCGCTCTCTGCGCCCCCTATCCCCCGGTCCGCCCCGGCGGAGATCCGGCCGAGTGTCCACGCCGAAGCCTCCTCGGGACCGCGGCTTCCCATGCCCAGACCCGCGCCAAAGGGTGATGCGGTGACAGCAATGCGCTGAGGCGGCGACGCCCTCGTTGAGCTTCGCGGAACGATGGCCCCGAAATGGTCGGCAGGACGTGGCGCTGGCGCACCGAGCACCCTGGATCATCCGAACAACGGGGCAATCCATCTAGGCGATCTCAAATCTTTCTTCTACCGTGGTAGAACATCGT
Source organism: Faunimonas sp. B44 (assembly GCF_052655945.1). Classification (NCBI taxonomy): domain Bacteria; kingdom Pseudomonadati; phylum Pseudomonadota; class Alphaproteobacteria; order Hyphomicrobiales; family Afifellaceae; genus Faunimonas; species Faunimonas sp. B44. The sequence goes on along the minus strand of NZ_JBQYEX010000025.1, from coordinate 8,313 downwards.
AGATGTGCGCACGTTCGTACTGTTGTCATTTCAGAGCCGTTACTCTAGATTAGACACAGTACAAAATGAGTGATATAGGCGGAGTCAGCATAATGCAAGGCGACCAGGGCGGGGAATCAGAAACTGTAGACTTGCTGATCGGACGGCCCGGTGCCGCCCCACGCAGAGAATTCCTCGTCTGTAAAAAAATACGCTTAGGCTAGGAGATTGCCCATACCAGCCGGCGGCCGCCCTGCCTACCAGCCCTCGGAGAAGGACGGCCGCGTCGTCGATGTGCTGGCCGGCTGGTCCTTCCAGCAGAAAAAGATCGCGCAGGTTCTCGGCATCGATCCGGCGCAAGCACTTTCGGGTGGGTGGAGGCGACCCCGGAGCCGAAGCCACGCCCGCCCGGCAAGAAGGAGGCGGCGCGGCTCGACGCGGAGAACCCGGGGCGCGGCTCGGCTTGGGGAGACCTGCTGAAGCCTCCGCCGCCGCCACCGGGCGCCTATCGGGACCGGATGGGGCACTGACCCAGCTATCTGCTCACTGTCCGCCTCCGACGCTCTTGGCTGTTGCATGTTCGAGTGCGGGCGGCGAATGTGTTTGCCTGCGCCTTCTATATTTTGCAAGCGCACCGCGGATGAACGGGGGCGGCCTGGCGTGGCTTCCACCTGCTGCGAGCACGGACGATCTTCAGCCAACCAGGGATTTGCCATGTCCTTCGATCCCGCCCGCCACCCGAGCGCCGTCCGGCTCCGCGACCTGATCGAGGGCGGCATCCCGCTCGGCATCCACTGCATCCGCTGCGGAAAATTCAGCGCGATCGATGCGGGGGGCTTGGGGCTCGACCCGAACACCTTTGTCCTGGCCCTCGCCGGCCGGTTCAGGTGCTCGCGTTGCGGATCACGTAACAGCGAGGCGCGCGGATTATCAGCGGCCGCTCGCCGGGCCCGGGCCGCGAGCCTGGGCGGCACCGCCGGCAGAGTGCGGACGATTCGAGAGCCCACCCACGTTCAAGTGCAATGGCCAAAAAGAAAGGCGGCCGAAGCCGCCGTAGTTCAAGGAAGGAAACGCACCGTTTCCGGCGTCAGGCGCTGTTCTTTGTGAGGCGTAAGTGCGACGTCCTCCGCCGCTCCCTCGCGATCGGCGGCGGCGAACGGGGCAACCGTCCGGTCAGGTTCGGGGCCGTGATAGATCGCCTCGACGAGGCCTGCCCAGCCGCGGAATGCAATCTCTGCTCGCCGACGCAAACGGGGACCGACAGTGACAATCTGTGCGGCCGAGTTCGAAGTGGCCCCAGTTCGCCCGCACTGCGGAAGCATGACCGGTTTGCGCGTCTTGCATGGCCAAGCGTTTGTTGGTTTCTTGCACTGGTCCAGAGGCGGGGCGGAGCGGATGGCGGAGAGACTCGTCACAGACATTGGCGGCTTTGAGGCCGGCGAGATCCCCATGGAGGATCATCACCAGCTTTTCTGGGAAAAGCAGCTCATGGCCACCTATTTCGCACTCCAGGACAAAGGCGTCCTTGTGTCCGATGAATTCCGCCGGAAGGTCGAGGAAATGCCGGAGGCGGAATATAAAAGCTCTTCATTCTACGGGCGCCGAGCGCATTGCATAGCGCAACTCCTCGTTGAAAAGCACATCTTCTCTGCCAGCGAGCTTGAAGGGAGAAGGGCTACGATTCTGCGCCTCGGGACTCGCGATCATGTCGGCTGAAAACCGGTCATCGCTCCAGATCGGAGACAAAGTACTCATCCTCGATCTGGAAAAGCCGGGACACGTCCGTACACCCGTCTACGTGCGCTCCAAGGTCGGACAGATCGAACGCTTCTGTGGCACCTTCGAAAATCCGGAGGAACGGGCGTATGGCCGGCTAGGTGGCGAGCGGCTCCCGCTCTATCTCGTTCGATTTTCTCAGCGTGAATTGTGGCCGGATTACCAAGGGCCGACCGGTGATACTCTCGTACTGGGTATTTACGCCCATTGGCTGAAGCCCATTGAGATTGCAGCATGAGCCAGAGTTCTGATCCACATCTGCACGATTCACATGATCATTCTCACTCCGGGGCGCACCCGACGCGGGAGGATGATGATCTAATGCTCACAGAAGCAGAAGCGTTATTCCTCGCCATGAAGAGCCTTCTTATCGAAAAGGGGTTGCTCACTGCAGCTGAAATCCAAGCACGTCTCGAGTTTAACGAGAAAGGCTCTTACCACAACGCGGCTCGCATGATTGCGAAGGCGTGGATCGATAAGGATTACCGGGCGCGCATGCTTGCCGACGCACGCACGGCCGCTATCGAGCTTGGCATTGAGGTCACCGAGGCCAATCTGGTTGCAGTCGAGAATCGGCCGGACCGCCATAACCTCATTGTCTGCACATTGTGCTCCTGTTACCCTCGTTCATTGCTCGGCGAACCGCCGGCATGGTATGTAAGCAAAGCTTACCGCTCACGAGCGGTTCGTGAGCCCCGCAAGGTGCTACGGGAATTTGGTCTGGAGTTTCCTGACTTCGTGGAGCTGATAGTCCACGACAGCAATGCTGATCTCAGATACGTCGTCCTGCCGATGCGCCCGCCTGGCACCGAGGGCCTGAGCGAGGCGGAGCTGGCGAGCCTCGTCACGCGCGATTGTGTTGTCGGCGCCGCGCTACCGCTTGATCGACCGCCTGATGTTGTCGGGCATACCCGCTGATCAGCCTAAGTGTACAATCAATCATGATAATCGGAGGAAGCTGTGGGAATTCTTGCCAGGTTTTGCGTGTGCGCCGCTACGGTGTGGGGAATGATTGGAGTCGCGTCAGCGCAAGGTGCCGACGCGGCAGCCGACTACCCGAGCCAGCCAATCACGCTGGTAGTAGCGTTCTCTCCCGGCGGTCCTAGCGATAGAGTAGCGCGGGTGATCGCCAACGATTTGGGCGAAGCGTTGGGTGACCAGCCAGTCGTGGTTGAAAACAGGCCAGGGGCGAATGGCTATGTTGCCTGGCGCTCGATCGCTCAAGCCGCGCCTGATGGATACACCCTGCTCCTGGCAGAGAACGCGGTGGCAATCAACAGAGCCTTGCGGCCTGACGAGCCACTGGATCCAGCGCAGGCCTTCCACGCTATCGGTAGGATTGGCGTGGCACCTATTGCGCTGGTGGTAAATAAAGACATTCCGGTGAAGTCCCTTCAGGAGCTTGCGGCTTATTCCAAGGAAAACGATATCAGCTACAGCAGCTCTGGTGTGGGCAGCGTCACGCATATGACCACCGAGGCGCTGCTTGACGCTGCCGATATTCGTGCAGTGCACGTACCTTATCGGGGTGGGGGCGAAGCCACCTCCGCAGTAATTGGCGGCCATGTGCAAATGATGCATTCGGCACTCGGCAATTTCGTCGATCTTGCCAAGGAGGGCACCGTAAAGATTTTGTCCGTCAGCACGGATCAGCGTCTCCCAGCCCTGCCAGACGTGCCAACGCTTTCAGAACTCGGAGTTGATACGGGAATGGACCTGCGATTTTGGTGGGGTATGTTCGCGCCCGCCGGCACGCCCGAGCCGGTCAAGCAGAAGCTGGAGGCTGCGGTACAGAAAATATTGCAGGACCCCCAGGTGATTGCGCGTCTCGATCAGATCCAGGTGACTGCTGCTCCCGCGCCAGGTTCGGAGTTTTCCGGAGTTCTTGATGCGGAGATCACGAATTGGTCGGAGTTCGTTAAAGAGAAGGGGATTAGCGCCGAGTGACGGTCGGTTTTGGCTGATCCAAAATTCCTGCGCCTCACGCGGCGTATGGCATGGAAAGGCTATTGCCCGCGCGTGCTGCTAAGCAGCCTGGTCCCCCGTCGCCGGCTCGTTGCCAGGATTGGAAATGGCCGACGTAGCCAACCGACGCGGATCAGCACGCTCATACTGTGGCGGGTAATGAGCCACCGCCCCGAGTTCATGGGCAGCTAGCCATGGCCAACGCGGATTGAACAACATGGTTCGTGCGAGGGCAATCAAGTCGGCCTGACCCGTCCGAAGGATGGATTCGGCCTGCTGGGGGCTCGTAATCTGACCGACAGCTACGACCGGCATCTTTACGGCTGCCTTGACGGCCGCTGCGAAACCGACCTGATAACCCGGGCCGGTTTCGATCTTCTGCTGTGGCGCGAGGCCGCCACTCGACACGTGAATGTAGTCGCAGCCAAGGTCTTCCATTCGCTGCGCCAATGCGACTGTATCCTCCGTCGTCCATCCGCCCTGGATCCAATCCGTCGCTGATACTCGAATTCCGATCGGCTTGTCTGCTGGCCAGATTGCACGCACCGCTTCGAAGACCTCTGTCGCGAATCTCATGCGATTCTCGCGAGTACCTCCGTAATGGTCGCCCCTTCGATTGGTGATCGGAGACAGGAACTGGTGAATGAGATAGCCGTGAGCGCCGTGGATTTCGATGAGATCGGCGCCGACAGCCACGGCTCGTCTGGTTGCGGACGCGAACATGCCGACAGCTTCGGCGATGTCTCGCATCGTCATTTCACGCGGCGTCGGCCAGCCCACCTTGATCGGAATCGGGGACGGCGCAACAGCTGGGTATCCGCCTTCTTCGGCTAGCAGTGGCCCACCGCCGACCCAATGCGGCTTACTGGATGCCTTCCGCCCACCGTGACAGAGCTGCACGCCGAAACTTGCTATACCATGGCTGTGTATGAAGTTCGCGATGCGGCCGAGAGCCGCCGCCTGCTCCTCGGTATAAAGCGCGAGTGATCTCGGGTTGTTTCTTGCATTCGGCTCCACGTAGGTGGACTCCGTCATAATGAGCGCAGCCCCGGAAACAGCGAACTGGCCAAGATGCATGAGATGCCAATCGCCGGCGACCCCTTCGTCCGCTGAAAATTGCGTCATCGGCGCGACGACGATCCTATTCTGTAAAGCTATCCCACGCAGAGCCAGCGGCTCGAAGAGTTTTACCGCCATGATTTCTCCAAAACGGCTGCCGGTAGCCAGCACATGTCAAAGGCGCTGCAGCGGAGGGACGGCCCTCCAGACCAGCCAATAACAGATTACAGGTCGGGTTGGCTGATGCTCTTCCGGTCTCAGCGCATTTTGGTGCTCCCAACATAGCGTTCGTGGCCATAGTTCTGACATTCCCGCCTCTTACGAGCCTTGACCTGCACGGATGTCTGCGCAGGCCGCGAGCGACGCCTCGTCCTGCCTCGCACCGCGCGCAACGACCTCGAGCATGCCTCCGTCAAGCGGCCGCTGCAACGCGCACGCCTCCGGCCACGGCGCTTGTATCCAGACGTCCATCTCCTCCGCCGTCGTGAGGATCACCGGCATCGCCTTCGGGTGAACCGGGGCGACGTCCGCGTTCGCTTCCGTCGTAAGGAAGCCGAACAGGAGGTGCTCGCCCTCGATCGGATTGGCCTTCGTGCCCCGCGTCCCGGTCCAGTTGCACCAGACACCGGCAAAGGCAAAGAGCGGGCGGTCGGGCGAGAGCGCAAACCAGGTCGGGATCTTGCGCGGCTTCGCATCCTGGTACTCGCAGAACGAAGTGGCGGGCACGAGACAGCGATGCTCCGGCTTTAGCCAAGGCCTCCAGTGCGAGGACTTCGTGTTGCGGACGTTGGTCACCGGCGTTCCGCCATATTGCGGCGGACACGGCATGCCCCAGCGCATTATCAGGAGTTCGCGCTCGCCATCGCCGCCGGGGCGGACGATCGGCGCCAGGGAGTCCGGGAAGATGCCAGGCAGCGGCGGCAGGTTTCCCGTGCAGTCCCGCATGGCCCGCGTGAACTCCCGGATCGCCGCCTGGCCCTTGGTGATGCTGTCGAGGTTGCACATGGGCGGGCAGGCTACATCACACGGGCAGACGGGTCAGCCCTACCGGATCGACGCTTCGCCTCCGGGCGTGAACGCCGCCGTTTGGAAGAGCCAGGCAGAGACGAGCCAGAGAATGACGAACACCCCGGTCAGGGCAAGGATCTCGAATGCTTCGCCATCTGGGAGTGACACCCCGGCCGCTCCAGCGACCAGGGGGACCAGAGCCTGAGCCAGCGCCGTTGCTATCAGGGTCACAGCCATGCCTCTCGGCCGAAATCGCGCAATCGTGGCGCCGACGGCGCCGACGGTCAGCACAATCCAATAGAGCGCATTAGCGGGAAGCTCTTCGCTGCCGATGATGCCGACGGCTCCATTCATCCAGGTGAGGATGAGGGCTGTCGCGAGCGCGAGAGCGGTCGCGGCTCTAAACGCCCGATTGCGGGTCCGCCGCAGAGTCAGTTCGTAGGCGGGGACGGAGCCGAAGAGGACCGCGCCGGCGAGAGCGAAGTCTGCTACCGACCAATCGAAGTCGGTGGTGAACTGCATTGCCTGCCATCAGGGGCAGGAGCAGGAGGACACTGGCGGCACCCCAGATCGCCGCCCTCACGCGAACCTTTCACCCTGAGCCGCTTCATGGAAGCGGGCGGCGATCTCCTGAACGGCCTTCCTGGCCGATTCCGGCGTCAACTGCTCCTGGCCGTTCCCCTCTGCCAGGATCTCGATCAGAATGGCCGGCTCGGCCGGCCCGGCCTGGTACTCGAAACGTAACCGATCCGGGTTCCGCAGCCTCCGAACGTAAATCGGTTCGTCCGTCATGCCCCTCTCTCCACAGAGTAGGAACAGCTTAGCCGCAGTCCGGGGCGAAGTAGAAGAGGCTACAGCAATCGGATCGGCACCGAACGAACATCACACCTGCCGAGCATGGCTACTGCCGAGCGTACGTGCCGCCGTACGAGAATGGCGGGCGATATCAGAGGCGACGAAGCGCGGAGTTAGCGTCCACGGAGGTGGTGGAGTTTTGGGTGTAGGCCGGGGTGGCCTCGGGGTGTGCGGCTAAGGTGGAGTTTGCCGACTTCAGCCTGAGCCACGAGGACCCGATGACCGACGACAGGATGGCGCTGATGGAGGCGCTGCAGAAGGCCGATGACGGAAATTTCCTGCGCAGCACCCCGCTCCGCGTAGGCTTGACACCCGCCTGCCGTCCACGGCGCTCCGACAGCCCAGCTGGCAGAACTGGACGAGATGGGCACAGGCAAGACCATAAGAATCCCTCGCGCCGCGCGACCAAGCCAAAGATCGCCGGTGGCACGCGACGGCGCGCGACAATTTGTCGTGCAAACGCGATCCCTTGTAACCATATGGGATTCATGTCCCGTCCCCATCACAGGTCGCTGGCCGAGATCTTCATCGGTCCCCCGGCGTTCGGCGCGCCCGGTCAAGCGGTCGGGCTGTCCGGCAGACCGCAATAACCGTGCGAACCCATACACGCGACGTGACGTTTCATCGGCCGTTCTCCATCAAGGGTCTAGACGGTGTGCTCCCGCCGGGCACGTATACGGTGGAGACGGAGGAGGAGCTGCTCGATCAGCTTTCGTTCACTGCATATCGTCGCGTGGCCGCGTCGATCCGTGTGCCAACCGGCGGCAATTCCTATCAAGTTTTTCGCGTAGACCCGACAGACCTCGCTGTTGCCGAGGAGCAAGACCGGGCCGAGCGCATACGGTGACCGGTTAGGGCAGGGATCACCTCGGTTCTCTGCATGGTCGTTCCGAGTACCCGAGACGGGGTCGCGCAGTCTTGGACTCTAGACTCGCGCGTTCCGATAGCGGGAGGTGCCTGGACGAATCGCAGCCATTTTCACGCACCGGGCGGAGTTGCCCGAGGATCGGACCAGACATGCAGTGCCACGCCGCTCTTCTCACCTTCACTCTGCTGACAGCAGTCGGGGCTGCTCCGGCTATGGCGGAGTGCAACATCTCGGATGCCAAGCTTGAAGAGGCCATTCTGCATAAGCCGGAGCTTCGTGATCCCGCCAACCGGCAAATGGTGCGCGATCTTCGGAGCCTGCGGGACTCCGCTCTCATCCTGTGGTCCTACGGGCGCCATGCCGACTGCGACCGGCTCATTGCCAGCATCAGGGAACTCGTCACATCCCCCTCGATCGGCGGGTTGGGGGACAACGACGAGGACGAAGCCGATCAACAGTTCGCCGCGCGCGAGCCGATGGTCCAACGCGGCGGCGCAGCACTGGGTCGCCGGGACGACAAGGGTGCCAAGCCCCTCGTCAACATCAACGAGATGGTCCCGGGTTTGCGAGCGGACGAGATCATCGGCGCCGAGGTGAGAAGCTCTGACGACAGGATCATCGGCGAGGTCAGGAACATCGTGTTCGGGACGAAGGACCGCCGGGATTACGCGATTGTGGCTTCGGGTGGGTTCTTCATTCCGGGAAAGGACAGCATTGTCGTGCCGATCCCTGTCCTCCGGGTTTCGGAGGAGCGGGAAAGCTTCTACCTGCCGCTGACCGAGGCGCAGGTGAAAGCCGTCCCT
>NZ_JBQYEX010000024.1:0-17081 GCF_052655945.1 Faunimonas sp. B44 | reverse complement strand
ACTCACTTCCCGTGCGGCATGGAGGCGACCGGATGCAGGTGATCGCGGCCCAGCAGGATGCGCAGAAATTCGACGGCCATCAGCAGGAAGCCTGCCGGAAACACGCTCAACGGTATCCAGCGCGGGAAATCGAAGGAGCGCGTCTCCATCACCCCGCGCCGGAACGCCGAAACCGTCTCGCCAAGCGAATAAGCGAAGAGCACGAGGCACACGACGACGCAGACGAGACATACGAGGGTCGAGAGCGCTCTCTGAGCCGCGGGCGGCAGCGCGTGGAAGACGATCTCGACGAAGATGTGGCCCCTCGTCCTGATCAGCCACGGACTACCGAGAATGGTGATCAGGAGAAGCCCATACTCGACCAGAGCGTATGTGTGGGCTACCCCGCGCACGCCGAGGTTTCTGGCCACGACGTCAACGAGGATGGCGCCCACGATTGCCCAGATCGCCAGGCCCGCGACGATTGCGAGGGAGGTAACGAGCCTGTCGTGCAATCCGCCCAGCCATCGCGCGAGCGCCGCCATGTCTTCAGCGGTCGAGCTTGGAGCGGAGTTCCTCGTAATAGGTCGGGTCGTTCTTCTCCAGCCGACCCCAGATCGCATCTTGCGCAATGCGCTTGTACTTCTCCGCACCTTCTGTGGAGAGTTCGATCGCCTTCATGCCGCGTTCGGCCAGCGCGGCCTTTTCGTTCTGGATAACCTCCTGGGCGAAGTCGTAGCTCTCCCGCTCCTGCTCCTCCGCAATCTGCTTGAGGATCTTCCTGCTCTCTTCACTCAGAGCATTCCACTTGTCCAGATTGACGTAAATCATGTTGTCCGTCTGGAAGACCCCCGGCTCGATCCGGTACTTCAGGAACTTGTCCCAGCCGAGGTCCATGACCCCCACGATCGGCGTCGCCATGCCGTCGACCACTCCACGCTCGAGCGCCGTGTACGTTTCAGGAAGGGGGATCTGAACGAAGGTGGCGCCCACCTGGGTGAGGAAGTCACGCTGTGTCGGCGACCCGCGCAGCTTCACTCCGGTCAGATCCGGCACGCCGTCCGCGCCGATCTTCGGCTCCTCCTTCAGGAAGATGTTGAACGGCACGCCTCCAGGCACAACGCCTAGGATTTCCACGTTCATCTTTGCCGCGAACGGCTTGCGCAGGATTTCGAAGGCGCCGTCCGCCCGCGCATCCATCGGGGTGATGGAGGAGGCCGCAACCGCGTCAGCCTCCGGGATGAGACCGAGATAGTACGTGCCGGGAGCGTAGAGCATGTCGACGACACCGGTACGCACGGCGTCTGCCTGCTCGAAGGGAGGTATTGCCTCCGGGCCCCCGACGACTTGGATCTGAACCACGCCCTTCCCGGCGGCGTTCAGCTTCTCGACGAAGGTGGCGAACGTCTTCGCATAGAAATACTGGCTCTGATACGCCACGATGGCGCGCAGCCGGTCTTCCGCCTGAGCCGCTCCGCACGCCAAGAGGCTGCCGAGAACAGCGTAGCCTATTGCCCTTCTCCAAAGGTGCTGTGCCATCCTTTTCCTCCGGCTCCTTGCGTTGCGCCGCTGCCGGCAGTCCGAGTCTCTTGCAAGGAGCGGTCTTATAGAAGACTGGCACCTTTTTGGCGCCGCGACAATGGCTGACGCAGGTGTCCGGGATCGATATGGTCTCGGTCGCGATGCCGCCGTGCTCGCCGCGGACGATCAGGGCCGCACAGCGGATCCGGGCCGAAGAGGCCCGAGCTACCAGGACCAGCGAGAGGCTCAGGTCGGGCCTGTCCCGGTCAGATATCGCGCAAACTCATCTTTGTGCCGGCTCTTGGATGATCGAGCGTGGAGGCCGCCGGCGGTGGATTCTGATGAACCGCGCATGACAAGAAGACTGGCTGCCGCGTCCCTCCGGCGATCGTGGCCCCCAACAGCGGTCGGAGACCGGCTGCCTGAGATCTCCCGGTCATCTCCCCCGGGCCACGGAGCGGGTGTCGACGATCGGGACGGTCGGCATCGGCGTCCGAGCAATGTCCCCGATCGCTACTCGCTCCACGACCAGTAGGTCTTGTGGAGCCCTCCCGGCGCCTCGCCCGCACGCGCGTAGACGCGGTCGCGTGCGGCCTCGCGGGCGTCGACCAGCGCCCGGTGGTCGACGCCCACCATCCTCCCGTCGCGCTTCTTGAATTCGCCGGCGACCATGACGGTGTCCACGTCGCCGAGCGAGCTGTTGAGCACCACGTGACCCGCCGGGTCCCCCTCCGAGAGCCCGAAGTCGCGCGTGTCGATGAGTACGAGATCGGCCTGGTATCCCGGCGCGATCTGCCCGACCACGTCGTCGATCCAGATCGCCTTCGCGCCGTTCACCGTGGCGATCTCCACGATGTCGCGCGCGTCGAAGGTCGGGACGCCCGGGCGGCGTTTCACCGGCACGTGGCCTTCGTGGCGCTCGACGACCCCGTCCAGGTAGCGCTGCAGGAAGAACAGGAGCCGCATCTGCGGCAGGAGGCCGGCATTCATGATGCAGGGCACGTCGATGCCCGTCGCGATCGTCACGCCGCGCCGGTGGCCGCGGGCGACCATGCTCATGGACCTGCGGCCGGCATAGGTCTCGGCCTCGGGCTGCGAGGTGAGGCAGCCGCCGACCGAGCCCAGCAGCCTCAGATCCTCGTCCGTGGTGTAGTTGCCGTGGGCAGGCAGCATGTCCGGCCCGAGCAGGCCCCGGCCGGCGAAGAACTCGATCTCGCCCGCCTTGTTGCAGTGCCAGGACATCGGGCAGCCGATGTCCCGCGAGAACGCCACCTCCCGGGCCACCATCTCGGTGCTCTCGCTGTTGACGTCGCTGAGGCACACCGCCAGGCGCAGCAGATCCGAGGAACCGTTCGGGATGGTGCCGCGCAGGCGCTCGATGTCGGGAAAGCGGTCGGCGGATGGCGCGAGCTTCTGCTTCGCGTTCGGGCTCTTGCCGCGCAGGTCGTAGCCGAGCGTGGCCCTGATGCCGGAGTCCCGCAGGGCCGCGACCGAGGCATCAGCATGCTCCGGGCTGTGGATGCAGTGGTTGTAGTCGAACATCGAGGTAACGCCGGCGGCGAGAGCCTCCACCGCGCCGGCATAGACGCCGGCATAGGTATCCTCCGGTTCGAAATAGCTCACCAGCGGATGCACGTTGGTGAAGTATTCCATCCCCCAGCCGTCGGCGACGCGGCCCTTGAACACGCTCTCCCAGAGGTGGGTGTGGGTGTCGATCATGCCCGGCATCATCAGCATGCCCGTGGCGTCGATCACCTCGGCACCGGCGGCATCCACGCTTGTTCCGACCTTGCTGACGACGGACCCGTCGACCAGCACGTCGGCCTTCTCCATGTCGCCGATCTCGGCGTTGCAGGACATGAGATGCACGTTGCGGAAAAGGAAACTTCCCATGGTGTCTCCGTGAGGCGGGGGATGCCGGGGTCTACGCCGGGGCGGCGCGCAGGGCGCGGCGGGCCGCGCGCCGCTCTTCGCGGCCGAGCGGGCTCGGCTGAGGAACCGAGGACAGCAGCAGCCGCGTGTACGGATCGGCCGGGGCCTCGTAGAGCGTGTCGCTCGTTCCGACCTCGACGATCCGGCCGCGCTGCATCACCGCGACGACATCGGCCACCTGCCGCACCACCGCGAGATCGTGCGAGATGAAGAGATAGGCGAGGCCCAGCTCGATCCGCAGGCTGGCGAGCAGGTTCAGCACCTGGCTCTGCGTCGAGACGTCGAGCGCGCTCACCGGCTCGTCGCAGATGAGGAGCCGGGGCTCGGTCGCCAGCGCCCTCGCGATGGCGACGCGCTGGCGCTGCCCGCCGGAAAGCTCGCCCGGGAACCGGTCGACGAAATAGGCGCCGAGCCCGACCTTGCCGAGGAGGTCGCAGACGCGCCGCTCCGTCTCGGTCCGGCCGGTGGAGAAATGGCGCTGAAGGACCTGACCGATCTGCTCGCCGACCGTGCGCCGCGGGTTCAGCGACGAGCGCGGGTCCTGGAAGACCACCTGCACCTGGCGCCTGTAGGCGAGCGGGACGCGCTTGCCGAAAGCGGCGACGTCGGCGCCGTCGAAGACGATGGAGCCGCTCGCCACGGGCACGAGCCCGAGGATCGCGCGGCCGATCGTCGACTTTCCGGACCCCGACTCCCCCACGAGCGCGAAACCCTGGCCCGGTTCGATCGTGAAGCTGACGCCTTTCACCGCGTCGAACGTGCGGCCCCTGCCGAAGCCGAGCGCGGAGCCGAGCGGGTAGGAGACGACGAGGTCGGAGACGGCGAGGAGCGGCGCGCTCATGCGGCCGCCGTGAGATTCAGTTCGCCGGCGCGCACGCAGCGGACGCCATCCACGAGCGGGACGGGGCCGGCGCTGCAACGTCCGGCCGCATAGGGGCAGCGCGGCGCGAACCGGCAGCCGGCCGGCCAATCCCAGGGCGGCGGGACGGAGCCCCTGACCGTCGGCAGCCGCGCGACGCGCACATCGCTGCGCGGCATCGCCTGCAGCAGCCCATGCGTGTAGGGGTGGCGCGGCCGGAGGAGGACGCTGTCCACCGGGCCCTCTTCCACGATCTGGCCGGCATACATCACGAGCACTCGGTCGCAGGATTCCGCGACCACGCCGAGGTCGTGCGTGATGAGCAGGACGCTCATCGCGAACTGCTCCTTCAGCTCGAAGAGGAGGTCGAGCACCTGCGCCTGGATCGTCACGTCGAGCGCCGTGGTCGGCTCGTCCGCGACGAGGACGCTCGGGCCCCCGCTCAGCGCCATGGCGATGGCGGCACGCTGCGCCATGCCGCCGGAGAACTGGTGCGGGTAGTCGTGGATGCGCTGCGCGGCGTTCGGGACGCCGACCCGGTCCAGGAGCGCGACGATCTTCTTCATCGCTGCGGCCCTGTCGAGCCCCTTGTGGAGGCGCAGCGGTTCGGAAAGCTGCTCGCCCACGGTGTGGACCGGCGAGAGAGAGGCGATCGAATCCTGGAAGATCATCGAGATTTCCGCGCCGCGGAGGCGGTTGAGATCGCGCTCCGACAATGCCGTCAGGTCGATCTCGCCCAGCCGGATCGCACCGCCGGTGATCTGGCCGGGTGCCGGTAGCAGGCCCATGATCGCGAGCGCGGTCATCGATTTGCCGCTGCCCGACTCGCCCACCAGGCCGACCATCTCGCCGCGGTTCAGCGACAGGCTGACGTCGGACAGGATCTCGACGGGCGGGCGGCCTTCGGCGGGGAAGGCGACGCTGAGTCCGTCGACCTCGAGATTGACGTCCGGCCTTTCGGCGCGGCCGCTCGTCGAAGGCACCGGAACCGGTCGCGACCCGGCCCGCCTCGCCGCTTTTGCAATGGTCTGCTTCCCGGCAAGCGCGTCGCGAAGACCGTCGCCGGCGAAGTTGAAGACGAGGACCGCGAATATGATGGCGAGGCCCGGCGGCAGGGCCATCAGCGGGTAGACCGACTGGTAGCGCCGCGCTTCGTCCAGCATGCCGCCCCAGTCGACGGTCTCCGCGTCGAGGCCGAGCCCGAGGAAGGTCAGGCTCGTGATGATGGTGATGGCGGAGCCGAGCATGATCGCCGCTTCCACGATCACCGGCCCGGCCACGTTCGGCAGGATCTCCCGGAACAGGATGTGCGGCGTGGACATGCCGGCGACGCGCGCCGCATCGACGTAGAGAAGCTCCCGTTCGCGCAGGGCGAGCGCCCGGGTAACGCGCACGAGGATGATGGCGAACACGATCGCGACCGCGAGCGAGGTCTGGTTGGCCCCGCGGCCCAGGATCGCGATCATGGCGAAGGCGAAGATCAGCGAGGGAATGGACTGCAGGATGTCCGTGGCGCGCATCGCGAGACGGTCCCACCAGCCGCCGAAAAAGCCGACCAGCAGGCCGACCGGGACGCCGACCGCCATTGCGAGAGCGACGGAGATCGTGGATGTCCACACCGCCGTCCGCGTGCCGTAGAGGACGCGCGAGAGGACGTCCCGGCCGAGGTCGTCGGTGCCGAACCAGTGCGCCCATGACGGGCCCTGATGGCGGCTGGCGATATTGGCGAAGTTCGGGTCGTACGGCGCGAGAACGGGCGCGAAGACCGCCAGGAGGACGAGGATCGCGACGCCAATGAAGGCGGCGACCGTCGCCGGCTCCCGGATCATCTTGCCGAGGACCCGGCTTCCCGGCCGCGCGCGACCGGCGCTTTCCGGGACGTCCTCCACCGCCGTGCTCGTCATTGCGGGCGAACCCGCGGGTCGAGCAGCCCGAGCCCGATGTCCACGAGGAGGTTGATCGTGATGAGGAGGGCGGCGACCACGAGGATTGCCCCCTGCAGCATCGGGAAGTCGCTCGAGATCACCGAATCGACCATCAGCGTGCCCAGGCCGGGCAGGATGAACACCTTCTCCATGACCGCGCTCGTCGCGACGAGCAGCGCCACTTGCACGCCGATCATCGGCAGCACGGGGAGGAGCGCGTTCTTCAGGACATAGCGGCGGACGATGCGGCTGCGCGGGGTCCCCCGTGCGCGCGCCGCCTCGATGAACGGCGCGTTCATCACGTCGATCACCGCGCCGCGCATGTGCCTGCCGACGACCGCAATCCCGTGCAAGGCGAGCGAGAACGCCGGCAGCAGCATGCACTTGAGCCAGGCGGCGGGATCCTGGGTGAGCGGGACGTAGCCGGCCACCGGGAGGATCCGCCAGTGCACCGCGAACACCACCCCCAGCATCAGCGCCAGCCAGAAGCTCGGGGTCGCGAGCGCCAGCGAGACTGCAGACGTGACCAGGTTGTCGACCCAGCTGTTCGGCCGGAGCCCGGCCATGAAGCCGAGGCCGAGGCCCAGGGTGATGACGAAGAAGGTGCCGACCGCGAGCAGCGACAGGCTGACCGGCAGCCGCTCCACGATGGAATCGGCGACCGGGCGATGGGTGAAGAAGGAGGTCCCGAAGTCACCCTGCAGGATTCCGCCGAGCCAGTTCACGAACTGCACCGGCATCGGGAGGTCGAGGCCGAGCTCGCGCCGCTTGGCCTCCACCGCCGCCGGGGCGGCGCCGTCACCGAGCGCCAGCACGACCGGGTCGGTCGGCGAGAAGTGGATGAGCAGGAAGACGAAGCCCGCCGCGAGCAGCATGGCGATCAGCGCCATCCCCGCCCGAAAGAGCACCAGCCGCGCCACCTACCCGCCTCTCCTGCCGCCTGCCTCGCCTCTCCCCCCGCTATTATCGCGCGTCGACGAGCTCGACCTCGTTGTAGCGCAGCGTGGACGGCTCCATGACCGTCGTCGGTAGGTCCTTGACCCGCTCCGGATTGTACGCCCAGTTGTGGGTGGTGAGATAGAAGTTGCAGTCGAGGGCGTGATCCTCGATGTACTTCATCATCTCCTGCCAGATCTTGTCCTGCGCC
Organism: Faunimonas sp. B44; assembly: GCF_052655945.1. NCBI lineage: Bacteria > Pseudomonadati > Pseudomonadota > Alphaproteobacteria > Hyphomicrobiales > Afifellaceae > Faunimonas > Faunimonas sp. B44. The sequence continues at coordinate 9,718 of NZ_JBQYEX010000024.1, read as the reverse complement.
TCGAGGTCGTTCTCGGCGAGCGCACGCTCCACGATCGCGTCGAGCTCGGGCACGGCCGCCTTGAACGGATTGCCGACGCCCTCGGGGCCGAAGCGAAACTGGTAGTAGTCGAGCGGGCCGACGCTTTCGGTGGCGCTCGTGTTGAGCTGCATCGGGTACCGGTTGGACTGATAGTAGGTGAAGTACTGGCCCGCGTTCATCATCTGCGGTTCGACGCTGACGCCGATCTGGCGGAGGTACTGCGCGATCAGGGTGACGGCCGTCTGGTTGCCCGTGAACATCGGCAGCGTGATCGCGATCTTCGGATTTCCGGCCTTGGCGAGGTATTCCTTCGCCAGCTCGGGATCGTAATGGTAGCCCTTCAGGTCGGGGTTGTGGCCTGGCTGCCCCTCCAGGAGGCGCTGCGACACCGGTTGCGCGAAGCCGTCGAACGCGCCCTCGGCGATCGCGTTCATGTCGGCCGCATGGCAGACGGCCTTGCGAACGTTCTCGTCCTTGAAGACGTCGTTCCTGTCGAGCAGCAGGAAGTGCTGCACCAGCGTCGGGGTGGACACCACTTCGAGGCCCGCCCCCTTCGCGGCTTCCACGATCGAGGTGCCGATCTCGGCGGCGTCCACGAGCCCGCTCCGCAGCGTGTTCAGCGCCACGTTCCGGTCCTGGATGACGTGCACGACGATCGACTCGACGCCGACATCCTCCGGCGCCCAGTAGTCCTTGAAGTAGGTGAACACCTCCTTGGCGCTCGGCTGGGAGGCGTTCATGTCGTAGACCCACGGCCCGGTGCCGTTCGCCTTGTCCCAGCTCTCAGCGTCGATCGTCGCAGGCGCGACCATGAAGGCGCCGCGCGTGGCGAGTCGCTGCGCCATGCTCGGGGTCTGGCGGCTGAGCTTCAGCGTCACGTGGGTCGGGTCGTCAACGACGACCTCGGCCACCGTATCGAAGCTGTTCGCCCACTGCGTGCCCGAACTCTTGATCCATTCGATGTTCTTCTTCACCGCATCGGCATCGAACGGGCTGCCGTCGTGGAAGACGACGTTGGGGCGCAGCGTCAGCTTCATTTCCGTCGGCGACAGCGACCACTCGGTGGCCAGACCCGGTTCGAGCGTGATCCCGTCCGCCGCCGTCTTGATCAGCGTTTCGTAGACGATGCCGGTGTATGTCCGGTTGGGCTTCACCAGGGGGTTCCAGTTGTTCAACTGGATCGCCGTACCGTAATTAAATGTTCCCGCAGGCTCCGCCATTACTGTCGGCGCGCTCATAGACGCGAGCAAGCACGAAAACGCAAACGTCAATCCCGCTCTGGTTGTTTTGTGCATGATTAGCCAATCGAGGTCCTGTGTACGTAAAAGGTGCAAAGCGACGACCGAACTGGACTGAGAAGGACTTGTGCAAGCCCCGCTGCGTTCCGCGGTCGAAATTTTGCAGACCGATTTGGTCGATGCAAGAGTTATGTTCGTGGAAATATTTTCCACTTCCTCCCGCGACACGTTCAACTGGCGTGGCAGCCGTCCAGGCAGTAGCGATGCCGCCGCGACCATCGACCCCCGCCCGGCCCCGGGGTCCGGACCCATGAAATTGTTGGCGAGGGCGGCTGGCTTTGATTCGCGGCTTCCGGGAGGAAGCCTGCTCCGGTTTCGACGCTACTGTGGAGCGGAAGGCCCTCTCAGTCGGGCGGGAGCGCTCTCGCGCAAGTGGCGTCCGCGCACACAAGCGGAGGTCAGGACCCGGCTTTTCCCAACGCCTCGCCGCGGCGCCCGAGCCGGATTGCGATCAGCCGCCTCAGGCGTGCGGCGGCCGGCGACAGCGGCTCGCCCGACCGTCTGAGCACGCCGATCCGCCGTGTCACGACGGGGGCGACGAGCGGCACGACCCGGATGTTCGGCCGGCGCTCGATCTCCGGCGTCGAAGGTATCACTGCGAGCCCCACGCCGGCAGCGACCAGCTCCACCGCGGTGGTGATCCGCTGCACCTCGTGCTGCCAGTCGAGCCGGACGCCGATGCTGCCGCGTGCGCTGTCGAGGAGGCGCTGGTTCGCCGAATGGGGACCGATGCCGATCAGCGAGACTTCGCTCAGGTCCGACCAGCGGACGCTGGTCAGACGCGCGAGCGGATGATCGAGCGGGGTGACCAGCACGAGAGGCTCCTGGGCGAGCACCTCGTGGATCAATGTCGGTGCGCCGAGGCCGAGCATCGTCACCGCGAAATCCGCGACGCCGTTGACGACGCTCTCCTCGATCTCCGCCGGCGAGAGGTCGAGGACGCGCACGCGAACCGCCGGCTCCTCGGCGAGGAACTCCGCGAGGATGGCGGGCAGGACGTAGAGCGACAGCGTCGCCAGGCAGCCGACCGTGATCGTGGCGATCCCGTCCGGTCCCGCGGCGCGGGCAGCCGCGAGCGCCTGCATCAGCGCGTCGAGATGAGCGCGCGCCTCCGGGAGGAGCCGCGCGCCCGCCTTGCTGAGCCTCAGCTGATGGCTGCCACGGACGAACAGATAGACACCGAGGGATTCCTCGAGCCGCGACAGGCGTCGCGAGATCGCCGCCTGGGAAAGCCCCAGGCTGCGTGCCGCAGCATGCGTGCTGCCGGTCTCCGCGATCGTCAGGAACGCAAGCAGAGCCGGTGCATCCAGGTTCATCGATACGAGCCCCTCATCGAAGTCGAACGAGAATGCATCACGCGCGAAGCCGCCGTCGCCATATCGTCGGCGGCAAGGTTTGACAACGACGCTTCGCCGTCCGCCACCAGGGCGAAAGCAAAGGCGAAGCAGCAGAGGGAGGAAGGAATGAGCAGGATCAGCAAGAGGGCTTTTCTCCGCCGGTCGCTCGCCGCCGCGGGCGTGGCGCTGGCGCTCGGCTTGGCGCAGGGGGCCGCGGCGCAGGCCCAGACCTATCCCGAGAAGCCCGTGAAGATCCTCGTTCCGGTCGCGCCGGGCGGCCCCATGGACATGATCGGCCGCCTCGTCGCCGAGCGGCTCGGGGCCGCATGGGGACAACCCTTCGTGGTGGAGAACCGTCCCGGCGGCGGCCAGGTGATCGCGACCCAGGCAGCGGCACAGTCGCGCGGCGACGGCTACACGCTTCTCGTCATGAGCCACGTCTTCACGATGAACCCCTGGCTGTTCGACCGCTTGCCCTACAGCACCGAGGATTTCGTGCCGATCACGCAGATGACGGAGACGCCGCTCATCCTCGCCGTCAACCCGAAGCTGCCCGTGCAGTCCGTCGAAGAACTGCTCGCCTATGCCAAGGCGCATCCCGGACAACTCAGCTTCGGCAGTAGCGGCCCGAGCTCCTCGCTTCGCTTCGCCGGCGAGCTCCTGAAGGAGATGGCGGACATCGACATGGTTCACGTGCCCTATGACGGCAACGGGCCGATGACCGTGGCGATCGCAGCCGGAGAGATCGAGCTCGGATTCGTCAATCCCGTCAGCATTCCGTTCATCAAGGAAGGACGCCTGCGCGCGCTCGCGATCACATCGCGCAATCGCGCCGAAAGCCTTCCGGACCTGCCCACCATGCAGGAAGCCGGTGTGCCCGACTACGAGGCCGGCTCGTGGTTCGGCCTCGCCGCTCCGAAGGGAACGCCCGGCGAAATCGTCGCCCGGCTGAACGGTGAAATCGCAAAAATCCTCGCGGAGCCCGACGTCAAGGCGCGCCTGGAGGCCGTGGAGGCGACCCCGGTCAGCCAGAGCCCGGAGGCGTTCGCATCCTACATCGCCTCCGAGCTGCAGAAGTGGAAGGATCTGATCGGAAAGATGGACCTCAAGGTCCAGTGATCCGGCGGCGGGCCGGTGCTCTTGTGGTCCGGCCCCTTCGCTTCTCCTCACCTCGGACCCGGGCCGCCAGAATGACCCCTACCGTCGCCATCATCGCGCCAGGGCGCATGGGAAGCGCGATCGCGCGCCGGCTGGTGGAGTCGGGGATCGAGGTCCGGACCAGCCTCGCCGGCCGAAGCCGCTCGACGGCCGACCGGGCCCGCGCAGCCGGAATGCGCATCGTCACGGACGAGGAGGTCGCGCAGGTCGACCTGGTGCTGTCGATCGTCCCTCCGGCGCAGGCGTTGGCGGCGGCGGAACGGATGGCGCCCTTCCTCCGGACCTCGGCGCGCGCGCCGCTCTACGTCGATCTCAATGCGATCGGCCCCGAGACTTCGGCGTGCGTGGAGCGGGCCATCGCGGCGGCGGGCGGCCGGTATGTCGACGGCTGCATCATCGGCCTGCCGCCCGCCGAAGGCTATGCAGGACCCTTTCTCTATCTCGCCGGCGACCATGCCGGGCCGGCGCGGGACGTGCTCGCGCTCGGCCTCGACGTGACGATGCTCGAAGGCGGAAATGGTGCGGCCTCGGCGCTCAAGATGTGCTTCGGCGGGCTGATGAAGGGGATTACTGCGATCGGCAGCGCGATGTTCGTCACGGCGAGCCGCGCCGGAGCGGCCGACGCGATGACTGCGGAGCTTGCTCGCAGCCAACCCGAACTGCACGCGTGGTTCGCGCGCCAGATCCCGGCAATGTACCCGAAGACCTATCGCTGGGTCGCAGAGATGGAGGAGGTCGCGTCCTTCTCGGCGGACGGCGATGTCGCCGCGATCTACGGCGCGATCGCTCGCCTCTATTCGCGCCTTTCGTCGGATTCGCCGGAGACGGCGGCCGACATCGCCGCGCTCGGCCGCCTGTTCGGCGGAGCGGGCCCGGCACCGACAGGGGCACGCGAGAATGCCCTCGCCCCCACCACGAGTTCGAAACCAATCTTCCCAGCGAGAACGCAATGAGTGACGACAGAGCGCTTTCCGGCATCCGTGTCCTGGACCTGACGAGCGTCGTCGTCGGGCCGTCGGCGACGCTCCGGCTGGCGGATCTCGGCGCGGAGGTCATCAAGATCGAGCCGCCCGGCGGGGACGTGCTCCGGACGCTCGGCGGCCCGTCGCCCTCCGGCAGCCTCTCCGGCAAATATCTTCACTTCAACCGCGCCAAGCGCTCCGTCTGCCTCGACCTGCGCCGCGAGCAGGCCAGGCGCGTCCTCGACGACATGCTGTCGTCCTGCGACGTCTTCGTGTCCAACATGCGGCCGGATGCCCTCGCGCGGCTCGGCCTCGACGGCGAACGTTGCCTTGCGCGCCATCCGTCGCTCATCCACTGCTCCATCACCGGCTTCGGGGCAGCCGGACCGTATGCGGGGCGGCCCGCCTATGACAGCGTCGTCCAGGGTGTCTCCGGCATCGCCGGCCTCTCCCTCCGCCGCGACGGCGTCCCCCGTTACGTGCCGATGGTCATCTGCGACCACACCGTGGGCGAGATCACGGCGGGCGCGATCTGCGCCGCTCTCTTCAAGCGACTGCGGACGGGCATCGGCTCCGTGCTCGAGATCCCGATGTTCGAGACGATGGCCGCGTTCGTCCTGCAGGAGCATCTCGGGCCGTCCTCGTTTCACCCTCCGCTCGGGCCGGCGGGCGATACCCGCGTGCTCGACCCCAACAACATGCCGGTGGCGACGGCCGACGGCTGGATCAGCATCTCAGCCAACACGGACGCCCAGGCGGCGGGGTTCCTGCGCGCGATCGGCCGGCCGGAACTCATCGACGACGAGCGCTTCCGCAGCGTCGCCGCGCGTTTCCGCAACGCCAACGGCTGGTTCGACCTCCGCGCGAATGCGCTCAGGGAGAGGCCGACCGCGCACTGGCTCGCCGCCTTCGCGGAGGTCGACGTGCCGGCAATGGTCTGCCACACGCTCGAGACGCTTCCGGCCGACGAGCATCTGACGGCCGTCGGGCTCGCATCGACCGAGCACCACGTCACGGAGGGCGACGTGACCACCCTCAGGTCGAGCATCCTCATCGACGGCGCATCGCCGCCGCCGGGTCATGCCGCCCAGCCGCTCGGGTGGGACACCCGCGCCGTCCTCGCGGAGCTCGGGATACCGTCCGCCGAGATCGACGCGCTGATAGCGGATGGCGCAGCCCGCGACGGCCGCGCCGCACGTCAGGCCGCGGAGGTCGTTTGATGGGTCCTCCCGACGCGGCTTTGGCGCACGCTTGCCGAGCAGGCGACCTGACCGGAACGGATCCCAGCGGCTCGCCCGAAGCCCGCTATCGCGCGTTCCTCGAAGCCGGGCAGCTCGCCATCCAGCGCTGCGGCGCCTGCGCGCAGCACGTCTTCTACCCCCGCGCAATCTGCCCCCACTGCGGATCCGGCGACCTCGCCTGGGTCGCGCCGGCGGGCACCGGCGCCGTCTACACCACGACCGTCGTCCGCCGGAAGGTCGAACAGGGCGGCGACTACAACGTCGTGCTGGTCGATCTCGACGAGGGCGTCCGCATGATGAGCCGGGTCGCCGGCCTCGCGCCGGAAGCGGTGACCATCGGCCTCCGGGTCAGGGCCGAGATCGCGCGCGACGGCGAGGCGGCGGTCGTCGTCTTCCGGCCGGAGGCGTTGCAGTGACGAGCGCCCATCCCCTGCGCGGCGCAGCCGCGATCGTCGGTGTCGGATCGGCGGGATGCGGCGATGCGACGGGGCGGACCGAGATCGAGATCACCGTGGAGGCTTGCCGAAAGGCCGTCGCCGACGCCGGCCTCAGGATGTCCGACATCGACGGTCTCGTGACGGCCAGCATGACGAGCCCGATGCCGAGCTTGCGCATCACGCAGGAACTCGGGCTCGACACGACCTTCGTCGATGCGACCTGCGTCGGCGGGTCGTCCTTCCTGCTCCACCTCCTCATCGGCGCGATGGCGCTCCAGAACGGCCTCTGCAGCGCAGTCCTCGTCTGCTACGGCAGCACCCAGCGCTCCGGGATCAGGCGAAGCACGATCAGCGCGTACCGCGAAGCGGTCGACCCGGACCCGTACGAGCTGCCGTACCGACCGTTCAATCCGCCGACCGCCTATGCGCTCGCTGCCGCACGGCACATGCACGAGTTCGGCACCACCCGCGCCCAGCTCGCCGAGGTGGCCGTGGCGGCGCGGCGCTGGGCCGGCCTCAATCCCGAGGCCTTCGCCCGCGATCCGATCTCGATCGAGGACGTGCTTTCGGCGCGGCGCGTGAGCGATCCGCTCGGCGTCCGCGACTGCTGCCTGGTGACGGACGGCGCCGGCGCCATCGTCCTCGTCCGCTCCGATCGTGCGAAGGACATGCCGCAACCGCCCGCCTTCGTGCTCGGCGTCGGGGCTGCGCACACGCACCGGCAGATATCGTCAATGCCCGATCTGACGACGACCGGGGCGAGGCGATCCGGCGAGCGCGCCTACGCCATGGCGGGGCTCGGCCCGGGCGACGTGGACGTGCTCCAGCTCTATGACGCCTTCACGATCAACGTCGTCCTGTTCCTTGAGGATCTCGGCTTCTGCCGGAAGGGAGAGGGCGGCGCCTTCGTCGAAGGCGGCCGGATCGGCCCGGGTGGCGCGCTTCCGGTCAACACCAACGGCGGTGGATTGTCCTGCGTCCATCCCGGCATGTACGGCATGTTCCTGCTGATCGAGGCGGTGCGCCAGCTCCGCGGCGAGGCCGGCCCGCGCCAGGTCGATGGCGTCGAGACCGTGCTGTGCCACGGCAACGGCTCGGTGCTCTCCAGCCAGGTCACCGCCATTCTCGGCGGGCGATCGGCGCTGTCGTGAGCGGGCGGGCAGAGGCCGCTAATCGGGGGAAACGATGAACGTCCGGGATCACAGGGACATTCTGGGCGGTCTTCTCGTCACCGCCGCCGGGCTGTTCGCGGCTGTCTACGCCGCCACGCAGTACCATCTCGGGACGGCCGGACGGATGGGCCCCGGCATGTTCCCGGCGGTCCTCGGCTGCATCATGGCCCTGCTTGGGCTGGCCATTCTGCTTCCGGCCCTGTTTCGCGCCGGCGAGGCAGCCGCCGTCGAGATCCGCCCGATCCTGGCCATTCTCGCCGGGCTCGCCGCCTTCGCCCTGACCATTGACCGCTTCGGGCTCGCACCGGCCATTGCTCTTCTCGTCGTGATCGCCTCCGTCGCCGACCCGCGCGCGACGCTGAAGGGGTCGCTCGCGCTCTCCCTCGCGCTGATCCTGGTCGCGACCGCAATCTTCAAGATCGGCCTCCGCTTTCCCTTTCCCCTCTTCGCATGGCCGATCTGATGGGCGACCTCTCTTCCCTCGTCGCCAACGCGGGGCTCGGGCTCGAGACCGCGCTGCTTCCTCAGAACCTCCTCTTCTGCCTGACGGGGGTCGTGCTCGGCACCTTCATCGGCGTCATTCCGGGCGTCGGTGCGCTCGCCGCGATCTCGATGCTCTTTCCGCTGACCTTCCATCTGGAGCCCACCTCGGCGCTCATCATGCTCGCCGGGATCTGGTACGGCACCGCCTACGGGGGCTCGACCGCCGCAATCCTCCTCAACGTTCCGGGCACGCCGTCCTCCGCCGTGAGCTGCCTCGACGGCTACCCGATGTCCAAGCAGGGGCGCGGCGGCGTCGCGCTCCTGATGACCGCGCTCGCTTCGTTCGTCGGCGGCAGCATCGGCATCGTCATCATGATGCTTTTCTCGCCCGTGATCGTCGACTACGCGATGGAGTTCGGCGCGGCGGAGTATTTCGCGCTGATGCTGCTCGCCCTCATCGCGGCCTCCACCGTTTCCTTCGGCTCCACGACCAAGTCGCTCGCGATGGTGGTGTTCGGCGTCCTGCTGGGCACGGTCGGAATGGACCATTACACGGCCGTCGCGCGCTTCGATTTCGGCAGTCTGACGCTCTACGAGGGCATCAGCCTGGTCGGGTTGGCCATGGGCCTGTTCGGCGTCGCGGAGGTCGCCAGCAATGTCGGGCGCGTCGCGGCGGGCGGCGTCGATCGCAAGAGCTTCGGTTTCCGCGCCATGGTGCCGACGCGCGACGACGTCCGCCGCTCCTGGGCGCCGGCGCTCCGCGGCTCGGGCATCGGCGCCTTCTTCGGTGCCCTGCCGGGCGTCGGGCCGGCGGTCGCCTCGTTCATCAGCTATGCCGTCGAGAAGCGGATCGCGAAGGAGCCGGCGCGCTTCGGCAACGGCGCCATCGAGGGTGTGGTATCGCCGGAGGCGTCCAACAACGCCGCCGACCAGACGGCCTTCATCCCGACAATGACGCTCGGCCTGCCGGGCAGCCCGAGCATGGCGATCATGCTGGGTGCGCTGATGATCCAGGGCATCGCGCCCGGACCGACGCTCATGCGCGATCATCCGGACCTCTTCTGGGGCCTCGTGATGAGCTTCTGGATCGGCAACATCCTGCTGCTCGTCCTGAACATCCCGCTCGTCGGGATCTGGATCCGGATGCTCATGATTCCGTACCGGATCATGTTCCCGTCGATCCTCACCTTCATCTGCATCGGCATCTACACCGTGCACACGAACACCTTCGACGTGTGGCTGGTCGCTTTCTTCGGCGGGCTCGGATTCCTGATGCGCGTGCTCGGCTTCTCGCCCGCCCCCCTCATCCTCGGCTTCGTGCTCGGGCCGATGATGGAGGAGCATTTCCGCCGCGCAATGATCATCGCGCGGGGCGACTTCATGGTCTTCCTCGACCGCCCCCTGAGCATGGCCATCCTGTCCGCAACCTGCCTGCTCCTGCTGTGGCGCGGCTGGCAGGTCCTGCGGCCGCGGCTCCGCCACGCGCCCGCGGAATGAAGGTGACCGGAGGGCGGACATCCCGCCCGAAGCGCACCGCCATGCGACACGGATCGGAAAGGTCATGAAGATGTACGATTTCCAGCATCTCGACGTCGAACGCCCGTCCGAG
>NZ_JBQYEX010000023.1:0-17508 GCF_052655945.1 Faunimonas sp. B44 | reverse complement strand
TCCGGCGAGAAGATCCGGGACCGCTGCCTTGTCGGAGGCTTGGCCGGGCGTCACGAGGAGGCGGACGGGCTAGGCGGTCGGGCGCGTCATTGCGAAGAGGCTGTCGACGACGGCGTAGTCCATGTATCCGCAGCGCGCGATCGCCCGCGCGGCGGCGGCATCGAAGCGGCCGTCCCGGATGAAACGGTCGTCGATGTGGATGCCGACGACTTCCCCGAACACCACCGTCGCCTCCATCGGCCTGCCCTCGACGTCCGACAGCGCGACCGTCCTGAGCAGCCGGCACTCCAGGGCGGCGGCGATGCCGGCCACGCGCGGCGGCCGGACGAGCCGGCTCGCCTCCGTCGCGAGCCCGGCCCGCGCGAACTCGCTCTCTCCGCCCGGCAGGGGAGCCGACGTCTCGTTCATCGCCTCCCGCAGGTCCCAGGTCGCGAGATTGCAGACGAACTCGCCGCTCGCCTCGACATTGCGGAGGCTGTCCTTGCGGCTCTCCGAGGAGAACATGACGACCGGCGGGCGGCTGGCGACGGCATTGAAGAAGCTGTAGGGGGCGAGGTTCGGACGGCCTTCCGCATCGACGGTGGAGATCCAGCCGATCGGCCGCGGCGCGACGATGGCCTTGAACGGGTCGTGCGGGAGGCCGTGGTCGCGCTTGCGCGGCTCGTAGAACATCAGGCGGTCTCTGCGCCCCAATGGGTGGTGATCGCATCGAGGTCGGGCCGATCGCGCTCCGACGGCGGCACGGTCGGCGTGCCGATGTGAATGAAGCCCGCGATCCGCTCACCTTCGCCGAGGCCGAAGAGCCGGGCCGCATCGGGATCGTAGGCGTACCAGCCGGAGAGCCATTGGCCGGAAAAGCCGTAGGCATGCGCGGCGTGGACGAGGTTCAGGCAGACCGCGCCCGCCGACAATTGCTGCTCCCAGACCGGGATCTTCGGATGCTCGCCCGCCCGGGACACGACCGCCACGACGACGGGGGCCGCGCCGAAGGTCTTCGCCTTCTCGACCCGTGCCGCCGCCTCGCGGGGATCGGGAAAGCGCCCGGCGATCGCCTGCAGCTCTCCGACCAGCCGGCTGCGGCTCGACCTGTCGAACACGATGAAACGCCACGGCACCAGCTTGCCGTGATCGGGCACGCGCGCGGCGATGGCGAGGATTCCCCGGAGCGCTTCGGCGTCGGGACCCGGCTCCCCGAGCTGCGGCGCCGGGATGGTCCGGCGCGACCCGAGATAGCCGGCTAGTTCCGCGTTCACCGCCGACATCTGCACTCCAGTCTTGAATTCGCCACGCTGGGCGGATTACCACGGCACAGCAAAAAAGCGAACGTCATGCGTCCCCTGGCCATCCTCACCGTCCTCATGATCGCCGTCGGATCAGCCGGGCCGGCGTGGGCGCAGGACAGCTTCACGAAAGACCCCCTCCCGTTCCTCGGAAATCCGGAGGGGTTCACCCTGCCCGCTCCGGCACCGGGCCTCGCGCCGGTGCCTTATGCGCCCCCCGCCAGCGCCCACGATCCCACCGACGCGCTCGGGACCGAACTCCTGCTCGAGGCGCGCGCGACCGAGTCCGGGCCGCCGATCGCCGAAGGCGTCATCTGGCGCGTGTTCGGCGAGCGCCCCGGCAGCGATGGAGAACTGCCGCTGGTCGCGACCGCCCGCGGCGGCACCACCTCGATCCAGCTCGAGCCCGGCGCCTACCTCGTCCACGCAGGTTTCGGCCGCGCCGGCGCAACGAAGCGCGTGACGGTCGGCAAGGAGCCGATGCTGGAGACGATGATCCTCGACGCCGGCGGCCTCCGCCTCAGCGCGGTCACGGGGGACGACCGCCGAATCGCGCCGGAGCGGCTGACCTTCGAGATCTCCCGCGACGACGAGCAGGGCGAGCGGGTTCTCATCGTGCCGAACGCGAAGCCGGACAGGGTGCTGCGCCTGCAGGCCGGCACCTACCACGTGGTCAGCCGCTACGGCCAGGTGAACGCCGTCGTCCGGGCCGACATCGAAGTCGCGGCCGGCAAGCTCACCGACATGATGATCCGCCATGCCGGCGCACAGGCGACGCTCAAGCTGGTGGCGGAGGAAGGCGGCGAGGCGCTCGCCAACACCGGCTGGGCGGTCCTCACCAAGGACGGCGACACGCTCCAGGAGAGCGTCGGCGCGTTTCCGCAGATCATCCTCGCGGAAGGGGAATACACCGCGGTCGCGCGTCACAAGGGCCGGATGTACAGCCGCGAGTTCCGCATCGACGCCGGGGTCGACCGGGACGTCGAGGTCCGCCTCATCGACATCGTCGCAATCGACTGAGCCGCCCGCGGGCCGGCGCGCCTATTCCTTCATGTCCGGCGGCAACGCCTCGCCGACGAGCGCGGCGACCGCGTCGTCCAAAGCGGCGCTCGCCTGATCCTTAGAGCCGAGGCGCCGGATCGAGACCGTCCGCTCCTCCGCCTCGCGCCGCCCGACGACCAGCATGACGGGCACCTTCGCCACCGAGTGCTCGCGAACCTTGTAGTTGATCTTCTCGTTGCGGAGGTCGGCCTCCGCCCGCAGCCCCGCGGCGGTGAGGCGGCCGAGAATCTCGCGCGCGTAGGGATCCGCGTCGGAGGTGATGGTCGCGACGACGACCTGGACCGGCGCGAGCCAGAGCGGCAGCCGTCCGGCCGAATCCTCGACCATGATCCCGATGAAGCGCTCGAACGACCCGAGGATCGCCCGGTGCAGCATGACCGGCCGGTGCTTCTGGCCATCCTCGGCGACATAGGCCGCGTCGAGCCGCTCGGGCAGGACGAAATCGACCTGCAGGGTGCCGCACTGCCAGTCGCGCCCGATCGCGTCGGTCAGCACGAATTCGAGCTTCGGGCCGTAGAAGGCCCCCTCGCCCGGGTTGAGCTCGACCTCGTAGCCGGCGGCCCGGGTCGCTTCCATCAGCGCGGCTTCCGCCTGGTCCCACACCTCGTCGGAGCCGGCGCGCTTCTCGGGCCGGTCGGAGAACTTGATCCGGAACTTCGTGAAGCCGAGATCGGCGTAGACCGAGGACAGCAGCGCGCAGAAGGCGACCGTCTCCGCGGTGATCTGGTCCTCGCGGCAGAAGATGTGCGCGTCGTCCTGGGTGAAGCCGCGCACGCGCATGATGCCGTGCAGGGCGCCCGACGGCTCGTAGCGATGGCACGAGCCGAACTCGGCGAGCCGCAGCGGCAAATCGCGGTAGGACTTGATCCCCTGGTTGAAGATCTGGACGTGGCCCGGGCAGTTCATCGGCTTCAGCGCCGCGACCGCCTTGTCCTCGCGCCCCTCTTCCTCGACCTCGGCGATGAACATCGCCTCGCGGAACTTCTCCCAATGGCCGGACGCCTCCCAGAGCTTCCGGTCGATGAGCTGCGGGGTCTTCACCTCCTGGTACCCGGCCGCGTCGAGCCGCCGGCGCATATAGGCCTCGACGGCCCGCCAGATCGCCCAGCCCTTGGGGTGCCAGAACACCATGCCGGGCGCCTCTTCCTGCAGGTGGAAGAGGTCCATCTCGCGCCCGAGCCGGCGATGGTCGCGCCGCTCCGCCTCCTCCAGCATGGTGAGGTAGGCGTCGAGCTCCTTGCGGTCGCGCCAGGCGGTCCCGTAGATGCGCTGGAGCTGCGGCCCGCGCGAATCGCCGCGCCAATAGGCGCCGGCGAGCTTCATCAGCTTGAAGGCGTCGCCGACCCGGCCGGTCGACGGCATGTGCGGCCCGCGGCAGAGGTCGAACCATTCGCCCTGGCGGTAGATCTTGACGTCGTCGCCCTCGGGGATGGCGTCGACGAGCTGCACCTTGAAGCGCTCGCCCTTGTCCTCGAACACGGCCTTGGCGCGCTCGCGGTCCCACACCTCCCTGGTGAAGGGGGCGTCGCGGGCGACGATCTCGCGCATCTTCGCCTCGATCGCCGCGAAATCGTCGGTGGAGAACGGCTCGTTGCGGAAGAAATCGTAGTAGAAGCCGTTCTCGATCACCGGCCCGATGGTGACCTGGGTGCCCGGGAAGAGCTCCTGCACCGCCTCGGCGAGCACATGGGCGCAATCGTGCCGGATGAGCTCCAGCGCGTCCTTGTCGTCGCGGGTGACGATCTCGATGCGCGCGTCGCGGCGAATCGGGTCGGAGAGATCGGCGAGCGCGCCGTCGATCTTGACCGCGACCGCCTTCTTGGCGAGCGACCTGGAGATGCCGCCGGCGATGTCCGCGCCCGAGACCCCCGAATCGAACTCGCGCTGCGCGCCATCGGGAAAGGTGATTGTGACCAAGATCGGCTCCGGCGGGTGTCAGGCGCGAGTTAGGATGGCGGCCGCGCGGCTGCAAGCGTTCGGCGGCTTCGCCCGCGCGGCCGCGCACTGGTTACAGTATGGCCGCCGGGGAAACAACGAAGCGGTGAGCCCGGCCCTCCGATCGCGGCAGCTTTGTGTCACCCGGCTGCAACAAGCGGCGCGGCGCTGAATTGGCCGCAGGGGGAGGACGAGGAATGTATTTGCGCCGGCGCGCCGGCCGGCTATCACTCTGTCCGGCCTTCGGGCCAGCTTTCGGGGTCGCCGCTTCGCCGCCGGCCCGCAGACCGGCCGGGGTCGCCGGTGTTTCGGGGGAATACGCATGAAGAGGCTCCGTCGCCTGCTCCTCGCCGCCAGCAGCCTGGCCCTTCTGGGAGGCACGGCCGCGGCCGCGGACTTCTACGGCCAGCCGGACATGGTCGCCGCCGCCGACCGGCTCGCCTGCTATGTCGGCGCCTTCGGCGAAGGCATCGTCAGCCACCCCGAAGCCTACTTCAACAACGTGTTCGGCGACTACGACATGTTCGGCGGCCGCATCGGCGGCACGGTCGGCTGCGACTACGTCTTTGCCAGCGGCTGGTTCGTCGGCGCGGAAGGCACGGCCGCCTATGGCTGGCTCGACGGCAATCTCGGCAACACGATGAAGGGCGAGCTGCCGTTCGAGGGCACCGTCCGCGCCCGCATCGGCGCGATGATGAGCCCCGAGGTCGCGGCCTACATCGCCGGCGGCTTCGCCGCGGCCGACTGGAAGCTGACGAACGACGTCGGCCGCAGCCAGTCGATGTGGATCGTGGGCGGCCAGGCGGCCGTCGGCCTCGAGTACCATTTCTCCGCGAACGTGCGCGCGCGCCTCGAATACGCCTACAGCTATTACGGGCGCGAGAACTCGACCTTCGGCGCCGGCATTCCGCTGATCAAGACCGAAGTGTCCTCGCACGCGCTCCGCCTCGGCCTGCTCTACGGCTTCTAGCGCTCGCCGCCCCGCCAGCTGCCGTACCGCCACGGCAGGTACCAGCGCGCGCGCTCCGGCAGCGCGGCCGGCACCGGGTCGAAGCCGTGCGAGCCGAGCGGCCGGCAGCGGGAGAGCCGCGCGAGCCCCATCCAGCCGCCCGCCCAGAGCCCATGCCGGGCGATCGCGTCTTCGGTATATTCCGAGCAGGTCGGGAGATGGCGGCAGGTGCGCCCGGCGACCGACGACAGCGTCAGGCGGTAGAGGCGGATCAGGCCGCGCGCCGCGAGCGCCGGGAAACCGAGGGGCGAGAGGGACATTATCCGTGCACTCCGGAACGGGGGCGCCCATGACCGATCCGCTCGCCGCACTGACGATGGCCGTCGGCTTCGCCGCGCAGCGGCACGGGATGCAGTCCCGCAAGGGCGGCCGCGGCCTGCCCTATTTCACGCATCTCGCCGAGGTCGCCGGCTCCGTCGCGAAGGCCGGCGGCGATGCGATCGCCGCCACCGGGGCCTCCGGGCTCGCGCTGCTGCAGGCCGCCTACCTGCACGACGTCGTGGAGGACGGCCACGCCACGGAGGCGGAAATTGCCGGCCTGTTCGGCCCGGACGTGGCGGCGCTGGTTGCGGAGCTGACCGACCCGCCCGGCCTGCCGGACGACGAGAGGAAGCAAAGGCAGGTGGACCATGTCGCCCAGATGAGCCGTGCGGCGCGGCTGATCAAGCTCGCCGACAAGACCAGCAATTTGCGCGAGATGGCGGACGATCCGCCGGCGGACTGGCCGCCGGAGAAGCGGCGCGCCTATGTCGACTGGGGCGTCGCGGTGGTGGACGCCGGCTGCCGCGGCATCGCGCCGGCGCTGGAGGCCGAATTCGACGGCGCGGTCGCCGATGCGCGCCGGCGCGCGTCCGCCTAGGCTGCCGATCGCCGCTTCCTCTCGGCCTGCTCGACCGCTTCGACGACGGCGTCAAAGGTGAGGAGCGTGGAGGCGTGCCGAGCCTTGTAGTCGCGCACCGGCTCCAGGTATTTCAGATCCTCGAAGCGGCCGGACGGCGGCGGGCCGCCCTCCTTGAGCATCCGGATCATGGCGGCGCGGACCTCCCGCAGTTCCTCGAGGGTGGCACCGATGACGTTGCGCGCCATCACGGAGGACGAGGCCTGGCCGAGGGCGCAGGCCTTCACCTCGTGCGCGAAATCGGAGACGCGGCCGTCCTCGAGCTTCACGTCGACGGTGACGGTCGAGCCGCACAGGCGCGAATGGGCCCGGGCGCTGCCGTCCGGATGGGCGAGCCTCCCGATCCGGGGTATGTTGCCGGCGAGCTCGAGGATCTTCGTGTTGTAGATGTCGTCGAGCATGGCAGAGGCTCCGGCGGCGGTCCCGTGTTGGGTGTTCGGGCGCCGCGCTTATATAATGTCAGCGGGGCCGGCGGTGCTACCGGCGGGTTTCAGTCGCGGCCGAAGGAGTTCGGAATGGGTACCGTCATCAACACGCTGTCGGCGGAACGGGGTGCGCAGGCCGCCCCCCGCCCCTCGCGCGAGGAAGCCGAAGCCGCGGTCCGCACGCTGATCGCCTGGGCCGGCGACGATCCCCGCCGCGAGGGCCTGCTCGATACGCCGCGACGGGTCGCGCGCGCCTTCGAGGAACTCTATTCCGGCTACGGCCACGACCCGCAGGAGGTGCTCGCGCGCACCTTCGCCGATGTCGGAGGGTACCAGGACATGGTGCTCGTCCGCGACATCCCGTTCACGTCGCATTGCGAGCACCACATGGTGCCGTTCATGGGCACGGCGCACATCGCGTACTACCCGATCGACGGCGTGGTGGGGCTGTCCAAGCTGGCGCGGCTCGTCGACATCTATGCCCGGCGCCTGCAGACGCAGGAGACGCTGACGGCCCAGATCGCCGACGCGCTGGAAGCCTATCTCGGCTCGCGCGGCGTCGCCGTCATGATCGAGGCGGAGCACCTCTGCATGTCGATCCGGGGCGTGCAGAAGGCCGGCGCGTCCACCATGACCTCCCGCTTCACCGGCGTGTTCCGCGAGGATGCCGCGGAACGCGAGAAGTTCCTGAACCTCGTCCGGCCGACTTTCCGCTGACGCCCGACCGATGAGCTCGCCCGCACGCGACGCCGAGACGATCGAGGAGACCACGCGCTTCCGGCCCCGCTTCGACGCGAACGGGCTCCTGCCCGCGATCGTCGTCGAGCGCGCGAGCGGAGCAGTCGTGATGATGGCCTGGATGAACGAACAGGCGCTGGCGGCGACGCTCGAGACGGGCTTCGCCCATTACTGGAGCCGGTCGCGGCAGGCGCTCTGGAAGAAGGGCGAAACCTCGGGCGCGCTTCAGACGGTGGTCGAGGTCCGGACGGACTGCGACCAGGATGCGCTCGTGCTGACGGTCGAGATCGCCCGGCCGGAGGACACCTGCCACACCGGCCGGCCGACCTGCTTCTACCGGACGGTGCCGCTCGGGCCCGGGCCGCTCGACCGGACCCTCCTGTTCGAGGACTGAGCCCGGCTGCGCCGCGTGCCGGCGCCTTCAGGCGGTGGCGATGTACTCGCGGATCTGCTCCGATTCCCGCTCGATCTCCTCGATCCGCCGCTTCACGACGTCGCCGATCGAGATCAGGCCGACGAGCCGGCCGTCCTCCAGCACCGGCATGTGCCGGAACCGCCCGCTCGTCATGACCTGCATCAGGTGATCGATGCCGTCGCCCGGGCGGCACGTGACCACGTTCTCGGTCATGCAGGCCTGCGCCGTCTTCCGGAGCCCCTCCTCGCCGTGGGCCGCGAGCGCGCGAACGATGTCGCGCTCCGAGAGGATGCCGCGGATGCCCTTGCCCTGCATGATCAGGACGGCGCCGATGTTCTTCTCCCGCAAGAGGCGTGCCACGTCCAGCAAGGTCATGTCCGGACGGGCGGTCACGACCTCGCCGCCCTTCTCCTTGAGGATCTGGGACACGATCATTTGCACCTCCTGCTTCTTCCGCTCAGGCTCACCGGAGGGGGAGTGTAGCAGTTTGTCGCAGGCGTTCTACCCGGGCAGGCGACGAACCGGGTCGAGCAGCGGGAAAAGCGCCAGCCCGGCGACGAAGCCGCCGATATGCGCCTGCCAGGCGATGGCGCCCTCCACCCCCGGAATGAGCGACGACTGCACGCCGAAGAGAAGGTTCACGCCGAACCAGACGAGCACGAAGAATGCCGCCCTGGCATTGGCGAGGAGCGCCAGGAGCGGCGGGGCGGGAACGAAATAGGCCGACGGCCTCGCCCCGCCCCCGCCGAGGGGGGCGCCCGGCTCGAAGGCGAAGCGCGCCGTCGCCGCCGTCATTCCCGACACGGCCGCCGAGGCGCCGATCATCGGCACGGCATCGCCCGGATAGACGAGGTAGTGGGCGACCGAGCCGGCAACGGCGGATACTGCCGCGAGGAGCAGAAAGCGAGCCGTTCCGAACCGGCGCGCGACCGGCGTCCCGAAGCTCGCCGCCCAGAACAGGTTCACGAGCAGGTGGATGCTGTCGCCGTGAAGGAACGCGTAGGTGAGCGGGCTCCAGAACAGCGCCGGGACGCCCCCCGGCCATTCGGATGGCGCCGAATAGCGGGCCGGCACGAATGCGAACTCCGCGATGATCCAGATATCGGTGTCGGGCCCGACCAGCTGCCGGGCGACATGAACGAGGATCATGGCGCCGCAGAGCAGCAGGAGCGAGCGCGGAAGGTTGAGGATGGGCTCTCGTCCGGACATGCGGCCTGTGTGCCCGCGCAGGCCGGCCGGAGCAAGCCGAAGATGAAACGAGAAAGGCCGCCGGCTCCCGCCGGCGGCTCTCGACGCTCCCCGTCCCTCACCTGTCCCGGCAATTCCCGGACGAGTTTCTTCAACTTGGCCTCAGATACCAAGCGGAACGACGGAACGGCTGCAACACTTACCGCCCGTCAACCTTACCGGATTCCGCACCCCGCCGGCTCCCTGCCGGATGCCGCCATCCCCGGCCCGAGGGCGGAGCAGAGCTCTCCCCGTTCTCTGTCGTCATCGCGGGCCTGACCGCGGAGCACCGTCCCCGCCCCGTTCTCTGTCGTCATCGCCGGACTTGATCCGGCGATCCACTGCGAGCGGCATCGGCGCCCGCTGGATGCCCGGGTCAAGCCCGGGCATGACGACAGTGGAGGCGGCGCGCCAGGGGCAGCCCCACCAGGCAGTCCCGCCGCCCGTCGGCATCGCCGGCCCGACCGCGGAGCGTCGCCCCCGCCCCATTCTCTGTCGTCATCGCCGGACTTGAACCGGCGATCCAGGCAGCCCCCGCGGCACGGCCGCCATGGATGCCCGGGTCAAGCCCGGGCATGACGACAGTGGAAGCCGGCATGGCCACAGTGGAGCGTGCATGACGACAGTGGAGGCGGCGCGCCAGGGGCAGCCCCACCAGGCAGCCCCACCGCCCGTCGTCATCGCCGGCCCGACCGCGGAGCGTCGCCCCCGCCCCATTCTCTGTCGTCATCGCCGGACTTGATCCGGCGATCCAGGCAGCCCCTGCGGCACGGCCGCCCTGGATGCCCGGGTCAAGCCCGGGCATGACGACAGTGGAGGCGGCGCGCCAGGGGCAGCCCCACCAGGCAGCCCCACCGGGCAGCCCCACCGCCCGTCGTCATCGCCGGGCTGAGCACGGAGCACCGCCCCCGCCGGCTCACCGTCGGATGCCGCCACCTTCGGTAGTGGGCCCGCCTCGGCACGCATCCGGCAGAATCCGGAAACGGGACAGGACGAAGCCGGATCCGCCCGTGCCCGGCGCGGCAGACCGCGCCCCGCCGGGCCGCCGGCTCACCTCCGACGGCGGAGTCGCACGACTTCGCCGCCGAACTTTGGTAAACGAAACGCCGACGCACTTACCGGCTGTTAACGCGGCGCGAATAGATTTCCCGTTGCGAAGTGCGGGCCAATACATCGCAGAAGGTGTGAGATGTCGGCGATTGAAGCGCGGCAGATGGATGTCGAGCCGGACGGCGACCGCCGGATGCACCAGCGCGTCAAGATTGCGCTGCTCGGCCGCTGCATGTTCATGGACGGCCGGGAATGCCCCTGCCAGCTCATCGACATCTCGCCCGGCGGCGCGGCGTTCAGGAGCCCGTTCTGCGGCGCGGTGGGCGAGCGGGTGGTGGCTTATATCGACCAGATCGGCCGGCTGGAGGGCGTGATCGTGCGCCTCATCGACGGCGGCTTCGCAATGACGATCAACGCCTCGCCGAGGAAGCGCGACAAGCTCGCCGACATTCTGACTTGGCTCGCCAACCGGCACGTGCTCAATCTGGCCGAGGACCGGCGTCACCTCCGGCGCATTCCGCGCCGGACCGACTGCATGATCGAGCTCCCCGACGGCTCGAAGGTGCCCGTCCGTGTGATCGACATGTCCCTTTCCGGAGCAGCGCTCGCCACCGATCTCCGCCCGGCGCTCGGATCCCGCCTCCGGCTCGGCCGTCTCGGCGGACGCGTCGTGCGCCATTTCGAGGACGGAATCGCCGTCGAATTCATGCGCGCCATGTCCGAGAGCGCCATCGAGCAGACGATCGAGAAAGACTTCTTTTAGATTCTTCTTCTGGTAACAAAGCTCTCCAACCGGGTAACGGACGTCTCCGAAAGCTTTACCGACGCCGTCAACAAACCTTTGCTGCCGATCGGCAGAATCTTCCTTCCCGCTTAGGCCGCCCGAAATCCGGGGCTGGTAGTCTCCTTTGTAATAAAAGGAGGCGAGAATGTTCGGGGGCGTTATCAGGCTGGCTTGCTCGACCGCTCTGGCGGCCGGCATCCTGACGGGGACGGCGGCAGCGATGCCGAAGGAGATGGCGGTCACCGGCCGCGCCACGGCACCGGTCGGCTATTCCGCATTCTGCCGGATGCACCCGGCGCAGTGCCTGGCCTACGGCAAGCCGGTCGACGTCCCCCTCACCACGAGAAGGTGGCAGGAGCTGGTCGCCGTGAACGACCGCGTCAACCGCACGATCATGCCGGTCACCGACCAGGAACTCTATCAGGTCGAGGAGTTCTGGACGTTGCCGCAGAACCAGGGCGACTGCGAGGACTACGTCCTGCTCAAGCGCAAGGAACTCATCGACCGCGGCTGGCCCTCGGGTTCGCTCCTGATCACGGTGGTGTTCGACGAGGTCGGCAGCGGCCACGCCGTCCTCATCGCGCGCACGAGCGCCGGCGATCTCGTGCTCGACAACAAGGTCGATCAGATCAAGCCCTGGTTCGAGACGCCGTACCGTTACGTGAAGCGGCAATCCGCGATCGACCCGAACGCCTGGGTGTCGGTCGGCGATCCGCGCTGGTCGGCTCCGCTCACCGCCACGCCCCGGTCGACCATCCCGTGACCGGCGGGTCAGGCGTGAACGAGCAGGCTCACCACGAAGATGCCGGCACAGGTGCTCCAGATCGCTGAGATCGCGAGGCCGATCAGGAGCAGGAGGCCGGGCAGCTCGCGCGCCCTGAAGCCGGCAACGACCGTGCGCGCGACGATGAACGGCCCGCCGAACATGCTGAGGATGACGGCCATCGCATTGCCGATGAAGGTGGTCCTGCCGACGCGGAACGACGCGACCTCGGACGTCACGAGCTGGTAGAAGGTGGCGACGACGCCGGCGAGCGCGAACCCCATCGCTGCGCAGAAGCCGAAAATCGCGAACTCCGACATCGCCCGCCCCGTGTTAACTTTTCGTTAACTTGGAGCGACATTATAGCCGACTCAGCGATCCGGCAAGAGCGGGCGGTCCGCGCCAAGCGGCGCGGCCTCAGTCCTTCAGGTCGTAATCGAGGATCGCCATCGAGAAGTTGTAAGAGAGGTCGTCGTCCTCGTCGTCGCGGTACAGCAGGCCGACGAATTCCTCCCCGACGAACACCTCTGCCGAATCGTCCTTCCGCGGGCGCGTCTTGATCTGGATGGTATCGTTCTGAAACAAGCGGCGGAAATACTTCTCGATCTTGGCGAGCTCTTCTTTCTTCACTGGATCTCCTCGGTGTGATTAGTCGCGCGGCAGCCCATCTGGCGACGCGGAAGGCGTGAACAGGCGCGAGCGTCAGCCTTCTTCTTGGCCGAGGGCGCTCGCCAGAATGTGATCCATGCTGCGCGCCGGCTGCGCGCAGCCGGCCCGCCCGACGACCTTGGCGGGCACGCCGGCGACCGTGGTGCTGGGCGGGACAGCGGCCAGGACGACGGACCCGGCGGCCACGCGCGAGCAGGCGCCGATCTCGATGTTGCCGAGGATCTTGGCGCCGGCGCCGATCAGGACGCCGCGGCGGATCTTGGGATGCCGGTCGCCGCTCTCCTTGCCGGTGCCGCCGAGGGTCACGTTCTGCAGGATGGAGACGTCGTCCTCGATGACGGCGGTGCTGCCGACCACCACGCCGGTGGCGTGGTCGATGAAGATGCCGCGGCCCATCGGGACGGCCGGGTGGATGTCGACCTGGAACACCTCGGAAGCGCGGCTCTGCAGGTAGAGCGCGAAATCCTCCCGGCCGGCGCGGTAGAGCCAGTTGCTCAGCCGCTGCGTCTGGATCGCGTGGAAGCCCTTGAAATAGAGCGCAGGCTCGATGAACCGCTTGCAGGCCGGATCGCGGTCGTAGACGGCGGCGAGATCGACGCGAAGGGCGACCGCATTGCCCGGTTCCGCCTGGTACATCGTCTCGAAGGCGCGCCGGATGACGCCGCCGTCGAACATCGGATGGTTCAGGCGGCCGGCGATGCGATGGCTGATCGCGTGTTCCAGGCAGCCGTGGCTGAGGATGCTGTCATGGACGAAGGCCGCCATCGACGGGTCGCGGGCGGCGACGTCCTCCGCCTCCTGGCGCAGGGCGTGCCAGAGCGGATCGACCGCCTCCAGCGAGGCGGCATTCGGGAGGGTGGGGTTCATGAGCACCTCCTGCGGCTGACGCGCGCGCGGCTCAGGCGGATATGTATCACAGGCCGGCCATGTGCCAAGGGCGGCGCGCGCAGGGAGCGCGGCCGGCCCCTCCCCTGCCCGGAGATCGCGCGTCAGGGATTGGCCTTCAGGAAGTCGATCACGGCGCGCTTGTGGGCGCGGTCGCCGACCGCCTTCATGTGGTCGCGCCCGGGAATGGCGAAGGCCGCAGCGCCCGGAATGAGCGCGGCGAGCGCATGCGGGTCGCCGGCGATGTCGTCCTCGGTGCCGACGGCGACGAGAACCGGGCGGCCGATGCGGCCGAGCTCCTCCGGCGTGAGCGTCTGGCGCGACGCGGTGATGCAGGCGGCGAGCGCCTCGCGATCGGCGCCGGTCTGGTCCGCGAAGAGGCGGAAGCCGCGGGCCGTCTGATCATCGACATCGGCCGCGGACGGCGCCCGGAGCGCGGCGGCGATGGGCCCCGGCGCGCCGACCCCCTTCACGAGCCCCTCGCCGAGCCCGCTCAGGACGACCGCCCGGACCCGGTCGGGATGGGCGAGCGCCAGGAAGGCGGCGATGCGCGCGCCCATGGAATAGCCGACGACATGGGCGCGGGCGATGCCGAGATGGTCGAGCAGCCGGCGCGCGTCCTCCGCCATGGCCGGTGTGCCGTAGGCGTCCGGATCGTGCGGCTTGCCGCTCTCGCCATGGCCGCGATTGTCGATCGCGACGACGCGGAAGCCTTCCTGCACGAGGTCGCGGACCCAGGAGGTCGCGGCCCAGTTCACCTTGTGGTCGGACGCGAAGCCGTGGATCAGCAGCACCGGACCGCCGGTGCCCTCGTCCAGATATGCGATCGTCACGCCGTCGGAATCGAATGCCTGCAGTGCCATAACGCCTCGGTGTCTCGGCCGCCGACGGCATACACCACCGCGCTGCGTCATCAAGCCCCGAAGGGTGACTGGTCTCGCCGGGGCGTGGTGCTATTGTCCGCCCGCTCCGTCCCTGCTTCGAACGAGATATTGCGCGCATGGCCGACAAGATCATTCCCCATTTCCACAACACCGTGGGCGTCCCGTCGGTCTCGATCGGGGCGCGCGAGTTCATGTGCATCGGCGCGCTGCCGCCCTTCGACCACCCGCACGTGTTCCTCGACATGGGCGACGAGAGCGAGGCGATCTGCCCCTATTGCTCCACGCATTACCGGTACGACCCGGTGCTGCACGCGGACGAGGCCCGGCCGGCCGACTGCCTCTACGCGTCCGGCTAGCCGCCGGGCGCGCGGCGTGCGGACCGCCATTGCCGGCGGCGGCATCGCCGGCCTCACGGCGGCGCTCGCTCTTGCCCGGCACGGCCTCGAAAGCACGGTCTACGAACGCGCAGCGCACGCGCGCGAAGTCGGCGCCGGCATCCAGCTGTCGCCGAACGCGGTGCATGTGCTTCGCGCGCTCGGGCTGGAGCGGCCGGTGCTGGAGCGCGCGAGCGCGCCCGAGGCGATCGAGATCCGCGATAGCGGCGGCCGGCTTCTGGCGCGGATCCCGCTCGGGCGCACCGCCTGCGAGCGCTTCGGCGCGCCCTACCTCGTCATCCACCGCGGCGACCTGCACGAGATCCTGCTCGCGCATGCGGACGGCGGCCCGCTCGTTTCACTGTGGACCGGAACGCCCCTCTCCGAAGTCTCCGCCGGCGGGGACGGCGGGATCGGGTTCCTTGCAGGCGGCGAGCGGCGCGAGGCCGACCTCCTGATCTGCGCCGACGGCGTCCATTCCGCGGCGCGGACCGAGCATTTCGGGCATTCCGGCGCGCTCGCCACCGGCGCGGTCGCATGGCGGGCCACCCTGCCGCGCCGCGACGTCCCGAAGGCGATCGCAATGACGGCAACGGGGCTCTGGCTCGCCGCCGGCCTGCACGTCGTGCACTATCCGGTTCGGGGCGGCGAGGAGCTCAACGTGGTGGCGATCGCCGGCGCCGAGCAAGCGGGCGAGCGGCCGCCGCCCGCCGGAGCCGCGGCGCCGCTCCGCGATCTCCTCGCCGCAATCCCCGACTGGCTGGTGTGGCCGCTGCTGCGCGTCAACGAGGCGCGGGGCTGGACGCGCGGGCGGGCGGTGCTGATCGGCGACGCCGCCCACGCCATGCCGCCGACCGCCGCGCAGGGCGGCGCGCAGGCGATCGAGGACGGCTGGGAGCTGGCCTGCGCGCTCGCCGCTGCGAGGAGCGACCCGGCCGCGGCGCTGACGGCGTGGGAGCGCGCGCGCCGGCCGCGCGTGGAGCGGATCTGCCGCGAGGCGCGCCGCAATCTCGCGCTCTACCGGCTCGGCGGGGCGGCTGCGCTGGCGCGCAACCTCGCCATCGCGGCGCTCCCCGGGCGGCTTCACCTCGCCCGCCTCGACTGGCTCTATTCCCGACGTCCGACAAACACTTAGCTGGTCCGGAACGGAGTACCTCCCGCCGCATTGACCGGCACGTTCCGGGCGATGGAGCCCCGGCGAAGCCACGCGCCTCGCCCGGAGCATCCGAGATGCACAGAGGGAGACGACCGATGATCCGCAAACTGATGGCGAGCAGCGCGCTTGCCGCATTGCTGGCGGCCGGCGGGTTCAGCGCCGCCGCGGCGCAGGGCCAGGGTTCGGCGACCGCGCCGGCCGGGACCGAACAGCCGGCGGCGGCAAACCCGGCCCAGGCTCCGGCAGGCGCCGGAACCTCGGCCGAAGGCGCGGCGGAACGCCCGGCCGCGGGCGCAACGCAGACGCAAGGGTTCTTCGCCGACCATCCGAACCTCGCCTCGCGGATCATCGGGCAGGCGGTCTATTCCGGCCAGGATCCCGATTCCGACCGAATCGGCGACGTGAACGATCTCGTGCTCGACGAGGACGGCAAGGTCACGCAGGCGGTGATCGGCGTCGGCGGCTTCCTCGGCATCGGGGAGAAGGACGTCGCGGTGCCGATCGACGAAGTCGCGGTCGTCGAGCGCGACGGCGAGATGCGCCTCGTCTATGCGTCGACGCGCGACGAGCTGGAGAGCGCCGAGCGCTTCGACCGCCGCGCCTACGATCCGAGGGCGCGCGACGCGCAAGCGGCGCCAGCCGGCGACGCCCGGACGGCCGCCCCGGCGCGGCCGGACGCGCAGGAGCAGGCCCGCGACGCTTCTCAGGCGGCCGCCGACCGGCCCGATGCCGGCGCAGGCGGGCGGCAGCCGGCGGGCGACGCCGCTCCCGGTGCGCAGGAGGCCCCCGCGACCAGCTTCGTGAACTGGGAGAACGAGGGCCAGCTCCGCGCCAGCACCATCATCGGCAGGGAGGTCTACGGCGAGGGCGACGAGAGCATCGGCGAAGTGTCCGACATCGTGCTCCAGGCGGACGGGGGAACGCGCGCCGCGATCGTAGACGTCGGCGGTTTCCTCGGGGCCGGCGAGAAACGGATCGCCGTCCCGTTCGACCAGATCCGCTTCGAGGCGGAGGGCGACGAACCGCGCCTCGCGGTCGCGATGGCGCGCGAGCAGCTCGAGCAGGCCCCGGCCTACGAGGCCGAGCGCGAAGCGGCGGATGCGGACGCGGCCGGCGCAACGCCCGATGCCGCCGGCCGCCCGGCGGCGGCGAACCAGCCGGCCGGCGCCGACGCCCCCGCGAACGCCCCTGCGAGCGCCCCTGCCGCCGACGCCCCTTCGGCCGACGCGACCGCCGCCGGGAACGCGCGGGCCATGGCCGGCGACGGGGCGGATGCGCCGGCCTTCGCAGCGCAGACGGTGAGCGCCGACGAGCTTCTCGGCACGAAGATCACGGGCATCGACGACGAGGACATCGGCGAGGTGGAGGACATCGTCTTCACGCCGCAGGGCGACATCCAGGCCGTGGTCGTCGATGTCGGCGGGTTCCTCGGCATGGGCGAGAAGCCGGTGGCGGTCGCCTACGACACGCTCAGCGTCCGCAAGGCCGAGGACGGCGCGCTCCGCGTGACGATGAACGCGACCGAGGCGCAGCTGAAGGAGGCGCCGGCCTACCAGCAGGCCCGCTGACGCGCCGCGCAACGCGCGAGCCCCACTCACCCGACCCGCCGGCGTCCCCGGCGGGTCGTCGTCCATCATGGTGCGGGCGGCGGGAGTCGAACCCGCACGCCTTGCGGCTCCGGATTTTAAGTCCGGTGCGTCTACCGGTTCCGCCACGCCCGCAGAGGGTTTCCCCCCGCCCTTCTAGGCGGGCGGCGGGGCGCGCACAATCGGCGCCGGCCGGGGCCGGTCCCGGCACGCCGGCGGACAAGCACCGCCCTCGCCCCTCTCTCTGTCGTCATCGCCGGACTTGATCCGGCGATCCACGAGCGCCACCCCCGCGGCACGGCCGCACTGGATGCCCGGGTCAAGCCCGGGCATGACGACAGGGTGACGGGGAGGCGCCGAGCGGCCGC
>NZ_JBQYEX010000022.1:0-19987 GCF_052655945.1 Faunimonas sp. B44 | reverse complement strand
GCATGGCCCAACCGAAGTTGAACCAGAAGGCACTGAACAGCATCCCGATCCCGTACCCACCCGCCTCAGATCGAAAACGGATCGTCGAGGAAGCGGCAGAGATCTGGGAGGACGCCGAAGCCGCGCGGGCGAATTACGAGTTGCACGTCCGGGACATGTCCACCCTCAGGCAGGCGCTTCTGCAGAGAGCCTTCGCCGGCCGCCTGACCTCATGAGCGAGACTGAAGCCGACACCCGCGCCAACCGCATCGACCCCGTCCTGCGCGATGCCGGGTGGGGCGTCGTGGAGGGCTCCAGGATCCGGCGCGAGATGATCTGCCCCGGCCGGATCACCGGCGGCGGCGGGCGGGCGAACCCGCTCTCGGCCGATTACGTGCTGAGCTACCGCGACCGCAAGCTCGCCGTGATCGAGGCCAAGCGAGCGGGCCTCGGCCACACCTCCGGCGTCGGCCAGGCCAAGGACTACGCCCGCCGCCTCCAGGCCCGGTTCGCGTACTCGACGAACGGGATCGGCTGGTACGGCATCGACATGGCTACCGGCGCGGAGGGCGACCACGCGCTGCCCTTCCCCTCGCCCGAGGAACTCTGGCTGCGCTGCTTCCCCGAGGGCAACGACTGGCGCGACCGCTTCGGCGCGATCCCCTTCGAGACCGGCGGCGGCAAGTGGGAGCCGCGCTATTACCAGCACAACGCCATTACCGCCGTGCTCGAAGCGATCGCCGGCGGCCGCGACCGCATCCTGCTGACGCTGGCCACCGGCACCGGCAAGACCTCGATCGCCTTTCAGATCGCCTGGAAGCTCTTCCACGCCGCCTGGAACCTCGGCCGCGAGCCGACGCGCCGCCCGCGTATCCTGTTCCTCGCCGACCGCAACATCCTCGCCGATCAGGCGTGGAACGCCTTCAGCGCCTTCCCGGCCGACGCCCTCTGCCGGATCAGCCCCGACGAGATCCGCCGCCAGGGAAGGATCCCGAAGAACGCCAGCGTCTTCTTCACGATCTTCCAGACCTTCATGACGGGCAGCGGCGAGTTCACCTTCGAGGGCTACCCGCCGGACTTCTTCGACCTGATCGTGATCGACGAGTGCCACCGCGGCGGCGCCAAGGACGAGAGCACCTGGCGCGGCATCCTCGAATATTTCCGGCCCGCCGTGCAGCTCGGCCTGACCGCGACGCCGAAGCGCGATGCGAACGCCGACACCTACGCCTATTTTGGCGACCCGGTCTACACCTACGCCCTGAAGGACGGCATCGGCGACGGCTTCCTGACGCCGTTCAAGGTCCGCCAGATGGCGAGCACCCTCGACACCTACAAGTTCAGCGACGGCGACGAGGTGGTGGCGGGCGAGATCGACCCCGACCGCGAATACACCGAGGCGGACTTCAACACCCGCCTCGTCATCGACGAGCGCGAGCTGAGCCGGGTCCACGAGTTCATGGACCAGATCGACCAGCGCCAGAAGACCCTGGTCTTCTGCGCCACCCAGGACCACGCCGCGCGAGTCCGGAACCACATCAACCAGGTCAAGTCGAACCGCGACCCGCATTACTGCGAGCGCGTCACCGCCGACGACGGCAAGCTCGGCGAGCATCACCTGCGCGCGTTCCAGGACAACGAGAAGACGATCCCGACGATCCTGACGACCTCGCACAAGCTCTCGACCGGCGTTGACGCCCGCAACGTCCGCAACATCGTCCTGATGCGCCCGATCAAGTCGATGATCGAGTTCAAGCAGATCATCGGCCGCGGCACCCGCACCTTCGACGGCAAGGACTTCTTCACGATCTACGACTTCGTCCGCGCCTACGAGCACTTCAACGACCCGGAATGGGACGGCGAGCCCCTGCCTCCGGAGGATCCGCGGCCGCCGCGGCCGCCGGGCGAGGGACCGGCGGTGCCGCCGGAAGAACCCGGCGGCACGACCGGCGACCCGCCGCCGCAGCCCGACAAGATCGTCGTCAAGCTGGCCGACGGAAAGGAGCGCACGATCCGGTACGTCGCCGCGACGACCTACTGGTCCCACGACGGCCGCCCGATCACGGCGCAGGAATTCATGGACCAGCTCTTCGGCGACCTCGGCACCCTCGTCGCCTCCGAAGACGAGCTGCGCGCCATCTGGAGCGACCCCGCCCGCCGCGCGACCTTCATCCAGCGCCTCGCCGAAATGGGCTACGACGCCGATCGCATCGAGGACATGCAGCGCCTGATCGACGCCCCGAACAGCGACATCTTCGACGTGCTCGCCTACGTCCGCTTCACCCTCGCGCCACTCGCCCGGTCTGAACGTGCGCAGCGCGCTCGGAGCACAGGTCTCTCAGGATACGAGAAGGAAATGCGCGAATTTCTCGATTACGTTCTACACGGCTATGAGGTGCACGGACCGGATGAATTGGCACTCGACAAGATTTCAGACCTTCTTCGTATACGTTACGGCGGCACAAACGAGGCTAAGCACGTTCTAGGCTCTGTCACCGACATTCGCTCTGCTTTCATAGACATTCAGCGTCATCTGTATCATTAATGTTTAACTTATCGGTTTGCTTTCAGGTTTAAGACAATGCCGTCATTACAAACGACCATGGTTATCTTAATTGGCCTCGACCCAAGCGTCTTTCTTCTATAGATTGTTCCGCTGCGCGCCTATCTGCATCGTCCGCGATGGCCATAGCCCTCTTGATTTCTTCTAGCGACAGACTACGTTGAGCAGCTATGGAGGCGAGTTCTTCGTCCTTTTTTTCCGCAAATGCTGCCGCTACATACTCGGCAA
Source organism: Faunimonas sp. B44 (assembly GCF_052655945.1). Classification (NCBI taxonomy): domain Bacteria; kingdom Pseudomonadati; phylum Pseudomonadota; class Alphaproteobacteria; order Hyphomicrobiales; family Afifellaceae; genus Faunimonas; species Faunimonas sp. B44. The sequence continues at coordinate 17,220 of NZ_JBQYEX010000022.1, read as the reverse complement.
CGGCTTGATTAGAGTTCCCGATCGGCACAATCTCTAGCCACCCCTCTCGGCATCTGCGCCCAAATTGGTGCGGTTCAAGCAGGACCGAGCCGCCTACCCACCACTCCTCACACGTACGTCTTCCACACCAACAGGGCGACTACACGGTGAACATTACACTTGCGCTTTTAAACGTAGCTAGCCGCAGCTGCACTTGCCCTTTTAGCTTTTCACCGCGCCATGATTGAGATGTCCGCCGAGCCACGGAACGAGCGTCCTCTCTATTTTTTTGCGGCAGTCCTTTTTTACAATTGTCTGGATGCATGCTCTCAGCCACGATGTAAAACTCTACGCACTATCCTACAGATTCCCGAGTCCATCTATACGTAAAACAATACATTTCTGTCTCCTTCTGATTCGAACGCGAACCTTTTAGGGCTCCTTTTACTAAGTCGTTCCAACCGCCATACTCCAGCCAAAGACCTGGCATCTCTCGTTTCATTCGAAGAACTTCTATGGTCGGTTGTCGCTCATCCGGTAGGTCCTGAACGAAAGTGCTGCTCGCGACACGTAGGATGGCCGAAACCGCGGAGCAAGGCCGCTCGGCCCGAGACCTGGACTCGGAAGTTGGGCCACCATCGGGCGGCGCATTGAATCCAGTAGCTCCCCGCTACCAGCGTGCCGTCTGCCTGATCGGCATGTCGGGCTCGGGCAAGAGCCGGGTTCTGGAGGTGATCAAGGGCCTGATGCCGCCGGCGGCGGTCTCGAACGTCTCGCCGTCGGACTGGAACGACAAGTTCATGCCGGCCATGATGGTCGGCAAGCTCCTCAACATCGCCGGCGAGGTCTCCGAGTACAAGTCGATCTCGGGCGACACGTTCAAGATGATCATCGAGGGGACGCAGATCACGGCCCAGTTCAAGAACCAGCCGGTGTTCGACTTCTACCCGACGGCGGCGCAGTGGTTCGCCTCGAACCACATTCCGAAGACCCGGGACACGTCGGATGGCTTCAACCGCCGCTGGCTCTTCCTGGAGTTCTCGAAGCAGGTGCCGCTCGAGAGCCGGATCGAGGACTTCGACAAGGTGATGCTGGCCAATGAGCGGGAGGCGATCGCCGCCTGGGCGCTCGAGGCGATGCCCCGCCTGATCGCCAATCGCGGCTACACGATCCCGTCCTCGCACATGACGGTGGTCGACGACATGGCGAACTCGAACAACTCGGTCCGCTATTTTTTAGCCCGCTGCCCTCGGCTTCGTTTGGGCCAGAAGAAGCACGAGGGCATGTCCGAGACCTCAACTACGGGCCAGCGACTTTTCGACGAGTACTGGTCTTTCTGCATCGGAGCGGCGGGTGCCCAGCGTGTTTCGCAACAGAAGTTCCACAACTTGATGAAGGAATTGGTCGGCGCCTTCAAGTTTCAACAGCACCGGAATGTGACGGAGAACGGGACGACCGAGTTCGTGTACGAGTACGTCACCTTTGTGGATCCGAAGAGATCGTAACCGTCAACAGACTGGAATGGTGGGAGTTCGAGAAATGGCTGCATGTGGTGAAGAGCAGGATGTGATCGGGGAGGCCGAGGAGTGGCTGGAAGCCTTCCTGAGCGAGGTCGAGTGCGAGGGCTGTGCGATCGCTGACCTGTTCCTCGTTCTCTACACGCGCGTGATCCAGAACGTGGGTCTGGATCAGGCTCGGGTTTGGCTGCGGGACTCGACCGTGAGCCTGCTGCAAAACGTGACCGGCAGCGTGACGGTCCACTAGATGCGGAACCCCTAGGGGTTAGGTTTGATCCAGGGCGTGGGGCCGGGTACACCGGCTTTCAGACCCGAGGACGAAAGTAAAGGGCGGGTCTTCGGACCCGCCCTTTTGCTATTAGTCAGAAAATGCAAAATTTTTCTGGAGTAAATGTGGCAGTATTAGCCGGGGAAACCCTTATAAAACAAGCATTTAGGTGTACTCCTTCGGGGTATACACACCCAACTGGTGGGGTATTGTTTGGTTGTCGGCGGGCGGTTCCGCCGGACCCGGCCCGGAGCGGGCGCGGGAGGGGCGAGGCATATCTGGACGCGAGCGGGGCTTCGGCGCCGAACGGGGAAGGTGTGTCCAACGCAAAATCTGCTGGGCTCCAGCAAACGGAAGGATCGGAAAGATGACCGGGTTTACTTCGAAGGCGCTTGTCTCGCGTTTCGTCGCGGCCGAAAAGTCGGCCGGTATCACCTACACCGCGCTCGCCGCGCTGGCGATCGTCAAGGGCGTGAAGTGGAGCACGCTGGAAACCAGCGTTTTCGGCTCCGGCAAGCCGTCCTCGACCTTTCGCAACGCCAAGGCAACCGCCATGAAATTCTTCAAGGCGCGCCTGTCCCTCCTCGACCTCAAGGTCGAGGTCCTCGACATGGGGATCGAGGAGGCGGTCGACGCCACCATCGCGGCGATCGAGGAGCACATGCGGGACCTTAAGCAGACGAGCTTTGAGGCCTACCGCAAGGTCGCGGATTGCGTGTCCGCCGCGAACCTGCCGCCGGAGGCGGATGATGCGGCCGCCGAGGCCGAGGCCGAGGCCGAGGCCGCGCCCGCCGAGGCCGAGCTGCCGCCCATTTCTGCCGCCGAGGTCGAGCCCGGCTTGGCCTTCGACGACCTCCTCGCGAGGGTCGCGGCCATGACGGACCCCGACCAGCTCGTCAAGCTGGCGGCCGCCGTCAACGCCCGGCTGGTCGACCTCCAGCAGGCCCAGAACGCCCGCAAGGCGGCCTGACCGGGAGGGGTCCCCTCGGGGACCCCTCCTCCTCCTCCTGCCCGCTCCCACGACTGACGGGCGGACCCGTGCGTCCGTCAGTCGAGGGGTTTCCCCATGATCCGCGTTCGTTGCGATTTCAAAAGTTCCCCGAGGGGAATTTCTGAAAGCGCCCGAGGTGCGCCTGCAATCCAAAGTGCTGGAGGCCAGCAATGCCGATTTCCAAATCCCGCCTGTACCACGCCGTGTGGACGCTCGACTACCTGACCACGGTTCCCGTCCGGAGCCAGGTCGAGGAGGAGGAGCGCGCCGAGGCCTCCGCCGTGATCGACGCGGCCCGGCTGCAGGGACTGCGTATCCCGAGCATGGACGTGGTCACCGACTGGATGTGCGGCCGATGACCCGCCTCGACCAGATTCGCGCCAGGCACCGGCCGCCGGCCTACGTGCCGAAAATGGTGCGCCCGAAGCCCGGGCCGGCTTTGCCCGAACGGCGCCAGCGCCAGGTCGCGCTTGACGACTACGTCCCGGTGCTGGGCCGGCAGCGGCTGCCCGAGCTGGATCGGGACGAGGCGCTGGCGCAGGCGGTGGAGCGGGTCGCGGCGACCCGGCCGCGCGTGCTCAATGAAACCACGGGTTTCATGGAGGAACAGCGCCCGAAGGCGCATGTGCGCCGAAACAAGCAGCGCATGTACCGGATGCAGGACCGGGACGGGCCGCTGTTCCAGGTTCGGGACCGAAGCACTGGGGCGGTGCTCGGATATGTCCGGGGCTGCTACCACTACGTGCAGCAGGAGGCGACCCGCCTGGCCTTGAGCCTGGGCGCGCGCCTGCCCGACCTGAAGCTGGAGGTCGTTCACGACCCCGACTAGGTCCGGGCGTGCGCGTGGATCAGGTTCGGGATCGGGAGCCCGTTTCTCTCAGATGGCCCCGCACGGCCCCAGATTTGGCCCACACGGGCCTTCAGGCCTGATCTAGGTCTCACCCTACCATCTTTCAACCTTGGCTCTCCAGAGCCTTCTAAATCGGGAGATTTTCCGATGCGTGAACTGCTGTCCAAAATTCTGGCCGAGGCCACCTACTCGTCCGATCTCTATAACGAGATCGTCGAGGCGATGAACAATCTCGACTGCGTAGAAAAGTACCTGGTCGACATGCGGACCAAGGACGTCCTGACCTATGTCGGTGGGGCCGAGGATGCGGTCCATATCGCGACCCACGACTACGACGACCGCAACATCTTCGATCTGGTCGTGGTCCAGGTGGTGGGGAGGTTCGAATGCCGGCTGACGTCGTGATGGGTCTCCTCGAGACCTACTGGTGGGGCCTGGTCGGGTTTCTCCTGATCATCCTCGTGGCTCAGGTCGTGGACCTGCTGCCATGAAACATCCCTACTACAAGACCGCTCGGGATGAACAGCGGGAGGAGGCCAGGTTGCGTCTGGAGGAGGAGACCGCTCGGTTTCTGGCGACCAGAAGGCGCCACTTCGGGCGGGTTCTTCCCACCATTTCTGAACATTCTCCTGCATCACATTGATTTTGCAGGAGAATTTCCCCTTATATATAATAACTTTTCTTTCTTCTCTCTTCCGTCGTCGCGTAGAGAGAAGAAAGAAGAGTAGGGTTTGAACAACAATCCAGTCCCCAGGACCCATTTTTCCTCCGCAGAGGAAGTTAAAGTTTAGGGGTACCTGACCCCAATTCAAACCCTACAGTTCGGAGCTTCAATCGTGACAAGACCCACGATCGAGGAGCGTTTCGCGCGCCTCATCAACCCCGTTGGTCCCCACCACATCTGGACGGGGAACGTGCATCACGGCAAGCCCAGGATGCGAAACAATGGCAAGCTGGATCACCCGGTCCGCGCCATCATGGGCATCACCGACCGTGCGGTCCGGATCATCAAGCTTTGTCATGCACCCCTGTGCGTGAACCCGGAGCACTACCGGTTCCACCGCACGTTCGATCGCAAGCTCGCCCGCATGGGCGAGTTCCCCAACACACCCCTGTGGCAGCTCGTCATCGCGATCCTCGACGACGAGATCCCGGAGGGTCCTCCTGATCTCGTGAAGGAAGCAAAATGGCTCGCCCGACGCTGCAAGTGAAGGACGGCTGGGTCCTGTTCAACGACCCATGCCGGCGCGAGGACTTTTTCACGATCATCGACGGCGAGCAGTGGTTCGTGTGGACCAACTACTGCCGCCACTTCGGTTTCATGTACCGCGACGGGAAGCTCTTCCGGCCCCAGTTCGAGCGGTACCGCAAGCACGGATTTGGCCGGCACTGCTACCAGTTCACGCTCGTGCCCCGCTCTGAGCTGGAGCGCCTCGACTGCCTGGCCGACTGGCCACCCATGATCCAACCATGGGTGACACCCGACGACATCGGGAAACGAACCGACATCTTCATGACTGGAAAAAGACCCCTCTTCTGAGGGGTTTTTCTTTGGGGGAAGAACCATGAACCGCTTTCTCGCCACCACCCTGCCCTTCGCCTTCGCCTGGTCCAAGCTCCCGGACGTGAACTGGGACCTGTACACGCCCTTCCCGAACACCCCCGTCCCCTTCGAGAACGAGGCGGCGGCGGATGTCACCATCCGCAAGATCTGCTCGGCTCTGATCGACGTCGACGACTTCCACGCCGCCGACTACCTGTCGAGCAACTGGCGCCGGGCGCTGTCCTTCCCGAAGACCGCCCACGACTACGCCGAGAGGCTGACCCGACTCGGCTTCTACGAGATCGGCTCCGGTTGCTATTCGAGGGTCTACAAGCGGATCGGCTCCGACCGCGTGGTCAAGGTCTGCGCCGTCGGCGATCTCGGGATCGACTACCTGATCTGGGCGCACGAGAACGGCTGGGCCGGGAACTGGGCGCCGAAGATCTACAGCGCCCGCCGCTTCGCCGATGGCGCCTATATCGCGGTCCTCGAGCATCTGGAGGCCACGGTCTCGCGGGTGCCCAAGTACAAGACCCAGTACGAGGACATGAGGCGGTCCCGTGAGCACCCCTTCATGAAGGCGCTCCGGGATCGGTTTCCGCACACTGATTTCGACCTCCACAACAACAACTGGATGATCCGCAAGACCGGCCAGCTCGTCCTCGTCGACCCGCTTTCCGAGAGTGGCACCTCCACCAACAAGTTCGAGAAGCTGAGGTTCGCAGCTTGAACTACTTCATCACCCAGCTCGGCAAGACCCCCGTGGGTCTCCCGAAGGCGCACCTGGTTCCCGGCGCGATCGTGACCGTGAGCCCGGACCTCATGACGGGGGAGATGGATCACTCCCGCAACTACTGGACCGTGGTCGGGTCGAACCCCGGCCACGTCCTGGTCGAGTGCGGAGGCCACCAGCGCCTGATCCCGATCCACCGCCACCACTTCTACCCAGCGGAGCACCTGATCAATGCAGGAAACGTTTGACAAGGTCGTGCGCCATCTCTTCGCGCAGGGCAAGCAGGCCAAGGAACGGGACACCTGCCGCTACCGGACAGCGGACGGCCTCATGTGCGCCGTCGGCTGCCTGATCTCCGACGAGGACTATGACCCCTCGTTCGAGGGCCAGTTCGTCGACCGCCTGCCGATCCGGCTCCCTCACATCCCCCTTCTGCGAGAACTGCAGGCGATCCACGACATCGACACCGCGTGGAAGTCCCCGGACCGCCTGTATCGGAACCTGAAGGGGGTCGCGACCTACTACCCCATCAACACCGACGCCCTCGAGGAGGCCTACGCCAATGCTGATTGGTAATCGCCAGGAGGCGTTCGACTTCGTCGTCCGTCATCTGTTCAAGCAGGGCGAGCGCGCTGTGGCAGAAGGTGGTGGCTGCCTCTATCGCGGCCCCGACGGGACCAAGTGCGCCGTCGGCTGCCTGATCCCGGACGAACTCTACACCCCTCGGCTGGAAGGCAATTCCGTCTTCATGCTGCCACAGAGGGTCCTCGATCAGCTCCCGGCCCCGAGCCTGCTCAACGAGCTGCAGATCGCCCACGACGACCCAACCAACTGGTGGAACCCGACACGCCTTCGCTACCACCTCACCGTCATCGCCCAACACTGGGCACTCAACACCGACGCCCTCGAGGAGGCCTACAACAATGCAACCTGGTGACAAGGTTCGGTGCATCAAGGCCATTCATTCCAGCGGCATTCTCACGCACGGAGAGACCTACACGGTCAAGTCCGCAAGCGGCGATGAACTGCGGCTGGAAGGGGTGGAGCACCCCTGCGGCTTCTGGGCCAAGGCCCGCTTCGAACCCCTCCTCCGATACGTGGTCGTGGTCAACGGCGACCACCTGAGCCTGGAAGAGGCCGAGGCCGAGGTCCGGAGCCTGGCGAAGATGTTTCTCGGCATCAGCATCACGATCGCCGAGGTCCGCAGCACGTTCAACGCGGAGGTGACGATCCATGAAAGCCGGTGACAAGGTCCGGTGCATCGACCCGACCGGGCACCTGGTCGAGGGCAAGGTCTACACGGTCGAGTCCGTCCGCGACGGCCTCATCTACACCAACGGGTTCGGGTTCTTCGCCGACCGCTTCGTGCCGGTCGAGGACGAGCGCCGCTACGTCGTCGCCACCCGTCTCCTGACCCTCGACGAGGCCCTGTTGGAGGTCATGGACAACGACGACGATCTCTTCATCGCCGAGATCAGGCGCAAACTGGAGAAGGCAGCATGAACGTGGAACGCATCAACCAGCTTATCGAGCGCCTGGAGTCAGCCCCGGACGAGATCTTCGACATGGCGGAATGGGGCAAGGGCTGCGGAACGCCGGCCTGCATCGCCGGCCATACCGTGCAGATGTTCGGGACCTGGGCCGAGGACATCAGCGAGCAAGCCAAGGATCTGCTCGGCCTCGACTGGCCCGACGCCTGGGATCTGTTCGTTCCGGAACACAAGTGTCTCACGCAGATCACCAAGGACGAGGCGATCGGGACGCTCAAGCGCCTGGTCCAGACCGGGGAGGTGGAGTGGTGAAGTACGTCCTCGCCCTTCTGCTCCTCACGAGCACCGCCTCGGCCGGTGCCCTCGAGCGAGCCGCGCTCGTCGTCGCCACCAAGGCGAACTGCCCGAGCGTCAACATCACCAAGACCACGATCGAGCGCCTGGTCCAGACCGTGATCCGGGAGAAACGCATCGGCGACGAGACGGTCCGCAAGCTGATCGCCGTCCACGGCTCGCTGGTCATGCTCGACATGGATGGCTGGTCGGTGGCTCGCCTCCGCAAGCACTGCGAGTTTGCGGGAGGACTGAGATGGTGACGTTCTCCCGCGAACTCCCCCAGGGCGCCTTCGGCCGCAGCGGCTGGACCAAGCAGAAGGCGCTCGAGCTGGTCCACTACACCCACGACCACTCGATCTCCCTGGCGTCCGTGAACAGCCGGGGCGTTTCGGGGAGCTGCCAGGTCTCGATCCCGATCGAGGACATCCCCGCCCTCATCCAGGAATTGGAGAAATTCCGATGACCGTCCGCAACTTCCTCGACCTGTCGACCGGTCACCTCACCCGCCGAACGCGGGACTGGCTCGACAACGATCCACCGATCTCCTTCGCCAAGTCGGAGTACGGCTGGTTCATCTACGCTCCGGAGGACCCTGTCACCTGATACCCGCAGGACCTCTGGACCTGCCTGCAGAAGGCCCGGGAGATGGGCTGCTGCTATGCCCTGTTCGACTGCGATGCCGATCGGGTCGACTACCTGCCCTACTACCATGAGGACTGAGGCCGTCCTGAACGAACTCGACCGCACGATCTGCGCGGTCGTGAAGCACTGGTTCTCGATCCCCTTCTACATCCGCCGCTACGCCGAGAACCACCCCCAGAAGGACCTCGAGATTGCCCGTCTGCAATGGAAGATCGTCCAGGCGCAGCGGCAGCCTCACAGAGCACAGGAGATCCTGAGATCATGAGATACCAGAAGGTCGGCAAGATCATCGTCGACGAGCAGGGCGACCGCGTCGACCCCAAGATCGCGCTCGCCGCGCTCAACGCGATCGAGGTGTTCGAGGAGCTGCTCGACGACCTCCATGACCAGGACTTCGAAGGCATCGAATACGCCGCCCAGGCCCTGATCGAGGCCGGCGGGCAGCTCACATGGTGGCCCCCGAAGCCCAGGGACATCCGCACGATCCTGAAGGACGTCGTGGACAAGCAATACGTCGACACCGAGGACCTGGAGGTGATCGAGGAATGGCTCAACAGTCCCGAGTGACACCGGCGGCTCTCGACAAGGCCCGCTCCCCCAACGGAGCGGGCCTTTCCTTTGAGCGGAGGAGGAACAATGATCGTCGTCTACGGAAACTACGGCGAGATGCTCGTCAACGAGAGAAACGGACGGGTGATCCGATACACCCCGTCGGACGAGGGCTCGGACTACGCCGACATCGTTCGGGTCGACCTCAAGGAGTTCGCCCTCGCCTATCCGGGTGAGACCCACTCCCACATCGACATCGTCGACATCGGCTTCTGGACCAACACCGGCGAGTACTGCGCGCCTGAACCGATCTACCGGGCGACCGTCGTCCGGGACAGCGAGATCACGCTCGAGAAGCCGACCGAGTTCCGCTTCTTCACCCCCGATGGCGACATCTTTCACGAGTTCGTCGACCCCGAGGCCGGGACCGAAGTCCCGGAACAGCTCGCCATGTTCATGGAGATGCACAATGCAATTCGCTTCCAGCCCCTGGGGTAAGCCCCAGGACATTCTCCAGCTCGCCGTCGGCATCTGGCAGGTGTCCACCGCCAGTCACGGCGGCATCAAGCTGTCCGCCGACCTCAACCGCAAGATGCCCGACTACATGCGGAAGAAGGGCGGCTGGTACGAGGAGGACTGCGAGTGGGCGCTCGTCGCCCTGGTCTTCCCCCACGCCTTCAAGCCCTCGGCCCTGCGCTACGCCGAGGAGAGCGCCCGGAACTGGCATCCCGACGAGTACGAGCAGTTCCGCCAGGTCGTTCTCCAGCCGGGCGAGAGCCGCGTGAAGGACGAGCGCGCCTTCATCGAGCGACACAAGAACGACTGGGTCGTCGCCTCCGCCATGGCCGTGACCGACGGCGTGAAGTGCTGGGCGAAGCGTGGCGACGAAACACGGACCTACCTGGTCCCCGAGGACGAGTACCGTCAGCGGGCGCCCTTCGGGTTCATCATCGACCCCACCAGACACAGGCAAGTGGCATGACCAAGCCCCGCAACGCAGCCGCCTTCGACATCCAGCTCGGCGCCTGCAACCCCTCGGGGATCGCCCACGCGATCATCGAGGCCTGCAAGGAAGTCCGCGAGGAAGGCGGCAACCCCTGCACCGACCCCGCCGTCCAGCTCATGGCCCACCAGCTGGCCTGGATCTGCAGCGTCAGGGACGTGGACGAGAACTACCGCGACTACGTGGAGAAGATCGCATGACCCCCGTCGGGCAATTCGACCCGTCCCTCGGTCGCGTGAGGACGCACACCGACGACTTCTACGACCACCGCAAGCTGGTGCTGACGAGCATCCAGCGAGCGATCGAGCAGGAGAAAAGGAAACTCAGATGAGAACGCCCTTCGCCCAGTGGATGCACCAGGTCAACGAGGCCTGCATCGAACTCGCCGCCGTGTCGATCTACGAACTCGGCGACATGGACTACTACGGCCTGTGGACCGAGGGCGCCGACCCCGAGACGGTCGCCCGCCGTGCCCTGAAGAAGGATGGTGCCGATGTTTACGATTGAGAAGCAGATCGCCGAACGTGCCCTCGAGATCATCAAGAAGGGCTGGCATCAGGGCAGCTACTTCAACCACGACGAGTCCTGCTTCTGCGCCCTCGGAGCCATCAACAGGGCCTGCGAAGAAGTGCAGGGAGTGGGGTTCTTCTCCGCGATGAACCAGCCCGAGACCGAGACGGTCGCTCGTCGCCTCGACGGCATCGTCGGAGGCTTTGTTCCTAACTGGAACGACGACCCTGACCGCACCAAGGAAGAGGTCGTTACCGCCTTCGAGAAGCTGGTGGCCAGCTATGCTTGAGAAGCAGATCGCCGAACGTGCCTTGATGCACATCAAGCGCGGCTGGCACAAGGACGACTACAGCGATGCCGGGCTCGACATCGCCAGCGGGACCTGCTTCTGCGCCCTCGGCGCCATCAACATGGCGTCCTACGAGCTGCAGGGTGCCGCCCTCCTGCAGAAGATCGAGGAGCGCCCGGTGGTCCAGGCCGTGACCGAGCGCCTGGAGGAGATCCTCGCCGACTCCGTGCCGTTCTGGAACGACTACGTGTGTCGCTCCAAGGACGAGGCCGTGGCCACCTTCGAGAAGCTGGTGGCCAGCTATGGTGAATAACGCTGACCGCGCCCAGCAGGTCTTCGACGGCTACGAGGGAAGCTACGGCATCACCCCGCGCCACAACGAAGAGAGGAAGCACATGACGCTTACCATCGCCCGGGAGGCCTTCCGAGCCGACCCCACGAACGTGACCGCCGCCCAATACTTGGGCGAGGCGTACAATTACTACATTGAGGACACGATTGGCGACGATACATTCCTGAATGCTGTCGTCGAGGTGAAGGACTACTTGTTGGGCAGCACGACGTTCACCTTCGACGTGTTCCTCGAGGCATCGTTCACGATCCAGGCCCCAGACGAGGAGACGGCCAAGAACTGGCTCGAGACGAGGCTCGACTGTGTCGAGATCAACGCCGGCGCCCTCCCCGATGGTGACCCCCTCGTCGGCGAGGCCAACTTCGGAGGGTACTGCCGTGGCTGACAAGATCTGGGTGGCCTCAATCACCCACAATTACGGCACCGACCTCTACGCCGCCCGGACGAAGAAGGGGATCCTCCGCCAGATCCACGCCTATGTCGAGGAGTGGTGGGAGCACGAGGGGCTCGAAGGTCCGATGCCCGACGACGAGGAGGAGGCGATCTCGGAGTATTTCGAGCACGTCGACGACGAGTGGTGCGACTACGAGGAAGTGGAGATGGAGGAATGACCCGCATCTGGAAGTCCCCCTCGGGCGCCGAGATCGTCGGCACCCTAGAGCGCCTCATGGGCTGCGCCAACATCAACGACATCACCGACGACGGCGAGCCGGTCTATTCCGGCGACACGAAGATCTGGTGGGACGAGCAGCGCACTGTCCTCCGGGACGGCCAGATGCTGTTCGTCGACGAGAATGGCGACGAGTGGATCTTCGCCGAGCTGAAGGTGGAGGAGGTCGAGGAATGATCGACCGCGCCGCCATCCGCTACAAGGGCACGATCTACAGCCAACATCGCCCCGCCCGCCATCACGACATCATTCGGTACATGCACCAGCAGGGCTTCGGCCCGGAGTGCATGCACGAACAGGGCTTCGTGACGACGGACGGACGCTTCGTCAACCGCAGGGAGGCAGCTGCTTTGGTGGACCAGCCGCTGAAGTGGCCTCCCCTCCTCTACTCGGAGGATCTCTGGTGATCGGCTACATGCGTATCACCCGCCGGGCGTTCTACGACCAGGGTGGGTTCTCCAACACAAGAATGGTCAGGGTCGAGCGCGGCCGGTGCTGGGCCTATTACTACAGGGTGTGTCCATGATCGTCCTCAAATGGCCTTCCTGGGGATGGGAGAAGAAGGCCGGCTGGAAGTGCCGGTGGTTCGGTCACGTCTGGGAACCCGGCTGGTGGGGCGAACTACCATACCTCGACGCGAAGCCCGGCCCCATCGACGGCATCGACAGGCACCACGTCAGGCTGCTGTGCAGATGCAGCCGCTGCGACACGGTCAGTCAGGTGGCCTGGGTCCACGACTGGAAGAAAGAGACATGATCACCCGCCTGGTCGGAGACCTGCACGTCTCGGCGAAGGACGCCGAGGTCGTGCGCCACATCAACCGCAAGCTCGCCAAGTCGGCCCGGACCTTCACTCGCCGTGATGAACGGCATAAGCTGATCCGGGCCTGCATCGAGCAGCACCACAAGAACCAGGAACTGGTCGCCTACTGGAGGCTCTGAGCCTTCGTCGTCGTCCGGGTCCAGCCCCGACGCTTGAGGCGGGGAAAGTCGTCTGAGACGACGCCCCACTTCACCATCTCTTCCCGAAGCCGCTGGTACCGTTCGATCAGCTCGTTCTGATAGTCGGTCCTCTTGCGCTCCTGGGCTGCCATCAGCTCGGCGTGGAGTTCCTCCAGCTCCTGCGGCGACATCTCGTCCAGATCAATCTTCGGCTTGGGCATATCAACCTCCTGACAGGGGATCGCATACCTATGACTCGTTTCATCTTCCTTTACAACGGCCGACGGTGCCGCCCCGTCGGCCGCAACAGCCAGCACCTGGTCATCGAACTGGAGGACGGCGGCGTCGAGACCGTGTGGCCGCGCGAGGTGAACCTGGACGACGCCATCTACCAGCAGCTTCGCGACTTCCTGAAGTACTCGGATCCGGAGGAGTGGCGCCGTGTCCAAAGACAAGGCCGGTAACTTCGTCCGCCTCGCCGAGAAGCGCCTGGCCAACGTCCTGGAGGCGATCCGGGTCCTGGGCAACCTCTCTAACCGGGGCAACTACACCTACACCGACGAGCAGGCGCAAAACCTCATTGCGGCCATCAGGGAGGCTGTGGAGGAGGCAAAGATGCTTTTTGGCATCACCGCCCCTCCCCCACCTCCTCCGCCCCTGGAGGCCTCCCAGGCTGTCTGGGAGAACCCGATGATCCCGATCAGCGAATGGCAGGCGGCGGTCACCGCCGGCGAGACCACGTCCGGATACATGAACTGGATGGACGAGAAGCGCGCCGAGGGCGTGCCCGAGTTCGTGAGGTCTTTCCATGTTGGTTGACGTCTACTGGAACAGTCGAAGGCGCTGCTACAGCGTCCGCCACAAGGGCCGTGTCATCCACCATCTCACGGCCCTTTCCATTGAGAGGCCCCGCTTCGTGGTCAGCCAGAAAGGCCGGGAGCGGGTCATCGCCACCGGCGAGAAGAACGTCCACGCCGTCATCCGGGGGCGCCTCTGGTGCATGTTCGGCATCCCCGCCGGGCAGAAGAGCCGGGCCAGGGAGGTCCGCTACAACCCCTTCGTCAATTCGAGCTTCGTCGATCAGGACAACAAGCCGGTCACCCGTGCCGACCTTGCCATCCTGCAGGTCGATGCCGCCCGCAAGCCAAGGATCTACGCGAAAGATGATCGTCCTCAATAAGAAGGAGGTCGCCGACCTCATGATCACCGCCATCGAGGGTGGCAGCACCTACTGGCTCGAGGGCTGCTACCTCCAGGTCGGGACCACGACCGAGAAGCCTTGGTATGCCGACCCGGACCTCTACCGGCAGGACTTCACCCTCCGGCTCGAGTTCGACGGCGAGGTCGACGTCCTGACCAAGAACAAGCTCGAGAAGGCCGAGGGGCTCATGCCCCGGGAGCGTCTCGGCCGGGTTCTCTGCGGCGAGTACGACGCCGAGGACGCCGACGTGTTCCTCCAGCTCGCCCTGTTCGGGGAGGTCGTCTATGGCTGACATCGGCTACGAGAAGTGCCCCTGTGGCGTCTGCAGCAAGTACTTCCTCACCGGGATCGGCGACTTCGTCCAGGGCTCGGGCTTTACCCTGGAGGAAGCCGAGCGGGTCGTCACGGCCCTCAATGCGGCGGAGACACTGCGGGCGGAGCGCGATCGTGCCAGGAAAGCCTACGAGCAGGTCGGGGAACGCCTTGCCGCCGCCGAGGCCGACAACAAGAACCTGACCAGGCGTCTCGCCAACGCCGAAGCTGCGATCCGGGTCTACATGATGGGGATGAAGGCAGCGCACGTCCGCTGCAAGCAGCTGGAGGGGGCGCTGCGGGACGCAGAGATATGGCTCAACGACTACGGCGCTGTCGTCGAAGCCGTTCGCATCGAGTCCGTCCTTAACGAGGTCAAGTCATGAGCCGAGAGATCTACGTCATCTCCGACACCCATTTCGGGCACAGGAACATCATCCGCTACTGCAACCGACCCTTCGTCGATGAGCAGGAGATGTCCGATATCATGGTCGAGCGCTGGAACGCGGTCGTCCGTCCGAACGACATCGTCTATCACCTCGGGGACGTGTACTTCGGAGCGGCGAACGCCCTCTACCCGACCGTGCTGAACGGCCGCAAGCGCCTGATCCTCGGCAACCACGACGATGGCAAGGACCCGGCACTGCACCGTGCCTTCCAGAAGATCATGGTCTGGCGCATGTGGCCCGAGTTCGGCCTCCTCTTCACCCACGTCCCGGTCCACGCCGACGGGCTCAAGCATCACGACCTGATCAACGTCCATGGCCACATCCACGAGCGGCTGATCCTGGGAGAGGATGGCTTACCGGACGAGCGCTACGCCAACGTGTCGGTCGAGCAGACCAACTACATGCCGGTCAACATCGAGACCCTGCGGGTGCGATGATGACCGAGATCGAGACCGCCAAGTGCAGCGTCTGCGGGAGGGTCGAGAACATCCACCTCCTGGACGGGCACCCCGGCCGGAACGGTCGCTGGGCCGAGGTCAGGTGCATAACCTGCTACGGCGACACGTTCGGCGGGTGGCAGCCTGTCAGCGACGAGTTCCTCGAACAGTCGGTGTGCCCCGAGCTGAAGCCGCTCTACGACGACTGGTTGGAGAAGTGGCACCAGCGATGATCTTCTGAACCCCTAGGGGTTCAACCTACCCCTTTCACCCGAAGCCCGCCATTTCTGGCGGGCTTTTTCTTTGGAGAAAAGCGATGAAAATGCACGCCGTGAAGGCTGACGTCTTCACCGGGGGCCTGCAGGACGCCGGCTCCTTCAAGTTCGAGATGAACGCAATGGCGTTCCGCTCGGTGATCGACGGCATCTACGCCGACAAGATCCGGGCTCCGGTGCGTGAGTACTGCACCAACGCCTTCGATGCCCACCGCATGGCCGGCAAGGGCGACAAGCCCTTCGACGTCCAGCTGCCGAGCCGTTTCGAGCCGATCTTCCGGGTCCGGGACTACGGCGTCGGCCTCAACCACGACGAGGTGATGAACCTCTACTCGACCATGTTCGCCTCCTCCAAGCGGGAGACGAACGACGCGGTCGGGATGATCGGCCTCGGCTCCAAGTCGGCCTTCGCCTACACCTCGTCCTTCACCGTCACCTGCTGGGACGGGCGGGAGAGGCGGACCTACTCGGCCTTCCTCGGCGACGAGGGCGTGCCGCAGATGGCGCTCCTCGACCGTCAGGCCTCGATTGAGCCGAAGGGCGTGGAGATCTCCTTCCCGGTCAAGGCCGACGACGTCGCCGCCTTCCACACCGCCGCCAAGCGCGTGTTCCTCGGCTTCGACCTCAAGCCGAACGTCCTCAACGAGACGTTCCGGATGGACGACGGCCAGATCCAGTACCAGGGCACAGGCTGGCGGATGTATGGCCCGACGATCATCAGCCAGCTCCATGCCCGGCAGGGCTGTGTGATCTACCCGATCGACGGCTACTCGATCGGTGAGCCCAACCACCACCTGCTCCGCCACCCGATCGTGATCGACTTCCCGATCGGTGAACTGAGCGTGGCCACCTCCCGCGAGCAGCTCGGCTACGACGCCGACACGATCGCCAACATCAAGAAGCGCCTGGCCGTTGTCGCGAAGGAACTCGCGGCGGAGTGCCAGAAGGAGATCGACGCCTGCTCGACCTTCCTCGAGGCCTGCATCCTCGCCGAGAACAACAGGGGCTACTATTCCGACAAGCGGGCGCTCTGGAACCTCGTCTACCAGTCCCTGCTCTGGAACGGGAGGCCGCTCGTCGGCAGCGTGTCGGTCGACCCGATGAAGTTCACCACCCGCTTCCACTACATCACCGAGGACAATTGCGCGAAGCCGCCGGCGAACTTCGGCTTCCGTGAACGCCGGGGCAACTGGCGGACCTACGACCTCAACACACTCAAGCGCGTCACCTTCATCCTGGAGCCGCAGGACACGAAGTTCGGCACCGCCCGCATGAAGAAGTGGCTGGCGAATGAGTGGAAGGAGGGCGGCGTCGTCTGGATCAAGGAGGAGGCCGACGTCGCCACGCTGCTCGACACCTTCCTCGGCCCGACCACGATCGATCTCTCGACCGTCGACCCGGACGTGAAGAAGCCGGCCAAAGGCCAGGCCCGCAAGGACCCGACCTACGTCCTGAAGGTGCTGCCGGGCAAGGCCCACGCACCGGTCAAGGCGGCGGAGGGTGGCGTATACATCCAGCGCGAGGAGGACCGCTTCAAGATCGGGACGCAGTACCTCTCGGAGTCCTACCTCCAGAGCTACGTCAATGACGCCATCCGGGCCGGCGTCCTGCCGCCCGACTTCCGGCTCGTCGTCCTCACCAAGCAGTACGAACGGGTCCCCACCCGCTTCGACGGTTGGGTGAGCTTCGAGGATCACCTGAAGGCGCAGCTCAAGGCGGTCTTCGATCCGACCACCCACACGCTGAAGGAACAGATCGGCCAGATCCGCTCCGACCGGGCGTTCCAGATGCTCGCCAACGACAACGTCAAGCTGCCCTCCGACCTCCAGGACCTGGTCCTGGCCGTGAGCATGCAGCCCAACACCAAGACCACCTACGAGCAT
>NZ_JBQYEX010000021.1:0-23767 GCF_052655945.1 Faunimonas sp. B44 | reverse complement strand
AGGGTCAAGCCCGGGCAGGACGACAGAACGAGAGGAAACGCAGGGGGTCAGCAGCACCACCCCCGCCCCACCCCCTGTCGTCATCGCCCGACCTCGATCCGGCGATCCACAAGCACCGCCCCCGCCCCTCTCTCTGTCGTCATCGCCGGACTTGATCCGGCGATCCACGAGCGCCAGCCCTGCGGCACGGCCGCACTGGATGCCCGGGTCAAGCCCGGGCAGGACGACAGAACGAGAGGAAACGCAGGGGGTCAGCAGCACCACCCCCGCCCCACTCTCTGTCGTCATCGCCGGACTTGATCCGGCGATCCAGGCAGCGCCCCCCGCGGCACGGCCGCGCTGGATGCCCGGGTCAAGCCCGGGCAGGACGACAGAACGAGAGGAAATGCAGGGCGTCAGCAGCACCACCCCCGCCCCACCCCCTGTCGTCATCGCCGGACTTGATCCGGCGATCCACAAGCGGCGCCCGCAGCGGCACGGACGCGCCGGATGCGCGGCTCAAGCCCGGGCAGGACGACGGTGCGGGGGAAGCGCAGAGCACCTATCTCATGAACTCCGCGCAGCGCGCCGGCTCCTCGTCGGCCCAGGGCATGATCGGCACGGACGAGGTCGAGTTCTTCGGCGAGCCCTCGATCAGCCGGTCCGAATAGACCAGGTAGACGAGGACGTTGCGCTTGGCGTCGCAGCCGCGCACGATCTGCATGCGCTTGAAGATGAGCGAGCGGCGCTCGCTGAACACCTCGTCGCCCTGCTTGACCTTCGCCTTGAAGCGGATCGGCCCGACCTGCCGGCAGGCGAGCGAGATGTCGGAGACCTCCTCGGCGACGCCCAGCATGCCGGACACGCCGCCCTTCTCCGGCTGCGTGTAATGGCAGGCGACACCTTCCACCACCGGGTCGTCGATGCCGTAGACGGCGAGCTTGTGGTCCGGCGTCAAGAGCTTGAAGACGGTCGACTTCTTGAAGATGAGGTCCGGCCCGTCGGCGAGCGCCGGTCCGGCGAGAGCGAAGACGAGCAGGAGAGCGAGCCAGTGGCGCATGGGGGATCCTCCGGGAACGGCAGACACATAGGATCGCGCCGCCCGGATTGCGATTGCCTGAGGGCCGCACGCACAAACGCTGCACCGCCCGTTCCGACCCTGCTATGATGGTCCGCCACGGCCATCCGGGTTCAGTCTGCGTTCAGCCGGATCGTGGCACCTGGCTTTGAGCGTTGCCGTCTCGTCGAAGCAGGGAGAAGCATGTGTTGCGTAGGGCGCTCGCCGCCGCCGTGCTGACCGCGACGGTCGCCGCCGGCCATGCCGAAGCGGCGAGCTGCCGCGCGCTCCAGGCCGAGCTGAACCGTCTCCAGAACGGCGGGGCGTCGCAGGCGCTGCAGTACCGGCGCGCCTATCAGGAGCAGGCCTATGTGCTCCAGCAGACCCGCAACCAGGCGCGGCAGGCGGGCTGCTTCGGCGGCGGCTTCCTGTTCTTCCGCGCCCAGCCGCAGCCGGTCTGCCGCACGCTCCTGCCGAAGATCAACCAGATGGAAGCGAACCTCGCCCGCCTCGACCAGATGCGGGCGCGCGCCGGCGGGTCCGCATCGGCGGGTGACATCCGGCAGATCCGCGCCCAGATGGCGCGCCAGGGCTGCGGCGCGGAAGGCGTGACGACCGCCAGGCGCGGCAGCGGCACGTTGCGCGACCTCCCCGACGCGGCGGAGCCGCGGCAGAGCTTCGCGGGGCGCGGGACCTACCGCACGCTCTGCGTCCGCAGCTGCGACGGCTATTACTTCCCGGTCAGCTTCGCCACCGGCCGGGAGAACTTCACCCGCGACCTCGACGCCTGCCAGGCGCTCTGCCCGGGCACGCGCGTGGACCTCTTCTACCATCCCAATCCCGGCACCGAATCCGAGGCGATGGTCTCGCTCGCCGGCGTCCCCTACAGCGAGCTGCCGAACGCCTTCAAGTACCGCAAGACCTTCGACAAGAGCTGCAGCTGCGGCGCGCCGAGGGGCGCCTATTCGGTCGTGGCGACGCGGACGGACGCGCCGCCCTCGCCGGCCGTCACCGGGTCGACGGCCGCGCCGGCGAATGCCGCCCTGCCGCCGCTGCCGCTCGCCCGCCCCGGCTATGGCGAGGATCCGGAAACGGTCGACAACCGCCTCGGCGGCTTCACGCCCGGTCCGGCCCTGCAGCCGGCGCTCGTGGAGAGCCCGTCGGGTCCGGGCGGGCGGAACGTGCGGATAGTCGGGCCAGCGTATTGGGGCGGCCAACGAGCGGAAGAAGTGCTGCTAACTCCGGTCCCGAACTGAGCCCGGTCAGCGCCAGCCTGAGCGGCATGAAGAGCGCCTTGCCCTTCCGCCCCGTTGCCTCCCGCAGGCGGCCGGTCCATTCGGCCCAGGTCGCCTCGCCCCACGGCTCGGGCGGGGCGAGCGCCGCCGCCGCCTCGAGGAAATCCCGATCGGCCGCCTCCGCCGCGGGCTCGACCGGCCCCTCCACGATCGCCCACCAGCGCCGCGCGTCCTCCAGGCGCTCGATGTTGCCCCGGACCGCGTGCCAGAAGGCGGCGCCGCCGCCGATTCCGAGCGCGGCCAGACGGTCGGCGACGGCTTCGTAGGGCAGCGCCGCGAGCAGCTTGCCGTTCAGCACGCGCAGCTCCGCCACGCTGAAGCGCGCCGGCGCCCGGTTCACCTTCTCCGGCGAGAAGAGCGCGGCGAGTTCCTCCAGCGAGCCGACCGGGCGGATCGGCTCCGACGTGCCGACCAGCACCGCGAAGGCCGCGACCGCGAGCGCCTCGATCCCGTCCGCGCGCAGTGCGCCGAGCGACAGCGCCGCGTTCCGCTTCGACAGCCCCTCGCCCTCGGCCGATTGCAGCAGGTTGTGGTGCCCGAAGGCCGGCGGCGCGGCACCCAGCGCCCGGAACAGCGCGATCTGCGCGCCGGTATTGGTGACGTGGTCGTCGCCGCGGATCACGTGCGTGATGCCGAAGGCGACGTCGTCGACCACGGAGGGCAGCGTGTAGGTGAAGCTCCCGTCCTCCCGCACCAGCACCGGGTCGGACATGGAGGCGAGGTCGACCGCCTGCGCGCCGCGGAAGAGGTCCGTCCACCCGGCCTCGGTCCGCTCGGGCGCGTGGGGATCGTCGCGGAAGTTCGGCAGCAGGAAGCGCCAGTGCGGCCGCCGCCCCTCCGCCTCCAGCCGCCGCCGCTCCGCGTCCGTGAGCCTCAGCGCGCCGCGATCGTAGACCGGCGGCAGGCCGCGCTGCCGCTGCCGGCGGCGCCGGCGCTCGAGCTCCTCCGCCGTCTCGTAGCAGGCATAGAGATGTCCGCTCGCCTTCAGCCTCTCCGCCGCCTCGCGATAGGCCGCAACCCGCGCCGACTGGTGCTCGATGCGGTCAGGCTCGAGCCCGAGCCAGCGCAGGTCGGCGAGGATCGCATCGGCGAATTCCGCCCGCGACCGCTCCGCGTCGGTGTCGTCGAAGCGCAGCACGAAGATGCCGCCCGCGCGCTTGGCGAAGAGCCAGTTGCAGAGCGCGGTGCGGGCGTTGCCGATGTGGATGCGGCCCGTCGGGGACGGTGCGAAGCGGACGACGGGTGACATCGGGCCTGCCGGGGAGTGGAGGCGGCCGTCCTGGCCGCAGGGTCCCCCGGCATGTAACGCGCCGCGCCTGCCCCGACAATCAGGCCGCCGCGCGCTCCGGCGCTTCGGCGATGAGGCCGTCGAGGTCGAGCCGCCGCGTCACCATCGCGATCTCGCCGTCCGGCCCGCGCGGCCATTCCGCCTCCGGCCGGTCCCAGTAGAGCTCGACGCCGTTGCCGTCCGGGTCGCGCAGATAGAGCGCCTCGCTCACCCCGTGGTCGGACGCGCCCTCGAGCCGCACCCCGGCCTCGGCGAGGCGCACGAGCGCGTCGGCGAGGCAGGCCCGCGTCGGGTAGAGGATCGCGAGGTGGTACAGGCCGGTCGTGCCGGGCGCAGGCGGCTTGCCGCCGAGGCTCTCCCAGGTGTTGAGGCCGATATGGTGGTGATAGCCGCCGGCCGACACGAAGGCGGCCTGGCTGCCGTAGCGCTGCGTCAGCTCGAAGCCGAGCACGCCGCAATAGAAGCCGAGCGCGCGCTCCAGGTCCGCGACCTTCAGGTGGACGTGGCCGATGCGCACGCCCGGCGCGATCGGTCCGCGCGCGCTCGCCGGCGCGGCGGCTGCAGATTGCTGTCTCATGGCTGGTCCTCAACGGCCGCCCGCAGGGGAGGCCTTCGCCTTGAGAGATACGCAGGCGCATGCCGTCCGGCCAGTCCGCGAACCGGCGACGCTGCGTTCACCGCTCTGAAGTCACCCGATGAGGCCGAGGCGCAGGAGCGCCGCCGCGCCCCACACGAGCCCCGCCAGAGAGAGCGCGAAGAACACGGCCGACGAGGCGAGGTCCTTCGTCACCCGGATCGCGTCGTGCAGCTCCGGCGTGACGTGGTTGCAGAGCCGCTCGACGGCCGTGTTGAGGAACTCCACGACGAGCACGAAGAGGAGGCTCGCGACGAGCGCGACCCAGACCCAGACGGAGGTGGCGAGAACGAAGGAGAGCGGCACGAACACGGCCGCGATCGCGAATTCCTGCTGGATGGCGGCCTCGGTGCGCAGGCCCTCCTTCATGCCGCGGAAGGAATTGGCGGCGGAATCGAGGATGCGCGTGAGCCCGCCCTTGCCCGGCAGCGCCGACGGCCGCCGCCGGTTTCCGAAGACGGGGCTCCTCGCCCGCTCTGCCGCCCGGTCCGCTTCCATGCCCGCCTCTTCGCCCAGTGCCCGCCCGCCGCCGCGGCCCTCGGGCCGCAGGCACTGCGGATCATGCCCGAGATGCGTCGACGAACCGTAACGGCCGACCCGGCCCGGCCTCGGCTCAGGCGCCCGCCGCGAACCTGTTCTCGTGGCCGAGCCGCTCCTTCTTCAGGAGCTCGGCCACCAGGAACGCGAGTTCGAGCGCCTGGTCGGCGTTGAGCCGCGGGTCGCAATGCGTGTGGTAGCGGTCCGAGAGGTCGGCGTCGGACACGGCCCGCGCGCCGCCGGTGCATTCGGTGACGTTCTTGCCCGTCATCTCGATGTGGATGCCGCCGCCATGCGTGCCCTCGGCCCGGTGGACGCTGAAGAAGGTCTCCACCTCGCGCAGGATCAGCTCGAACGGCCGCGTCTTGAAGCCGGTCGTCGCCTTGATCGTGTTGCCGTGCATCGGGTCGCACGACCACACGACCTTGCGGCCCTCGCGCTCCACCGCCCTGATCAGCCGCGGCAGACGCTCGGCGATCTTGTCGGCGCCGAAGCGCATGATGAGGGTCAGCCGCCCCGGCTCGTTCTTCGGGTTGAGGAGGTCGATCGAGCGCAGCAGCTCGTCTGGCTGCATGTTCGGGCCGCATTTCAGCCCGACCGGGTTCTTCACGCCGCGGCAGAACTCGAAATGCGCATGGTCGGTCTGGCGCGTGCGCTCGCCGACCCAGATCATGTGGCCCGACGTCGCGTACCAGTCGCCGGTGGTGGAATCGACGCGCGTCAACGCCTCCTCGAAGCCGAGCAGCAGCGCCTCGTGGCTGGTGAAGAAATCGGTCTGGCGCAGCTCCGGCGTGCGATCGGCGTCGATTCCGATCGCGCGCATGAAGTCCAGCGTCTCGGTGATGCGGTCGGCGAGCTGCTCGTAGCGCTCGCGCTGCGGGCTGTCGGCGACGAAGCCGAGCATCCACTGGTGCACGTGCTCGAGATTGGCGTAGCCGCCCTGGGCGAAGGCGCGCAGGAGGTTCAGCGTCGCGGCCGACTGCCGGTACGCCATTTCGAGGCGCATCGGGTCGGGCGTGCGCGAGCCTTCCGTGAACTCGATGCCGTTGATGATGTCGCCGCGATAGCTCGGCAGCAGCTGGTCGCCCTGCCGCTCCATCGGCTCGGAGCGCGGCTTGGCGAACTGGCCGGCGATCCGCCCGACCTTCACCACCGGCGACTTGGCCGCAAACGTCAGCACCACCGCCATCTGCAGGAAGACGCGGAAGAAGTCGCGGATGTTGTCGGCGCGGTGCTCGACGAAGCTCTCCGCGCAGTCGCCGCCCTGGAGCAGGAAGGCGCGGCCTTCCGCGACCTCCGCGAGGTGGCGCTGCAGGGCCCGCGCCTCGCCGGCGAAGACGAGCGGCGGATAGGTCGCAAGCCGGCCCTCGACCTCGGCCAGCGCCTCCTGGTCCGGATAGTCCGGCACCTGCACGATCGGCTTCGACCGCCAGCTCGCCGGTGTCCAATTCTCGCTCATCGCAAGCTCCCGAAACGCGCCGCTGAGGGCGCGTTATCCGTACAGAAACACGGAAGTGCGACGCCGGCATGCCCGCCCGGCGCCGCTCCCCTGCGCGCGCATATAACAAGCAGGTGCCGCTCGCGCCAGAAAAACGGCGTCCCGCCACCCTCGCCGCAGCACCCCCTCTCGTCGTCGTCGGGCTCGCATGCGGAGCACCGCCCCCGCCCCACCCTCCGTGGCCCCCGCCGGACTCGCATGCGGAGCACCGCCCCCGCCCCACTCTCTGTCGTCGTCGCCGGACGTGATCCGGCGATCCAGCCAACGCCCCCCAGCGGCACCGTCGCACTGGATGCCCGGGTCAAGCCCGGGCATCCAGTGCGGGAGGCGACGCCCCGCCCCCGCCCCGCCCCACTCGCTGTCGTCCTCGGGCTCGCAAGCGGCGCACCGCCCCCCAGCCCCCTTCCCTGTCGTCATCGCCGGACTTGATCCGGCGATCCAGGCAGCGCCCCCAGCGGCACCGTCGCGCTGGATGCCCGGGTCAAGCCTGGGCAGGACGACAGTGCGGGAGGCGACGCCCCGCCCCCGCCCCACTCTCTGTCGTCATCGCCGGGCTAGACCCGGCGATCCAGCAGCAGCGTTTCCGCTCGCGAGGCCCCGGTCGATGCCGGTCGACGCCCCGGGCATGACCGCCCGTGGCCACCGCGCCGGCGGCGCCGGGGACCCTTGCGGCCCGCCACGCGTTCGTTGAAATTCGGCAACGGCTCCGAACCGGAGGCTCGATGCGCGACCTGCCGCCGCTCACCGTCGGGGTGGAGGAGGAGTACCTCCTCGTCGATCTCGAGACCCGCGATCTCGCGGTCGACCCCCCGCCCGCCTTGATGGAGGCACTGGGCGAGATCCTCGGCCGCCGCGTCGCGCCGGAATTCCTGCGCTGCCAGATCGAGGTCGGCACCGAAGTCTGCACCTCGATGCCGGCGGTGCGCAGCGGGCTCGCCAGCATGCGCGCCTCGATCGCCGACGAGGCCCGCCGCCACGGGCTCGCGCCGATCGCCGCCTCGACCCATCCCTTCGCCGACTGGAGCCGCCAGCGCAGCACCGACAAGGACCGCTACCGGACGCTCGCCGAGAAGTACCAGGTCGTCGCCCACCGCCTCCTCGTCTCCGGCATGCACGTCCACGTCGCCGTGGAGGACGAGGACCTCAGGATCGACCTCCACAACCAGCTCATCTACTTCCTGCCGCACCTCCTGGCGCTCAGCACCTCGTCGCCCTTCTGGCGCGGCCGCGAGACCGGGCTGAAATCCTATCGCCTCGGCGTCCTCAACGAGCTGCCGCGGGCCGGCCTGCCGCCGGTCTTCGAGAGCGCATCGGAGTACCGCCGGCTCGTGCGCGTGCTGACCGAATGCAGGCTGATCGAGGATGCCACCCGCATCTGGTGGGATCTCCGCCCGTCCGCGCGCTACCCGACGCTCGAGATGCGCATCACCGACACCTGCACCAGACTCGCCGACGCCGTTGCGGTCGCGAGCCTTTACCGATGCATCGTCCGCATGCTCTGCCGGCTTAAGCGCAACAACCAGCGCTGGCGGCACTATCCGCTCGCCCTCATCAGCGAGAACCGCTGGCTCGCGCAGCGCCACGGCCCCGCCGCCAGCCTGATCGACTTCGGCAAGGCCGAGGCCGTGCCCCTCGCCGCCCTGGTCGAGGAGCTGCTGGCGCTGGTCGCGGAGGATTCCGAGGCGCTCGAATGCCGCGCCGAGGTGGAGCACGTCCGCCGCATCGTCGCCGAAGGCACGAGCGCCGACCGCCAGGTCGCCACCTACCGCAGCGCCCTGGAAGCGGGGCAGGACGAGCAGGGCGCGCTCCGCGCCGTCGTCGACCACCTCGTCCGCGAGACGCTGGAGGGCTGCGACACCGCCTGAGCCGGCGCATGGAGCCATGCGGCGATCGCGTGCCGCGGCATGCGAGCCATGCGGCGGCGATGTCGCGGCACGCCCACCGACGTGCTACCCGTCCTCGTCGCTTCCATGCGAGTCCATCCGATGCAGTCCATCATCTTCGCGACGCTGGTCTTCTCCTTCATCACGGCCGCGCCGGCCGAGACGGCCCAGCCCTATGCCGGCCACGAGCAGCGGAGCCTCAAGGCGCTGTCCGACGAGGAGATCGCGGATCTGCGCGCCGGGCGCGGGATGGGCATGGCGCTCGCCGCGGAGCTGAACGGCTATCCCGGTCCCCTCCACGTGCTGGAACTCGCCGACGAGCTCGCGCTGAGCCTCGACCAGAGGGAGGAGGTGGAGGAGATCCACGCCGACATGCAGGCCGAGGCGAGCGCGCTCGGGGCGCTCCTCATCGAGCAGGAGGCGGGCCTCGACCGCGCCTTCGCGGAACGCACGATCACGCCGGCGAGCCTCTCGGCGACGCTGCTCGAGATCGGCCGCCTGCAGGCCGAACTGCGCGCGACGCATCTCCGCCACCATCTCACGACGGCGGCCGCGCTCACGCCCGAGCAGATTGCGCACTATGCCGCGTTGCGGGGCTATTCGTCGCCGCAGGGGCAGCACGGGCAGCACGGTCGGCACTGAGCACGAGGCCGCACGGCATGCCCGCGGCGCGAACGGACCGCTGGACGCTCGTCGTCTGCCTGTCCCGCATCTTCCTGTTCGCGACCTTCATGACGGTCGCGGCCGTGATACCGCTCCTCAAGGACGCGTGGGCGATCTCGGCGGTCGAGGCCGGCGCGATCGTCACCGCCTTCACGATCGCCTACGCCGTCTCGCTCTTCGTCTTCGGCTGGGCGGCCGACCACATCGGCGCCAAGCGCGCGGTGCAGATCTCCGCTGTCGGCAGTGCGCTCGCCTCCGCCGCCTTCGGCTTCTTGGCCCATGACTGGACGAGCGCGCTCCTGCTCTACGCCAATGTCGGGCTCTGGCAGGGCGGCATCTACACGCCGCTCGTCATGCTTTTCGCCGAGCGCTCCGCGCCGGAGCGGCGCGGCACGGCGATGGGCTGGCTGATCGCCTCCACCTCGCTCGGCTACGCCTTCTCGCTCGCCGTAAGCGGCATCGGCATCGCGCTCGGCGGGCACATGGCGGCCTTCGTCCTCACCGGGCTCTTGCCCGGGATCGGCACGCTGATCCTGCTCTTCGCGCTCCACCCGCTGCCGAACCGCGTCCACCGGCGCTCGCCCGCTCTCGGCCTGTCCGGCGCGCTCTTCCGCAACCGCGAGGCGCGGCTTTTGACGGCGGGCTACACCGCCCATTCCTGGGAGCTTCTCGGCGGCTGGGCCTGGATGCCGACGCTCATCGCGGCGAGCCTCGCCCTCTCCGGCTCCGGCCTTCTCGATGCGAGCGGCAAGAGCGCGTGGCTCACCGCCGCCATGCACGTCCTCGGCGCGTCCGCGGCATTCTCGATCGGCATGCTCTCCGACCGGTTCAGCCGCCGGAGCGTGCTCCTCGGCGTCGCGCTCGCCGCCTCCGCCCTGTCGCTCTCGATCGGCTGGCTGGTGGCGCTTCCCGCCTTGGTGCTCGCGCTGATCGGGCTCGTCCACGCCTTCCTCACGATCGGCGATTCGCCCGTGCTGACGACGGCGATCACGGAGGTGGTGGAGCCGGGCTATCTCGGCGCCGTGCTCGCCGTGCGGGCGCTCTTCGGCTTCGGCGCCGGCGCGGTGGCGCCGATCGCGGCCGGCTTCGTGCTCGACGCCGCCGGCGCGGCCGATCTCGGCCCCTCCGCCGCCTGGGGCCTCACCTTCGGCCTGCTCGGCCTCGGCGGCCTCCTCGCCGCCTGGTGCGCCCACGCGCTGAAGGCTTAGGCGGCGACGCTCTCGCCCGCGCGGATGCGCTCGGTCGGGCCGGCGAAGGTGACGAGCTCCTCCGCCGCCGTCGGGTGGACCGCCATGGTCCGGTCGAAATCAGCGATCTTCGCGCCCATCTTGAGCGGGATGGCGAGGAGCTGCGCCATCTCGCCGGCGTCGGGGCCGAGCACGTGGGCGCCGAGGATGCGCCCTGAGTCGGGCTCCACGACGAGCTTCATCAGCATGCGGTCGGAGCGGCCGGACAGCGTGTGCCGCATCGGCCGGAACGCCGTCTTGTAGATGTCGAGGTCGGCATGGCGAAGGCGCGCCTCGTCCTCGGTCAGCCCGACCGTGCCGATCTCCGGGTGCGAGAACACCGCCGTCGCGACGAGGTCGTGGTCGGGCCTGGTCGGGCGGCCGCGATAGACCGTGTCCACGAAGCACATCGCCTCGTGGATCGCGACCGGCGTCAGCTGCAGCCGGTCGGTCACGTCGCCGATCGCGAAGATGTGGTCGACGGCCGTCTTCGAATAGGCGTCGACGACGATCGCGCCGCGGGCGTCGAGTTCCACGCCCGCCGCCTCCAGCCCAAGGCCGTCGGTGTTGGGGAGCCGCCCGACCGCCAGCATGATGCTGTCCGCGTCCTCGATCTCGCCGGTGGAGAGATGCGCGCGCAGCCGCCCGTCGGGGCGCTTCTCGATGCGCTCGAAGATCGTCCGGCAGAGGATGCGGATGCCCTTGTTGGTCATCTCGGCATGGAGCAGCCGGCGCAGGTCCATGTCGAAGCGCGACAGCACCTCGCCGCCGCGATAGACGAGCGTCGTGTCGACGCCGAGCCCGTTGAAGATGCCGGCGAACTCCACGGCGATGTAGCCGCCGCCGGCGATCAGGATCTTCTCCGGCAGCCGCTCCAGGTGGAACGCCTCGTTCGAGGTGATGCAGTGCTCGTGGCCCGGCAGGTCGGCGTGCGGGTTGGCGCGCCCGCCGGTGGCGACCAGGATCGTGTCGGCCGTGACGGTCTGCCCGAGCGCCTCGAGCCGCACGCGATGGTCGCCGGCGAGGACCGCGCGGCTCTCGAAGATCTCGACGTTCGAGCGTTCGAGGTTCGCGCGGTAGAGGCCTTCCAGCCGGGCGATCTCCTTGTCCTTGTTGGCGATCAGCGTCGGCCAGTCGAACCGCGCCTCGCCGAGCGTCCAGCCGTAGCCGGCGGAATCCTCGAACGCCTCGGAGAATTGCGAGGCGTAGACGAGGAGCTTCTTCGGCACGCAGCCGCGGATCACGCAGGTGCCGCCGATCCGGTCCGATTCGGCGATCCCCACCCGCGCGCCGGCTTCCGCCGCCTTGCGCGCGGCGCGGACGCCGCCGGAGCCGGCGCCGATGACGAAGAGGTCGTAGTCCCGCGCCACGGCTCGCCTTATTGCGGGTTCGACTGCGGCGCGGCCGGCTGGCCGGAGCCCTCGAGCCGGGTCGTCTCGTTCTTCACCATCGTGTCGAGTTCGGCGGTGACCTTCTGCACGATCTCCTCGCCGATCTCCTGCGCCCATTCCTGCGCGATCTGCAGCTGGCCACCGAGCAGCCTCGGCTGGATCTCGGCGAGCCGCTGGCCGGCCGGCGTGTTGTAAAACACCAGGAGCGCTTCCAGCTGCGCCTTGTCGAAGAACTCCGTCCAGACCTCGGCGAGCCGGTCGTCGAGTTCCCTGCGGCGGTCGACCATCGACAGCGCCACGCGGTCGACCACCTCGATGATGCCGAGCTGCATCTGCGGATTGGAGCGGATGAAGGTCGTCTTCGCCTGGTCGGCGACGTTCGGCAGGATCTCGTCGAAGGTCCGGCCGGACCCGCTCACCTGCACGACCTGGCGGGCGACCGCCAGCGTCTCGGCGTCCGGCGCCTGCGCGAAGGCGGGCGCAATCGTGGCTAGTCCGGCCG
This sequence comes from Faunimonas sp. B44, assembly GCF_052655945.1. Taxonomy (NCBI): domain Bacteria; kingdom Pseudomonadati; phylum Pseudomonadota; class Alphaproteobacteria; order Hyphomicrobiales; family Afifellaceae; genus Faunimonas; species Faunimonas sp. B44. The sequence continues at coordinate 11,814 of NZ_JBQYEX010000021.1, read as the reverse complement.
CCACGGCGAGGGCGGCAAAGAGATGCTTCATCGTCTGACTCCCGATGCGCCCGCGGCGGGCGCTGAGTTCGTGGAAAGCGGGTGCGCTCACGCGGCGATCTCCTGGAGCCCGTCCGGGCCGGCGATGATCGCCAGGTCGGCATAGCCGAGGAACAGGCCGTGCTCGACGACGCCGGGCAGCGCCGAGAGCTCGCGTGCGAGCGCTTCTGGTTCCGGAATGCGGCCAAAAGATGCGTCCAGCAGCCAGTTGCCGCCGTCCGTCTTCGCCACCTCGCCGTCGCGCCGGCGCAGGTCGAGCGCGCAGGACAGGCCGAGCTCCAGCGCGCATCGCTCGACGGCGAGGCTGGTGGCGGCGAGCCCGAACGGCACCGCCTCGATCGGCAGGGGAAAGGCGCCGAGCGTGTCGACCACCTTGGAGGCGTCGGCGATCACGATCATGCGCCGCGCCGCGTGCGCGACGATCTTCTCCCTGAGCAGCGCCCCGCCGCCGCCCTTCACGAGCGACAGGCCGGGCCCGATCTCGTCGGCGCCGTCGACCGCCAGGTCGAGCTCCGGATAGTCCTCGAGCGTGGCGAGCGGCACGCCGAGGGCCCGCGCCAGGGCGGCGGTCGCCTCCGAGGTCGGCACGCCGACCACGTCGAGGCCGCCCGAAACCCTCTCGGCGAGCCCCTTCACGAAGAAGGCGGCCGTGGAGCCGGTGCCCAGCCCCAGCCGCATCCCGCTCTCCACATGGGCGAGCGCAGCCTCGGCGGCGCGGCGCTTGAGATCGTCAGCCATCGTCCTTCCAGCGGCCGGATCAGGTGATGCGCGCATAACACAGCGCTACGCGCATTCCTATTGCCGCGTCGGCGGCGCCCGCGAAGGGCTGCGCCGCGGGCATTTGCCGCTATAGTTGCCCGGATGCGTGATTCCCTGATCGTCTTCGACCTCGACGGCACGCTGGTCGACACCGCCCCGGACCTGCTCGCCGCGCTCGACGCGGTGCTGGTCGCCCACGGCTTCCCGAAGGCCGACCCGTCCGCGCGCGAGGGCATCGGCCGCGGCGCCCGCCATCTCATCGAGGTTGCCCTGCAGAAGCAGGACGTCGCCCCCTCCGCCGCTCTCCTCGACCGCATGCATGCCGGCTTCCTGGACTATTATTCCGAGCACATCTGCGAGGGCAGCCGGCCCTATCCGGGCGTGCTCGACGCGCTCGACGCGCTCGCCGCCGCCGGCTGGGCGTTCGCGATCTGCACCAACAAGCTCGAGGGCCTGTCGCGCCGCCTGCTCGACACGCTGTCGCTGACGGCGCGCTTCCGCGCGATCTGCGGGGCCGACACCTTCGACGTCCGCAAGCCGCATCCCGGCCATCTCCTGCGCACCGTCGCGCTCGCCGGCGGCGAGCCGGAGCGCTCGATCATGGTCGGCGATTCCCGCACCGACGTTGAGACGGCGCGCGCCGCCGGCATGCCCATCGTCGGCGTGAGCTTCGGCTACACGACCGTGCCGATGGTCGAACTCGTCCCCGACCTTCTCCTGGACGATTATTCCGCCCTCGATGCCGCCGCGCTCGGCGCGCTGGTCGCCCCGAGGCTCAGGGCCGAAGCTTCTTGACGGGCGCGGGGCCGCTACCTATTACACGTCGACCTCCGCGGCACCGCCGCGGCCCGGGCGCGTAGCTCAGCGGGAGAGCACTCCCTTCACACGGGAGGGGTCACAGGTTCAATCCCTGTCGCGCCCACCATCCGCCCATCCTCCACTGCCTCCCCCTGCCGTCCTGCCCGGGCTCGACCCTGGCATCATTGGGCCCGGGGGCGGGCGGACCGGATCTTGTGGATCGCCGGGCCGGCCGGCGATGACGACGTGGAGCGGCGGCGTTCGGGCTGATCGCCGATCGGGTGCGGCCCGTCGCGCCGCCCGCGTCAGACGCCGATCGCCTGCTTCACGCGCTGGCGGCTGAGCGGCAAATCGTGGATCCTCTTGCCGATCGCGTCGCGCACGGCGTTGGCCACCGCCGCCGCCACCGGCCCCTGCGCCGCCTCGCCGGTGCCGAGGAACGCCTCGCCCGGCCGCTCCACGATGTGCACCTCGACGCTCTCCGGCACGCTCCTGAAGCGCAGGATCGGATAGCTCGACCAGTCGACGCTGGTGATCCGCGTGTCGTCGAAGGTGACCGCCTCGTAGAGCGTCCAGCTGATCGCCTGCAGGATGCCGCCTTCCGTCTGGTTCCTGATCCCGTCCGGATTGACGATCTCGCCGCTGTCGATGGCGCTCACGGCCCGCACCACACGAACCCTGCCCGTCTCCGGCTCGACCTCGGCCTCCACCGCCAGCGCGAGATAGGCGGCGAGGTTCTTGTATTTCGCGAAGGCGAAGCCGCGGCCGCGGCCGGCCCTGGCCTGCCAGCCGTCCCAGCCGAAGCGCTCGGCGGCGAGCGTCACGACGTCCCGCGCCCGCGGATCGTCGAGATGGCGCAGCCGGAACTCGACCGGGTCGGCCTCCGCCGCGAGCGCCAGATCGTCCATGAAGCTCTCGATGGCGAACACGTTCGCATAGGCGCCGAGCGCCCGCAGCGCCGACACGCGGAGCGGCATGTCGGGCAGGAAGTGCCAGAGCACGCGCTTGTTCGGGAAGACGTAGAGCGGGTTCGAATTGCGGTCGCCGTTGCCGGCCTGGCTGATGTTGAGGCGCGCCGGCGGCGGCGTGACGGCATCCTGCCGGTGGCGGGCGGCGAGCAGCGAGGCGGCGCCGCCCGGCCGCGTCGAATGCACGTTGCTCCACAGGTCGTAGGCCCAGTCGCGGATGCGCCCGTCCTCGCCGAGCGTGGCGCGGACCTTCATCATCATGGCCGGCCCGTAGGGCTCCCAGGCGTGCTCCTGCTCGCGCATCCACTGGACCCGGACGGGCCGCCCGGGGAGCGCGCGTGCGATCATGGCGGCATCGGCGGCCGCATCGTCGGCGCCGTTGTGGCCGTAGCAGCCGGAGCCCTCCATGTGGATCACCCGCACCTGCTCGGGCGGCATGGCGAGCATCTCGGCGATCGCCCGCTGGTCCGGATAGACGCCCTGCGTGTGCGACCACACCGTCAGGCCGTCATTGCCCATCACCGCCACCGCGCAGGACGGGCCGATCGATGCGTGCATCTGGTAGGGCCGCGTGAAGGTGGCTTCGTAAACCTGGCCGGAGAAGGCCGGCTGCCCTTCCTCCGCCACGGTCCCCACTTCGCGCTCGAGCGATTGCAGCACCTCCGGCAGCCGCGTCTGGTCGGGCAGGTTCGGGCGCTCCTGCCATTGCGCGGCCGCGGCCAGCGCTCGCATCGCGGAGACGGCCTGGAACTCGCGCTCGGCCACCACCGCCAGGAAATTGCCGTCGCGCACGACCGCGACGACGCCCGGCATCGCCTCGACCGCGCTGGAATCGAGCCCAGTGAGCTCCGAACCCTGGCTCGGCGGGCGTACCACCCGGGCGTGGACCATGCCCTCGAGCCGCAGGTCGTGCACGTAGGCCGGGTTGCCGGTCACCTTGGCCGGTATGTCGACCCGCGGCAGCGATTGGCCCATCACCCGGAACGTCCCGGGCTCCTTCAGGCGCGATTGCGGCTGCGCCTCGACATGGAGCAGCTCGGCCGACACGAGCTCGCCGTAGCCGATCGACGTGCCGTCGGCGGCGACGATGGCCTTGCCTTCGGCCCGGAGCTCGCCCGGCGCGACGCCGAGGCGCTCGGCCGCCTGGGCGATCAGGATCTCGCGCACCTGCGCCGCGGCGTTCCGGATCGCCGTCCCGCTGTTCTGCATGGACTGGCTGCCGGCGGTGAAGCCCTCGTCCGGCGTGCGGCCCGTGTCGGCGGTGACGAGGTCGATCTCGCCGGGCTCCACCTCAAGCTCCTCGGCCGCGACCTGGATGAGCGCGGTCCGGATGCCCTGGCCGAGCTCGACCTTTCCGGTGAAGACGGTGATCGAGCCGTCCGCATCGACCCTTATCCAGGAATCGAGGAAGGGCGAGTCCTTCAGGCTGCCCGGCAGTTTCGGCGGCGCCGGCTGCGCGGCGGGCGCGGAGTCCTGCGCGAGCGCCGCCCCCGCGATCGAGAAGCCGACGACGAGCGCGCCGGTTCCGGCGAGCACCGCACGGCGGGAAATTCCGCTCCGGTCTGTCGTCTGCATCATCCGGTCCTCCCATCCGATGCCGGCAGGCCGGCGGCCTGCATCAGCTCGCCGGCGCGGCGCACCGCGGCCAGGATCCGCATGTGGGTGCCGCAGCGGCACAGGTTCGGCTCGAGCGCGGCCCTGATCTCCTGGTCCGAGGCGGCGGGATTCTTCTGCAGGAGCGCCTGCGCCCGCATCATCATGCCGGGGATGCAGAAGCCGCATTGCGCCGCCTGCGCCTCGATGAAGGCGCTCTGCATCGGGCCCGGCTCCTCGATCGTCCCGAGGCCCTCCACGGTCGTCACCGCGCGGCCCTCCACCATCAGGATCGGTGTCACGCACGAGAACACCGGCTCGCCGTCGACCATGACCGTGCAGGATCCGCACTGCCCGAGCCCGCAGCCGTACTTCGCGCCGTTCAGGCCGAGATTGTCGCGCAGCGCGTAGAGGAGCGGCGTCGCCGGATCGGCGTCGACCTCATGCGTGCTGCCGTTCACGTTGAGCGTCACTGCCATCGGTCAGTCCTCCGCACCGACATTCTCGGGTGCCCGCTCGATCCCGTCGGAGGGAAGGACGCGGACATGGTATTCGCCGGTCATGGTCGCCCGCACGATCTCGCCGAGATTCTCCCAGGGCGGCCGATCCGTAAAGCGCTCGCGAAGATATTCGAGGAGCGCCACCATCTCGTCCTCCGAGATCACGCCGCGATAGCCGGGCATGACGGAGCTCGCCTGCCCGTCCGCCGCGGGCAGGCCGAAATAGACCATGTTGACGATGTTCTGCGGGCTCGGCGCGTTGACGGCCGTGCTCAGCAGGAGGTTCAGCCCGCCGAAGGGCAGCGACCGGCCGGCATCGTGGCACGGCGAGCAGGCGGCGAGATAGATCGCCTCGCCGCTCCGCGCGGCCGGCGCAGCCGGCGCGGCCTGGCTGTCGGCTGCGGGGATCATCGCGCCCGGCCCGCCGGCGGCCTCTGCCAGCAGTTCCTCGGTCTGGCGGAGGCGCTCCGGCGTTGGCTCGCCCATGACGGAGGCCGTGTAGATCGCGATCGCCTCGATGTCCTCGTCGGGGAGCGCGCGCAGATTGCCCGTGACCTCCGCCATCGGCCCGCGCGAGACGCCGTGATGGGCGTGCCATCCGTTCCTGAGATAGAAGGCGAGGCTCTCCGGATCCCAGGGCACGGGCGCGGGCGAGGTCTCGTCGATCGGATAGGCCGTCCAGCCCTCCGCCTCGCCGCCCGCCCAGTGCCGCTCCGCTTCGAGCGCGCCGAAGCGGTTGCGGGGCGTGTGGCAGGAGCCGCAATGGCCGAGGCCCTCGGCGAGATAGGCGCCGCGGTTCCACGCCTCGCTCCGGTTCGGGTCGGGCCGGAACGCGCCCTCGTCGAGATAGACGAGCTTCCAGCCGGCAAGCAGCGGCCGGATGTTGTACGGGAACGGCAGGTCGTTCGCCGGCGCCTCCGCCGTCACGGGGCGGCGCGTCATCAGGTAGGCGTAGAGCGCGCCGACGTCGTCGTCGGTCACGCGCGTGTAATGGTCGTAGGGGAAGGCGGGATAGAGGTGGCGGCCCTCGCGGTCGACGCCCTCGCGCATGGAGCGCCGGAACGCCGCCTCGCTCCAGCGCCCGATCCCGGTCTCCGGGTCGGGCGTGATGTTGGTCGAATAGATCGTGCCGAACGGGGTGGGGAGCGCCAGGCCGCCGGCGAAGGACTGCCCGCCGGGAACCGTGTGGCAGGCGATGCAGTTTCCGACGGCGGCGAGTTGCGCGCCGCGCGCGATCGTCTCCGGGTCGAAGGCGGAGCGCTCCGGAGGATCGACGGCGTCGATCTCCGAGCGCCACGCGAAAGCCGCCAGGCCCAGCCCGGCGACGACGATGAAGGCTGCAAGTGCCGCCAGTACCCGCGTCGCACGCAAGCCGCCGCTCCTCCCCTTATCATGGCCGCCCGAAGAAAAGGGTCAACGCGGAAACCGCCGCGCAGTTGCAGCCGCGCGGCGGAATTGTGTGTCGCGGCCGCCCGGCCGTCAGTGCTTCGCGGTAACCCCCATCTCCTCGCGGGCGAGATATTGCTTCGCGATGTCCGGCAGGTTCTCGTCGAGCCAGGCCGCCATCGCCTCCTCCTCGGCCAGGATCTCGCGGCAGATGCGCGCCGTCTCCATGTCGCCGACCTGTTCGGCCGTGGCGACCAGGATCCGGTAGGAGGCGATCTCCATCGCCTCGAAGGCGTGGCTCGCGATCGCCCCCTTCATCACCTCGTCGCTGACGAAGATGCCGCTCATGGCCTGGCCCATGGCCAGCATCTTGCCGCCCATGTCCTTCAGCGCGGAGGTGCTGCCGCCGTTCCGCTCGATGCAGCCGCGCACGAGCTCGGCCTGGCGCTGCGTCTCGCGGACGTGCTGCTCGATGCGCGCCTTCAGCTGCGGATAGTGCTCGAGCCGGCCCGCCATGCCGCTCAGCATGGTTTCGGCCTGCTCCTCCGCCGCGTGCGCGTCGCGCAGCCATTCCAGCAATCGTTCTTTCGCGGTCGCCATGTCGGGGATCTCCTTCCGGAAGGCATCTCGGTCCAGCGGTTGCAACGCCGGGCGGGGCGGCTCGTTCCCGCTCGTCCGGTTGCAACCGTCCGGCCGACCGTTGCGCCGGGCACACAGCGCGCGCCGTTTCGCCGGCGCCGCATTCTCCCGGCGCGCCTGCCGGCGTATTCTTCCTCGCGGCTTGGCGCGTGCGCTTTAACGGATTTCCAAGCGGCGCCTGCTAAGCAATCGTCCGATAACGGTCTTTGCGGGGACAAGATGAAGACGAAGGCTTTTCTGGCGGCCGCCCTCGCGGTCGCGCTCCTGGCGATGCAGTCGGAGGGCCATGCGGCCGCGACGGCCGGCACGAAGTTCTTTGATTCCTCGACCAAGCAGTGGGTCACCTTCGGCCCGGCGGCGCGCCAGCGCCACAACCCGGTGCCGCGCGAGATCGTCGACTATGCCGGCCCCCACGGCGCCGACACGATCGTCGTGAACACCGCGGAGCGGCGGCTCTATTACGTGCTCGGCAACGGCAAGGCGATCCGCTACGGCGTCGGCGTCGGCCGCGAGGGCTTCCAGTGGGCCGGCACGCACCGCATCACGCGCAAGGCGGAATGGCCGGGCTGGACGCCGCCGCCGCAGATGCGCAAGCGGCAGCCGGGCCTGCCCCTCTACATGGAGGGCGGCCCCGCCAATCCGCTCGGCGCGCGCGCCCTCTATATCGGCAGCACGCTCTACCGCATCCACGGCTCCAACGAGCCCTGGACGATCGGCCAGGCGGTGTCCTCCGGCTGCGTCCGGATGACCAACGACGACGTGACGGACCTCTACGACAAGGTGAAGGTCGGCACGCGCGTCGTCGTGCTGCGCTGAAGGCGGGCGGCGCCCGCCGCCGCGCCGTTCCGACAGCCGGGCCGGGCCACGTCCCCGGCCTGCCGCCTCCGTCCGGGCCGGGGCTTGACCCCGGCCGCCCGAGCGGCCACCTTCCCCTCATGAACCTGCTGGCCGACCTCCGCCTCTCCCTCGCCCGGCGAGAGAACCCGCTCGCGGGCAAGTAGCCCCCGGCTCGGCCGCATCTGCGCCCCCCGAGCCGAGGGGGCTGGTCCCGGCGGAAGCCCTTCCGCGACGGACCGCGTTTCCGGGGCGAAATCTCCATCTATCATCCCGATTGGGGGCGAGGCGTGAGCCGCGCGGAAGCGGCCCGCCCGAAAGCGGAAGAACGACATGCGTAAGGATTTGGACGGCAAGCGCCTGCCGCGGATCGTCGTCGGCGAAAGCGACCACGACCGCCTCACGAGCCTCGCCCATCTCGCGCTCGACAGCCAGTCGGATGCGGCCGAGGCGCTGCTGGCCGAGATGGAGCGCGCGGTGGTCGTGCCCGACCGCAAGCTCTCGGCCAAGACCGTGCGGATGGGCTCGACGCTCGCCTATCGCGCCGACGAGGGCGAGCCGCGCCGCGTCACCCTGGTCTTCCCCAAGGAGGCCGACATCGCGGCCGGCAAGGTCTCCGTGCTGACGCCGATCGGGGCCGCCCTGATCGGCCTCGCCGAGGGTCAGTCCATCCTGTGGACGGCGCGCGACGGCCGGCAGCACCGCCTCACCGTCGAGGCGGTCGAGCCGGTCGCAGCACCCGCCTGAGCGGGGCCCGCCCGCCGCTCACTCCGCCTTGGAGCCGGCCGCCGGCGCCGCCTGACGCGCCGCCTCGCGCTGCAGGCGCTCGTGGCGCGCCTGCAGCTCCCGGCGCAGCCACGCGACGTCGGCGTCGCGCATCTCCGCCTCGCGCCGGCGCGCCGCCTCGCCCGCGCTTCCCTTGCGCTTGCCTGCCGCGCCCTTCCCCTGCCGCATCGCCTCCAGCGCGCGCCAGACCCGCATGACCTGGGCGAGGAGCCGCAGCATTCCGGCGTGATCGGCGCTTCCCGCGAGCCGCATCGCCTCGATCTGGCCGAGCCCCGCGCTCACCAGCTCCTCGATCCGGGCCTCGATCGCCTCCGGCCGCGACGGCCGCGGCCCGGAGCGCTGGCCGTCGATGCCCCGGCGCTTGCGCCAGCCCTGGCGCTCCATCGCGCGCCGCAGCTCGTGATGCGTCAGGCGGAACTGCGCGAGCACGTCGCGCAGCGGGCGGTCCTCCGCCTCGTAGGCGGCGCGCACCGCGTCCCAGTCGACGGCCGGGTCGGGCGGGCCGCCGAGCCGCGCCGGCACGCGCGGCTTCTCCGGCGGGCGGGGCGGCCAGCCCGCCAGCCGCGCCCGCCGCCTGATCTCGCCGGTCGCGATCCCGGAGCGCCGGGCGATCGCGTCGAGCGTCACGTCCGGGTTTTCCCAGTCGCGCCGGATCGCCGCCCAGTCTGTCCGCGCCGCTCCCGGAAATCGTCCCATCGCCAGCCTCCGGCCCAGGAGCGCACCGAGCCCCGCGCGGAGCGGGCGCCGAAGCGCGTGCCATGTCATAGAAGGGCCGGCCGCGGTGCGCCGACCCTGCCGGAACCCTATCGCGGCGGCGTACGCCGGGGACAGTCGCGAGCATTCACCCACCCGCCGCAGCGTCGGGAGCGGAGAGGCGGGCGCGGATCCACGCCGCAAGCCCCGCCTCGTCCAGCGTGCCTTCGGCAAGCGCGAGCCAGGTGGCGACGCACTCGGCATCGCTCGCGTCGAGCCGGTAGCCGTTGAGACCGAGGAAGAGTTCGGCGACGACGAGCGAAACCCTCTTGTTGCCGTCGACGAAGGGATGATTGCGCGCCAGTCCGTAGGCATGGGCGGCACACAGGGCGGCGAGGTCGGCGTTCTCGTAGGCGAGCACGTTGCGTGGCCGCGCCAGCGCGGATTTCAGCAGGCCCGGATCCCGCATGCCGGCCCGGCCGCCGTGCTCTTCGATCTGGGCATCGTGGACGGCGAGGACGACCTCCTCCTCCACCCAGATCGGGCGCATCTATTTCGCCAGCGCGCGCAACGCGTTGCGCCTCTTCCTCATGATCTTCTCGGCGTGTTCCATCTGCCGCTCGAATTCCGGGTTGTACGGCGTGAGGCGGAAACCGTCGGGCGCTTCCGTCAGATAGAGCGTATCGCCCTTCTCCACCCCGAGCCGCGCGAGAGCCTCCTTCGGAAACACCGCTCCGACGGAATTCCCGATCTGGGTCAGCTTCAACGTGACCATCGCCCCGAACCTCCGCCTGTAACTACAGACATTATAACGTAGGCCTTGGAGACGTTCCCGGCAACCGGCTCTTCGGCTGCCTGCCGCCTGTGCCGGGCGTCAGCCCGCCCGCGCCAGCCACACCGTGTGCCGGTAGCATTCCGGGTCGTCCGCGACGTGGCGGACCACCTCGAAGCCGTTCGCCGCAAGCAGCGCACGGTACGCCGCCGGGTCGAGGCTCGCATGGTAGAGCGCCTCCCCCTCGAACGTACCGATCGCCTCCCCGTGGGCCGGCCCGCTCGTGAACATCAGCGCCGCGCCGGGCGCCGCATGGGCCCGGAACACCGGGAACATCGCCCGCTGGTCGTCGAAACCGAGATGGAAGAAGCTGTCCCAGGCGAGGATGCCGGCGAAGCGGCGGCCGAGATCGAGCCCGCGCATGTCCGCGACGTGGAAGGTTTCGCCGGGCAGGCGCGCACGGCAGAGCGCGACCATCGCCTCCGAGGTGTCGACGCCGGTGAGCGGGTGCCCGGCCTCCACGAGGAAGCGGGCGATCGGCTCCCCGCACCCGCAGCCGAGGTCGAGCACCGGCGCGCCGGACCCGGCAAGCGCGGAGAACCGCTCGAGCCATCCCCGCTCGAACAGGCTGCGCGTCCGCCGCCGGTCAAACGCCGCAGCGTGCCGCTGGTACAGCCCCGCGATCGCGCCGGCCAGCTCGCCCGCATGCCGCCCCGTCATCCCCTCCCCGCCCGCCTTCCCCTCTCCGCCCGCCATCCACGCCTCCCTTCTCGGCGGAGCACCGCCCCCGCCTCATTCCCTGTCGCATCGCCGGGCCAGCATGCGCAACGCCACCCCCGCCCCACCCCCTGTCGTCATCGCCGGACTTGATCCGGCGATCCAGAACGGCCCCTCCTCGTCGAGGCCCCGCTGGATGCCCGGGTCAAGCCCGGGCATGACGACAGTGGAAGCGGCAGCGCTCCGCCCTTCCAGCATGGCCATCCTCGCCGCACTCATTGTCATTGCCGGGCACGCATGCGGAGCACCGCCCCCGCCCCATTCCCTGTCGTCATCGCCGGACTTGATCCGGCGATCCACAACAGCCCCTCCGCGTCGAGGCGCCCGCTGGACGCCCGGGTCAAGCCCGGGCATGACGACAGTGGAAGAGGCACACCAGGGGCAGCCTCACCAGGCAACCCCACCGCCCGTCGTCAGCGCCAGCCACGCCTGCGGCGCACCGCCCTCACCCCCTTCTCTGTCGTCATCGCCGGACTTGATCCGGCGATCCAGATCAGCCCCTCCGCCGCCGCCCGCGCCCGCTGGATGCCCGGGTCAAGCCCGGGCATGACGACAGTGGAGGCGGCAGGCCAGGGCAGCCCCACCGCCCGTCGTTATCGCACGGCGCACGCATGCGGCGCACCGCCCCCGCCCCATTCCCTGTCGTCATCGCCGGACTTGATCCGGCGATCCACAACAGCCCCTCCGGCGCCCGCTGGACGCCCGGGTCAAGCCGGGCATGACGACAGTGGAAGAGGCCGGTCAGGGAGGCCCCTCTCTCTGTAGTCGTCAACGGGCACGCCAGCGGAGCACCGCCCTCACCCCACCCTCTGTCGTCATCGCCGGACTTGATCCGGCGATCCACAACAGCTCCTCCGGCGCCCGCTGGATGCCCGGGTCAAGCCCGGGCATGACGACAGTGGAAGCGGCGGGCCAAGGTCAGCCCCACCCTCTGCCGTCATCGCCGAACCGCCTGCAGAGCACCGCCCCCGCCCCTTTCTCTGTCGTCATCGCCGGACTTGATCCGGCGATCCAGAACAGCCCCTCCGCCGCCCGCTGGACGCCCGGGTTAAGCCCGGGCAGGACGACAGTGGAGGCGGCATGACGACAGTGGCGGCGACATGACGACGGTGGAAGCGGCAGGGGTGGAACGCCGCAGCGGCGTCAGAACATCACCAGGTCGGACGAGAGGTCCCGCCAGTCGGGGTTGTCCGTCTCGATGAGCGCGATCTTCCACGCGCGCGGCCATGACTTGATCGCCTTCTCGCGCGCAATGGCGTCCCGCACCCAC
>NZ_JBQYEX010000020.1:0-37416 GCF_052655945.1 Faunimonas sp. B44 | reverse complement strand
GTGCTCGTAGGTGGTCTTGGTGTCGGGCTGCATGGTCACGGCCAGGACCAGGTCCTTGAGGTCGGAGGGCAGCTTGACGTTGTCGTTGGCGAGCATCTGGAACGCCCGGTCGGACCGGATCTGGCCGATCTGTTCCTTCAGCGTGTGGGTGGCCGGATCGAAGACCGCCTTGAGCTTCTCCTTCAGGTGGTCCTCGAAGCTCACCCAGCCGTCGAAGCGGGTGGGGACCCGGTCGTACTGCTTGGTCAGGACGACGAGCCGGAAGTCGGGCGGCAGGACGCCGGCCCGGATCGCGTCATTGACGTAGCTCTGGATGTAGGACTCCGAGAGGTACTGTGTCCCGATCTTGAAGCGGTCCTCCTCGCGCTGGACGTAGACGCCGCCTTCCGCCGCCTTGACCGGAACGAAGTTCTTGGAAGGCAGCACCTTCAGGACGTAGGTCGGGTCCTTGCGGGCCTGGCCCTTGGCCGGCTTCTTCAGGTCCGGGTCGACGGTCGAGAGGTCGATCGTGGTCGGGCTCAGGAAGGCGGAGAGCACCTGAGCGACGTCGGCCTCCTCCTTGATCCAGACGACGCCACCCTGCTTCCACTCGGTCGCCAGCCACTTCTTCATGCGGGCGGTGCCGAACTTCGTGTCCTGCGGCTCCAGGATGAAGGTGACGTGCTTGAGCGTGTTGAGGTCGTAGGTTCGCCAGTTGCCCCTGCGTTCCCGGAAGCCGAAGTTCGCCGGCGGCTTCGCGCAGGTGTCCTCGTTGATGTAGTGGAAGCGGGTGGTGAACTTCATCGGGTCCACCAGCACGTTGCGGACGAGCGGCTTCCCGTTCCAGCGCAGGGACTGGAAGACGAGGCTCCAGAGTGCCCGCTTGTCGGAGTAGTAGCCCTGGTTAGCGTCGGCGAGGATGCAGGCCTCGAGGAAGGTCGGGCAGGCGTCGATCTCTTTCTGGCACTCCGCCGCGAGTTCCTTCTCGACCACGACCAGGCGCTTCTTGATGTTGGCGATCGTGTCGGCGTCGTAGCCGAGCTGCTCACGGGACGTGGCCACGCTCAGTTTACCGATCGGGAAGTCGATCACGATCGGGTGGCGGAGCAGGTGGTGGTTGGGCTCACCGATCGAGTAGCCGTCGATCGGGTAGATCACGCAGCCCTGCCGGGCATGGAGCTGGCTGATGACCGACGGGCCAAACATCCGCCAGCCTGTGCCCTGATACTGGACCTGGCCGTCGTCCATCCGGAACGTCTCGTTGACGACGTTCGGCTTGAGGTCGAAGCCGAGGAACACGCGCTTGGCGGCGGTGTGGAACGCGGAGATGTCGTCGTTCTTGACCGGGAAGGAGATCTCCACTCCCTTCGGCTCGATCGAGGCCTGGCGGTCGAGGAGCGCCATCTGTGGCACGCCCTCGTCGCCGAGGAAGGCAGAGTAGGTCCGCCTCTCCCGCCCGTCCCAGCAGGTGACGGTGAAGGACGAGGTGTAGGCGAAGGCCGACTTGGAGCCGAGACCGATCATCCCGACCGCGTCGTTCGTTTCTCGCTTGGACGAGGCGAACATGGTCGAGTAGAGGTTCATCACCTCGTCGTGGTCGAGGCCGACGCCGTAGTCCCGGACCCGGAAGATCGGCTCGAAGCGGCTCGGGAGCTGAACGTCGAAGGGCTTGTCGGCCTTGCCGGCCATGCGGTGGGCATCGAAGGCGTTGGTGCAGTACTCACGCACCGGAGCCCGGATCTTGTCGGCATAGATGCCGTCGATCACCGAGCGGAACGCCATTGCGTTCATCTCGAACTTGAAGGAGCCGGCGTCCTGCAGACCCCCGGTGAAGACGTCGGCCTTCACGGCATGCATTTTCATCGCTTTTCTCCAAAGAAAAAGCCCGCCAGAAATGGCGGGCTTCGGGTGAAAGGGGTAGGGTGATCCCCTAGGGGTTCAGAAGATCATCGCTGGTGCCACTTCTCCAACCAATCGTCGTAGAGCGGCTTCAGCTCGGGGCACACCGACTGCTCGAGGAACTCGTCGCTGACAGGCTGCCACCCGCCGAACGTGTCGCCGTAGCAGGCTATGCACCTGACCTCGGCCCAGCGACCGTTCCGGCCGGGGTGCCCGTCGAGGAGGTAGATGTTCTCGACCCTCTCGCAGACGCTGCATTTGGCGGTCTCGATCTCGGTCATCATGACTTGGACTCCTTGAGGAGGGCGTCGATTTGCTCGGTCGGATAGCCTTCGACGAGAAGTGGACCCCTGGCCCACCGCAGCGCCTCCTCCAGCGCCTTGTTGCGGGTCTTTTCGGCAGCGAGCTTCGTCTCTAGCCGTGCGCCCTCCTGGTTTAGGTTGCTGAAGCCCTCGACTAGCTCGTGGTTGATCCTCCGCAGCCGTTCCACCTCCGTCTCGTCTCGCGCAGCCAGGTACTCGAGCGTCTTCGGGTACTGGACCATGACCTTGGCCCGGAGGGTGGCGAAGTCGGGCTTCTCACGCATGGTCTTGAGCGCCATCACCTCCGCGAAGAGGTCGTTCCAGTCGTCCCCGGAGGGTGGGCGCGGGTCGGGCGCGGCGTTCATTCGAGCAGCCTGATCCTCGGCAAAGGCCAGAAGGGCGTCGACCGCATTGAGGGCGGAGACGATCCGCTCGGCTTCCTCCAGGGTGAAGCCCGAGCCCTGGACGAAATCGCCGATCCCGGTGAGGAAGTACTTGCTGCAGCCTCGATGGCCGCAGGGGCACTTCTCGTAGCCGATGTCAGCCATAGACGACCTCCCCGAACAGGGCGAGCTGGAGGAACACGTCGGCGTCCTCGGCGTCGTACTCGCCGCAGAGGACCCGGCCGAGACGCTCCCTAGGCATGAGTCCCTCGGCCTTCTCGAGCTTGTTCTTGGTCAGGACGTCGACCTCGCCATCGAACTCGAGCCGGAGCGTGAAGTCCTGCCGGTAGAGGTCCGGGTCGGCGTACCAGGGCTTCTCGGTCGTGGTCCCGACCTGGAGGTAGCAGCTCTCGAGCCAGTAGGTGCTGCCACCCTCGATGGCGGTGATCATGAGGTCGGCGACCTCCTGCTTATTGAGGACGATCATCTTTCGCGTAGATCCTTGGCTTGCGGGCGGCATCGACCTGCAGGATGGCAAGGTCGGCACGGGTGACCGGCTTGTTGTCCTGATCGACGAAGCTCGAATTGATGAAGGGGTTGTACCGGACCTCCCTGGCCCGGCTCTTCTGCCCGGCAGGGATGCCGTGCATGCACCAGAGGCGTCCCCGGATGACGGCGTGGACGTTCTTCTCGCCGGTGGCGACGACCCGCTCCCGGCCTTTCTGGCTGACCACGAAACGGGGCCTCTCAATGGAAAGGGCCGTGAGATGGTGGATCACACGGCCCTTGTGGCGGACGCTGTAGCAGCGCCTTCGACTGTTCCAGTAGACGTCAACCATCATCGATCTGGGTCCTGGCGTAGGCGATCATGGCATCCAGGAGCTTCTGCTCTTCGACGTCCACACCCCAGACCCTCTCGAGCTTCGAGATGAAGGCACACAGTTCCTGGTGGTTCATCAGGCTGATCCAGCCGATCAACCGGACGGCGGTGCCGTAGTAGAAGGTGACGTCGTCATTCAGCATTGGAATCTCCTCACGAACTCGGGCACGCCCTCGGCGCGCTTCTCGTCCATCCAGTTCATGTATCCGGACGTCGTCTCGCCGGCGGTGACCGCCGCCTGCCATTCGCTGATCGGGATCATTGGGTTCTCCCAGACCGCCTGACTTTCCTCCAAAGGAGGGGGAGGAGGGGGAGGGGCGGTGATGCCGAACAGGCCCTCGGCCTCGGCCACCGACGAGCGGATCGTGCCGAAGATCTCGGCGACCTGCTCGTCGGTGTAGGTGTAGTTGCCCCGGTTCGAGAGGTTGCCCAGGACCCGGATCGCCTCCAGGACGTTGGCCAGGCGCTTCTCGGCGAGACGGACGAAGTTACCGGCCTTGTCTTTGGACACGGCGCCACTCCTCCGGATCTGAGTATTTCAGGAAGTCACGAAGCTGCTGGTAGATGGCGTCGTCCAGCTTCACCTCGCGTGGCCACACGGTCTCGACGCCGCCGTCCTCCAGTTCGATGACCAGATGCTGGCTGTTGCGACCGACGGGGCGGCATCGTCGGCCGTTGTAAAGGAAGAAGAAACGAGTCATGGGTATGCGATCCCCTGTCAGGAGGTTGATATGCCCAAGCCGAAGATTGATCTGGACGAGATGTCACCGCAGGAGCTGGAGGAACTCCACGCCGAGCTGATGGCAGCCCAGGAGCGCAAGAAGACCGACTATCAGAACGAGCTGATCGAACGGTACCAGCGCCTGCGGGACGAGATGGTGAAGTGGGGCGTCATCTCGGACGACTTTCCCCGCCTCAAGCGTCGGGGCTGGACTAGGCGGACCTCTCAAAGCCTCCAGTAGGTGACCAGGTCCCGGTTCTTGTGATGCTGCTCGATGCAGGCCCGGATCAGTTCATGGCGCTCCTTGCGCCGGGTGAAGGTCCGGGCCGTCTTGGCGAGCTTGCGGTTGATGTGGCGCACGACCTCGGCGTCCTTCGCCAAGACGTGCAGGTCTCCGACCAGGCGGACGATCATGATTTCTTCTCCCAATCGTGGACCCAGGCCACCTGGCTGGTCGTGCCGCAGCGGCTGCATTCGCACAGCAGCCTGACGTGGTGCCGGCCGATGTTGTCGACGGGGCCGGGCTTCGCGTCGAGATATGGCAGATCGCCGTACCAGCCGGGTTCCCAGACGTGACCGAACCACCGGCACTTCCAGCCGGCTTTCTTCTCCCATACCCAGGAGGGCCATTTGAGGACGATCATCCCGTGATCCTCTTGTCGAAGTTCTGGTACGGACCCCACTGGTGGTCCTGTCGCAGGTTGACGAGATAGCCCGCAGTCAGCTCGTCTCGGGCGAGGCTCAGGGCCTCGTCCATGCTGACGATGTAGCGGGCGAGATGCTGCATGGAGTTTGGTCCGCCCCAGACGTCGAGAATGATCATTCCTCCATCTCCACTTCCTCGTAGTCGCACTGCTCATCCTCGACGCGCTCGAAATACTCCGAGATCGCCTCCTCGGTGTCGTGGGGCATCTCGGTGCCGAGACCCTCGTCCTCCCACCACTCCTCGACATAGGCGTGGATCTGGCGGAGGAGCCCCTTCTTCGTCCGGGCGGCGTAGAGGTCGGTGCCGTAACTGTGGGTGATCGAGGCCACCCAGATCTTGTCAGCCACGGCAGTACCCTCCGAAGTTGGCCTCGCCGACGATGGGGTCACCACTGGGCAGGGCGCCGGCGTTGATTTCGACACAGTCGAGCCTCGTCTCGAGCCAGTTCTTGGCCGTCTCCTCGTCCGGGGCCTGGATCGTGAACGACGCCTCCAGGAACACGTCGAAGGTGAACGTCGTGCTTCCCGACAAGTAGTCCTTCACCTCGGCGACAGCATTCAGGAATGTATCGTCGCCGATCGTGTCCTCCATATAGTAGTGGTGCGCCTGGTCCAAGTATTTGGCGGCAGTCACGTTCGTGGGGTCGGCCCGGAAAGCCTCCCGGGCGATGGTCAGCGTCATGTACTTCCTCTCTTCGTTGTGGCGTGGGGTGATGCCGTAGCTTCCCTCGTAGCCGTCGAAGACCTCCTGGGCGCGGTCAGCGTTATTCACCATAGCTGGCCACCAGCTTCTCGAACGTGGCCACGGCCTCGTCCTTGGAACGGCACATGTAGTCGTTCCAGAACGCGGCTGGCTGGGCGATGATCTCCTCCAGGCGCTCGGTCACGGCCTGGACCACGGGGCGCTCCTCGATCTTGTACAGGAGGGCGGCACCCTGCAGCTCGTAGGACGCCATGTTGATGGCGCCGTAGGCGCAGAAGCAGGTCCCGCTGGCGATGTCGAGGCCGGCATCGCTGTATTCGTTCTTGTGCCATCCGCGCTTGATGTGCATCAGGGCACGTTCGGCGATCTGTTTCTCAAGCATAGCTGGCCACCAGCTTCTCGAAGGCGGTAACGACCTCTTCCTTGGTGCGGTCAGGGTCGTCGTTCCAGGCGGATACCCCCGCGCCGACGATGTGCCGAAGCCGGTCCGTGACGGCACCGACCTCCGGACGATCCTCGATACGACGGATCGTGTCGCTGGCACCCTGCAGTTTATAGGACGCCCTGTTGATGGCGCCGAGGGCGCAGAAACAGGTGCCGGCAGCGAGATCCTCGCCGGCGTTGCAGTAGTCGTCCTGGTACCAACCCTGCTTGATGATCTCGAGGGCGTGTTCGGCGATCTGCTTCTCAATCGTAGACATCGGCACCATCCTTCTTCAGGGCACGACGGGCGACCGTCTCGGGGTCGGCGCCCTCGGTCCACAGGCCGTAGTAGTCCATGTCGCCGAGGTCGTAGATCGACACGGCGGCGAGTTCGATGCAGGCCTCGTTGACCTGATGCATCCACTGGGCGAAGGGCGTTCTCATGCGATCTTCTCCACGTAGTCGCGGTAGTTCGCGTCCACGTCCCTGACGTTGCAGATCCAGGCCAGCTGGTGGGCCATGAGCTGGACGGCGGCGTCGGTGCAGGGGTTGCCGCCTTCCTCGCGGACTTCGCGGCAGGCCTCGATGATCGCGTGGGCGATCCCGGAGGGGTTGCAGGCGCCGAGCTGGATGTCGAAGGCGGCTGCGTTGCGGGGCTTGGTCATGCCACTTGCCTGTGTCTGGAGGGGTCGATGACGAACCCGAAGGGCGCCCGCTGACGGTACTCGTCCTCGGGGACCAGGTAGGTCCGTGTTTCGTCGCCTCGCTTCGCCCAGCACCTCACGCCGTCAGCCACCGCTATGGCGGACGTCACGACCCAGTCGTTCTTGTGCCGCTCGATGAAGGCGCGCTCGTCCTTCACGCGGCTCTCACCGGGCTGGAGCACGACCTGGCGGAACTGCTCGTACTCGTCGGGGTGCCAGTTTCGGGCGCTCTCCTCGGCGTAGCGCAGGGCCGAGGGCTTGAAGGCGTGGGGGAAGACGAGGGCGACGAGCGCCCACTCGCAGTCCTCCTCGTACCAGCCGCCCTTCTTCCGCATGTAGTCGGGCATCTTCCGGTTGAGTTCGGCAGACAGCTTGATGCCGCCGTGGCTGGCGGTGGACACCTGCCAGATGCCGACGGCGAGCTGGAGAATGTCCTGGGGCTTACCCCAGGGGCTGGAAGCGAATTGCATTGTGCATCTCCATGAACATGGCGATCTGTTCCGGGACCTCGGTCCCGACCTCGGGGTCGACGAACTCGTGGTAGATGTCGCCGTCGGCGGTGAAGAAGCGGAACTCGGCCGGCTTCTCGAGCGTGATCTCGCTGTCCCGGACGACGGTCGCCCGATAGATCGGTTCGGGCGCGCAGTACTCGCCGGTGTTGGTCCAGAAGCCGATGTCGACGATGTCGATGTGGGAGTGGGTCTCACCCGGATAGGCGAGGGCGAACTCCTTGAGGTCGACCCGAACGATGTCGGCGTAGTCGGCACCTTCTTCGGAGGGGTCGTAGAGGACGACCCGGCCAGACTTATCGTCGACGTGCAGTTCGCCGTAGTTTCCGAAGACGACGATCATTGTGTTCCTCCAAAGGAAAGGCCCGCTCCGTTGAGGGAGCGGGCCTTGTCGAAAGCCGCCGGTGTCACTCGGGACTGTTGAGCCATTCCTCGATCACCTCCAGGTCCTCGGTGTCGACGTATTGCTTGTCCACGACGTCCTTCAGGATCGTGCGGATGTCCTTGGGCTTCGGGGGCCACCAGGTGAGCTGTCCGCCGGCCTCGATCAGGGCCTGGGCGGCGTGATCGATCTCGACCGCGCACTCCCGGTCGTAGAGGTCGTCGAGCAGCTCCTCGAACACGTCGATCGCGTTGAGGGCAGCGAGAATGGTCTTGGCCTCGACGCGGTCACCCATTCCGTCGACGATGACCTTGCCGACCTTCTGGTATCTCATGATCTCAGGATCTCCTGTGCTCTGTGGGGCTGCCGCTGCGCCTGGACGATCTTCCATTGCAGGCGGGCAATCTCGAGGTCCTTCTGGGGGTGGTTCTCGGCGTTGAGGGGATCGAGAACCAGTGCTTCACGACCGCGCAGATCGTGCGGTCGAGTTCGTCGAGGACGGCCTCAGTCGTCATGGTAGTAGGGCAGGTAGTCGACCCGCTCGGCATCGCAGTCGAACAGGGCATAGCAGCAGCCCATCTCCCGGGCCTTCTGCAGGCAGGCCCAGAGGTCCTGGGGGTACCAGGTGATCCGGTCCTCCGGGGCGTAGAGGAACCAGCCGTACTCCGTCTTGGCGAGGGAGATGGGCGCGTCGTTCTCGAGCCAGTCCCGCGTTCGGCGGGTGAGGTGGCCGGTCGAGAGGTCGAGGAAGTTGCGGACGGTCATGACCAGTCCACCTCCCCGGTCTGGACCAGGCGCTTGAGCGTGGCGATCGCCTTGAGGGTTGAATGGAGCTTGGAGATCTTGATCTCCATCCCGACGTTCGCCAGGGCGAGGTCTCGGGCATGTTTCTCGGCCTCCTCAAGGGTGATGGTTGGACCGAGCGTGACCACGTACTGGTCCGGATCGGCGAGGGTCCAGCGGTCCTTGTCCCACTCCACGGACACGATCGTTTCTGGATCGTCCTCGTAGACGACCACGCCGGGCTCAATGAGCCATGCGGCATCACCGCCATTGTTGCCATCCAGGTAGCGGATGGGCTCGCCGGCTAGATGCAGTTCACGCATCGCTTCTGCTGCAGCGTCACGAGCAGTCTGGCGGACCGGCTCGAAGCGGTTGATGTCCCAGTATCCAAGAGGGTGTTCCACCCCCTCGAGCACCAGGTCCCAGTCGCCTGCGGATGAGATTGTGTAGATCTCCCCGTGCTTGAGAAAGTCATTGGCGATGCCGGTGGTGTTGATGCACCGGCTTTCATTGATCGTGACCTCCGCCTTGAACGTGCTGTGAACCTCGGCGACCGTGATCCGGATGCCGAGGAACTCCTTCGCCAGATTCCGGGCCTCGGCCTCGGCCTCTTCCAGGCTCAGGTGGTCGCCGTCGACCACGACCACGTAGCGGGGGAGGGGTTCGAAGCGGCAGGCACTCCAGAAGCCACAGGGGTGATCCACCCCCTCCAGCACCAGTTCCTCGCCACAGATGGTCTTGATCGTGTAGATGGCTCCGTGCGTGAGGATGTCTCCGGAATTGTACGCTTTAACGCACCGGACCTTGTCACCAGGTTGCATTGTTGAAGGCCTCCTCGAGGGCGTCGGTGTTCAGGTCGAACTTGTCGGCGACCACCGACAGGCGGTCGCGGAGGGTCGCCCGGGTGCTCCAGGCGCTGTCGTGGACATCCTGCAGGTCCCCGAGCAGGTTCACGTCCGGGAGCTGGTCCAGGATCTTGCGGGGCAGGAACCGGACGGAGTTGTCCTCGAGCGAGCGATCGTAGAGGTGGTCCGGGATCAGGCAGCCGACCGCGCACTTGGTTCCGTCGGGGGCGCGATAGAGACAGTCACCCTCCTGGTTCATGGCGGGCCTGCCCTTCTTGAACAGGTGACGGACGACGAAGTCGAACGCTTCCTGGCGATTACCAATCAGCATTGTTGAAGGCCTCCTGGAGGGCGTCGGTGTTGAGTGCCCAGTGTCCTGCGATGATGGCGAGGTGGTCGCGCAGGTATGCCGGGTTCAACCAGTTGCTGTCGTCGTCGTGGGCCTGCTGCAGTTTGTCGAGCAGGCTCGGGGCCGGGAGCTGGTCCAGGACCCGTTGGGGCAGGGAGAAGACGGACCGACCTTCCAGCTTGGGGCTGTAGAGTTCGTCCGGGATCAGGCAGCCGACCGCGCACTTGGTTCCTTCGGGACCGCGATAGACGCAGCCGCCGAACTTGGCCTGCTTGCCCTGCTTGAACAGGTGACGGACGACTGTGTCGAACGCCTCCTGGCGATTACCAATGAGCATTGTTGAAGGCCTCCTCGAGGGCGTCGGTGTTGAGAGTGCTGTACCTGGCGATCGCCGCCAGCCGGCGAACCAGGCTGTTGGGCGACTGCCAGGACGCGATGTTGTCATGCGCGTCCTGCAGCTCGCCCAGGAGGTTGGTATGGGGGAGCTTGATGGGCAGGCGGTCGACCAGCTGACCTTCGAACGAGGGGTCATAGTCCTCGTCCGGGATCAGGCAGCCGACGGCGCACTTGAGGCCGTCGTATGTGCGGTACCGGCAGACGCCATACTCATGCGCCTGCTTGCCCTGCGCGAAGAGGTGGCGCACGACGGTGTCGAACGTGTCCTGCATCACACGTACTCCAGGCTCTTGGTCGTGCGGGCGACCACGCGGGCGATGTAGATCTGTCTCGCGCCGGTGATGTATTCGTAGGCGGCGGACATGGCGTCCTCCAGGGACGTGAACACTTCGGTGTAGTCGTCCACGACGATGATGTGCTCACCGTCCTGGGGCCGGGGCTTGAACGCGGCCTCGACCGCGTGCTTGGCCTCAAGCAGCGAGCAGCCCGTCTCCTGGCGGTACGCCTTGATGAGGGCAATCATCGGGGAGGTGGAGGAGAGAATGTCCTTGATCATGCTGCAAACCTCAGTTTCTCGAACTTGTTGGTGGTGGTGCCCTTGCCGGAGAGCGGATCGACGAGGACGAGCTGGCCAGTCCTGCGGACCATCCAGTTGTGGGTGTGGAGGTCCCAGGAATAGTCCTGGAACCGCTCCCGAAACGCCTCCATGAACGGGTTCTGGATGCGGTCGATCATGTTCCGGTACTTCGGGACATGGGCGACGACGGTCTCCAGGTGCTCGATCACGGCGATGTAGGAGCCGTTGGCGAAGCGACGGGCGCTGTAGATCTTCGGCGCCCAGTTCCCGGCCCAGCCGTTCTCGTGCGCCCAGATCAGGTACTCGATCCCGGGATCGCCCTCGAGACAGACCTTGACCACGCGCTCGGAGCCGATCCGCTTGTAGATCTTGGAGTAGCAGCCGGAGCCGATCTCGTAGAAGCCGAGGGCCTCGAGCTTCTCGGCGTAGTCGCGCGTCGACTTCGGCAGGTCGATCACCTTGCGCCAGTTCTCCGACAGGTAGATGGCCTCGTCGTGCGGCAGTTCACAGGTGATCTTGTAGATCCACCTCTCCGCCTCCGCCTTGTCCAGGTAGGGGAGGGGCGTGTTGGGGTAGGGCGTGTATTTGGACCAGTCCACGTTCGGGAGCTTGGACCAGGCGAAGGCGAAGGGCAGGGTGGTGGCGAGAAAGCGGTTCATCTGCATCTCCGAGCGAGCCACTTGGCTTCGGTTAGAAGGTCGGGTGGACCCTCGGGGAACTCGCCCTCGAGAATTGCCACGACCTGCTGCCATAGGGGTGTGTTGGGGAACTCGCCCAGGCGGGCGAGACGGATGTCGAACATGCGGTGGAACCGGTAGTGCTCCGGGTTCACGCACAGAGGTGCCTCACACTGTCGGATCACCCGGACAGATCGGTCGGTGATGCCCATGAAGGCGCGAACTGGATGGGTGTTCTCGGGCTTGATCCGGGGCTTGCCGTGATGCACGTTGCCGGTCCAGATCAGATGGGTGCCGACTGGGTTCGTGCGACGAGCAAAACGCTGCTCGACAGTTTCCTTCGGGCGCATCTTGTTCCTCGAGTAAAGGGGGGTTAAAACAGGGATCAACCTCCCTTAGGCAAAATATCCCCCTAGGGGGAGCTTTGGCCCCTGGAAACTAGATCTCTCTTCAAACCCCCCTCTTCTCCCCTTGGAAAAAGGGGAGAAGAGAGAAGAGAAAAGTTTATATATAGGTAGGAAAATCAATGGCTTACAGGCGATTGATCAACCAGAGTGGGAAGAACACGCCGGAAGTGACGTCTCTTCGTCGTCAGATAGCGACTGGCCTCGGCCTCGAACTGGACCTTGGCCTGCTCGTGTTGTTCGTCACGACCAGTCCGGTAGTAGGGATGTCTCATGGGATCAGGTCCAGGACCTGGGCCACGAGGAGAACGCCGAGGAATGCCAGACCAGCCGGCCAGTAGACCTCGACGAGACCCATCACGACCTCAGCCGGCATTCGAACCTCCCCACCACCTGGACCACGGCCAGATCGAAGATGTTGCGGTCGTCGTAGTCGTGGGTTGCGATATGGACCGCATCCTCGGCCCCACCGACATAGGTCAGGACGTCCTTGGTCCGCATGTCGACGAGAAACCGCTCGGCCATCTCGAGCTTGTCGATCGCCTCCTCGATCTCGGAGCGAGGAACATCGTCCCCCATGGAAATTCGGCGCAGCAATTCCAGCATCGGAAATCTCCCGATTTAGAAGGCTCTGGAGAGCCAAGGTTGAAAGTTGGTAGGGTGGGACCTAGATAGGGCCTGAAGGCTCGTGTGAGCCTACTGTGTGGCCGGGCGAGGCCATTTCATAGAAACGGGCTCCCGAACCCAACCCCAGTCCCCGCGCAGGCGCTGGTCCTGATCCTGGATTTCGCCTGAGAGCTGGCCCTGCGCCAGCGCCTGGACCACCACCACGAGCAGCGCCAGCGCCTCGGCGGGGTCGCTCGTGTCGAGATCAATCCTGTACATGCTCGACGACCTCCAGCTTCAGATCGGGCAGGCGCGCGCCCAGGCTCAAGGCCAGTCTGGTCGCCTCGTGCTGAACATGGGCGTAGCAGCCCCGGACCTGGCCCAGCGCCTGACCCGTCGACCGGTCCAGCACCCGGAACAGCGCCCCGTCGCGGTCCTGCATCCGGTACATGGCCTGCTTGTTGCGCCGGGCGCGGGGCCTGGTCCGGGCCAGCTCCATGTAGCCGGTCGCCTCGTTCCAGATCCGGCCGCGATTGCGCGCGACCCGCTCGATCGCCTCGGCCACCGCCTCGACCGGGTCCAGCTCGGGCAGCCGCTGCCGGCCCAGCGTCGGGACGTAGTCCTGCAGCGAGACCTGGCGCTGGCGCCGTTCGGGCAGCGCCGGCCCGGGCTTCGGGCGCACCACCTTCGGCACGAAGGCCGGCGGACGGTGCTTGGCGCGGATCTGGTCCGTGCGGGTCATTTGAGCAACTCCTCGATCTCCTCGAGCACGTACTTGAGCTGCGACCCCTCGGGGTCGATCTTCAGCGCGCGATCCCATTTCTGGCCGAACCAGATCGACAAAGCCGGCGTGACCTTGGCCCCGTGCAGAAACTGCAGCCGGCGCAGTTTCTGGTAGGCTTCGGCGATCGGGTCGGGTCGGTCGGTCATTTGCTGGCCTCCAGCACTTTGGATTGCAGGCGCACCTCGGGCGCTTTCGGAAATTCCCCTCGGGGAAGTTTCGAAATCGCGGCAAGCGCGGATCATGGGGAAACCCCTCGACTGACGGACGCACGGGTCCGCCCGTCAGTCGTGGGAGCGGGCAAGGAGGAGGAGGGGTCCCCGAGGGGACCCCTCCCGGTCAGGCCGCCTTGCGGGCGTTCGCGGCCTGCTGGAGGTCGACGAGCCGGGCGTTGACCGCCGCCGCCAGCTTGACGAGCTGGTCGGGGTCCGTCATGGCCGCGACCGTTGCCAGCATGGCCGCGAAGGCGTCGGCCTCGGCGGGCTTGGCCTCGGCCTCGGCCTCGGCCTCGGCGGGCTTGGCCTCGGCCTCGGCCTCCGCTTCGGCGGCCGCATCGTCGGCCTCCGGCGGCAGGTTGTCGGCGGACACGCAATCCGCAACCTTGCGATAGGCCTCAAACGAGGTCTGGCCGAGGTCCTTCATGTGCGCCTCGATCGCCTCGATCACGGCCTCGACCGCCGCATCTATGCCCATCTCGAGGACGTCGACCTTGAGCGGGAGGAGCGACAGCCGCGCCTTGAAAAACTTCATGGCCGTCGCCTTGGCGTTGCGGAACGTGCTCGAGGGCTTGCCGGACCCGAAAACG
The DNA here is from genome assembly GCF_052655945.1 of Faunimonas sp. B44. Taxonomy (NCBI): domain Bacteria; kingdom Pseudomonadati; phylum Pseudomonadota; class Alphaproteobacteria; order Hyphomicrobiales; family Afifellaceae; genus Faunimonas; species Faunimonas sp. B44. Next base: position 23,603 of record NZ_JBQYEX010000020.1, on the reverse strand, counting down.
CTGGTTTCCAGCGTGCTCCACTTCATGCCCTTGACGATTGCGAGGGCGCCGAGGGCACAGTAGGTGATGCCCGCCGACTTCTCAGCCTTGACCATGCGCTCGACGAGCGCCTTCGACGTGAAACCAGCCATTTTTCCGTTCCTTCCGTTTGCTGGAGCCCAGCAGATTTTGCGTTGGGCACACCTTCCCCGTCCGGCGCCGAAGCCCCGCTCGCGTCCAGATATGCCTCGCCCCTCCCGCGCCCGCTCCGGGCTCCGGGTGTCGGCGACCGCCGCCGACAACCCAACAATACCCCACCAGTTGGGTGTGTATACCCCGAAGGAGTACACCTAAATGCTTGTTCGATAAGGGTTTCCCCGGCTAATACTGCCACATTTACTCCAGAAAGATTTTGCACTTTCTGACAAATAGCAAAAGGGCGGGTCCGAAGACCCGCCCTTTACTTTCGTCCTCGGGTCTGGAAGCTGGTCTACCCCAGCCCCTGAGCCCCGACCAGATCCAAAACCCGGATGTTAACTAATGTACGGTGATTGAGTCCGTCACGCTCTGCAGCAGGCTCACGGTCGAGTCCCGCAGCCAGACCCGAGCCCGACCCGAAGCTGCTCGAGCTGGCCGCCACGCTGCCGGGTGCCGCGTATTCATGACCGGCCGCGGCTTCGTCCCTTTCACCAGGCGCGAGCTTTACGACAAGCTCGCCGTCCTGGTCGGCACCGATGCCGAGCTGCCCCAGCCGGACCTCGGCGAGGGAACAGCAGGCGAGGGTGCTGAGCCCGGTGAGACGGCTGAGCCGGGCGAGACCAGCCATGCAACCGCGCGGGTCGGGATCTGCCAGCCGAAGGCCGGGCAGCCGGACGGCACCGGCTCAGTTAAAGAACGCACAGGGAACTTGTCCTCTGCGCCGGTTGACTCCTGGCCGAGATCCGCGTCGGCAGCACCGTCCTGATCGGCGACACCAGGTCGTCCGACGGCTGGTTCGAGGCGACCGTCACATCCATCACGCCGGACGGCCAGGTCCTCACCGCCCGCTGGCGCGACTACCCGAGGGAGCCGCTCGTTACCGCCAAGCTCAGCGCGGTCGCATTGGTCGGGCCTCTCGGCCGCTGACGCTGCCCCTTGTGCCGGACCCCGCCCGCAGGGGCGGGGTCTTCAACCAGCCATTTCGATTCCAGAGGCAATCATGAAAGGACAACCCGCAAAGGTGCTGCTGGCAGGGGACGTGCGTGCGCTCGTCGCTGCCGCCCGACGTAGCCGTCACCCGGATCGCAACGTCGTCATCGTGCTGCTCAGTACGAAGGCCGGACTACCCGCCTGTGAGATCGCTGCGTTGACCTGGCCGATGGTGCTGGATGCGGGCGGCGAGGTCGCGTCGATGATCGAGATCCCCGCTGCCGCCAAGAAGGGCAGTGGCCGCCGCATCCCTATGCACCCAATGCTGAAAGCCGCGCTGAAGCGGCTGCAGGCCGAGACTGCAGCGACTGAAGGTCCCGTCGTCTGCTCGGAACGGGGCGGGCCGATGACGGCGAAAAGCGTTGTGAACTGGTTCACCGGCACCTTCGATGCGCTTGGGCTGGACGGCTGCTCTTCGCATTCCGGCCGCCGCACCTTCATCACGGAAGCCGCCCGGCTCGTCCATTGTGCCGGAGGCTCATTGCTCGACGTGTAGCTGCTCGCCGGTCACCGTACGATCCAGACCACCGAAGGCTATATCGAAGGTGAAGCCGACGCCCAGCGGCGCCTCGTTCGCATGATGTGAGCAGCGCGGACAGACCAGACCGCACTGCACTGCCGCCCCTAATCAAGCCGAGCCTGGTCAGATGAAGTCGAAGGCGTCGATCAGCGCATGGTTCACGTTCAGGAAGGTGATCGTGTTGTTGCTCACGCCGTCGAAATAGGTGAGGACCGTATCCGCACCGACTTGCGCCTCAGTGAAACTCGCGAAGCTGAGTCCTGCTGCGCTCACGTTCAGGTTGTCGAGCCCGTCCTGCCAGTCCGTAATGATGTCGTTGCCGAAGCTCTTCAGCCCGAAGTAGAAGATGTCGGCTCCGGCACCGCCGGAAATTTCATCGTTGCCTCGGCCGCCGTCGAGCGTATCGGCACCTCCTCCGCCAGATAGATTGTCATCGCCGTTCCGCCCGCTGAGCGTGTCGCTCCCGGCTCCGCCCTCGATGCTGTTGGCTAAACCGTTGCCGAACAGGGCGTCGGCGAACCGGGACCCGGTCAGGTTCTGGATTGCCGTGAGAGTGTCGAATCCCGCTCCAACGGTGTCTTGTGCGCCCACCACCGTAAGGTCGACTGCCACACCGGCGATGGCCGTCACATAGGAGGCCGTATCGGTTCCGGCGCCGCCATGCAGCACATCGTTACCATTGCCGCCTTCAAGGATGTCATCGCCGGCATTTCCGAAAAGGCTGTCATCGCCGTTCCGGCCAATTAGGCTATCGTCACCTTTGCCGCCCGTTAGCAAATTGGCCTGACCGTTGCCGAGCAGCGTGTCGTCGAACCTGGATCCGGTGAGGTTCTCGATCGAGATTAGCGTATCGGTTCCGGCACTGCCGGTGCTCTGCGCCGATGCGAGGTCGACAGTCACACTTGCTGTCGCCGTTGCATAGGAGGCGGTATCGCTTCCGCCGCCGCCATGCAGCACGTCGTTGCCATTGCCACCCTCGAGAGTGTCATCGCCGGCTCCACCAATGAGGTCATCATTGCCGTTCCGGCCGCTGAGCATGTCATTACCGTTCCCACCCCGGAGCACGTTGGCCTGACCGTTGCCGAGGAGCGTGTCATCGAACCTGGATCCAAGCAGGTTTTCGATCGCGGTGAGGGTGTCGATCCCCCCTCCGTCGGTGTTCTGGGGCCCAGCAAACGCAAGGTCGATCGTTACCCCGGCTGTCGCCGAAGCATATCTGACCTCGTCGATGCCGGCGCCGCCGTGGAGGGTGTCATCGCCGGCACCGCCGTCCAGGATGTCATTGCCGGCGTCACCGAAGAGGCTGTCGTCTCCATTTGCACCGAGCAGCGTGTCGTCGCCGTTGTGGCCCCTGATGACATTGGCGTGTCCGTTGCCAACCAACGTATCCCCGAATTTGGAACCGGTGAGGTTTTCTATCGAGATCAACGTGTCGTAGGATGCGTCGCCTCCGGACGCCGTCTTGTTCCAGAGCGCCACCGCGACACCGGCAGCCGAGCTCACATAACTTGCAGTGTCGGTGCCATCGCCGCCGTCAAGAATGTCGGCGCCGGCTCCGCCCATAAGCGTGTCATCCCCAGATCCCCCGTACAGCCTGTCATCGCCGCCCAGGCCTTCGAGCAGATCATCTCCAGCGAGACCTTCGAGCAGATTGGCGGACTGATTCCCCGTCAACTGGTTGGCAAGGTCATTTCCGCGCCCGTCAATCAACGCAACGCCGGTCAGCCTGAGATTCTCAACGTTATCAGGAGTAGAATAGGAAAAACCGACAAGGACAAGGTCTATACCCTCATCCGGCGACTCAATCACTACATCGCCAACGCTGTCCACGTAGTACGTATCATTTCCGAGCCCCCCAAACATGGCATCTGAACCTGCACCCCCATGGAGGACATCATCGCCAGACTCGCCATAAAGTTCATCGCTGCCGTGCCCGCCGTAAATCTTATCGTCGCCACCTCGACCATGAACAACATCGCTGCCGTGGCCGGCATAGATTACATCATGGCCGTCAAACTGTGTTTCAAACGACAAATCACCGATAATCGTATCATTACCAGCCCCGGCGTAGATAAAATCATCTCCAAAACCGCCACTTATATCATCATCTCCGCCTCCTGTATCGATATGATCGCCTCCTCCTCCTGACTGCACCCAATCGTTACCGTCAAGAGTGTAGATAAAATCATCACCACTCCAGGTAGAGACACTGAAGTGTTCCACTTCTGTGAAACGGGCGCCGTCAGATGAAGAACCAAAGCCAGTGTCATCGGGGCGTGCATCAAAGACAATTGATGTCGTCCCTAAATCAGTGCGTTGGTACCAAAGCGTGTCCTGTCCTCCGCCACCATATATCGTATCACTCCCAGGGTTCTCACCGTTGTGGTTGTTGAAGAAAATCGTATCGGTGCCGTCGCTGCCAAAAATCGTGTCATTACCGGAGTTGCCATTCAATCTGTTAGACGAAGTAGCAGTAGCGATCAAAATATCGTCTCCGCCGCCGCCTTGCAGGTCATTGTACATTCCGGAATTGCCGGTAATCACATTTGCAAACGCATTTCCCTTTCCGTCGATCGAACCCGCGCCAACCAGCGTCAAGTTCTCCACGTCGCCGCCGAGCGTATAGCTGATTGCCGAGTATACGGTGTCAGTGCCGGCACCAGCCTCCTCAACGACCGAATCGCCAGCGTGATCGACGAAGTAAACGTCATTTCCATCTCCGCCCTCCATAACGTCGGCACCAGCGCCGCCGTCGAGCGTGTCGTCCCCACCGTTCCCGATCAGCCGGTCGTTACCACCGCCGCCCACCAGGGTATTTGCCTGGCTGTTCCCGGTGATCTCGTTGCGAAGCGCGTTTCCTGTTCCATTCGTCGCGTCCGTCCCGGTCAAAACAAGATTCTCAACATTGGCTGGAAGGGTGTAGCTCACCGAGGCGAATACGGTATCGAGGCCACCATTCGGTTCTTCGATGATCACGTCATCAGGATGATCAACGAAATATGTGTCATCACCCTCGCCACCAGTCATGACGTCCGCACCCGCGCCTCCGTCCAGGGTATTTGCGCCAGCGTTCCCCACCAGCACATTGTCGAGGCCATTTCCCGTGATGGACGCATCCGCAGTACCCACTAAACGTCCTTCCCTTATGATCTCGGGCGGGAGGGCAACATCGACGAACGAGAACAGGCTGGTCGGCAGAGTAAGGGCGGGAGTTAAGGAGATCACAGAGGGATCAACATAATTATCGACCCCTAAGTCGTCGCTGCGATCAAAAATAGTCGCAGAGATCAGATCCAAAGACTGAGTACCGAAATAGTTTCCTGTCCCGTCCACACTTCCGCCATAGGTCAAACGCAGTGAAAGCAACTCGGGGGAGAGAAACGCATTGTTGGTGAGCGAGACCGCAGGGCCGTATGACGCCCAGACTTCAACTGCAGGAATCCCATAGATAGATTTCTGATTCCATACGACATTCTCGTTGAACGAAAACGTAGCCGAGCTAGTGCCAACGCTCACGCCAAACGAATTGATAAAGATAGACGAGTTTATTGACGAGTCACCGCTCGGGTACCACGCATACGAGTAGTAATCTGTGTTAGATATGACGCTGTTTGTGACGTCAAATGAGCCTGATCCGGTGCCTCCAGGGCTGAGGAATGATCCTCCATTTAGTTGCACGAAGTCGAGCGTGATTTGGCCTTGAGTGCCGCCTGACGCATTAAGCTTAAGGTTCACGTTTTCGAGCAGGATTGGATTCGCCGCCGTCCCGTTCGCTTCGAGTGCACCGAATGCAGTTATTCTATGCTGCTGCCCTGAAACCTCCGCACCGGGTTCAATGGTCAAAGTCACGCCTGGTGCAATCTGGATATCGTCAGTGAGGATGATCGTAGAGCCGGCATTCCAGGTCGTGTTCTCAGAGATGATGATCGTCATGCCAACTCCAGGCGATGCTCTCGCGCCGAGCGGAAAGTCGCGGCGCTTCGATTGGGCTCATAGGTGAATTGCCAGACGGCAGGACCGTCATGCACGCGAGTGCACAACCGGCGTACCATTCACGATTGCACCAGGCGCAGTACGCCGTCAATCATATGAGAGTCGAATTCGCATGATTGCGGCGCGTGACGGTGACTTGGCCTGATGCAACGACTTTCTGGCAGGTCCACCTCGGCGCCAGCTTAACCCTCGTTGGCTTGCCTCGTGGCATTTCGGCGCTTTCGCCACGAGTTGAGTCGCGAGAGGCGGCTGCTCGGTGTGCCTGCGCCGCAATCCAGATTTCCAGTTCCGATCGTTGTCATGCTGTAAATCGCACTTCACCTCAGGGCTGTAGCGAGTCATGCTAACGCCACTGAGGGATGCGGCAACGAGTTTCGAATCATGGTCACGAATGACGTCGCGAAGCGGCTATGGGCTGCAGCTGATCAGCTTTGGGCGAATACGGGTCTGAAGCCGTCGCAATTCTCGGCGCCGGTGCTCGGCCTCATATTCCTGCGCTATGCGGAGAGCCGGTTTGCGAAGGCGGAGGCCGAGATCGGGCCAGTCGGTTCCGGCAATCGGCGGAAGATCGGCAAGGCGGACTACGTCGCGAAAGGCGTCATCTTCCTGCGGCCGGAGGCGCGGTTCTCCCACCTGCAGAGCCTGCCGTCCGCTGAGAACATCGGGCAGGCGATCAACGCCGCGATGGACGCCATCGAGGATGAGAACGACGATCTCGCCGGAGCGCTGCCGAAGAACTACACGCAGATCGAGAACTGGGTCCTCATCGACCTGTTGCGCCTCCTCGCCCCGGTCGAGCTGACCGGCGACGCCTTCGGCAAGGTCTACGAGTATTTTCTCGGCGAGTTCGCCCTGAAGGAAGGCCAGAAGGGCGGCGTGTTCTACACGCCGGAATCCATCGTTAGGCTGATCGTCGAGATCATCGAGCCCTATTACGGCGAGATCTTCGATCCTGCCTGCGGCTCCGGCGGCATGTTCGTGCAGTCGGCCGAGTTCGTGAAGCGGCACAACGAGACGGCGAACGAGAGGATCTCGATTTTTGGCGTCGAGAAGGACCAGACGACCGTCAACCTCAACAAGATGAACCTCGCGGTGCACGGCCTGTCTGGTCGGGTCGTGGTGGCGAATAGCTATTACGAGGACCCGCACAAAGCAGTGGGCCGGAAGGGCGGCCGGTTCGATTTCGTGATGGCCAATCCGCCCTTCAACGTCTCGGGCGTGGACAAGACGCGGCTGGCGAAGGATCCGCGCTTTCCGTTCGGCATGCCGAAGCCTGACAACGCGAACTACCTCTGGATCCAGCTCTTCCACTCGGCGCTGAACGAGACCGGCCGGGCCGGCTTCGTGATGGCGAACTCGGCCGGCGACGCGCGCGGCTCCGAGCTCGAGATCCGCAGGAAGTTGATCGACAGTGGCGCGGTCGACGTGATCGTCTCAATCGGCCCCAACTTCTTCTACACGGTCACGCTGCCTTGCACGCTGTGGTTCTTCGACCGTGCCAAGGCGCAGACGGCGCGGTGCGACGAGGTGCTCTTCATCGACGCGCGCTCGATCTACCGTCAGATCGATCGGGCGCATCGGGACTTCACGGCGGCACAGCTAGAGTTCCTGGCCAACATCGTACGCCAGTGGCGCGGCGAGCAGCCGGAGCTGATCTTCGGCGCCGAGAAACTGATGCGCGAGCACGGCCTGTGGAAGGGCTATGTCGACGTCGCCGGCCTCTGCAAGGTCGCGAGCCGAGCGGAGATCGAGGCTCAGGGCCACAGCCTAAACCCGGGGCGCTACGTCGGAACGACGAGCCGTGCCGATGATGACGTGGACTTCGCCGAGCGGTTCGAGGCGCTGAACGAGGAGCTTGTGCAGCTCACGCTCGAGGCGCGAGGGCTGGAGGAGGAGATCGAAAGGAATGCGGCGGGGGTTCTGGGGGCGGCACAGTGAGGTTTCCTGCTGAGACGATCGGAGAGCTTAAGGCAAGCGGCGCAATCGTCGGGCACCGGGACGGCAACCACGGTGAAAAGCATCCGAAATCTGCAGAGTTCGTGGGTGATGGGTTGCCGTTTCTCATGGCGTCCGACTTCGAGCCGGATGGTCGGATCAACTTCGAAAAATGCGCTCGACTCACGACCGAGCGTGCATTCAACCTTCGCCTCCCACCAAGCCAAGCAGGTGATGTGCTCTTGACGCACAAAGGGTCGGTTGGCCGGGTTGCTCGCCTTCCGTCCGATGTTCCGGTCGCCGTCCTTTCACCGCAAGTGACGTTTTTCCGCCTCCGACCAGACCGGCTCGATCCTGGCTACTTCGTACAGGCGCTACGCGACAGTCACTTCCAAGCTCAGCTTGAGACGCGTGGCGTTGGCACCACTCGGCAGTACATCAGCCTTTCTGCGCAGGAGCAGCTCGCGGTCCCGGTGCCGCCTATCCAGGTCCAGCACCGGATTGCCGGGATCCTCTCGGCCTATGACGACCTGATCGAGAACAACACGCGGCGGATTGCGATTTTGGAGGAGATGGCCCGCCGGCTCTACGAGGAGTGGTTCGTCCACTTCCGCTTCCCTGGCCATGAGGAGGCGACGTTTGTCGAGACCGCTCACGGTCGGCTACCCGAACAATGGGAGCACAAACCGTTCTCGGCTATCGCCGACTTCGTCAATGGGTACGCCTTCAAACCTTCGGATTGGGGCGAGATCGGTGATCCGATTATCAAGATTAGGGAGCTGAAGGCGGGCGTAAAGTCAGACACTCCCCGCTACGCGCGTAACCTGCCTGAGAAATTTCGGATCCGCGACGGCGACTTGCTGTTTTCATGGTCTGCCGATCTTGAGGCGTACCTCTGGCAAGAAGGGGATGCTTGGCTCAACCAGCATCTTTTCCATGTTCAGCCACGCGACGGCTTGCCGACCTCCTACGTGTTTTTAACTCTAAGAACCCAGATGGGGCAGTTCCGAGTGAGAAGCGCGGGAACGACCATGCGGCACATCAAACGCTCCGCGCTCGATGAAGTGCAGGCGGTCGTTGCGGATCGAGGGCTAATGGAGGAATTCGACACGACGGCAAGCGCGCTGCTCAATCTCGGTCTCAATCTCAAGAAGGAATGTAAGAACCTCCGCGCCCAGCGCGACCTCCTGCTCCCCAAGCTCGTCTCTGGCGAGATCGACGTATCGGCCGCCGAAGAGGCGGTCCCCGTCGCCGCCGAATAGCCCGAAGCCACGCCGAGCCCATGGCCGACCTGTCCCCAGATCAAACGAGACCGGGCTATCGCGGCTTCCGGGAGGACGCCGTCGTCGAGCTGCCCGCGCTCGCCCTGATGGGGACGCTCGGTTGGGAGACCGCCGACCTCACCGCCGAATGGTCCGGCGGCCCCTCCACGGCCGGACGCCGGAGCAAGAAACAAGCTTTCCTGCCGCCGCGCCTCGAGGCCGCCATCCGCCGGCTCAACCCGGACCTGCCGGACGAGGTTGTCGACGAAGTGGTGAACGAGCTGACGCGCGACCGAACGAAGCTCGTCCCGGCAACCGCGAACCAAGAGGTTTGCGCGCTCCTGAAGGAGGGTGTGAAGGTTGAGGTGCGCGATGCCTTCGGCCGCCTGCGCACCGTGACGGCCCGCGTGATCGACTGGCAGAACCCGGAGGCGAACGATTTCCTGGCCGCCCGCCAGTTCACGCAGCAGGGCGAAATCTACAATACCCGGCTCGACCTCGTCGGCTTCGTCAACGGGCTGCCTCTCGTTGTCTTCGAGTTTAAGCGACCGGCGGAGCCGCTTCGCTCTGCGCTCGACGACAACATCCGGCACTACCGTGAAGCCGTCCCGCAGCTCTTTCCGTTTAACGCCTTCGTCGTCGTCTCCAACGGTTCCGAGGCGAAGCTCGGCAGCTTCGCGGCACCATGGGAGCACTTCTTCAACTGGAAACGGGTCGACGATGAGACCGAGACTGGCTCGGTGCGCCAGGCTACGCTGATCGCGGGCACATGCGAGAAGGCACGCCTGCTCGACATCGTCGAGAACTTCACCGTTTTCGAGAAGGAGAAGGGCGGGCTCGTCAAGAAGATTGGCAAGAACCACCAGGTGCTCGGCGTCAACAGGGCGATCGCCGCTCTCTCGGACGTGCAGCAGCGCGCCGACGGCGAGGCCGGGCGGCTCGGCGTGTTCTGGCATACGCAGGGCAGCGGCAAGTCGCTCTCGATGGTGTTTTTCTGCCAAAAGATTTTGCGCAAGGTGGCCGGCAGCTGGACCTTCGTGATCGTGACGGATCGGCAGGAGCTCGACACCCAGATCTACCGCACCTTCGCGGCAACGGACGCTGTGAAGGACAACCACATGGTCGCGACCAGCGCCGAGCATCTGAAGGCGCTCCTGAAACTCAACCACCGCTACGTCTTTACGCTGATCCAGAAGTTCCAGGCCGAGCGCGGGGAGACCTACCCGAAGCTCTCCGACCGGCGCGATGTCATCGTCATCACCGACGAGGCGCATCGCAGCCAGTACGACATTCTCGCCCTGAACATGCGTAACGCACTGCCGCAGGCCGCCTTCATCGGCTTTACGGGCACGCCGCTGATCGCCGGGGAGGAGCGCACGAGGGAGGTGTTCGGCGACTACGTCTCGATCTACGACTTCGGCCGTTCCATCGCAGATGGGGCGACGGTGCCGCTCTATTACGAGAACCGCATCCCGGAGCTGCAGATCGACAATGACGAGTTCGCGGAGGAACTCGCCGAGATCGTCGATGATGCCGGACTTGACGAGGCGCAGGAGGAGAAGCTCCGGCGTCAGTTCGCGCGGCAGTATCACCTCGTCGTGCGCGAGGAGCGGCTGGACGGGATCGCGAAGGACCTCGTCCAGCATTTTATGGGTCGCGGTTTTCGCGGCAAGGCGATGTTCGTCGCGATCGACAAGGCCACCGCCGTCCGGATGTACGACAAGGTCCGCGCGGAATGGAGTGCCGAGATTCGCCGGCGGACGAGCGGGCTCGATGCGCTCGAGGACGAGGAGCGGAACACGGCGGAGGCGAAGCTCGCCGACATGAAGGCTCTCGACATGGCGGTGGTGGTATCGGAGGGCCAGAACGAGGTGGCGCAGCTCGCCGAGCTGGGGCTCGACATTGTCCCCCACCGCAAGCGGATGAAGACGGAAAACCTCGACGAGAAGTTCAAGGACGAGAAGGATCCGCTGCGGCTCGTTTTCGTGTGCGCGATGTGGATCACGGGCTTCGACGTGCCGTCGTGCTCGACGATCTACCTGGACAAGCCGCTCAAGAACCACACGCTGATGCAGACGATCGCGCGCGCCAACCGCGTCTTCCCGGGCAAGGCGGCAGGCCTGATCGTCGACTATTTCGGCGTCTTCCGTAACCTGCAGGACGCGCTCGCGATCTACGGCGGCGGTTCGGGCGCCTCATCGCCGATCGAAGAGAAGGCGGCGCTGGTCGAGCACCTCCAGCGGCTCGTCGCGGAGGCAAAGGCGTTCTGCTCGCGCCACGCCATCGACATCGATGCCATCAAGGCGCTCCCGACTTGGGCCGAGAAGAGCGATCCAGTGGACGATGCAGTCGAGGCGCTGCTCGAGACGTCGGACGTCAAGAAGGCATATCTGACCGCGTCCCGCAATGTCGGCCGGCTCTACAAGGCGGTCCTTCCGGATCCGGCTGCGAACCAGGTTACGCCTGAGGTCGTCATCCTTGCGGAAATCGCGAACCGCATTCGCGCGAAAACCGATCCGGTGGACATATCCGAGGTCATGCGGGATGTCGGGGCGCTGCTTGATCGCTCAATCGCGCCGGTTCCCTATGTGCTTCCGCCGGAAGAGGCGGAGGCGGAGCTCTTCGACCTCAACCGGATCGATTTCACCAAGCTGAAGGAGCAGTTCGAGAAGGGCCGCAAGCGGACGGAAGCCGAGCGGCTGCGTGCGCTCCTCGCGCTGAAGCTTGACTCGATGGTGAAGCAGAACCCGACGCGGCGGGAGATGCTCGAACGCTTCCAGGACCTCATTACGCGTTACAACGAGGGTAGCCTCAACATCGAGGCCTTCTTCGCCGAGCTCGTGAAGATGACGGCCGAAGCAAGCGCGGAAGAGCAGAGAGCCGCAAGGGAGGGGCTTTCTCAGGAGGAGCAGGCGGTCTTCGACATCCTGACGCGTCCAGGGCCCGACCTGACCGAGACCGAGCGCGCCCGCGTGAAGAAGGTCTGCAAGGAGCTGCTTCAGTCACTTCAGCGCGATAAGCTCGTCCCGAATTGGCGGCTGAAGCCCCAGTCCCGCGGCCAGGTCGAAGTGGCAATCAAGCAGATCTTCGACGACGGCTTGCCTGATGCCTACGACCAGAGGACGTATGAGGCCAAAGTGGCGGATACGTTCCACTATGTCTTCGAACGGTATGACGGTGACGTTCGCGACGGCCTGCAATAGGCAGTCGGCATGCTCCTCCGCCTGACCAGCGGGTCCGAAGCTACTTCACGACGACCAGCTTCGCCGACCCGTTTCTGCGGAGCACGTTGGTTCCTACGTCCGAACCGTGCCGCCTGAGCATGATATCCATGCTGGTGTCACCGAGCCGGAGGTTTCGGATAATGATCTCGTCCAGAAAGCACGGCAGCACAGGATCGACGAACCGGATCTGTTCTGCAGCGTCATCCAGTTCCAGCCCCAGGCATGCCGCGAGGACGCCAAACAGGGAGGCGCTTGCCCATGCCTGCGGCGCACATGCAACAGGATAGGCAGTAGGTCCCCGGTGTGGGCGCCGCTCGAAACCGCAGAAGAGCTCAGGCAGTCTTCGGAGTTCCTGGTGCGCTGCGGCGTCAAAGAGACCCGACAGGACGCGGGCGGCCTCTGCCTTGAGGCCATAGCGCGCGAGGCCCAAGGCGATAACCGCATTGTCGTGCGGCCACACCGAGCCGTTGTGATAGGACATCGGATTGAACCGCGCCTCTCCGGTTCCGAGCGTCCGGATGCCCCAGCCACTGAATGAACCCGGCGCCATCAGCTGGCGGGCCACGCTGAATGCCCGTTCCGGTGCGCAGATGCCCGTGACGAGAAGGTGCCCGGCGTTCGACGCGCGGATTTTGCAGGGCCGCTTCGCTCCGTCCAGCGCCAGCGCATAGGTGCCGAGCTCCTCGCACCAGAAGGCGCGCTCGAAACTGCGCCTGAGACGCTCGGCCTGCTCCTCGAGGCTTGCCGCGAGTTCCTCGAAACCGAGCGCGCGGGCGAGGCTGGCCGCAGCTCGGCGACCGGCATAGGCATAGCCCTGCACCTCGCAGAGCGCGATCGGACCGACGGCGTCCGATCCATCGGCGTGGAAGATCGCGTCATGCGAATCCTTCCAGCCCTGATTGGCCAGTCCGCTCTCCGTTTCGCGGTGGTATTCGACGAACCCGTCGCCGTCCATGTCGCCGGACTGGTCGAGCCACCGCAGAGCGGCCTCGATGTTCGGCCAGAGCGTTGAGATGGTCTCCCGGTCGCCGGTCCGCTCGAAGTACATTCCCGCCAGCATCAGGAAAAGCGGGGTCGCATCGACGGTGCCGTAATAACGCCCGAACGGCACCTCGCCGAGATTTGCCATCTCGCCGTGCCGCATTTCGTGCAGGATCTTGCCGGGCTGCGCGTCGGATTTCGCATCTGCTTCGGTCGCTTGGGTGGACGCAAGCACATGCAGAACGCCCTTTGCGAGTGCCGGATCGATGGGGAGCATCAACATCGCCGTGATGATGCCGTCACGCCCGAACACGGTGCTGAACCAGGGGATCCCGGCATAGGGGTAGAGCCCGAGCGGCCCTCGGGTCGCGAGCGTGTAGATGTCGGACGTCGCGCGGCAAAGCACCTCGTCGAAGACGTCGTGCGAGGTGGTCACGGTTGCGATGCCGGCTGTCGACGCGCGCCGGGCTCGACGGGTGTCGCGATAAGCCAGGAAGAAGTTTTCGAGACGCGGCGGCTCCGCCACCCCGCACCCGACGGTCACCACGACCGACGCGCCCTCGCCCGGTGCGAGCGCCACCTCGATGGCCGTGCGGTCGATTCCGATCTGAGCTGGCGTCGGCTCGACCAGGAGCGCTGCCCGTCGCTCGAGCCCGTCGAGACCGCGATAGGTCAGCTCGACCCGATTAGGCGGCAGAACGCGCGCGCTTTCCTCGCCCCGCTGTTTCCGCTTCGTGCCGCGGACTTCGAACAGATCGCGGAAATCCGCTCCAAACAGGAATCCGAGCCGGATATGCCGGGCTGTCCTTCCAAAATTCCGCAACCCGAAGCGCTGGTGGAGCGCGCCCTCCCACAGGAACGCCGTGCGTTCGATGAAGATCGTGTCGCGGGGCAGCTTGTCCCCGTTCGGAAGCAGCACGTCGGGGTTGGTCAGGTCCACGGTGAGAGCCGATTTGTCCTCGTGGGCGGCGGAGGAAAGCAGGAGCGGGCGCGCACCATCGATCCGGAACTCGAAGCGGGAGAGGAACCGCGTGTCCCGGTAGAAGAGCCCCTCCGCGGTGTCGCGAACCGTCCCGATGTCACCGAACGCATCCAGCACGGCAAACGCGTCACCGTGCTTGAGCGTCCTGAGTGGCCGGTCGACAAGCGAGCCCTGAGGCTCGATCTCGTACTCCGACCAGAGGTTCGGATCGCTTCCGGAGTAGGGCCTCTGCTCGCCTGTCAGAGCGACGACATTGCGTACCGGATCGCCCATGGTCCGCTCCTCAGAGCCGCCCCGCCGCTATTCCGGATTGGGTTACAGCCGCCCCGCCTGCAAGACGTGCTGGCACCAGCGGCGACACCGCCCCGAGCAGCATCTCGTACGCCTCGACGTAATCCGCCGCCATCCGGCTGGCAGTGAAGCGGCCCTCGAAGCGGTCGCGGACCAGCCTGCGCGGCAGGGACTTCGCGTGTTCGACCGCAGCGACGGCTTCGTCCAGTGAACTGACGATGAAGCCGCTCCGCCCAGGCTCGATCACTTCGGGCACAGAGCCCTGCGACCATGCGATCACCGGCGTTCCCGTCGACATCGCCTCGATCATGACGAGCCCGAATGGCTCCGGCCAGTCGATCGGAAAGAGCAGCGCCGATGCGTTCCCTAGGAAGTGGCACTTCTCGGCTTCGCCGACCTCACCGAGGAACTCGACCAGCGGATGGTCGAGCAGCGGCTTCACGATCTCGTCGAAATAGGTCTGGTCCGCGCTGTCGACCTTTGCGGCGATCTTCAGCGGCACTCCCGCCTCAATGGCGATCCGGATCGCGCGATCGGGTCGCTTCTCCGGCGATATGCGCCCCAGAAACGCAAGATAGTCGCCGCCCTGCGCATTGAAGGGGCAGACGGACGACGGCAGCCCATGGTGAACTGTGCGCACCCAGTTCACGACCGATGGGACCGGCTCCCGCTGGTTGTCGGAAATCGAGACGAGCGGCATGTCCGGATAGGCGGCGTAGATCGGGTGATAATCCGGCAGATCGAGGCGACCGTGCAACGTCGTTACGCATTTGTGCGCCAGGTCCTGGAACAGGGGGTACTGCAGCAGGTCGATGTGGAAGTGGATGACGTCGAATTCGTCGGCACGCCTGCGAACCTCCTTCAGCATGACGAGCAGGTTCGCCGTGTGGTCCTTGATCCCGGAGAGGCGCAGCCCCTGCGGCACGCACGCCACGAGATCCGCGGCGGTAATCGAGTCGCCGCTGGCAAACAGCGTTACCGCGTGCCCATCGGCGACGAGTTCCTCGGTCAGCCAGGAGACGACCCTTTCCGTACCGCCATAAAGCCTCGGCGGCACCGCCTCGGCGAGAGGTGCCACTTGCGCGATCCGCATGGTTTCTGGACCTTTCCTCTGGCAGACCGGCGCATCCTGCTGCCGGCGCCTCCCGTACGACATGACAACGCGCGCGACGAACGCCAGTTCGCCCCGCCTCACGGTGAAAGCCTGAATAGGTTCTTGCGCTTGTCGGTCTTGGGCTGCGCGCTGTAATCCCTTTCGCCGGCATGATGGCGATCTCGACTGCCTCCACGCAACACGAGGAGACGGAACGGCGGAGGGCGTTCTGGCAGCTCCGGCAGGCGCTGCTCCAAAGTGCAAGGACAAGCTCCGGCAGGACCGTTGATATTCGCGCCGGGTCCTACGGGCCGGAGAACGGCGGCATGAGGCTGCGGGATGGGGCAACCGGCCGCGGACGGAGATCCCCAAGGAGCCCCGTCGCTTCCGGCCGACTCACTATGCAACGATGGGGCAGCGCCCCCTGACGCTCATTTCCCTTTGACGGCGTCCTTCAGTCCACCGACTGCATTTTGTACCGTGCCCTCGACCCTGTCGGCCTTGCCTTCAGCTTCGAGCTTGGCGTCGCCCACCGCCTTGCCGGCGGCCTCCTTGATCTTTCCCTTGACTTCCTTTGCCGATCCCAAGATGCGGTCCTTGTCCATGATAGTTTCTCCTGGTTATTGCGTTGGGCACGCGAGGCTACTGGTGATCGATACCGCCGTTCCAACACCGTCCCCGCCGCGCGCGGTCTTGAGTTGCCCGCCGAGCTGCCTGGCGAGCGTCGCAACGATGCTCGTCCCCAGACTGGGCGCGGCCGGTTTCGAATTGCCGTAGGGCCGGCCTGCACCATTGTCTGAAACGGTCAGCGTCCAGCCCCGGCCTTCGACCCGATAGGTCACCACGATCCGGCCAGTCGACGCATCGAGCGCGAAGGCGTGCTTCAGGGCGTTGATCACCAGTTCTGTGACGATCAGCCCCATGCTCGTCGCCGTTGCGGAAGAGACCGCGACGGCGTCGGCCCGGACCTCGATCACAATCCGTGCGGCGTCGCCGACGACCGATGCGGTCAGGTGCTCGCAGAGCCTGCGCAGATAACCTGCGAGTTCGAGATCGCCTCCCTCGCGTGAATTTTGGAGCTGCTGCTGCACGGCGGCCACCGCCAGGATGCGCCTACGAGCACTCTCCAGATGCAGACGTGCCTCGGCGGAATCCACCTTTTGTGCGTCGAGAGCGAGTATGCTCGCGATGATTTGCAAGCTGTTGCCGACGCGGTGGTGCACTTCCCGCAGCAGGGTTTCCCTGTGCTGAAGCAGCACCTCCGACCCTTGCGTCGGGTAGCGTGGGCTTCTTGCATGCAACTCCGGCAGCACATGCGATCGTTCGATCGCATACTGGGTCGTGCGGCGCGGCTCCGTGACCAGAGTCGGCATTGACATGATGGCGCTCCCACCGCTTTGCGACCGAGTTCGTCGAGCCGTCTGACCCGGAGATGAACGTCCGCGGAGGCCTCGGCCTTGAGGGCACTTCGGCCCTAAAGGGGGACAATTCTCCTCCCTTGAAACTATGCCGCCGGAGGGGCGACGGCTGTGCAAAATTGATCACCGGAGAACATCGCTCGATCAGCGCTCGATGTGCGGCTGGTCGTGCAGGACTGCATTCAGCAATGAGCTGTGGACCTCGATTCCACCGTTGTAGGAAATGAAGCCGAGCTTGCGGAACTTGTTCATGAAGAAGCTGACGCGGGCACGCGTCGTGCCGATCATCTGGGCGAGGGTCTCCTGGCTGATATTCGCGATCATCGGCTCGGGCTCGCTGTCCTTGCCGAAATTCGCGAGGAGAAGGAGAAGCCGTGCGAGCCGCTTCTCGCTTGAGTTGAAGAGCTGGTCGATCAGGTCAGCCTCGACACGTACGGAACGTCCCAGGAGATGCGCGATGAAGATTTCGGAAAATGCGGGCTCCTCGTGAATCAGCCGGACGATCGTTCGTTTCTCAATGCGAGAGATCACCGATTCCGACATGGTCGCGGCGGTGGAAATGCGCTGTGTTTGGCCGGCGAGGCCGCCCTCACCGAAGAACTCTTTCGGGCCGAGCAGGGCCACGACGGCTTCTTTCCCTTGCTCGGAAACTACCGTAATTTTCACCTTGCCCTTCTGGATGTAGAAGACAGCGTCCGCCGGATCGCCCTGCGCGAAGACGACCTGCCCGGCGCTGTAGTTGCCGATGCTTGCCCCGTTGCCGACGCGCGCCAGAAACGCCTTGGAGTCGAATGTCGGCGGAGATTTTCTTGCCATCATAGTCGCTCCATTCAATGGCGCTTCCCGAGTGCGGAAGCCGTCCGTTCAAACAAGGTCATAGCAGAAGCCGACACCCTCGGTGGGTGCCCGATCAGTGCCCTCGCATCGGCTTCTCAGGAGAGGATCAACCTGTGGACAGGATAGGCGGCGCCGTGCTTGATCGACCATTCGAACTGGTGGCGATTCCAGCCTAGGATTTCGAGGTGCTGCAGGCTCTGCCGCCGATCCACAGGAGCCACCCTCAGGCGTCGGCTCGACTAGGAGCGCTGCCCGTCGCTCGAGCCCGTCGAGACCGCAATAGGTCAGCTCGACCTGATTGGGCGGCAGAACGCGCGCGCTTTCCTCGCCCCGCTGTTTCCGCTTCGTGCCGCGGACTTCAAACAGATCGCGGAAATCCGCTGCCACGGTAATCGTCGGCACAGGCTGCTCGACGACGAGGTTGGCGGCACCTGCCTCCTGGTTCGGCTGCTCGGCGCGTCCATTCTGGCCTGCCGCCTGCGCTCCTTCGTTGGTGTGGATGCTGGCATAGAGATTGACGCACTGCCGGTCGTCGCCGCGCTCGACCGCCTGGATGCTGCGCTCGATCTGCTCCGGCGTCAGCCTGCTCCGGTTCTCCTGAAATTAACGCTGGAATGCCGTGCAGTCGCGGATGTCCTGCGCCTGCGGCTGCTGGCCCGGTTGCTGCCCGGCAGGTGCTTGTTGCGCGAACGCGCTGCTCGCAAGAGCGGTGCCGGCCAGAAGGGCAAAAACTGCGGGAAACTTGTGTACGGTCATAGGGTTATCCCGTCAGCTTGTTGGAAGCTCCGACATGCCCCTTGCGAAGCACTACCCGGAGTGCGTCGCCCTTGTTCCGGAGGAACGCACCACCATACCTTCTGCCATACCTTCGGTGCTGCTGCAGTTACCCGGTTCACGATGGTGATTCACGACTCCATGGCGGCTGTGCAGTCCCGCCCGGCATCGCAGCTGGCGTCAGCATCCCACGCGGCGCTCTCGGGCTCACTCCGAGCGCTTCAAACGGTAGAACGAGGGGCGGGCATTTCGCATCGGTATCGGCAGTGCCGCTCCGGGCAGATCGTCCTGGTCGGTGATCATCCAGCCGGGGAAGGCGGCGAGAATGGATGGGCTATCTGCGCCGCGCGGCAGGAACGACGGCCGCCGAGCCGGAGCCCAGGCCAGCATGAGCATGCTCGCACCGGGCAGGGTCGCGGAGGTTACCGCCTTGCCCATCCTGGTCCGCTGCTCGTCGCCGAAACCATGGAAAACACCGATATCGAGCACGAACGAAAAGCCGTCTCCCATGCCTGCTTTGCCGATCTCGGTGACGTCTGCATGGAGGAACCGGACCTGAACGCCGGCAAGGTCGGCACGCCGTCGGGCCTCGCGCAGAGCCTTGCGTTCGAGTTCGATACCAGTGACGTCCCAACCGCGCCGGGCGAGCTCCACCGCCTGAATACCGGTACCGCAACCCACATCGAGTGCACGGCCGTATGGCCGTTGCCGGCCGCTCTGCTCGCGATCGAAGAGAGCCGATATGCGCTCCGCTTCCTGCGCAGCCGCCCATTCCCAAGGCTTGAGTCCGGTCCAGTATGCCAGCTTGTAGAACCACTGCGACGACTGCATCGCGTCGATCCGCATTCTTCCCGCATCGGCTCAATGAGAGCAGACAGAACCTCACATGTCGAATGGACGGCATCAAAAGGCGGGCAGCCAGCGGCGACAATGTTCGAGCTGAGATCGCGATGGTGTTGCGGCTCGCCCGTCGCAGCGGACGGCGGAACCGTTCTGCCCTGACCGCTGTTCTCCACCCTTCTCGAGGAGTGATACAATGAGCCGCGGCCTTCCATCCATGACAGCCCTGCTCGGGCTTCTTGCCATCGCAGGCTACCAGAACAGGGACAAGCTCGCTGAAATGCTTGGTCGCGGCACGGACGCCGGGCCGACGGGTGGCGCGGGAGAGCCCAACGCCGGCGCATCTGGCGGGCAGGCAAGCGGGCCTGGCGGAGCGGCCAGTGCAGGAACCGTCCTCAGCGGCGGCCTCGGTGAGCTCCTTGAACGCTTCAGGCAGAGTGGTCAGGCCGACACCGCCGATTCGTGGGTGCGAACGGGGCCCAACAAGCCGGTCACACCGGGCCAGCTCGAGCAGGCGATCGGTCCTGAAGCACTTCAGAACCTGTCGCGGCAGACGGGGCTGTCGCGAGAGGAACTGTTGGCGCGGCTGAGCCGTGACCTGCCCGATGCCGTTGACCGGTATACGCCGCAGGGCCGCCTGCCGCTGGCGGACGAGGCGTAGAATTCGACCGATTCACGCCGTCCTTGTTACGGCGTCACCGGCACTACCTGGAGGAGGGTGACGTGGGCATCATTTGGACGATCGTCATAGGATTCATCGCAGGCGTGATTGCAAAGCTCGTCACGCCCGGCAAGAACGAGCCCTCCGGGTTCATCCTTACGACGATCCTCGGGATCGTTGGCGCGTTCGTCGCCTCCTGGTTGGGTCAGGCTCTGGGCTGGTACGGCCCGGGTGAAGGTGCAGGGCTGATAGGTGCAGTCATAGGTGCGGTCATCGTCCTCCTGATCTGGGGAGCTGTGGCGGGTCGGCGGGGATCACGATCGGTCTAATCAGCGAAAGCAACTATTTCGCAGTCTCGTCGAGACAGCCGGTAGGGTGGCCGCCTGAACACGCGACTACCCGGTTGATCCTGACGAAGCTCGGACGTGCTCGATGGCTCAGGGACCGGCCGATACGCCTCGAGGCCCCGTCAGGACGCGCGACCACCTCGGTCAGATCGACAACTCGATTACGCGATGCAGCCGTCCGCCAAGCTGCTGTCACTCTCGGAGGCGACGAAGCCGCCGATCGTCGCGCGTATGAGCGCGACCATCTCTGCGTCGTGTTCGGAGATCCGTTCTGAGCTCGCCAGGTGCTGCAATGGTCGGAGGCAGGTTCGGCCCCGAACGCCACCTGAACAGCGGGTTCAGGTTGGTTGCAGTTTCACCTGCTAAGCTTGCACCTCCGTCACGGGAGTCGTTTCATGAACGCCGCACTTCGCAGCTGCGCTTTCACCATTCTGATCGCTGCCCCGCTGGTCCTTGCTGGTTTCGCGAACGGTGCCCGAGCCGATCCGGTCGTCCGAGGCGAGGAGCACTGCGTTGTGAACGTGCGCGCCGACGACGCTCTCAACATGCGAACGCGTCCAAGTGCACGTGCGCCGATCACGGCGCGCAAGCGCAATGCCGAATGCGGCATACTTGTCACCGACGCTTGCCAAGGCAGTTGGTGCCCCGTCGAGGATGGTCACGCGCTCGGCTGGGTGCACCGGCACTACATCGCCATGGTGTCGCCAGCCATGTACTGCGTTTCGGGCGTAGCCCCAGGCGACGTGCTGAATGTCCGCGCCTACCCCACACCTCAGTCTCGCGTGATCACCCGGCTTGGTCGTCGGCAGTGCGATATCGCGTTCCTGCCATATGCGGTTGGAACCTGGCAGAAGATCCGGGTCGATGGCTGGCAGGGCTGGGTCAATCGCCGTTACCTCAGCGGACAGTGAGAACCCCACCGCCGCCTGCTGTGTGGTGCGGAGAGGCTGGCCTCTGCCAAGTGCCCCCGGATCCTGCGTAGCACCCGGCGCAGAAGGGGCTGAACGCTCGCCTGCCGTGAAAGCCGCGCCGACAGCCGATGTGGCGGAACATGAGGAGATGGGCACAGGCACGACCATGAGGATTGCATGCGCCGAGCGACAGCCCGCACGGCGTCCATCTTATCGATCAGTCATGAGGGCGCTGCCCGATTGGGATCGCCCTCGACAATCTTCCAGTACGAGTCCTTTCGCATGACCTTGCCGTCCCGGAACGTGTAGAAGTCGCACCCTCGGACTTCCAGGCGCCTTCCGTCGCCGGTCGTGCCCGTGAGCGTCCATTTCGACATGCCCGTCTGGTGCGCCTCATCCACGAAGTGCTCTTGGTCCGCGTAATGGACGTCGGGCAGTCCTTCGAACCGCGAGGCGAGCCCCTGGCGGACAGCGTGCTTTCCTTCAAAGCGGGCGCCCCAGGCATGCGGCCCCTTTGGCATCTCCAGGATGCAATCGTCAGCAAAGGCCGCCGTGATCCGGTCGAGGTCGTGCGCATTGAACGCCTCAGCCAGCTCGACGAGCAGCTCTCGAATCTGAGTCATGGTTCGCTCCTGAACCGAGCCTGCACCGAGCCAACCGAGTTGCGGCGGCTGCGGTCTCCAAACCAAAATCCCGACCCGCACCTGCTCGTGGAACCGGCGTAGCCCTCGCCGTACTCGTGGCGAAAGCGCCAAAATGCCACGAGTGGCGTACTCCTGTCATTGCGCGTTTGCCTGCGACGTCGTTCTGGTTTCGCCTTCTGATCATCAGCGGCTCACCGAGCCGGTCGAGTTCGCTGCGAAATCCACGCTGGAAAACAGGCCGCATTGGGCCAGAAACGAAACCCAAGCCTCTCCTTTTAAACTGGAGGAGTTCAGGGTCTCAGGTCACGCGTCGCCGAGTTTGTGATCACCGGGATCGACGCGACTCCCAACTGTCGTTGCTGATCGTAGTTGACCCGGGCAGAGAGGCGCATGTGATCGCCCTTCGCTTTCCCTGCCGACGAACGCCCCGTCGGGTTCTTCCTAGATCGACGCGATCTGCGCTGCCTGATCCCCGGTGGCACTCAACGGCGCGCGACAATTTGTCGTGCAAACGCGATCCCTTGTAACCATATGGGATTCATGTCCCGTCCCCATCACAGGTCGCTGGCCGAGATCTTCATCGGTCCCCCGGCGTTCGGCACGCCCCGTCAAGTGGCCGGGCTGTCCGCCGGACCGCAATGACCGTGCGAACCCATACACGCGACGTGACGTTTCATCGGCCGTTCTCCATCAAGGGTCTAGACGGTGTGCTCCCGCCGGGCACGTATACGGTGGAGACGGAGGAGGAGCTGCTCGAGCAGCTTTCGTTCACTGCCTATCGGCGCGTGGCCGCGTCGATCCGTGTGCCGACCGGCGGTAACTCCTATCAAGTTTTCCGCGTAGACCCGACAGACCTCGCTCTTGCCGAGGAGCAAGAGGGGGCCGAGCGCGTGCGGTGACCGGTTAGAGCAGGGAACACCTTGGCTCTCGGCATGGTCGTGCCGAGTACCCGAGACGGGGTCGCGCAGTCTTGGACCCTAGGCTCGCGCGGGCCGATAGCGGGAGGTGCCTGGACGAATCGCAGCCATTTTCACGCACCGGGCGGCGTTGCCCGAAGATCGGACCAGACATGCAGTGCCACGCGGTTCTTCTCACGGTCACTCTGCTGACAGCAGTCGGGGCTGCTCCGGCCATGGCGGAGTGCAACATCTCGGACGCCAAGCTTGAAGAGGCCATTCTGCATAAGCCGGAGCTTCGTGATCCCGCCAACCGCCAAGTAGTACGCGATCTTCGGAGTCTGCGGGACTCCGCTTTCATCCTGTGGTCCTACGGGCGCCATGCCGACTGCGACCGGCTCGTTGCCAGCATCAGGGAAATCGTCACATCCCCCTCGATCGGTGGGTTGGGGGACAACGACGAGGACGAAGCCGATCAACAGTTCGCCGCGCGCGAGCCGATGGTCCAACGCGGCGGCGCAGCACTGGGTCGCCGGGATGACAAGGGTGCCAAGCCCCTCATCAACATCAACGAGATGGTCCCGAGTTTGCGAGCGGACGAGATCATCGGCGCCGAGGTGAGAAGCTCTGACGACAGGATCATCGGCGAAGTCAGGAACATCGTGTTCGGGACGAAGGACCGCCGGGATTACGCGATCGTGGCTTCGGGTGGGTTCTTCATTCCCGGAAAGGACAGCATTGTCGTGCCGATCCCTGTCCTCCGGGTTTCGTAGGAGCGGGAAAGCTTCTACCTGCCGCTGACAGAGGCGCAGGTGAACGCCGTCCCC
>NZ_JBQYEX010000019.1:0-38977 GCF_052655945.1 Faunimonas sp. B44 | reverse complement strand
GCGCCGGTCCGGCGCGTCTCCGCCAGGAGCGCTGCCGCTTCCGCGACACTGTGCGCGGGCGCGGAGCAGGCCCGTGCGGTGCAGACGTAGAGGGCCGGCTCGTCCGCGAGCGGCTTGCCCGCGAGGCCGGGCGGGAGTGCCGCTCCGCCGGCCTGAAGGCGGATGACGAATGCGGCCGGGTCGCCTTCGGCGAGCGCCGCGCGCAGGAGCCCGCCGGCGCCCGGGCCGGTTCCCGTTACCGCGACGAGCCTGCCGCGGAACATTGTGTCGAACCCCGCCTGGATGCTCGCAGTGGCGACGACGTCGCCCGCAATCCGGCCGGCAGCATCGCGCACGATCGCCTCGGCGCGCCGGGCGAAACGGTCCTCGCCGGTCAGCAGGTGGAGGAACGCGCAGTTCTGCGCCATGACGCCGTTCGCGGAAGGCAGCGCCTCGTCGGCATCCGAGGTCGGCCGGGTGATGAGCGGCTCGGCCGTGTCCGCGGTGAGGAAATAGGTGCCCCTATCCGGATCCAGGTAGTGGCGCTCCAGCGTCTCGAACCAGCCGATCGCGTCCGCAAGGAAGGCGGCGTCGTGGCGGGCGGCGAGGAGGGCGAGGGCGGCCGCGATCATCTGGGCGTGGTCCGTCGCCATGCCGGGATGGACCAGCGTCCCGCTGCGCCAGGAATGCCCGAGCATCCCCGCCTGGGCCATGTCGGCCCGGACGAAGCGGTAGGCGGCCTCGGCAAACGCGAGATATTCGGGTCGGTCGAGCGCCGTTGCCGCCGCCGCGAGGCCTTGGATGGTCGTGCCGTTCCAGTCGGCGAGGACCTTGTCGTCGCGGCCGGGCTGGGGCCGTGCGTCGCGTTCCGCGAGGAGCTTCGCCCGCATCGCCCGGAGCTGGTTTTCGCGCTCCGCGCCGAGCCACCCGCGGCTTTCGTCCGCCAGCCGGTTGAGGATGGCCTTGCCTTCCCAGTTTCCCTGGCGCGTGACGCCGTAGGTCGCCTTGAACAGCGCGGCGTCCTCGGCGCCGAGGACCCTGTCGATCTCCTCGGCCGTCCAGACGTAGGTGAGCCCCTCCTCGTGCTCGGTATCGGCGTCGAGGCTCGACGCGAACGCGCCGCCGGGGAGCCGCATCTCGCGCACGAGCCAGTCGACCGTCTCCTCGATCCGGGCACGGAACAGCGGGTCTGGATCGGCGGCGAAGGCGAGTGAAAGCCCGGTGAGGAACTGGCCGTTGTCGTAGAGCATCTTCTCGAAATGGGGGACGAGCCAGTCGGCGTCGACGGAATACCGTGCCAGGCCGCCGCCGACATGGTCGTAGATGCCGCCCTGGCAGAGGTAGCGGAGCGTCGTGAGCACCGCCTGCCGCGCTTCCGACCGGCCGGTGCGGATCGCCCCTCGCCAGAGGAGGTCCAATACGGGCGCGTTCGGGAATTTCGGAGCGCCGCGGAAGGAGCCGCGCTCGCCGTCCCAGATGGAGAGGATCGTCGCCGCCGCGCGGTCGAGCAGGTCGGCGTCGAGCGGGACGGCGCCCTGTCCTGGCGCGCCGCGGTTGAGGTGGCGGACGAGCGCGGCGCGGTTGTGCGCGATGGAGGGATCGCCGGAGGCCCAGGCCTTCGAGACCGATGTGGCGACCTGCCGGAAGCTCGGGCGGCCCCAGCGCGGCTCGGGCGGGAAGTAGGTGCCGCCCCAGAACGGCTCGCCTTCGGGCGAGAGGAACATGGTGAGCGGCCAGCCGCCCTGCTGGCCCATCGACTGCAGCGCCCGCATGTAGATCTGGTCGACGTCCGGCCGTTCCTCGCGATCGACCTTGATGTTCACGAAGGCGCGGTTCAGAAGCGCGGCTGTCTCGGGATCGCTGAAGCTCTCGGCGGCCATGACGTGGCACCAGTGGCACGCCGCGTAGCCGATCGAGAGGTGGACCGCCACCTTGCGCTCCCGCGCCGCGGCGAATGCCTCCGGCGACCATTGCCACCAGTCGACGGGATTGTCGGCGTGCTGCAGGAGATAGGGGCTGGTCGCGGTGGAGAGACGGTTCATGTCGGCCGGTAGCGGGAGATGACCAGGGGTTAGATGGAAACGATCTATGCCTTGTCGAGCGGCCCCCCGCCTGCCGGCGTCGCCGTCGTCCGGATCTCCGGGGCGGCCGTGCGGGAGATCGCCGGTGCGATGCTGGGCGGCCTGCCGCCGGCGCGGGCCGCCGCGCTCAGAACGATCCGGCACCCTGCGACCGGCGAGACGATCGACCGCGGCCTCGCGATCTACATGCCGGCGCCGGGGACCTTCACCGGCGAGGACGTCCTGGAGCTACAGAGCCATGGCGGGACGGCCGTCGTGCGCGCGATCCTTGACGCGCTCGCCGGCCTGCCGGGCGTGCGCATGGCCGCGCCCGGCGCGTTCACGCGCCGCGCCTTCGACAATGGCCGCCTCGACCTTGTGGAGGTGGAGGCGCTCGCCGACCTCATTGCCGCGGAGACCGAGGCGCAGCGGCGGCAGGCGGTCCGGGGATCGCACCTCGCGGCCCGCGCCGAGGCATGGCGCTCCATGTTGATTGCCGCGCGCGCCGAAATCGAGGCGCGCCTCGATTTCTCCGACGAGGCGGAGGTCGGGGAGGTCGTGCCGCAACCGGTTCTGGAATCGGCCGAAGCGATTCGGCGCGAAGCCTCGGACATCCTCGCGCGGAGCGCGGCGGCCGAACGGATCAGGTCCGGCTACAGGGTCGCGCTCGCCGGCCGGCCGAATGCCGGTAAGTCGACGCTGCTCAACGCGTTGGCGCACCGGGACGTGGCGATCGTGACGGCGGAGCCGGGAACGACCCGCGACGTGCTCGAGGTGCCGCTCGATCTCGGCGGCTATCCGGTGCTCGTCTACGACACGGCCGGAATGCGGGACGCCGGGAGCCTCGCCGAGCAGGCGGGCGTCGCGCGTGCGCGGCGAACCATCGAGCAGGCGGACCTCGTCCTTTGGCTGACGGAACCGGGCGGTGCGAAACCGGACCTGCGGCCGCCCGATTCGCCCAATCTCTGGCGCGTCGCGACCAAGGCCGATCTCTTGCGCCCGCAGGACGACGGCGCCGGTGCGGATTTCGTGATATCCGCGCAGACCGGCCAGGGGGTGGCCGGTCTGATCGAGGCGCTGCAGCGCGAGATCGCAGAAGCGCTCGGCGGGGCGGGCGCCGGCGCGGTGGCCGCGCGGGAGCGGCAGAAGCGGGCGCTCTCCGACCTCGTCCAGGCTCTCGATCTTCGCGCCGGCGAGCCCGACGAGGTGACCGCCGACCGGCTCCGGCAGGCGACCGACGTCATCGGGCGGTTGACCGGACGGGTGGACATCGAGGACGTCCTCGATCATCTCTTCGGCGAGTTCTGCATCGGCAAGTAGGTTTCACGTGGAACCTCGCCCGGGCGGCGGACGGGAATGTTCCACGTGAAACAACAGATGAGCGGGTGATCCGGGTGAAGGCGGACGTGGTGGTGATCGGCGGCGGGCACGCCGGCTGCGAGGCGGCAGCGGCAGCCGCGCGCTATGGTGCCGAGACGGTCCTCCTGACGCACGCCTTCGCCACGATCGGCGAGATGTCGTGCAACCCCGCGATCGGCGGGCTCGGCAAGGGCCATCTCGTGCGGGAGGTCGATGCGCTGGACGGGCTGATGGCGCGCGTGGCGGACCGGGCGGGGATCCAGTTCCGCGTCCTCAACAGGCGAAAGGGGCCGGCGGTGAGGGGTCCGCGCGCCCAGGCCGACCGGAAGCTATACCGTGCCGCGATGCAGGCCGAGATCGCCGGCTGCCCGAAGTTGCGCGTGGTGGAGGGCGATGCCGCCGACCTGATCGTCGAGGAGGGCCGCGTCGCCGGCGTGCGCCTCGCGGACGGCCGGCGGATCGATGCCGGCGCCGTCGTCCTCACCACCGGCACGTTCCTGCGCGGCCTCATCCATCTCGGCGACCGGAGCTGGCCCGCGGGGCGCTACGGCGAGGCGCCGTCGACGGGCCTCTCCGCCACGCTCGCGCGCATCGGGCTGCGCCTCGGCCGGCTCAAGACCGGAACGCCGCCGCGGCTCGACGGCCGGACCATCGACTGGGCGGCGCTCGACCGGCAGCCCGGCGACGACCCGCCGGAACCGTTCTCCGCGATGACGGAGCGCATCGAGACGCCGCAGGTCGACTGCCACATCACGCGCACCACGCCCGCGGTCCACGAGACGATCCGCGCCAATCTCGGCCGCTCGGCCATGTATTCCGGCCGCATCGAGAGCCGCGGCCCGCGCTACTGCCCGTCGATCGAGGACAAGGTCGTCCGCTTCTCCGACCGCGATTCCCACCAGGTCTTCCTGGAGCCCGAGGGTCTCGACGACCACACCGTGTATCCGAACGGGATCTCGACCTCGCTGCCGGAGGACGTCCAGCACGCGATCGTTCGCAGCATGCCGGGGCTCGAGCGCGTCGAGATTCTCCGGCCCGGCTATGCCATCGAGTACGATCACGTCGATCCGCGCGAACTCGACCCGACACTCGCCTGCCCGAAGCTGCCGGGCCTCTACCTCGCCGGCCAGATCAACGGCACGACCGGCTACGAGGAGGCGGCGGCGCAGGGCCTGGTGGCGGGCCTGAACGCCGCGCGTCGCGCCGGCGGCGCCGGGCCCGTCGTGATCGGCCGCGCCGACGGCTATCTCGGCGTCATGATCGACGATCTCGTCACGCGCGGCGTCACCGAGCCCTACCGGATGTTCACTTCGCGCGCCGAGTACCGGCTCTCGCTGCGCGCCGACAATGCCGACCAGCGTCTCACGCCGGTCGGCCTCGCCGCCGGCTGCGTCGGGGCCGAACGCGCCCGCCGGTTCGAAGGGAAGACGGCCGCACTGGAGCGGGCGACCGCCCTCCTTCGCGACCGGTCCCTCACCCCGCAGGAGGCCAGCCGGCACGGCCTCGCCGTGAACCGCGACGGCCGCCGGCGCGACGGCTTCGAGCTTCTGGCCCTGCCCGACGTCGGCATCGCCGCGCTGGCGCGGATCTGGCCGGAGCTCGCCGCGATCGCCACTCCGGTGGTGGCGCAGATCGAGATCGACGCCAAGTACGCCGTCTATCTCGACCGGCAGCAGGCCGACATCGAGGCGCTGCGCCGCGACGACGCCCTGGTCCTTCCGCCCGACCTCGACTATGCGGGGATCGGCGGCCTGTCGGCCGAGGTCCGGCAGAAGCTCGCATCGGCGCGCCCTGCCACCATCGGGCAGGCGGCCCGCGTCGAGGGCGTCACGCCCGCCGCGCTGACCAGGCTCCTGGCATTCGCGAGGAAGGAACCGGGGCTGCGGCGGAGCGCATGAGCGAGGAGGCCGAAGCCGAGGCGGCGCTCGCGCCTTTCGATTTCGTCGACGCCGCTGCGAAAGCGCGGCTTGTCCGCTTCGCAGCGCTTCTGAGGCGCTGGCAGGCCACGCACAACCTCGTCTCGCGGTCGAGCCTCGACGAGCTGTGGAGCCGCCACATCGCCGACAGCGTGCAGCTCGTCCCGCTCGCGCCCCCTTTCCGGCAATGGGTGGACATCGGCAGCGGCGGAGGCTTTCCCGGACTGGTGGTGGCCATCGTCCTTGCCGAGCAGCCGGACCATTGGTTTACACTTGTCGAAGCGAATCAGAAGAAATCGGCCTTTCTGCGAGCCGCCATCCGCGAGACGGGAGCCCATGCCGAGGTCGCTTCGGAACGGATCGAGACGCATTCCGCCAGGATGGCGGGGCAGGCCGACGTGGTCTCGGCCCGCGCGCTCGCGCCGTTCGCCGAGCTCGCCGGCCTCGCCTTCCCGTATCTCTCCGAGCAGGGCGTGCTCCTGATGCTTAAGGGCCAGGAGTTCGATCACGAGGAGCGGGAGGCGTCCCGGCACTGGAGCTACGCGCTGGACGTCACGCCGAGCCGGACCGATCCCGCGGGCCGGATCGTCGCCGTGCGCCGTCTCAGACCGAGGACCGACGCATGACGCTTCAGATCAGCCGGATTGCGGATCGGCCCCGCGTGCTCGCGATCGCCAACCAGAAGGGCGGCGTCGGCAAGACGACTACAGCGATCAATCTCGGCACCGCGCTCGCGGCGATCGGCGAGACGGTGCTGATCGTCGACCTCGATCCGCAGGGCAACGCCTCGACCGGGCTGGGCATCGAGCGCGACGGCCGCGAGGTGTCGACCTACGACGTCTTGATGCGCGACATGCCGCTCGCCTCGGCCGCGCGCCAGACCGCCGTCCCCAGGCTCTATCTGGCGCCCTCCACGCTCGACCTGCTCGGCGTCGAGCTCGAGATCGCCGGCATGCGCGACCGCGCCTATCGCCTGCGGAGCGCCGTCTCGGAACTGCCGCAGGACGGCGCAGGCCCGGCGTTCACCTACATCCTGGTCGACTGCCCGCCCTCGCTGAACCTCCTCACCGTGAATGCGATGGCGGCGAGCCACGCGGTGCTCGTGCCGCTGCAGTGCGAGTTCTTCGCGCTCGAGGGCCTCAGCCAGATCCTCGGCACCGTCGAGCGCGTCCGCGCCGGCCTCAACCCGGATCTCACCATCCACGGCATCGTGCTCACCATGTTCGACGGCCGGAACAAGCTCTCCGGCCAGGTGGTGGACGACGTCCGGGCCCATATGGGCGACAAGGTCTACAAGACCGTCATCCCGCGCAACGTGCGGATTTCCGAGGCGCCGTCGCACGGCAAGCCGGCGATCCTCTACGACCTCCGATGTGCCGGCAGCCAGGCGTACCTGAAGCTGGCGAGCGAGATCATCCAGCGCGAACGCATGCTGCGCGCGGCGTGAGCGACCGTAAACGAGGCAGGCAGGACATGGTCATGGCGATGGAACCGAAGCGGCGGCTCGGGCGCGGGCTCGACGCGCTGCTTGGCGATTACGCCGCCCTCCACGAGCGCCCGGGCCACGGCGAGGCGCCGGGCACGTCGCAGACGGTGCCGCTCGCCCTCATCCACCGCAATCCGCGCAACCCGCGCCGCGACTTCCCCGAAGCCGATCTGGAGGACCTCGCCGCCTCCATCCGCGCCCACGGCATCGTCCAGCCGATCGTCGTGCGGCGGCGCAAGGACGACGCGGAGAGCTACGAGATTATCGCCGGCGAACGGCGCTGGCGCGCCGCCCAGCTCGCCGGCCTGCACGACGTGCCGATCATCGTCCTCGACGTCTCGGACCGGCAGGCGCTGGAGCTTGCCATCGTCGAGAACGTCCAGCGCGCCGACCTCAATCCCGTCGAGGAGGCGCTCGGCTACCAGGCGCTGATCGACGAGTTCGGCTACACGCAGGCCGACCTCGGCAGCACGATCGGCAAGAGCCGCGTGCACGTCACCAACACGCTGCGCCTGCTGAAGCTGCCGCCGGCCGTCCTGAAGCGCCTCACGGACGGGGAGCTCAGCGCCGGCCACGGCCGCGCCCTCGTCACCGCCGACAACCCGGAGCGGCTGGCCAGGCTCGCCGCGGAGAAGGGCCTGTCCGTGCGGGAGGTGGAGCGGCTGGCGCAGAAGGCGGCCGCCGGCGCCCCGTCGCCGCGGCGGGAAGGCCCGGCCAAGCATGCCGACACCCTGGCGCTCGAGCGCGAGCTCGCCGACCGGCTCGGCCTCGGCGTCGACCTCAGGCATCGCCCGGACGGCGGCGGCGAGCTCCGGATATCCTACGCCTCGCTCGAGCAGCTCGACGCGCTCTGCCGCAAGCTCCAGGGCGCCTGAGCCGCGCCCCGGAGCCGTTGCGGGAAGCGGCGAAGGCCTGGGCCTTCACCGCGACGGGACATCAGCCGCCCACGACCGCGACGACCTTGGTGCTCGACGGCTCCACGATGACGATCCTCTCGCCGACATAGGCGTAGCGGTAGCCCTTGAACTCGGGCGACTTGTCCACGATCACGTCCGGCACCGGCTGGAACACCACCGTGTCCGGAAGCTCGGCCCCCACGGTGATGTCGGTCTCCACCGTCACCGGCTCGACCTTCTGTTCCGTCACGTAGGTGCGGAACTCGGTTTCCACCTCCGGGCTGATCGTGATGGTGGCCTGCGCGAAAGCGGCCGACGCGGCGAAGCCGAAGGCGGCAAGTGCGAGAACGGTGCGCTTCATCAGGATCTCTCCTTGCTGTTCGCTCCCTCGCGCCGAAGAACGCCGGCGCACCCAGATCGTTCCTGCCGAACGGCCTGGAAGTATCGGCTAACGCATTGTAAACGCACAACTTTAGGTGAAAGGCCTCCCGCTCCGGCCGTGCCCGTCAGCGCCCCTGCTGCGCCAGCCTCCGGGCCGCGGCGGCAACCCGCTGGAGCGCGTCGGACACGAGCGGGAACTCCAGCGGCGGCAGCCTCCTTGTGGCGAGCACCGCCTCGGCCATGATCGAGCGGGCGCGCGCGATCTCGCCCGCCGGCCAGCGCCTGAGCACCGCCTCGACCGCGGCTTTCCGCTTGAAGAAGATCGGCGGTCGCGCCCGCTCGACCACGGCGGAGGCCGGCCGGCCGGCTTCCACCTCGGCGCGGAGCTGCTGCAGCATGATGAGATGGCGGAGCGCCTGTGCGGCGACCGAGGCGGCGGATTGCCCCTCCGCACGCAGCCGGTTGAGATCGGTCTCCACGATCTCGGCCGCCCCGGAAAGCGCCGCGTCAACGATCCGGTCGGCGCGCAGCGCGCCGCTGTCGCCGACAAGCGCCTCGACGTCATCGGGCGTGACGCGGCCGCCGGGGCCGGCATGGAGCACCAGCTTCTCGATCTCGCCGCGCGCGGCCATGCGGTCGGTGCCGAGCAGTGCGACGAGGTCGTCGAGGGCGGCCGGGTCGATGATGACGTGGGTTTCGGACGCGAGCTGGTGGATGAGCGCCGCAATGTCCGCCGGCTCCGCCTCGCGGCAGGGGATGGCCGCCGCATGCGCCGACTGCTCGAAGCTCTTGCGCAGCGCGCTGTCGGTCTTGAGGTCGCCGGCCTCCACGATGACGAACCCCTCCTGCGGGGGCCGCGAGAGGAGGGGCTCGAGCGCCGCCGCCACGTTGTGGCGGCCGTCGAGGACGCGCAGGCTGACGAGCGGCGTGCCGCCGAAGAGGCTCGCGGCATAAGCCTCGTCGGCGAGCCGGCCGGGGTCCGCCCCGATCTCGTCCGAACCGAGGCGGAGGGCCGCGTCGGCGCCGCGCGCCTGCGCGACCGCCTCGAGCCGCCGCGCCCGTTCCGTCACCGCCCCGGCATCGGCGCCGTAGACGAGGACCATCCGAACACCGGCCGGCGGATCGGCGAGGAACTGCTCGACGCGGTTCGCCGGGACGGCGACCATCTCACCGCTCGGCGAAGAGCGAGGCGAGCCTCACGTGGACGAGCTGCGCGAGCGATTCCGCAATCCTGTCCTCGGCGTCGCGGCGGGCCCGGATGTTGGCGAAGTTCTGCGTCGAGCGGTTGTAGGACGCGACCCCCGCCACGGTATCCTGCAGCAGCACCTGGTCGCTCGCCGCATCCCTCAGCACGACGGAGACGCTGCCCCTCACCTGGTAGGAGGCCGGCGTGCCGGTGATCGGTTCGATGCCGAGCTCCTGCTCAGCGAGCGTCATGCGGAAGTTCAGCCGGTAGCGCGCGGGCGCGGCCGCCCCGCCGCCGCGCATGGCGAAGAGGAGCGCGTTGCGGAACACCTGCTCCGGCCGGCTCGATGGCCCGTCGACCTCGATCGCGGGCAGCGCCTGCAGCGCCCCGACGCCGTCGGGCGTCGGGGCGTAGAGCGGGCGCACCTGGCAGGCAGAGACGGCCAGCGCGACCCCAATGAAGCAGATCAACCTAAGCCACGACATTGACGATCCTGTTCGGCACGATGATCACCTTGCGCGGCGACCGGCCTTCGAGAATACGCTGCACGGGCTCGAGCGCCAGCGCCGCGGCCTCGATCTCGCCTTGCGAGGCTGCCGCCGGCACGTTCACCTCCCCGCGCTTCTTGCCGTTCACCTGCACGGGAAGGAGGATCGTATCCTCGACCAGGATGTCGGCGTCGAGTTCCGGCCAGGGCGTCTCCGCCACCAGGCTGTCGTGGCCGAGCGCGTTCCAGAGCCCTTCCGCTAGATGCGGCATCATCGGCGCGATCATCTGTGCGAGCAGCTCGAAGCCCTCGCGCAAAGCCCAGGCCTTGTCCGGCGCTGTCGGCTGGGCCGCGCCGAGTGCGTTGGCGAGTTCGTAGAGCTGCGCGACGGCGCGGTTGAAGCGCAGCCGCTCGATGTCCTGCGTCACGTCGCGGAGCGCCTTGTGCGTGGCGCGCCGGATCTCCAGGGCCTCGTCCGAGAAGCCGGCCGGGCGCGGCGTTCCGGGCGCAGGCAGCTCCGGCGCCATGCGGGTCGTCATCCGCCACAGCCGCTGCACGAAGCGGTGCGCGCCCTCCACGCCCGCCTCCGTCCAGATCACGTCGCGATCCGGCGGCGAGTCCGACAGCATGAACCAGCGCGCGGTGTCGGCGCCGTAGGTGGCAATGATGTCGCTCGGGTCGACGGTGTTCCGCTTCGACTTCGACATCTTCTCAATTGGCCCGATGACGACCGGCTCGCCAGTCTCCGCATCGAAGGCGCGGCGGTCCGGACCCTCGCCCTCGATGCGGATCTCGATCGGCCCGAGCCAGCGCCCGTCCGCCGACCGGTAGGTCTCGTGGACGACCATCCCCTGCGTGAACAGTCCGGCGAACGGCTCGTCCATCCCGACATGGCCGGCGCGCCGCATCGCGCGCGTGAAGAAGCGCGAATAGAGGAGGTGGAGAATGGCGTGCTCCACCCCGCCGATATACTGGTCGACCGGGAGCCAGCGGTCGGCGGTGGCGCGCTCCGTCGGCGAAGCCGCGTCCGGCGCGGTGAAGCGCGCGAAGTACCAGGACGAGTCCACGAAGGTGTCCATGGTGTCCGTCTCGCGCACCGCCGCCGCCCCGCACTTCGGGCAGGGCGTGTGCTTCCACGTCGGGTGGCGGTCGAGCGGATTGCCGGGGCGGTCGAACGCCACGTCCTCGGGCAGCTCGACGGGCAGATCGGCGCGCGGCACCGGCACGGCTCCGCATTGCGGGCAGTGGATCACGGGGATCGGGCAGCCCCAGTAGCGCTGCCGCGAGATGCCCCAGTCGCGGAGCCGGTAGTTGACCTCACGCACAGCCTGCGGCCTGCCGTCGACCAGGCGCCCCTCGAGCCGCTTCGCCACCTCCTCCTTGGCTTCCTCGACCGTCATCCCGTCGAGGAAGTCGGAGCGGAAGATCAGGCCGTCGCCCGTATAGGCTTCGTCCCGGACCTCGAAGCTCGCCGCGTCCGCCCCCGCGGGCAGCACGACCGGGCGAACCGGCAGGCCGTAGGCGTTGGCGAAGTCGAGGTCGCGCTGGTCGTGGGCCGGGCAGCCGAAGATGGCGCCGGTGCCGTACTCCATCAGCACGAAATTCGCGACGTAGACCGGAAGCAGCCGGTCGGGCAGGAAAGGATGCCGCACGCGGATGCCGGTGTCGTAGCCGCGCTTCTCGGCCGTTTCGATCGCCTCGGCCGTGGTGCCCATCCGGCGGCACTCCTCGACGAAGGCGGCGAGCGCGGGATCGCGGCGCGCGCACGCGCGCGCGACCGGGTGGTCGGCCGACACCGCCATGAAGGACGCGCCGAACAGCGTGTCCGGCCGGGTCGTGAAGACCTCGAGCCACGGGCCCGCCTCCTCTGCGCCGTCCGCGATCTCGAACAGGATCCGCAAGCCCTCCGAGCGGCCGATCCAGTTCCGCTGCATGAGGCGGACCTTGTCAGGCCAGCGGTCGAGGCCGTCGAGCGCGTCGAGCAGGTCGGCGGAGAATTCCGTGATGTTCAGGAACCACTGCGTGAGCTCGCGCTGCTCCACCGGCGCCCCCGACCGCCAGCCGCGCCCGTCGATCACCTGCTCGTTCGCGAGCACCGTCTGGTCGACCGGGTCCCAGTTCACCTTGGAGGTCTTCCGGCTGACGAGGCCGACATCCATGAAGTCCAGGAAGAGCCGCTGCTGCTGCGCGTAATACTCGACGTCGCAGGTGGCGAACTCGCGCGACCAGTCGAGCGACAGGCCCATCGACTGCAGCTGGCCGCGCATCACCGCGATGTTGTCGTAGGTCCAGCCTTTCGGGTGCACCCTGTTCTGCATGGCGGCGTTCTCGGCCGGCATGCCGAAGGCGTCCCATCCCATCGGATGCAGCACGTTGAAGCCGCGTGCCCGCTTGTAGCGCGCGATGACGTCGCCCATCGCGTAGTTCCGCACGTGGCCCATGTGGATCCGGCCGGACGGGTACGGGAACATCTCGAGCACATAGTATTTCGGGCGCGCGTCGTCGTTGCGGCACTCGAAGAGGGCCTTCTCGGCCCATGCGGCCTGCCAGTGCGCCTCGGCAGCGCGCGGATTGTAGCGTTCGGAAGACATTGCTATCCGTTTCGTCGGACGGGGGCCGAGCTTCAGCAGAATTGACCAGACCGGTCAACCGCGGGCCGGCGCTGCGGCGGACGGAGTTGGCATGAGCGCAGCCGAGAGACTGGCGGAGATCCGCGGCCGCATCGCGGCGGCAGCGCTCCAGGCGAACCGGGACCCGGCCTCCATCACCCTCGTCGCCGTCTCCAAGACCTTCCCTCCCGAAGCCGTCATGCCGCTGATCGACGCCGGCCAGGCCGTGTTCGGGGAGAACCGCGTGCAGGAGGCGGCCGGCAAATGGCCGATCCTCCTCGCCCGCCACACCGAGCTGCGGCTCCATCTCATCGGGCCGCTGCAGACCAACAAGGTTCGGGACGCGCTCGCCCTCTTCCATGCGGTCCATTCGCTCGACCGGGAGCGCCTGGCCGCGGCGATCGCGAAGGAGGTCGCCGCCGGCACCCGCTGCCCCGACCTGTTCGTGCAGGTGAACACCGGCGAGGAGCCGCAGAAGGCGGGCGTGCCGCCGCGCGAGGCGGTCGCCTTCGTGCGCCGCTGCCGCGACGTCCACGGCCTCACCGTGGCCGGCCTGATGTGCATCCCGCCCTTGGAAGACGCGCCGGGCCCGCATTTCGCGCTGCTGCGCAAGATCGGCGAGGAGGCCGGCACGGGGGCGCTGTCGATGGGCATGAGCGGCGATTTCGAGACGGCGATCGCCTTCGGCGCGACGCACGTCCGGATCGGCAGCGCGCTGTTCGGCGCGCGCGGCTAGCGGCGGATGCGGCGCGGCGAGGCCGCGATCGCGAACTCCGGATTGCGGCCGATGGCCGAGAGCAGCCGCAGGAGATCGCCCCGGCGCAGCGCCACGCACCCCTCGGTCGGCGCGAAGCCGGCCCGGCAGAGATGGACGAAGATGGCGCTGCCGGCACGGCTCGCCCGCGGCCGGATGTTCCAGTCGAGGACCCCGACGAGGTCGTAGAGGTGGTCGTCGCGCCACAGCGCCTCGTGCGAGGCGGGATACGGGCGGTGGACCGGGCAATTGTAGCGTCCGCTCCGGGGTTCGTCGCACCAGCCGCCGTCGCGCCGGATGCGCCCGAGCGGCACGCGGGTCGCCGGGCCTGCGATGCGGTCTGACCGCACCATCACCGCGAGCAGGCGGTGACGCCCGGCCGGCGTGGCCCCGTCCCCCTCGCGCTTCAGGTGCGTCACGCCGCTGCGGCCGAGCGCGCAAGGCACCGCGCGATCACCGACGTTCAAGATCCCTTGAGAAGGCCTGCCCGGCCGCGGGAAGATGCGGACGAGGCTTGGCTTGCCGGACCTGCTGCGTCTAATGCGCCGTCTCATGATCAATCCCGTTCACCCGAATCGCGTGCGAATGGCTGGCCGAACGGTGTTCTCATCGCATACCCTGCAACCGGAACGAACGAGGCCGGCATGACCTCACGCAAGATCCTGATCGTCGACGACGACAACGATCTGAGCGAGGCGCTCATCGAGCAGCTCGCGCTTTACGACGAGTTCGAACTGTCCCGCGCGGACACCGCCGCCGCCGGCATCAAGGCCGCACGCGAGGGCCACGTCGACCTTATCATCATGGATGTCGGCCTGCCCGACATGGACGGGCGCGAGGCGGTGAAGCTCCTGCGCAAGGCCGGCGTGCGCGCGCCGGTCATCATGCTGACCGGGCACGACACCGATTCCGACGCGATCCTCGGGCTGGAATCGGGGGCCAACGACTATGTCGTGAAGCCCTTCCGCTTCGCCGTCCTGCTCGCCCGCATCCGGGCGCATCTGCGCCAGCACGAGCAGAGCGAGGATGCGACCTTCGCGATCGGCCCCTACACGTTCCGGCCCGCAGCCAAGCTCCTGCTCGACCAGAAGGGCGGCAAGGTCCGTCTCACCGAAAAGGAGACGGCGATCCTGAAATACCTGTACCGTGCCGGCGAGCGGATCATCACGCGGGACGTGCTTCTCTCGGAAGTCTGGGGCTACAATTCCGGCGTGACGACGCACACGCTCGAGACGCATATCTACCGGCTTCGGCAGAAGATCGAGCGCGACCCGTCGAACGCCGAGATCCTCGTCACCGAATCGGGCGGCTACAAGCTCGTGCAATAGGGAAACGCGATTGTCGCTCCGGTCCATCATCGACCTTCTCCGGAAGGCGCCCTTCTTCGAAGGCTTCGCCGAGGACCAGCTGCGCCTCGTCGCGTTCTCCGCGGAGACGCTCGTCCTGCCGCCGGGCGAGGTGCTGTGCGAGGAGGCCGGGCCGCTCAAGGCCGCCTACCTGGTCGCGTCCGGCAACATGGAGGGCCGGCGCGGGAGCGGCGAGGCCATGCTGGCGCGGCCGCTGAAGCCGGGTACGCTGGTCGGCGAGATGGCCCTCCTGGTGCCGGCCCGGGCGCACGAGACGGTGGTCGCGACCGACGAGGCGCAGGTCGTCGAGATCAGGCGCCAGACCATGGCGCGGCTCCTCGACGAGTATCCGGAGTTCGCGCAGATCATCAGGACGCGCATCGCCCGGCGCATGCTCGCGGCCACCGCCGAATTCAAGCGGATCAGCGACCGCCTCGGCCGGATCGAGGCCTGAGCGCTACTCGAACGTGGCGATGACCGGCACGTGGTCGGACGGCCGGTCCCAGGCGCGCGCCTCCTTCAGGACCTCCATCGCCACCGCGTCCCTCGCGAGGTCGCCGGTCGCCCAGACATGGTCGAGCCGGCGGCCGCGGTCGTTCCGCGTCCAGTCGGGCGAGCGGTAGCTCCACCAGGTGAAGAGCTTCTCCTCGGGCGGCACGAACTGCCGCATCACGTCCACCCATCGCCCGGCCTGCTGCAGGCGGATGAGCCCCTCGGTCTCCACCGGCGTGTGGCTCACCACCTTCAGGAGCTGCCTGTGCGACCAGACGTCGGTCTCGAGCGGGGCGATGTTGAGGTCGCCGACGACGATCGTGTCCGGCGTCGCGAGCTCGGCCGTGCAGCCGAGCATCTCCTCCACGAAGGAGAGCTTGTGGGCGAACTTCCAGTTCGCGTCCGGGTCGGGCTCGTCGCCGCCGGCCGGGACGTAGAAATTGTGGATGGTGACCGGCCGGCCGCGATAGTCGACGCGCGCCGCGACGTGGCGCGCGTCGTCGCGCCCGCAGAACATGCGCTTGTCGATGTCGGCGAGCGGCAGGCGGGAGAGGATCGCCACGCCGTGATAGCCCTTTTGGCCGTGGATGGCGGCGTGATGGTAGCCCGCCTCGGTGAAGGCCGCGGTCGGGAAGCTGCCGTCCGCGCACTTCGTCTCCTGCAGGCAGATGACGTCGGGGCGGCGCTCGGCGAGCAGCTTGCGGACGAGGTCGATCCGCAGGCGCACGGAGTTGATGTTCCAGGTGGCGACGGTGAGCGGCATCGGAGGCTTTTCGGCCGGCGCGGCGGGAAAGTCGAGCCCGCGCCGCCGGCGTCCACAGGCAGGCGGCGCCCGGAGCCGGCCCGGGCGCCCCGACCCGACGCGACGGGGCCGAAGCGGCTAGCGCGAGCGCTCGCGCGCTGCGTTCGTGGCGGCGCTGTAATTGATCTTGAAGAGGTCGCCGGCGAGCCGCTTGCCGGTCTCCACGTTGTAGATCGAGACCGAGGTCTGCAGCCCCTGGTCGTCAATCACCGACCATTGCCGAAGCTCGTTGGTCGCGCGGTCGAAGATGAGCGTCAGCTTGCCGCCGCCGAAGCGCGAATCGTCGACGATGGTGACGCTCACGAGGTCGGCCTCGAGCGTCACGTCGCTCACCTTGTCGAAGGTCGACAGGTCGAGCTTCTGCTGGAGCAGGTACTTGAGCGGCGTCTTCGAAAGCGGCCAGATGTCGTAGGTCTGCAGCTTCTTGTCGTGGACGAGCACCGAATTTCCGTCGGACACGACGCTGATCGTGGCCGGGGCCGAGTAGGTGAAGTTGATCTTGCCGGGCCGGGCCATGAAGAACCGGCCTTCGGTCTTGTCGCCGCTCGGGCCGAACTGCACGAAGTCGCCGCTCATGCTGCTGACGGTCTGGAACTTGGCCGAAACCGCCTTCAGCGCCTGGCTCTCCGTTGCGCCGAGCGCCAAAGCCGCGGCCGGAACCAGGGCGAGCGCGGCTGCGAGCGCGAGCTTTCGCGTGGTGCTCAGAAGGGTCATCGCGTCATCCGTCTCCTCTGTCCTTCCGAGGTAGGAACCGATTGGGGACAAACAAGGGCAGCCCGTTAAGCCGCGGCCCCGTCCTCGCCGACCAGGATCTCGCGCTTGCCGGCGTGGTTGGCCGGCCCGACCAGGCCCTCCTTCTCCATCCGCTCGACCAGCGACGCCGCCCGGTTGTAGCCGATCGAGAGCCGCCGCTGGATGTAGCTGGTGGACGCCTTGCGGTCGCGCAGCACCACCGCGACCGCCTTGTCGTAGAGGTCGCCGGAATCCTCCAGCCCGCTGGTGAAGGATTCCATCGATCCCTCGGCCGCCTCGTCCTCGTCGGTGACGGCGTCGAGATAGTCCGGCGCGCCCTGGCTCTTCAGGTGCGCGACGATGTCCTCGACCTCCTCGTCGGAGACGAACGGCCCGTGGACGCGCTGGATCCGGCCGCCGCCGGCCATGTAGAGCATGTCGCCCTGGCCGAGCAGCTGTTCCGCGCCCTGCTCGCCGAGGATGGTGCGGCTGTCGATCTTGGAGGTGACCTGGAAGGAGATGCGGGTCGGGAAGTTCGCCTTGATCGTGCCGGTGATGACGTCGACGGAGGGCCGCTGCGTCGCCATGATGACGTGGATGCCGGCGGCGCGGGCCATCTGCGCGAGCCGCTGAACGGCGCCCTCGATCTCCTTGCCGGCCACCATCATCAGGTCGGCCATCTCGTCGATGACGACCACGATGTAGGGCATCGGCTCGAGGTCGAGCTCCTCGGTCTCGAAGAGCGGCTCGCCCGTCTCCTGGTCGAAGCCGGTCTGGATCGTGCGGGTGATCACCTCGCCCTTCTTCAGCGCGAGCGAGACGCGCTGGTTGAAGCCGTCGATGTTGCGCACCCCGAGCTTCGACATCTTGCGGTAGCGGTCCTCCATCTCGCGGACCGTCCATTTCAGCGCGACTACCGCCTTCTTCGGGTCGGTCACGACCGGCGTCAGGAGGTGCGGGATGCCGTCATAGACCGAGAGCTCCAGCATCTTCGGGTCGATCATGATGAGCCGGCACTGCTCCGGCGTCATGCGGTACACCAGCGACAGGATCATCGTGTTGATCGAGACCGACTTGCCCGAGCCGGTCGTGCCGGCCACCAGAAGATGCGGCATGCGGGCGAGGTCGGCGATCACCGCCTCGCCGCCGATCGTCTTGCCGAGCGCGAGCGCGAGCTTCGCCTTCGAGCCCTCGAAATCCTTGGCGGCGAGGAGCTCGCGGAGATAGACGGTCTCGCGCGTCGCGTTCGGCAGCTCGATGCCGATCACGTTCCGCCCCGGGACGACCGCCACGCGTGCGGCGATCGCGCTCATGGAGCGGGCGATGTCGTCGGCGAGCCCGATCACGCGCGACGATTTTATGCCCGGCGCCGGTTCCAGTTCGTAGAGCGTCACGACCGGCCCGGGCCGGACGTTGATGATCTCCCCGCGCACCCCGAAATCCTCGAGCACGCCTTCCAGCAGATGCGCGTCCTGCTCGAGCGCGGCATGGTCGACGAGCGTGCGCTGCCTCGTGTCGGGCGGGGTGAGGAGGTCGAGCGGCGGCAGCTCGATCCCGCCGGCCGCCTTCGGCTGGACCATGCGGGGAGCGCTGCGCGGCGCCGCCGCCACGGGCGGTGCCGGGGGCGGCACACGCGCCGGCGCCTGCCGGCGGGCGGGCGGGGCCGCGACGATGCCGTCGTCGCGGTCCTCGTTCGGATCGAACGCCTCGATCCCGCCGTCCATGTCGGATTCATACGTGTCGTCGAACGTCTCGGCCGCGGGCTCGGCGGGGGCGGCGCGGAAAGCGGACAGCGCCGGTTCGCGGCGGCCGCCGGCTTCGGAGCGGGGCTCGATCCGCGCCGGGCCGGTCTGTGCGGCCCTCCGCCGCTGGCCGAGGCGGCGGGCCATCGCGGCCCGTGCGGACAGGCCCCAATGGGCGAGGATGCCGGCGATCAGCCTGAGGCGGCTGTCATCGTCCGCGTCGTCCTCCTCGATTGCGGCCGCGGCCGGCTTGGCCGTGCGCACCTTCGCCGGCGCCGGGCGCTTCGGCTGGCGCATGAAGCGTTCCGAGAGCGGCTCGCTCCTCAGCCCGGCGGCGAGGAGCAGGGGCACGGCGACGATCGCCGCGACGATCGCAATCGCAGCGCGCAGGCCGCCACGCATCGGGCCGTCGGAGAACGCTTCGGGGATGCGCAGGATGAGGTCGCCGGCCGCGCCGCCGAGCCCGACCGGCAACGGCCATCCGACCGGCACCGGAATGCAGGCGAGCGCGACGGCGAGGAGGGTGATCCCGCCGATCCAGTAGGCGCCCTGGCGCCGTGCGCTCCGCGGCAGGCGTCGGCGCAACAGGTTCCAGCCGAGGGCGAAGAGCGGCAGGATGAAGCCCATGATCGCGAGCCCGAAGAGCTGCATGGCGAGGTCGGCGAAGACCGCCCCGGGGCTGCCGAGCAGGTTCCGGACGGGCGCGTCTGCCGCATAGCTGAGGCTCGGATCGTCGGCATGCCAGCTCGCCAGGCTCACCACCATGGCGATGCCCGCCCCGAGCAGGACGAGGCCTGCCAGCGCGAGCGCGTTGCGCAGGATGAGTTCGCGGAGGCGGCTCTGGCCGCCTTGGAAATCGGCTAGGGTCCCGTAGGTCATGTCGGTCTGACGCATACTCGCTCGCGGTCGGCTCGCCGCTCCGACCGACCCTAGGGGGGACCAGTAAAGCAGCCATTAACCACGGCGCCTCGGCGCCGAAATGAATCGGCCCGGCGGTGATCCGCCGGGCCGATCGCGGTCCGCTCGCCGGGAGGGCGCGAGCAGGCACTCAGCTGTGGTAGGCGGCCTCGCCGTGATAGGAGAGGTCGAGCCCGGTGCGCTCCGCCTCGGTCGTCGCCCTGAGGCCGACGAGGAGGTCGGCGATCTTGAAGGCGATCGCGCTTCCGACGGCGCACCAGACGATGGTGACGGCGACGGCGAGGAATTGCGTCCAGACCTGCGCGGCGATGCTGAAATCCTCCGCGCCGGTGCCGCCGAGGCCCGGCGCGGTCAGGATGCCGGTCGCGAGCGCGCCGACGATGCCGCCGATGCCGTGGATGCCGAAGACGTCGAGGCTGTCGTCGTAGCCCGCCGCCGGCTTCACCACCGCCACGAAGAAGTAGCAGGCCGCGCTCGCCGCGAAGCCGAGCACGATCGCGCCGACCGGGCCGATCGTGCCGCAGGCCGGCGTCACCGCGACGAGGCCCGCGACCAGGCCGGAAGCCGCGCCCAGCATGGAGGACTTGCCGCGGGTGAAGCTCTCGATCAGCGCCCAGGCGACGATCGCGCCGGCGGTCGCGGTGAAGGTGTTGATCATGGCAAGCGCGGCGCCGCCGTTCGCCTCGAGGTTGGAGCCCGCGTTGAAGCCGAACCAGCCGACCCAGAGGAGCGAGGCGCCGACCATCGTCAGCGTCATGGAATGCGGGGCCATCATGTCGCGGCCGAGCCCCTCGCGCTTGCCGACCATCACGCAGCCGACGAGCGCGGCGACGCCGGCATTGATGTGGACGACGGTGCCGCCGGCGAAGTCGAGCGCGCCCCAGTTGAAGATGAGGCCGTTGCCGGCCCACACCATGTGCGCGATCGGGAAATAGACGAGCGTGGCCCAGATCACGCTGAAGATGATCACGGCCCCGAAGCGGACCCGCTCGGCGAAGGCGCCGACGATCAGGGCCGGCGTGATGGCCGCGAACGTCATCTGGAAGCAGATGAAGACGTATTCGGGGATGACCTCGTCGCTGAAGGTCGCAGCCGCCGAGTCGGGCGTCACACCGGCGAGGAACAGCTTGCCGAAGCCGGAGATGAAGGCGTTGCCCCCGTCCCCGAATGCCATCGTGTAGCCGTAACAGACCCACACGATCATCATGACGGCTGCCACCATCATGACCTGCATGAGCACGGACAGCATGTTCTTCGCCCTCACCAGCCCGCCGTAGAAGAGGGCGAGGCCGGGCAGGATCATGAGCAGGACGAGCACCGTCGCGATCATCATCCAGGCCGTGTTGCCGGGGTTCGGCGCGGCCGCGGCGATTTCCGCCGCCGCCTCCGGCGCACCCTGGGCGAGGGCCGACACGGCGCTCGCCGCGACCAGCGCAAGCGCGGTCGGGATCGTTTTCTTCATTCGCTGTTGTTCCTCGCATTGAGCTGGGATCGTCCGGGGCGGAGCGGGTGCCGCCTCCGCCGGGGCGCGGCTTGGCGGACGGCTCGGCTGGCGTTGGCAAGCGCGGGGCCATGCGCACGGTGCGCTCGGGCGGCCGCGACCGAGGGCTCGCAGCGCCGCGGCTGCGGCCCTGCCCGTGATGCCGCGGGCGGACCCGGCAGCCTCGCCATCAGA
This sequence comes from Faunimonas sp. B44, assembly GCF_052655945.1. Classification (NCBI taxonomy): domain Bacteria; kingdom Pseudomonadati; phylum Pseudomonadota; class Alphaproteobacteria; order Hyphomicrobiales; family Afifellaceae; genus Faunimonas; species Faunimonas sp. B44. The sequence goes on along the minus strand of NZ_JBQYEX010000019.1, from coordinate 18,157 downwards.
TCCGTCGCTGTTCGCAAATCCCGGCCGCATCCCCGACGCCCTTGCTCCGCCCGCCCGGAACCATTCCCGGGCACCAGGAGCAGCAACTCACAATCAAGCGCCGTGCCAATGTGATAGATCTCTGATTTATCGACACTATTTCAGCCGCGGGCACCCGATGGGCCGACGTTGTGGACAAGAATTGTGCGCAGCACAGGATGTGTGCAGATTGGGCGCCTAATCTGTAGGCATTCGTTTGGAAGCCGGTTCCCAGGCGCAGAAACGGGCCGCCCCGAGGGGCGGCCCGCTGCTTGCGTCTGCCGTGCTTGGATCAGGCGCGGACGGTGCCGGCGCCGAACTCCGGGTAGGCTTCCACGCCGACCTCGGCGCGGTCGAGGCCGAGGAGCTCGGTCTCCTCCGAGGGGCGGAGCCCGACGGTGGCCTTCAGCGCAAGCCAGATCACCGCGCTCACCGCCACCGTGAAGGCGCCGTAGGCGGCGATGCCGACGATCTGCGTCCCGAAGCTCGCCTCTGCGTTGGTGAGCGGCACGGCGAGCGTGCCCCAGATGCCGGCGACGAGATGGACGGGGATGGCGCCGACGACGTCGTCGATCCGGAGCTTGTCGAGGAGCGGCACGACGAAGACCACGATGACGCCGCCGACCGCGCCGATGATGATCGCCCAGGCCGGGCTCGGCGTGAGCGGTTCGGCGGTGATCGAGACGAGGCCCGCCAGCGCGCCGTTGAGCGCCATCGTCAGGTCGACCTTGCCGTACATCAGCTGGGTGAGGACGAGCGCGGCGACCACGCCCGCCGCCGCGGCGAGGTTGGTGTTGGCGAAGATGGTCGCGACCGAGGCGGCATCGGAGATCGTGCCCATCGCCAGCTGCGAGGCGCCGTTGAACCCGAACCAGCCGAGCCAGAGGATGAAGGTGCCGAGCGTCGCGAGCGGCATGGACGAGCCGGGCAGCGGCATGACCTGGCCGCCGGGGCCGAACTTGCCCTTGCGGGCGCCGATGATGATCGCGCCCGTCAGCGCCGCCCATCCGCCGACCGAGTGGACCAGCGTGGAGCCGGCGAAATCGGCGAAGCCCATCTCGTCGAGCCAGCCGGCGCCCCATTTCCAGGAGCCCGCGATCGGGTAGATGAAGCCGGTCAGGACGACGACGAAGGCGAGGAACGGCCACAGCTTGATGCGCTCGGCGACCGTGCCGGAAACGATCGAGGCGGCGGTCGCGCAGAACACCATCTGGAAGAACCAGTCCGACGCGGCCGAATAGTCGCCCGTCTCGGTCGCCGGGTCGGGGAAGACCTTCGGCCCGAAGGTCCCGATGAAGCCGCCGTCGACGCCCTCGTACATCAGGTTGTAGCCGACCACCCAGTAGAGCAGGCCGGCGATCGAATAGAGGCTGATGTTCTTCAGGCACTGCATGGAGACGTTCTTGGACCGCACCATGCCGGCCTCCAGCATGGCGAAGCCGGCCGCCATCCACATCACCAGGAAGCCGCCGATCAGGAAGAGCAGCGTGTTGAGGATGAACGGGTAGGGGTCGGCGGCCGCCTCCGCGGCGGGCGCCTCGACGGCCGGCGCCGCCTCCTGCGCCATCTCCTGCGCAAGCGACGGCTCGGCGAGGAGCGCGGCGATCGCGAGCGCCGGGAGCGCCCAGCGGGCGAGAGTTTCGAGTTTCATGTCATGTGCTCCGGAATTCGTGGGGCGCCGCTCACAGCGCATCGGCGTCGATCTCGCCCGTCCGGATCCGGACGGCGCTTTCGATGGGGACGACGAAGATCTTGCCATCGCCGATCTGGCCGGTCTTAGCCGTGGCGACGATGGCGTCGAGGACCTTGTCGGCCTCTGTCGCCGCGACGGCCACCTCGATCTTGACCTTCGGGATGAAGCTCACGGCGTATTCGGCGCCGCGATAGATCTCGGTATGCCCCTTCTGGCGGCCGTAGCCGCGCACTTCGGTCACCGTCAGGCCCTGTACGCCGAGGCCCATGAGCGCATCGCGCACCTCGTCGAGCTTGAACGGCTTGATGATCGCAATGATGAGTTTCATGCGGTCGCTCGCTCCTGTGTGGCGGCGCTCACGCCGCGCTGAACGCGGGCGACGGGCCCGCTTGCGAACGACTGTCCAAAAAACGTGCCAGCTTCGGCTTTTGCGGCGGAAAGGCGGCGCCGCCGGGCGAAGCAGCCGAGCGTGCGCCTAAGCTTCAGGCAGCAATGGGCGTACGCTGAAACTTTAGGCAGTCGCCGGGCGCAGCCGGACCAGCCCCTCCTGCGCAACCGAGGCGACGAGCCTGCCGTCGGCGGCGAAGATGGAGCCGCGCGTGAAGCCGCGGGCGCCGGACGCGTTCGGGCTGTCCTGGTCGTAGAGCAGCCATTCGTCGGCCCGGAACGGCCGGTGGAACCACATCGCGTGGTCGAGGCTTGCGACCTGCATGTCGCGGTCGAACACGGAGCGGCCATGCGCGAAGAGCGAGGTGTCGAGCAGCGTCATGTCCGAGGCGTAGGCGAGCACGCAGGCATGGATCGCCGGATCGTCCGGCAGCGGCCCGGTGGCGCGGAACCAGACGCGCTGCACGGCGTCGAGCTGCTCCCGGCTGACGTAATGCTTCAGGCTGACCGGGCGGAACTCGATCGGCCGCTCGCGCTCCCAGTAGGCGCGGATCGGCTTCGGCGCGCTCGCCATCACCATCGCCTTCATCTGCTCTTCCGACATCAGCCGGTCCGGGTGCGGCACGTCGGGCATGGCGAGCTGGTGGTCGAGCCCCTCCTCGCGGACCTGGAACGAGGCCGACATGGAATAGATCGCATGGCCGTGCTGGATCGCCACCACGCGGCGCGTCGCGAAGCTCTTGCCGTCGCGGATGCGGTCGACCTCGTAGACGATCGGCACCGTCGGGTCGCCCGGCCGCATGAAATAGGCATGCAGCGAATGCACCCGCCGGTCGGCGTCGACGGTGCGCGTCGCCGCGACCAGCGCCTGCCCGATCACCTGCCCGCCGAACACCCGCTGCCAGCCCGATTGCGGGCTGCGGCCACGGTAGAGGTTGTGTTCGAGCGGTTCGAGGTCGAGGATGTCGAGAAGGCTCTGTACGGCGTTCGGCATGGGCCTTCCGGCGGTTTGGGCGGGTCGCGGTGCGCTCGGCACCGTCGGCAGAGTACCCGCCGGTGTCAAGCGAGCCGCCCGGGTGAAGCGACGGGGATGCGGGAATGAAGGCAGCGAGCAGGAAGCACCGGGCCGGCGCGGAGCCGGGCGTCGTCGTCGCGGGCGGCGGCTCCGCCGGCCTCTGCCTCGCGCTCGCGCTGAAGCGCTTCCTGCCCGATCTCGCCGTCGAGGTGGTCGACGCCCGCCCGTCCGGCGCGGCGAGCGCCGACGAGCGCGCCTCCGCCATCGCCGCCGCCGCCCGGCGCATGCTGGAGCAGCTCGATGTCTGGCACGACGTCGCCGGCTCCGCCCAGCCGATCCTCTCCATGGAGGTGACCGACAGCCGCACCTCCGACGCGGTGCGCCCGGTCTTCCTGACTTTCGACGGCACGACCCGGGACGGCGAGCCCTTCGCCCACATGGTGCCGAACGCGGTGCTGCTGGAGGCGCTCCGCAGCGAGGCCGAATCGGCCGGCGTGCGCGCCACCTTCGGCGCCGGCGTCGAGCGCTTCGAAACCGGCGACGGCGACGTCCGCGTGCATTTCTCCACCGGCGAGCAGCGCACCGCCCGCCTGCTCGTCGCCGCCGACGGCGTGCGCTCGCGGCTGCGCGCGCAGGCCGGCATCAGGACGGTGGAATGGTCCTACCCGCAGATCGCCATCGTCTGCACCGTCGCGCACGAGCGCCCGCATCACGGCGTCGCGGTCGAGCACTTCCTGCCCTCCGGTCCGTTCGCCATCCTGCCGCTCTCCGGCAACCGCTCGTCGCTGGTCTGGACCGAGCGGAAGGAGGACGGCGAAAGGCTCCTCAAGGGCGACGAGTTCGTCTTCGAGGTCGAGCTCGAGCGCCGCTTCGGACACAAGCTCGGGAAGATCGAGCTCGAAGGCCGCCGCCAGGGCTACCCGCTCGGCCTCATTCTCGCCCGCGATTTCGTGCGCCCGCGCTTCGCGCTCCTCGGCGACGCCGCCCACGGCATCCACCCGATCGCCGGCCAGGGGCTCAATCTCGGCTTCCGCGACGTCGCCGCGCTCGCCGAGACCGTCGTCGACGCCGCCCGCCTCGGGCTCGACATCGGCGCGCTCGACGTGCTGCAGCGCTACGAGCGCTGGCGCCGCTACGACACCTTCCAGATGGGCGTCACGACCGACGTGCTGAACCGGCTCTTCTCGAACGATTTCGGCCCGCTGCGCGCCGTCCGCGACATCGGCCTCGGCATCGTCGACCGCCTGCCGCCGCTCAAGCGCCTGTTCATCGGCGAGGCCGCGGGGCTCGGCGGCGAACTGCCGAAGCTCCTTTCCGGCGAGCCGATCTGAGCCGGCTCAGCCGTCGAGAGGCCGGGCCTCCTCCTCGAGCAGGATCGGGATGCCGTCGCGGATCGGGAAGGCGAGCCTTGCCGCCCGGCTCACCAGCTCCTGCCGCGCCCGGTCGTATTCGAGCGTCGTCTTCGTGATCGGGCAGACCAGGATCTCGAGCAGCCTCGGATCGACCTGCCGCGGCTCCTGCCGCGCTTCCTCCGCCATGCGCATCTCCGTTCGCTGTCGGGCGGCACGCTAGCACAGGGCTCCGCGGCGAGTCGCGGCGGAAGGTCGCCGGTTGCGATCGACCCGGCGGTGAACGCCGTCACCGCCACGTTCCCCCGCGCGACAGGCGCCAAGCCGGCTGGTTCCCGGGCCTCATCCTTCTCCCGCCATTGCGTCGATCACATGCACGAACGACCCCATGACCCGGCCGCGGCGGAGCCCGGCCGGCGCCGGCGCTCCGCCGTCGGCGCCCGTCACCTGGAAGAGCGCATCGGCCGCGCCTTCCGAGACGACGCTCGCATAGTGGAACTCGTGCGCGGAAAGCGGCCCCCTCCAGGGCAGGCCGCCCGGCGCCTCGGCACGGCGGTAGCCGAGATGGAGCCTGCGCGCGGAAAAGCTCGTGACGAGCGGCAGGAGGCCGAGCATGGCGTGCGTCGCGCCCTCGGCGTCGACCAGCGCCTCGCCGAGCGCCATGTAGCCGCCGCACTCGCCGTAGACGAGCGCGCCCTGTGCCGCCGCCGCCCGCATGCCGGCGCGGAACTGCCCCGCCGCCGCAAGCCGCCCGGCATGGAGCTCAGGGTAGCCGCCCGGCAGGAAGATTGCATCGCATTCCGCCGCGGGCGGCTCGTCGGCGAGCGGCGAGAAGGGCAGGATCTCGGCGCCCGCGGCGCGCCAGCTCGCGAGGAGATGCGGGTAGGCGAAGGCGAAGGCGAGGTCGGCGGCGACCGCTATGCGCTGCCCCGGCGGCGCCAGTCCCGGAGCGGCCGCGCCGGCTGCGGGAAGGGCAGCGGCCGCAGCCGCGATCGCCTCGAGGTCGCACCCCTCCGCGACCGCATCCGCGGCGCGGCCGACGAGGGCGGAGAGCGCCGCGTGCTCGCCGGCCTGGACGAGCCCGAGATGGCGGGATTTCAGCGCCAGCGCCGCGTCGCGCCGCACGAGCCCGAGGAGCGGCACCGAGCTGCGTGCGAAACCTTCGCGGATGAGCGCCGCGTGCCGCTCCGAGGCGACGCGGTTCACGATCGCGCCGGCCACCGGGAACCCCTCGGCGAGGCGTGAAAAACCCTCCGCGATCGCCGCGGCCGATTGCGCGAGCCCGTCGGCGCCGACGACCAGCACCACCGGCAGGCCGAGCAGGCGGGCGAGCGCGGCGGTCGACCCCGCCCCGCCTTCGCCGCCGTCATAGAGGCCCATCACGCCTTCGACGACGAGGAGGTCGGCGTCGGCCGCGGCATCGGCCGCGAGCGCCGCGACCCGTTCCGGCGCCATCGCCCAGGGATCGAGGTTGAAGGCCGCCCGCCCCGACGCCGCCTCCAGGAAGCGCGGGTCGATGTAGTCCGGCCCGCCTTTCGCGGCGGCGACGCGCAGGCCCTGCCGCCGCAGCGCCGCGACGAGGCCTATCGTCAGGACCGTCTTGCCGGAATGGCTGGAGGCGGCGGCGACGACGAGGCCGCGCGCGGGCGCGCTCACGAGGCGCCCGCCTCCGGCAACCCCCGCTCGCCGAGCGGGTCGGCGATGAGCCTCCGCCCGGCCGCGGCACCCAGCCAGTCGAGCGCTGCGCGGAGCCGCACCACCTGCCCGACCACCACCAGCGCCGGCGGCGCGAGGCCGCTTTCCGCGAGATCTTCGGCGGCGCGGCCGAGCGTCGTCTCCAGCACCTTCTGCCGCGCCGTGGTGGCGTCGCAGACGATCGCGACCGGCTCCCCGGCCGCGCGGCCCGCGTCCATCAGCTTCCCGGAAATCAGCGCGAGGTGCTTCACCGCCATGTACATGACGATGACGGGCGAGCCGCGCGCCACGCCCTCCCAGTCGATCGAGGCGGGCGCGAGCCCCGTCTGGTCGTGGCCGGTCAGGAACGTGACGGCATGGTTCACCGCCCGGTGCGTCACCGGGATGCCGGCATAAGCGAGCCCGCCGATGCCGGCCGAGATGCCCGGCACGATGCGGAACGGGATACCGGCTTCCACCAGCGTCAGCGCCTCCTCGCCGCCGCGCCCGAAGACGAACGGGTCGCCGCCCTTCAGCCGGCAGACGCGCCGGCCCGCGCGGGCGAGCTCGACGAGCCGGAGCGAGATGTCACGCTGGCTCGGCGACGGCTTGCCGCCGCGTTTTCCCGCATAGATGCGCTCCGCGCCGTCGCTTGCATGAGCGAGGATCGCCTCGTCCACCAGCGCGTCGTAGACCACCGCGTCGGCCTGCATCAGCGCGTTGGCCGCGTGGAGCGTGAGCAGCCCCGGGTCGCCCGGCCCCGCCCCGACGAGCCAGACCCAACCCGGCTCGAAGCGCGGCAGGTCGGCGAAGAGCGGATGCGGCACGGACTGCATGGCCCCTTCTAGCCCCGTTCCGCCGCCTCCGAAAAGGCGCTTGGCCGCATCCAGCGCCGCCCGCCCCCCCTCTGCCGTCTCATGCCGGGCTTCAACAGCGCCGGACGCCGCCGCCCCCGCCACCCTCTCTGTCGTCATGCCCGGGCTTGACCCGGGCATCCAGTACAGCCCCGCCGCACGGCACCCGCGCCCTGTGGATCGCCGGATCAAGTCCGGCGATGACGACAGTGGGGGAGGCCACGCAGAGACCCGCTCCCGTCGCCCCGCCCCACTCTCCGCCGTCCTGCCCCGAGCCCGCCCCCCTCTCTCTCGTCATGCCCGGCCTTCGACCGCGTCGGTCGCCGCAGGCCCCGCCCCTCCCTCTGTCGTCATGCCCGGGCTTGACCCGGGCATCCAGCACAGCCCCACGGCCCGCGCCCCTGGGATCGCCGGATCAAGTCCGGCGATGACGACAGTGGATGAGGCGACGCAGAGAGCCGCTCCGGGCCGCGGCGGCGCGTTGCGGAAGGGGGGCGGCGGCGATGCCGGGGCGTATCGCGGCGGAAATGGCGCTTTGGCGCGGCGCGCGCGGCCCGCTATAGCTCGGCCATGCCGAGGGGAGCGCCCGTGCCCGAGCCCGACCGGCCGCTCCGCCGCGGCTGGACGACCGGCGCCTGCGCCACCGCGGCGGCGAAGGCCGCCTGGCAGGCGCTCCTGACCGGCGCGTTCCCCGACCCGGTGACGATCCGGCTGCCGCGCGGCGAGACGCCCGCCTTCGCGCTCGCCCGCGAGCGGCTCGGGGCCGACTTCGCGATGGCCGCGATCGTGAAGGATGCCGGCGACGACCCGGACGTGACGCACGGCGCCGAGATCGTCGTGAGAGTCCGCCGCGGGCCGCGCGGTTCCGGCCTCGTCTTCCGCGCCGGCGAGGGGGTCGGCACCGTCACCCGGCCGGGCCTTCCCGTCCCGCCGGGCGAGCCCGCCATCAACCCGGTGCCGCGCCGGATGATCGCCGCCGCCCTCGCCGAGGTCTCCGCCTTGTGCGGCGTCGACGGCGAGTCCGCGGGCGACATCGACGTCACCGTCGCCGTGACCGGCGGCGCAGCGCTTGCCGAGCGCACCTGGAACCCCCGCCTCGGCATCCTGGGCGGCCTTTCCATCCTGGGGACGACCGGCGTGGTTGTCCCCTATTCCTGCGCGGCCTGGATCCACGCCATCCACCGCGGCATCGACGTCGCGCGCGCCGCCGGGCTCGATCACGTCGCCGGCGCGACCGGCAACGCTTCCGAGGCGGCCGCGAAGCTGCGCTACGCTCTCCCCGACATCGCGCTCCTCGACATGGGCGACTTCGCCGGGGGCATGCTGAAATATCTCCGCACGCATCCGGTGCCGCGGCTCACCATCGCCGGCGGCTTCGCCAAGCTCGCCAAGCTCGCCCACGGCGCCCTCGACCTCCACTCCTCCCGCTCCGAGATCGACCGCGCCTTCCTGGCCGAGCTTTCGCGGGAGGCCGGCGGAAGCGCTGCGCTGGCCGGCCGGATCATGGCCGCGAACACGGCGGCGGAGGCGCTTTCGCTCGCCTCGGCCGAAGGCGTGCCGCTCGCCTCAGCCGTGGCGGAACGGGCGCGGGCGAGCGCGCGTTCAGTGTTGCGCGACGCGCCGATCCTCGTCAACGTGCTCGTCGTGGACCGGGCGGGGGCGCCACTGGCGGAGACGGGACATGGCTAGAGTGCTCATTCTCGGCGGCACGGCCGAGGCGGCGGAGCTCGCCGCGCGGCTCGCCGGCGACGACCGGCTGGAGACGGTGACCTCGCTCGCCGGCCTCACGCGGCTGCCGAACCGGCCGGCGGGACAGGTCCGGCAGGGCGGCTTCGGCGGCCCGCACGGGCTTGCCGCGCTCCTCAAGGAGGAGGGCTACGGCGCGCTCGTCGACGCCACACACCCGTTCGCCGCGCAGATCGCCCACCACGCGGCGGAAGCCGCGGAAGCGGCCGGTATTCCCCGGTTGAAGCTCGTCCGCCCGCCCTTCGAGCGGAAGGAGGACATCCGCTTTGTCCCCGTCGCCTCGATGGAGGAGGCGAGCGCGGCGATTCCCTCCGGCGCGCGCGTGTTCCTCGCCGCCGGCCGGCGCGAGCTCGCGCCGTTCGCCGCCCGGAAGGACATCTGGTGCCTTCTCCGCATGATCGAGCCGCCGGCCCCGGGCGAGGTCCTGCCGCCGGGAGAGCTCGTCCTCGGCCGCCCCGCCGCCGACCCCGAGACCGAAATGGAGCTCCTCCAGACCCACCGCATCGACCACCTCGTCTCCAAGGACTCCGGCGGCAGGGCGGGCGCGAAGATCGAGGCGGCGCGCCGCTTGGGCCTGCCCGTGATCCTCATCGAACGCCCGCCGGTCCCGCCCGGCGACAGCGCCGGGACGGTGGACGAGTGCATCGTCTGGCTGGAGCGTACCCTGTTCAGGGCGAGGGAGGAGATCGGGCGCGTCTGACCCCGGTCAAGCTGCCCGGCGGCGCTCGCGATCCCGGCAGTCCTGCGCCAGCCACACGTCCAGGAAGTTCCCAAGCCACGCCCGGACGGCCGGGTCGTAGCGGAACCACCCGGCCATGTGCTCGCGGCGCGGCTGCGCCATCGGCAGCGCGAAGCGTTCGGCACCCCGCACGGTCCAGCGGCAGGCCATGGCGTAGGTGAGCTCGCTGTGGAACTGCAGCCCGAAGGCCGGGCCGCAGCGATAGGCCTGGTTCTCGAACACTTCCCCCCGCGCCAGGAGCTCGCATCCGGCGGGCAGCGTGAAGCCCTCCCGGTGCCACTGGTAGACCATGGCCGGCCAGTCGCAGAGGGCGCGCCCCGCCGCCGTCGCCTGGAGCCGGTAGAACCCGATCTCGCAGCAGCCGTCGCAATGGCTCGTGACGGTCCCGCCGAGATGCTTCGCCATCATCTGCGCGCCGAGGCAGATGCCGAGAAACGGTGCGCCTTCCGCGAGCGGAACGCCGATCCAGTCGGTCTCGCGGCGGATGTACGCGTCCGGGTCGTTCGCGCTCATCGGCCCGCCGAAGATGATGGCGCCGGCATGGCCGGCCATCGTCTCGGGCAACGGATCGCCGAAACGGGGCCTCCTGACGTCGAGATCGAAGCCCTTGGCGAGGAGCATCTGCCCGAGCTTCCCCGGGCTGGAATGCTCCTGGTGGAGAACGACGAGGATCTTCTCGCGGGCGGACGGGATCGACATGCGCTGAGCGACTGGACGCGAATCGAAAGTGCCGAACATTCAGGCGAGCCTAAATATCATGCTTCGGCGTCGTTGGGAGGGGTGATGCTCTCTGCCACGAGTGCTTTGGCCGAGAGCCGTTGCTCCCGGGGCACAGCGAGCAGCTCGGCGACGCGCCAGACGAGGTTCTCCTCGAACTCCTGCGCTTCGCCGTCGGCATAGACGATCTCCCAGAGCAACCGGACGACGGCCACCCGATCGGTGTCGCCGAGCTGGCGCTTCAGCACGCTCGTGAAGGAATAGAGGTCGACCGCTTCCTCTTCCGCGCGGGTCGCATCGGCGATCAGCCGGTCGAGGTCTTCCGCCGAAAGGTGATACTGCCGCCGGAGGAGATCGCGCACCGTCCCGCGCTCCGCCGCCGACATGCCGCCGTCGACGTCGGCGGCGTGGAGCAGCAGCGCCGCGACCGCGAGCCGCGCGTCGTCGTCATCGAAATGATGGTCGGGACGGGCGAGGCCGACCTTCCGGACAAAGTCGCGGATCGCGTCGAGCATGAAATACCTCCTCGCCACGATCTAGGGTGGGGCGGCCTCAACCGCCAGCCGCGGCGGCGTGCTCCGGGAGCAACCGGGGCAAGCGGATCTCGGCCCGCAGCCCGCCCTCCGGCCGGTTCGCGAGAATGATGTCGCCGCCATGACTGCGCACGAGGGACCGCGCAATGGCAAGGCCCAGGCCCACGCCTCCGGTCTCGCGGCTGCGCGAAGCCTCCAGCCGGACGAACGGCTCGAAGACGTCGGCAAGGCGCCCGTCCGGGATGCCCGGGCCGTCATCCTCGACGGCGATGATGGGGCCGGTCGGCGTATCGGTGAGGCTCACCCGCGCCCGCGTCCCGTACTGCACCGCGTTCTGGATCAGGTTGCGGATCGCGCGGCGGAGCGCGTTCGGGCGGCAGGCATAAGGCAGCCGCCCTGCCTCGGCGACCGCCACGTCCATGCCGACCTCGGCGAGATCGTCGGCGACGCTCGAAACGAGGGCGGCGAGATCGACCCGGCGCATCTCCTCCGGCCGGGCGTCCTGACGCGCGAAGTCGAGTGCCGCCTCCGTCATCGCCTGCATTTCACCGAGCGTCGCGAGCATCTTTTCGCGCGTCTCATCGTCGTCGACCAGCTCGGCGCGCAGCCGGAGCGACGTGATGGGGGTCCGCAGGTCGTGCCCGATCGCGGCGAGCATGCGCGTCCGATCGGCGATGAACCGGTGGAGACGGTCCTGCATGCCGTTGAAGGCTGCCGTCAGGCGGCGCACCTCGTCGGGGCCAGTTTCCGAGATCCGGCTCACCGGCGCCCCGCGGCCGAACGCATCGGCGCTCGCGGCCAGCGCCCCGAGCGGCCGCGTCACGCGACGCGCCATGAAGGCGACGATCAGCAGGATGGCGAGCGCCATTGCCGCGGTCGAAACGATCGAGGGCCAGGGCAGGCCGATCGGCTCGCCCCGCATGCGGGTCTGGGCGTTGAGCCAGCCGGCATCGCGCAGCGGAACCGAAACGACGAGGTCGAGCCGCTCGTCCGCGATGCGCCGCCGCCACTCCCGGCGCTCGCCGCGCTCGTGCGGCAGCGGCACCGCGCGCAGCGGACCGGCCTCCTCATCCCGCTCCAGGAAGGCGAGCCGGGGCGGAGCGCGGAGGCGCGAACCCAGCATGCGGTCGAACTGCATGGCGAGCGGCCCCGATTGCCGCGTCGCTGCGGCGACGGCGCTTTCGTCGCTCACCCAGAAGCGGATCCGCCGGGACCCGGCCGCCTCTGCGAGCGGCGCGCGCATTTCGGGCGGTGCGAGCTCAAGCATCCGGAGCGCCGAAGCCGTGCGCTCGAGCAGCCCGGTTCGGTTCGCCTGCCACAGCGCCTCCGAGCGCTCATCGGACAGGACCCACAGCGTGAGCGCCTGCGAGGCGACGAGCGCCGCAAAGAGGAGCGCAACCAGCTGCGCGCCGAGGCTCTTCGGCAGGACCCTCATGCGTCGGCCTCATGCGGCTCGGCGGCGAAGACATAGCCGCCGGCCCAGACCGTCTTGATGAGGCTCGGGTTCTTCGGATCGGCCTCGATCTTCTTGCGCAGCCGGCTCACCTGGTTGTCGATGGAGCGGTCGAACGGCTCCATCGAGCGCCCCCGCGTCAGGTCGAGGAGCTGCTCGCGGGAGAGGACGATGCCCGGCCGCTGCAGGAACACAGTGAGGAGGCGGAACTCGGCCGTGCTGAGCGGGACCGCAACGCCGTCTGGTCCGGTGAGTTCGCGGCGCGCGGCGTCGAGCACCCATCGATCGAACGTCAGGCGGCTGCCACTGCCGATCGTCTCGGCCGTCTTCGGCACCGACTGCACCCGGCGGAGCACGGCCCGGATGCGGGCGAGCAGTTCGCGCGGGTTGAACGGCTTCGTTACGTAATCGTCGGCGCCGATCTCCAGCCCGATGACGCGGTCGGTGTCCTCGGTGAGCGCGGTGAGCAGGATCACCGGAATGCCGGTCGTCTCCCTCAGCATCCGGCAGAGCGAGAGCCCGTCCTCGCCGGGCATCATGATGTCGAGTACGACGAGGTCGATGGCGCTGGTCTTCAGGACCCGCCGCATGTCCTGGCCGCCGGAGGCGGTCGAGACGCGGAAGCCGTTCTTCGCGAGATACCTTGCGAGAGGCTCGCGGATGTCGGCCGCATCGTCGACGACCAGGATGTGCGGAGAGGATTCCATCGGGTTTCGCAAGTCTCGCTTCCGGCCAAATATGCAGGTCCGGAGGGGTCGGGCGACGGAAAATTGTATCCGGATGTAACAGCCCGCCGACCTGCGACAGCCCGGGACAAAGAGCCGGTTTGCCGACAAACTCCCGCGACGGGCGGAGCCTATATCGATCCCGTCCAACAACGAGAAAGAGGTTCCCCCATGAAGACCCCGACAAAGACCCTGCTTGCTCTTCTCCTCGCAGCAGGTGCGAGCCTGGCCATCGCCGCGCCGAGCTTCGCCGACAGCTACGGCCAGGGCGGCCAGGGCTGGCGGAAGGGCGACCATCAGGGCATGCGCGGCCACGGTCCGGACCGGAAGCACGGCTTCCAGCGCGGTCAGGGACCGGGCGGCGAACGCTTCGCCATGCGCGGCATGTTCGAGCAGTTCGATGCCGACGGCGACGGCCGGATCACGCAGGACGAGATCGACGCCGTGCGCGGCGACCGCCTCGCCCGCTTCGACGCCGACAAGGACGGCGCGCTCTCGCTCGAGGAGTACCAGGCGCTCTGGCTCGACGCGATGCGCGAGCGCATGGTGCGCGCCTTCCAGGCCCACGACCGGGACGGCGACGGCAAGGTGACGGCCGAGGAGTTCAACGCGCGCTTCGACCGCATGGTCGAGCGGCTCGACCGCAACGACGACGGTGCGATCGATCGCTCCGACATGCGCCGGTCCGGTCCCCGGGACGGTCGCGGCCCGCAGCGCCAGCAGGCGCCGCAGCCGCTGCCGGCTCCGCAGGGCGGGGCCCAGCCGAACAACGGCTGATGCGAGTTGCCGGGACCGCCTCGCGCGGTCCCGGCCTTTTCTCACGATCTGACCGGACGGCGAGCCGCCGGTCCGCGCCGGCAAGAGCCTGCACCTCCCGCGCTGCTCCCCGAACCCCGCATAAGGGCCCTCGGACGGCCGCGCGGGAGTCGCGCTTCTCGCACCGCACGTCCCCCCACCGTCGACATCGCTGCCATGACAAGGGGTTGTGGCGAGATCGGGCCGAATGTTGCAGAAACCTCTGCAGCTTCCATGCCGGCGAACATGACAAGGCGATCCGTCCTCCGGATCGCCCGCAGTCCCCGCGAGCCGGATCGAGGCACACCTTCATCCGCGGGCGGAGAAACCGCTCCAGCAGCGAGACGACACATCTTGATCCAGATCGACGAGAAGCTTGAACCGATCCTTGCCGAAGTGCTGCGCCGGAACGCCGGCGAGGCGGAATTCCACCAGGCGGTCCGGGAGGTCCTGGAGAGCCTCGGGCGCGTCGTGGCGAAGCATCCCGACTATGCCGAGGACGCCCTTATCGAACGCATCTGCGAGCCGGAGCGCCAGATCATCTTCCGCGTGCCCTGGGTGGACGACAGCGGGCAGGTCCAGATCAACCGCGGGTTCCGGGTCCAGTTCAACTCGGCGCTCGGGCCCTACAAGGGCGGCATCCGCTTCCACCCATCGGTCAATCTCGGGATCATCAAGTTCCTCGGCTTCGAGCAGACCTTCAAGAACGCCCTGACGGGTCTTCCGATCGGCGGCGGCAAGGGCGGCTCCGACTTCAACCCGCGCGGGCGGAGCGACGCCGAGATCATGCGCTTCTGCCAATCCTTCATGACGGAGCTGCACCGGCATCTCGGCGAGCACACGGATGTCCCCGCCGGCGACATCGGCGTCGGCGGCCGGGAGATCGGCTACATGTTCGGTCAGTACAAGCGCCTCACGAACCGATACGAGGCCGGCGTGCTGACCGGGAAGGGCCTCGCTTATGGAGGGTCGCGGGCGCGGCGCGAGGCGACGGGCTACGGCGCCGTCTATTTCGTCGAGAGGATGCTGGCGACCAGGGGAACCGATTTCGCCGGCAAGACCGCCGTCGTCTCGGGCGCGGGCAACGTGGCGATCTACACGATGGAGAAGATCCGCGCGTTCGGCGGCTCGGTCGCCGCGTGCTCCGATTCGACCGGCTACGTCGTCGACGAGAACGGCATCGACCTCGACCTGGTGAAGGAGATCAAGGAGGTCCGGCGCGAACGGATCTCGGAATATGCGCGGCTGAAGCGCACCGGGACGCACTACATCGAGAACGGCTCGATCTGGGACGTGCCCTGCCAGATCGCCATGCCGTCGGCCACCCAGAACGAGCTGACGGGAAAGGATGCCCGCAAGCTCGTCCGCAACGGCGTGCTCGCCGTCGGCGAGGGCGCCAACATGCCGTCGACCCCGGATGCGGTGCGAATCTTCCAAGAGGCCGGCGTGCTGTTCGCTCCGGGCAAGGCGGCGAATGCCGGCGGCGTGGCAACCTCCGCTCTCGAGATGCAGCAGAACGCGTCGCGCGACAGCTGGACCTTCGAACAGACCGAGGAGCGTCTCGCCGCGATCATGCGCAACATCCACGACAGCTGCGCCGAGACGGCCGAGGAGTACGGCGCGCCCGGCGATTACGTGCTCGGCGCGAACATTGCCGGCTTCGTGCGCGTGGCGCAGGCGATGCGCGCGCTCGGCGTGACCTGACGCCGGAGACGCTCCCAAGCGGCCCCTCCCAGGCGCCGATGCGGTCTCGCCGCCGCACGGGCAAGGTCCGCCCGATCGTGCAAGGATGCGGAGCTCGCCGCCCGCGTCCTCGCCGGACACCGGCCTCAGCCGTGCTCGTCGTGCGCGCCCAGCCGATGGTGGAGGCGTGCGTCGTGGGTGGCGAAATGCACGGTGAACCAGTCGTCGAGCTGCCGCGACAGGAGCCGTGACGCACTCTCCGGCGCGCATGGCGAACCGCGCGGCCTCGCAGGCCGGTGACGGCGAGACCCATCCGGGCGCCAAGCCGGTCTTGCGCGTCCCCGCCTATTGCAGCGACGACGATGCGCCCCCGCCGGCCAGCGCGATCTCGGTGATGGCGATCAGCGTCTCGGCGCGCCGGGCATGGTCGGCTGCCTCGAGCAGCGCCTGCTTCTCCGACGGCCCCCACGGGCTCATCATGGAGAGCGCCGTCACGAGGCTGGCGTTCGACGCCTTGTTGACGCTCTCCCAGTCGGCCTCCAGCCCGTGTGCGTCGAGGTAGCAGCGGAACGTCCGGAGCAGGGACTCGCGGTCGACCTCCGCCTCGCCCTGGCGCGGCTCGGCGATGTCGGCGAACCCCGCGGCGCTCACCCGGCACTGGCGGAAGGGTGTCGACACCTCGATCTCCTCGAGGACCGTGAACCGGCTGATGCCGGACAGCGTGACCAGGTAGCGGCCGTCGCCGGTTTCCGAGAACTGCACGATGCGGCCGGCGCAGCCGATCGCGCAAAGGTCGGGCTCCGCCTGCCGCGCGACCTGGTCGAGCCGGGGCTGGATCATGCCGACGATCCGGTCGCGCTTCAGCGCCCAGTCGATCATTGCAACATAGCGCGGCTCAAAGACGTTGAGCGGCAGCTGCCCGCTCGGCAGGAGCAGCGCCCCGGCAAGCGGAAAGACCGGGATCGTGTCCGGAAGATCGGCCGGTCCCTCGTAACGGTGATTGCCCGCCTGGACGGTCACGGCCGGTCGCCTCGCGCGCGCTTCTCCTGAGAAGAGAAGTTAGGCGAAAAGCAGGGACGACAAGCGCTGTCGGCCTTTCAGCGTCGCGGGATCCTTCGGCCCCCACGCCTCGAAGAACTGGACGAGCTGCTTGCGGGCGGCTTCCTCGTTCCAGTCGCGGTCGCGCCTGATGATGTCGAGGAGCTGCTCGGCCGCGCCCAGGCGGTCGCCGCCGGCGTTGAGCGCGAGCGCGAGGTCGAAGCGGCTCTGGTGGTCGTGCGGGTGGCGCTCGAGCCGGCTGCGGAGCTCGGCCGGGCTGCCGAGGCTGGCGGCCTGCTCGGCGAGCTCCAGCGCCGCGCGTGCGCCGGCGACGGCAGGATCCTTCTGCAGATCCGGCGCGAGGCTGCCGAGGAGGGCCTTGGCCTGCTCCAGCCCGCCGAGCGCGAGCTCGCAGCGCACGAGACCCGCAACGGCCTTGCCGTTCTCGGGATCGTCCTGCAGGACCGCGCCGTAGAGGCCGGCCGCGCCGGGATAGTCCTTTGCGGCGAAAGCCGCCTCCGCCGCCTCGAGCGCCTCCTCTGCACGGCTCGGGCCGATCGGCCCGGCGACGCGCTCGATGAAGGCGAGGATCTGGCTCTCCGGCAGGGCGCCCATGAAGCCGTCGAGCGGCTGCCCGTTCTTGAACGCGATGACGGCGGGGATCGACTGGATGCCGAGCTGGCCGGCGATCTCCGGATGCTCGTCGATGTTCATCTTCACGAGCTTCACGCGCCCGCCGGCCTGGCGCACGACCTTCTCGATCACCGGGCCGAGCTGACGGCAGGGTCCGCACCAGGGCGCCCAGAAATCGACGAGCACCGGCACGCTGCGCGACGCCTCCAGGACGTCGGCCCGGAAGGTCTGCGTGGTGGTGTCCTTCACGAGGTCGTCGGCGCCGGCGGCCGAGGCCTGCTGCTGGCGTCCGCCCCCGAGGATGAAGCTGTCGCTCATGATGTGAATTCCCTTAGCACTTTCGGCAGAGATGTGGCGAGCCGGCCGCTCTCATGAAAGCCCCTCCGCCGCCGCGATCCTCGGCAAGGCGAGGATCGCCGGCTCGTGGCCGGTGGCGCGCAGGAAGGCGAGGAGGTCGGCCGGGCGGATGCTGGTGGTGGCGGTGTTCTCCAGCGGGTGGAAGTTGACGGGGTCGTGCGACAGGAGCGCCGCGTCGACGACGACCGCGACGCGGCCGTCCGTGTCGTTGATCGCGCCGAACGGCGTCACCGAGCCCGGAGCGAGGCCGAGCGTCTCCATGAGGAGCTCCGGCCGGCCGAAGGAAAGGCGGCCACTGCCGATCGAATGGTGGAGCGACTTCAGGTCGAGCGGCGCATCCTCCTCGGCGACGACGAGATAGAGGCGGTCCTTCTTGTCCTTGAGGAAAAGGTTCTTCGTGTGGCCGCCCGGGATCGCGCCGCGCAGGCGCTGCGATTCCTCGACCGTGAAGAGCGGCGGGTGCTCGTGCGTCGTCGTTTCGATCGCGAGGCGGTCGAGAAGGTCCATGAGGTCGCGGCGGCTCTTCGGCATGGTTCCCGTTCCGGCACACGCCCGCCGCTTACCGGAACGGGCCGGCGGCGACAACAGCCCCGCTCCGAGCCGGGGGGAACCCGCGCCCCGGACAGGGCGACGAAAGCGAGGGCGAGGCAGCCCGATTAGCCTGTTGCAATCGAAATGGCCTTGCGCCATATACGCCCGGCTGGATGCGACACGCGTCAGACGCGGGTGTAGCTCAGGGGTAGAGCAC
>NZ_JBQYEX010000018.1:0-39269 GCF_052655945.1 Faunimonas sp. B44 | reverse complement strand
GCGTCGCGGTCTTCCCGTTCAGATCCGTCGGCGGGCGCTCGCGCGCCCGGTTCTCGTTCGAAAGCTTCCGGCGGTTGGAGCGGGTAGCGGGAATCGAACCCGCATATTCAGCTTGGAAGGCTGCTGCTCTACCATTGAGCTATACCCGCCGATCACCGATCGCCGGGCCGCTGGTGGAGGGGGTTGGATTCGAACCAACGTAGGCTAAGCCAACGGATTTACAGTCCGTCCCCTTTAACCACTCGGGCACCCCTCCAGCGGCGCGGGCCATCGAGCCTCAGCCGAAAGCAAAGCACCGCCCTTGCGAGCGGTGTGCTTCGCGCCGGGTATATGCAGACGCCCCCATGCCCTGTCAACGGTTTGTCGGCGCGCCGGCGGCATGGCACAAGCGCGGCATGAAGGACAGGACACGCGACGGGCGCAGGCTCGGAACGCCGCCTGCGCGGCGCAGCCCGGGCGCGGGAGCCGCGGGCGGCCAGGTCGTCATCTACGGCTGGCACAGCGCGCTCGCCGCGCTCGCCAATCCGCGCCGCCAGGTCCGCAAGGTGCTCGCCACCCGCAACGCTGCCGACCGGCTCGCGCGCGAGGCGCCCGGCCTTCCGTCCGGCATCGTCGAGATCGTCGACGCGCGCGGACTCGACCGCGCCGCCGGCCCCGGCGCCGTCCACCAGGGCATCGTGCTCGCCGCCGACCCGCTGCCGGAGGTGGAGCTCGACGAAGTCGAGGATGCCCGCCTCCTCGTCGTCCTCGACCAGGTGACGGACCCGCACAATGTCGGCGCCATCCTGCGGAGCGCGGCCGCATTCGGCGCCGACGCGCTCGTCACCACGGAGCGCCACGGCGCGGCCGAATCGGGCGTCCTCGCCAAGGCGGCGTCCGGCGGGCTCGAGCACGTGCCGATCGTCCGCGTCGGCAACCTCGCCCGCGCGCTCGCCGCGCTCGGCGAGGCGGGCGTGCTCCGCCTCGGGCTCGACAGCGAGAATGCGGTTCCGATCGAGGCGGTCGAGCTCGGCGGCCCGGTTGCCCTCGTGCTGGGCGCCGAGGGCAAGGGCCTGCGCCGGCTCACGCGCGAGCATTGCGACCACCTCGTCCGCCTCGACATGCCCGGCGCGATCAGGAGCCTCAACGTGTCGAACGCGGCCGCGGTCGCGCTCTACGCCGTCACCCGCCCCCGCGAAAATCGCGCGGACGCGACGAAGCCGCCGTCGCACGCCTGAACGCTCCGCCTCCGCGGCGGGCGCGGATCGGACGCTATTGCGCCGCGGCAGCGGCCTCGGCGCTGCCGCCGATGCGCTGCGCGAGCGAGGCCTCCATGAAGCGGTCGAGATCGCCGTCGAGCACGTCGGAGGGCGTCGTGTGCTCGATGCCCGTCCGAAGGTCCTTCACGAGCTGGTACGGCTGCAGGACGTAGGAGCGGATCTGGTGGCCCCAGCCGATCTCGCTCTTCGTCGCCTCCTGCGCCATCGCGGCCTCCTCGCGCTTCTTCAGCTCCTCCTCGTAGAGCCGCGATCTCAGCATGTCCCAGGCCGTGGCGCGGTTCTTGTGCTGCGAGCGCTCGCTCTGGCAGGCGACCACGATGCCGGACGGGATGTGCGTGAGGCGCACCGCCGAATCGGTCGTGTTGATGTGCTGGCCGCCGGCGCCGGAGGCCCGGTAGGTGTCGGTCCGAACCTCGCTCTCGTTGATCTGGATGTCGATGGAATCGTCCACCACCGGGTAGACCCAGACGCTCGCGAAGCTCGTGTGCCGGCGCGCCTGCGAATCGAACGGCGAGATCCGGACCAGCCGGTGGACGCCCGATTCCGTCTTCAGCCAGCCATAGGCGTTCGGCCCCTTGATGAGGAGCGTCGCCGACTTGATACCGGCCTCCTCGCCGGGATGGTATTCGAGCACCTCGACCTTGCAGCCGCTCCGCTCCGCCCAGCGCGTGTACATGCGCAGGAGCATGGCGGCCCAGTCCTGGCTCTCCGTCCCGCCGGCGCCGGCATGGACTTCGAGATAGGTGTCGTTCGAATCCGCCTCGCCGGACAGCAGGGTCTCGACCTGCCGGCGCGCCGCTTCCTTCGCCAGCTGCATGACGGCCGCCTCGGCGTCCGCCACGACGGTCTCGTCGCCCTCGGCCGTGCCGAGCTCGATCAGCTCGATGTTGTCGGCGAGCTCGCGCTCCATCGCCTTCACTGCGGTGATGGCGGTATCGAGGTTCTGGCGCTCGCGCATGACGCTCTGCGCGTCGGCGGGATCGTCCCAGAGCGTCGGGTCCTCGACGCGGGCGTTCAGCTCCGCGAGCCGTCTTTCAGCGACATCCCAGTCAAAGATGCCTCCGTATCAGGCTGAGGGCATCCCGGATTTCTGCGACCCGCGCTTCGACTTCTGCTCGCATCTCGTCCGTCCCGAATGAAAAGGGCGCGGACGATGTCCGCGCCCTTCAGAATCTGGTCGCGATCAGTAGAGGCCGCCAGTGCCCGTGGCAACAGCCTTGTCCGCCTCCGGCGACACGGTGAGCGGCCGGCCCATGGAATCCTGGTAGCCGATGATCGAGTAGCTCGACGGTGGCGATGTGCCCGGCTTGAAGGCCTCCAGGATCACGCCGCCGCCGGTGCCTGCCGTCTGCAGGCCGGTGCGCGCGTCGATCGGGATGAGATTGATGCCCGGCGGCACCTGGAACGGCTTCGCCGGCGCATCCGCGAGGGCGACCTTCATGAATTCCGTGAACACCGGTGCGGCGAGCACGCCGCCGGTCTGGCCCTTCCCCATCGGCCGCGGCTTGTCGTAGCCGATGAAGACGCCGACCACGAGATCCGGCGAGTAGCCGACGAACCAGGCGTCCTTCTCCTCGTTGGTGGTGCCCGTCTTGCCGGCGATCGGCTTGCCGACCTCGCGCACGACGGTCGCTGTGCCGCGCTGGACCACGCCCTCCATCATGGAGGTGATCTGGTACGCCGTCATCGGGTCGAGCACCTGCTCGCGATTGTCGACGAGCTCCGGCTCGGCCTGCCCCTTCCAGGCATCGGCCTCGCATCCCTCGCAGACGCGCTGGTCGTGCTGGTAGATGGTCTTGCCGAAGCGGTCCTGGATGCGGTCGATCAGCGTCGGGTCGATCTTGCGGCCGCCATTGGCGAGGACGGAATAGGCCGTCACCATGCGCATGACGGTCGTCTCGCCGGCGCCGAGCGACATCGGCAGATAGAGGCCGAGCTTGTCGTAGATGCCGAAGCGCTGCGCGTACTCGGCCACGAGCGGCATCCCCATGTCCTTGGCGAGCCGCACCGTCATGACGTTCCGCGACTTCTCGATGCCGAGGCGGAGCGTCGACGGGCCGTAGAACTTGCCGCCGTAATTGACCGGCCGCCAGACCTCCCGGCCCGCCTGGATCTCCAGCGGCGCGTCGAGGACCACCGAGGACGGCGTGTAGCCGTTGTCGAGCGCCGCGGCATAGACGAAGGGCTTGAACGAGGACCCCGGCTGGCGCCACGCCTGGGTGGCGCGGTTGAACTCGCTCTCCGCGAAGGAGAAGCCGCCGACCAGCGCGTGCACGCGGCCGGTATAGGGGTCCATCGCGACGAGCGAGCCCTGCACCTCCGGCGGCTGGCGGAGCGCATAGACCTTCGGCTTGTCCGGCACCTTCTCGACGTAGACGACGTCGCCGGGCTTCAGGACGGCGGAAACCTTCTTGAGGCCGCTCTTCGCCCACTTCATCTGGGCGAGCGGGATCGTCGCGGTATCGCGATCCTCGGAGTGCTTGCCCGAGGCGAGCCGCCGCGGCTGCAGGCCGATCACCGCCTCGTCGTCCGAGGCGGCGAGGACCACGGCCAGCCGCCATTCCGGCACGTCGAACAGAGCGGGGATCTCCGCGACCGCCTTGCCCCAGTCGCCGTTGACGTCGACGGTCTTGACCGGGCCGCGGAAGCCGCGCGCCTGGTCGAACTTCATCAGGCCGTGATGCAGCGCGGCGCGCGCGACCTGCTGCAGCTTCGGGTCGAGCGTGGTGCGCACCGAAAGCCCGCCCTCGTAGAGCTTCTCGGCGCCGAACATGTCGATCAGGTTGCGGCGCGTCTCCTCGGCGAAGAACTCGGACGCGAACAGGTAGCCGCCGCGCGGCCGCGGGTTCACCTCGAGCGGCTCGGCCTTGGCGGCATCGCCGTCGGAGGCGCGGATGTAGCCGTTCTCGACGAGGCGGTCGATGACCCAGTTGCGCCGCTCGACCGCGCGCTCGGTGTCGCGGAACGGGTTGTAGTTCTCCGGCGCCTTCGGCAGCGCGGCGAGATAGGCGGCCTCCGCGATGGTGAGTTCGTTGACCGCCTTGTCGAAATAGTTGAGCGCGGCGGCGGCGATGCCATACGAGCCGAGCCCGAGATAGATCTCGTTCAGGTAGAGTTCGAAGATGCGGTCCTTGGAATAGGCCTGCTCGATGCGCAGCGCGAGCAGCGCTTCCTTGATCTTGCGCTCGTAGCTGAGCTCGTTCGTCAGCAGGAAGTTCTTGGCGACCTGCTGCGTGATCGTGGAGGCGCCGACCGGGCGCCGCCCCGAGCCGCGGTTGCGGACGTTCGTCACCAGCGCGCGGATGATGCCTTCCGGGTCCAGCCCGCCATGCTCGTAGAAGTTCTTGTCCTCGGCCGACAGGAACGCCGCCTTGATCAGGTCCGGCACCGCCTGGATCGGCAGGTAGAGGCGGCGCTCGCGCGCATATTCCGCCACCAGCTGCCCGTCCGAGGCATGGATGCGCGTCATGACCGGGGGCTCATACTTGGCCAGCACGTCGAAGTCGGGGAGGTCCTGGTTGTACTTGTGGAGGACCACGGCGACCCCGACGGCGACGATCAGCACCAGGAACACGCCAATGCCGAAGATGTAGCCGAAGAATCTGAGAAGCATGAGCTAATTAGCCTCGTTTGGCGGCCGCCGGCCAAGGTACCCGATCCGGCATCGTGCAGTTTTGTGATGAAACTTGGGCAGGTGAGGAAACCCTTACCGCCGGCGCTGCAATGTGATCACTATACCACACATCACTGCGAGGAGTGCTGCGAGACGGCCGGTCCGGCCATGAAGGCCTCGATCGACCGCGCGATGCGGTCAGCGCCCTTGCGGCGCCATTCGACCGAGGTCAGGCGCTCCTCGTCGTCGCGATTCGAGAGGTAGCCGAGCTCCAGCAGCACCGACGGCACGTCCGGCGCCTTCAGCACGCGGAAGGCGGCGCGCCGCCACGGGCTCTTGTTCAGCGGCAGGAAGGTCCCGAGCTCCCCGACGAGCGACTTGGCGAAGCGCACGGAAAGATTCTTCGTCTCGCGCCGGGCGAGGTCGAACAGGATGTTGGCCACGTCGTCCGGCTGGTCCTGGATGGCGAGGCCGGCCAGGATGTCGGAGCGGTTCTCCCGTTCCGCGACGGCGGCGGCGAGCGCATCGGAGGCGTCGTCGGACAGCGTGTAGACGGTGGCGCCGCGCACGTAGTCCTGCCGCACGGTGTCGGCGTGGATGGAGACGAGGAGCCCGGCCTGGTTGGCGCGGGCGAACTCCACCCGCTCGGAGAGCGAGAGGAACTCGTCGCTGCTTCGCGTCAGCACCGGCTCGACGCGGTTTCCCTCCCGCAGGCTGCGCGCCACCTCCAGCGCGAAGGCGAGCGTGATCTCCTTCTCCTGCAGGCCGTTCTCGCCGGTCGCGCCGGCATCGATGCCGCCGTGGCCCGGATCGATGACGACGACCGGGCGCCCGGCCCGCGCGGCGTTCGGCCGGGCCGCGACCGGAGCGCCGTCCGCATCGTCGTCGGCCGCGCCGGCATCCTGGCGCGCGGCGGCGCGGAACGTCTCCTCGCTGGTCGGCACGATGTCGACGACGAGGCGCGCCGGCTGCGGTCCCGCCGCCGGCAGCACGAAGCTGCGGGCGATCTCCACCGGCCCCGTCAAATCGAGGACGATCCGTCCCTTGCCGGCCTCGATCAGGCCGTAGCGGTAGTCGCTCACCAGCCCGCGCCCCTCCCCGGGCTTCGGCTCGCCCGAGAAGCTCACGTCGGGCAGGTCGACGATCAGCCGGTACGGGTCGGCGAGGCGCAGCAGGCCGAATTCCGGCGCGGCGTCGACGTCCACCACGAGCCGCGTCCGCTCGGCGTCGCCGACGAGCCGCAGGTCGGCGACCACCGCCGCATCGGCAGGGCGGGCCGGCGACCCGGCAAGGACGAGGGCGAGGGCGAGGAGGAGCGGTCGGATCATGTCGGCGCTGAACTGGACGGACGAGTGTTCGCCCAGCTATGCGGCGGAGACAAGGCCGATACGCGCACTTGCAATGCGGGCACGTCGTTCATAAAAGGAGATCGACGGATTCTTCCTAGGCCGTCCACCGGCGCGGCGCGACGCTTCCATGCCAGCCGAGTTCTGTCGGAACGGGCCCGGGGTGAATACGGGCCGA
Organism: Faunimonas sp. B44; assembly: GCF_052655945.1. Taxonomy (NCBI): domain Bacteria; kingdom Pseudomonadati; phylum Pseudomonadota; class Alphaproteobacteria; order Hyphomicrobiales; family Afifellaceae; genus Faunimonas; species Faunimonas sp. B44. The sequence continues at coordinate 32,873 of NZ_JBQYEX010000018.1, read as the reverse complement.
TGCACCCAAACAGCAACGGCCGCATAATCCGGGGCCCCGGCCCCGAACCTGCCCGAAAGGTCGGCCGATGATCGTCCGGCGATCGAGACATGCTGCTGCGAGGGAGGGATCGGCGCACCGCCGCCCGCCGGCGCGCAGCACGACGTCCCGGATCGCCGCCGGCCCAGGAGCTTTCCTTTCGCGCTCCACAATCATTCGATCCGGCGCGGCGCGCGTGCAATCGCGCAAGCCCGATGCTTGGCCGCGCGGGTCCGGAGTCAGCCTTACATGTCCAACAAGATGCTCATCGATGCCGCGCATCCGGAGGAGACCCGCGTGGTCGTCCTGCGCGGCAACAAGGTCGAGGAATTCGATTTCGAGGCCGCCAACCGGCAGCAGCTGCGCGGCAACATCTACCTCGCCAAGGTAACGCGGGTCGAGCCTTCGCTGCAGGCCGCCTTCGTCGAGTACGGCGGCAACCGCCACGGCTTCCTGGCCTTTTCCGAAATCCACCCGGACTACTACCAGATCCCGTTCGCCGACCGGCAGGCGCTGATCGAGCAGCAGGCCGAGGACGAGGCGGAAGCGAACCGCGAGGAGAACGAGGCCGAGGCCGGCGGTCGCCGCAGGTCGCGCCGGTCCGGCCGCAAGCCCGCCGCCGCCTCTGAGGCCGCGGACCGGGGCGCCGAGGTGGCCGAGGCGCGGGCCGCCGATGGCGAGGCGGCCGATTCGGGCGAGGAGCTGCCGGCCCGCGACGCGGCCGAGCCCGCGAACGGCGATGCGGCCGGCGAGAACGGCGACGCGGATGCCGACGACGCCGATCAGGTCGAGAGCGTCGGGGCCGAGGACGCCCTCGAGGAGGTGCCCGAGCGGCGCAAGCCGCGGCCGCGCCAGTACAAGATCCAGGAGGTCATCAAGCGCCGGCAGGTGCTGCTCGTCCAGGTCGTGAAGGAGGAGCGCGGCAACAAGGGTGCGGCGCTCACCACCTATCTTTCGCTCGCCGGTCGCTATTCGGTCCTGATGCCGAACACCGCGCGCGGCGGCGGCATTTCCCGCAAGATCACGCAGGCTGCCGACCGCAAGCGCCTCAAGGAGATCGCCTCCGAGCTCGAGGTTCCGGAGGGCATGGGCGTCATCCTGCGCACGGCCGGCGCCAACCGCACCAAGACCGAGATCAAGCGCGATTTCGAATATCTGCTGCGGCTGTGGGAGAACGTGCGCGAGCTCACGCTGCGCTCCACCGCGCCCACCCTCGTCTACGAGGAAGGCAGCCTCATCAAGCGCTCCATCCGCGACCTCTATTCGCGCGAGATCGAGCAGGTGCTGGTCGCCGGCGACGACGCCTATCGCGAGGCCAAGGACTTCATGCGCATGCTCATGCCGAGCCATGCGAAGAACGTGCAGGCCTATCGCGAGGCGACGCCGCTCTTCTCGCGCTTCGGCGTCGAGACGCAGCTCGACGCGATGTTCTCGCCGCAGGTGACGCTGAAGTCGGGCGGCTACATCGTGCTGAACCAGACCGAGGCGCTCGTCTCCATCGACGTCAATTCGGGCCGCTCGACGCGCGAGCACTCGATCGAGGACACCGCCCTCAACACCAATCTCGAAGCGGCCGAGGAGGTCGCCCGCCAGCTCCGCCTGCGCGACCTCGCCGGCCTCATCGTGATCGACTTCATCGACATGGAGGAGGGCCGCAACAACCGCGCGGTCGAGCGGAAGCTCAAGGACTGCCTGCGGGCCGACCGGGCGCGCATCCAGGTCGGGCGGATCTCCCATTTCGGGCTGCTCGAAATGTCGCGCCAGCGCATCCGCACCGGCGTGCTGGAGAGTTCCTCGGAGCCCTGCCCGCATTGCCACGGTACCGGGCAGGTCCGCTCCATGTCCTCGCTTGCGCTGCAGATCCTGCGGGCCCTCGAGGACCACCTGATCCGCTCGAGCGGACACCACCTCATCGTTCGGACCCGGCCGGACGTCGCGCTCTACGTGCTGAACCAGAAGCGCGCCCATCTTGCGCAGCTGGAAATGCGGTTCGGCCTGACGATCACCGTCTCCGGCGAATCGCCGCCGACCGGCGCGGGCTACGCCATCGAGCGCGGCCATGTCGTGGCGGAGCAGCCCGACCGTTCCACCGCGGTGGCGATGCTCGGGGTCGCTGAATCGCTCGAGCCCGAGGTCGAGGAGGAAGCGCCGGAAGTCGCCGAGGTGGCCGAGGAGGCCGAGCCATCGCGCAAGGGCGAGCGGCCGTCGCGCCGCAAGCGCCGCGGCGAGCCGCGCGCGGAACGCGCCGATCGGGAGAAGCCGGCCGCCGAAGAGCCTGCCGAGGAATCCGACGAAGGCACGGAGACGGTCGCCGCCGACGGTGAACGCGAGGAGTCCGATGCCGCGCAGAAGCGCCGGCGGCGCGGCCGCCGCGGCGGGCGGCGGCGCGGCAGGGGCCGCGAGAACGGCGGCGTTCCCGGCCAGGACGAGGCCTATGCCGAGGGCGAGGCGGGCGCCGCTTCCGAAGGCGAATGGATTGGCGAGGAGGAGGGCGAAGGCCCCTCGCCTGTCCATGCCGAGGACGAGGCTGTCTCCGCGTCCGACGCGGGCCACGCCGCAACGCAGGTGGCCGATGGCCACGCCGAGGAAGAAGCGGCGCTGAGGGAATCAGCCGAACGGCACGAGGAAGAGCCGGCCTTCGCGGCACCGGCGCAGGATCAGCCCGAGGCTGCCGAGTCTGGCAATGCGGCCGAGCCCGTGGAAGACGCGCAGGCGTCCTGGGAGCCTCCCGAGGCGGAGCCTGCAACGGCCGGGCCGGTCGCGGCCGAGCCGGAGGCGCGCCCGGCCGAACCGGAGCCGCAGCCGGAGCCGGCCGCCGCCGAGCGGCAGCCCGAGCCGGCGGTGGCCGAGCCCGAGCCGGAGCCGGAGGACGACCGTCCGAAGCGGACCGGCTGGTGGAGCCGCCGCTCGTTCTTCTGAGCGGCGGGCCGGCCTGCAGGAAATCCCGGGCGGCCTCGGCCGCCCGGTCTTGCGTTCAGGGGAACATCGGCAGCTGCTGGAGAGCCGTCGTCTCGGGGAGCCCAAAGGCGACGTTCATGTTCTGGAGCGCCTGCCCGGCCGATCCCTTCACGAGATTGTCGAGCACCGAGATGACGATCGCGCGTCCGGGGATGCGGTCCTCGAAGACGCCGATCTGCACGTAGTTCGAACCGCGGATGTTCTGGGTCTGCGGGATGCCCCCTTTCCGCAGGACCTGGATGAAGGGCTCGTCGCGGTAGGCTTCGGCGAGCCGGTTCCTCAGGTCGTCCGCGGTCGCGCCGCCGGCGAGGCGCAGATAGGACGTGCAGAGCTCGCCCCGGCTCATCGGGATGAGGTGGGGCGTGAAGTTGACGACCACCGCCCCGCCCGCCTTTGCGCCGATCTCCTGCTCGATCTCGGGCGCGTGGCGGTGCTTGCCGATCGAATAGGGCGACAACCCCTCCCCCGCCTCGCAGAAGAGCGTGTTCTGCTTCAGGCCGCGTCCTGCGCCGGACACGCCGGACTTCGCGTCGATGATGATCTCCGAGGCATCGACGAGCTTCGCCTCCACGATCGGCAGCAAGGCGAGCAGCGCGGCCGTCGGATAGCAGCCCGGGCAGGCGATCAGCCGCGCGTCACGAATCGCCTCCCGATAGTGCTCGGTGAGGCCGTAGACCGCCTCGCCTTGCAGATCCGGCGCGCGGTGCTCATGGCCGTACCACTCGGCGTAGACGGATCTGTCCCGCAGCCGGAAGTCGGCCGACATGTCGATCATCTTCAGGCGCGGGTTCTCGCCCAGCACCGCCGCCGTGATCTCCTGCGTCGTGCCGTGCGGCAGGCCGCAGAACGCCGCGTCGAGGCCCGACCAGTCGACGTCCTCCCACTTCAGCAGGTCCGGAAGGTCGAGCATCGAGAGGTGCGGGAAGACCTCGCCGATCGGCCGGCCGGCATGGGTGTTCGCCGTCAGCGCGACGATCTCGACGTTCGGATGGCGCACGCTCAGGCGGACGAGATCCGCCCCCGTATAGCCGGAGGCTCCGAGTACGGCGATCCTGATCCTGTCCATGATGTCTCCGTGGGGTCCGGGGCGCGGGCTTAGCGCCTCGGCCCGCGGGAGTAAACGCCGCACCCGGGCTCACGTGGCCTTGCTCGCCTCGCAGGGCAGCGTTCGGCAGCTCCGGCCGCTGCCGGCGATCCATTGTCGCCGCGCCGTTCTTCGACTAGCGGTTTGCTCCCTGGCCGGGCCGTCCGGCCTTTTCGGCGCAAGAGGAACTGACATGACGGTGCGGCTCTACGAACTCTGCGGCGCGGATCGCAGCCTGCTCTTCAGCCCCTATTGCTGGCGCGTGCGCTTCGCCCTGGCGCACAAGGGCGTGGCGCACGAGACCGTCCCGACGGCCTTCACGGAGGTCGGGACCATCGGCGACGGCGCGTTCCGGAGCGTGCCCGTGCTGGAAGAGGACGGCCACCTCATTGCGGAATCGTTCGACATCGCCCTGCACCTGGAGGCGGAGCATCCCGACCGGCCGGCATTGTTCGAGAACGCGGCCGCGGTGGCGGCCGCTCGCTTCGTGGAGGGCTGGTCGATGTTCCAGCTGCATCCGGCGATCGCGCCCATGATCATCAGCCGGATCCACGACCTGCTCGCGCCTGCGGACCAGGCCTATTTCCGCTCGAGCCGCGAGGCGCGGTACCGCACCACGCTGGAAGCCTTCACGACCGGGGTGGACGCGAACCGCGAGTCCTTCGCGAAGGCGCTGGCAACGGTCCGCCATGCTTTGGCGCGCCACGAATGGCTGGGCGGCGCGGAGCCGCGCTACGCCGATCACGTCGTCCTCGGCTCTCTGATGTGGCTCTACACGATCCACGGCGAATTGCCGCTCGCTGCCGACGACCCGGTCCTCAGCTGGTTCGGGCGCGGTCTCGACCTCTATGGCGGGATCGGGCGCGCGGCGGTGACGGCGCCTCGGGGCTGACGCGCGCGCGTGCCGCCGGCTCGCCCGGCGCGATCCGGCGCACACCTTCCGGCAGGCTGTCGCGGATCGCCTCGGCGAGGGCGGCGAAATGGTCCCGCCGCGGATCCGTCGCGCGGAAGGCGAGGCCGATCGTCCGCCGCGCGCGCGGATCGTCGAAGGCCGTATAGGCGATCAGCCCGCCGAACGTCTCGCCCGGGTCGACCGCGAGCGCCGGCAGGAGCGAGTAGCCGGCGCCGGCCGCCACCATGTGGCAGAGCGTTTCGAGGCTCGTCGCGTGCAGCGCCACGCGCACCTCCCCGGCATGGCAGAGCGCGAGCGCCTGGTCGCGCAGGCAGTGCCCCTCCTCCAGCAGGAGCAGGTCGGAGCGGTCGAGCCGGTCCATGTCGAGGGCCGCCCCGGCGCCGAGTTCCCGCCCGGCCGGGTGGATGGCGACGAACGGTTCCTCGAAGAGCGGCTGGCTCGCCAGGCCCTCCTCCCGGATCGGCAGCGACACGAGCCCGACATCGGCCTCGCCGCCGGCAAGGGCGGCAAGGATGCGCTCTGTCCGGCTCTCGCGCAGGATGAAGTGGACGTCCGGGAAACGGTCCCGGAGCGGCCGCAGGATGTGCGGGAAGAGGTACGGCCCGAGCGTGGCGATCGCGTCCATCCGCAGGTCGCCGTGAAGCCGATCCGACCGGCCGGCGAGGTCCAGGAAACGGCGCGCGGCGAGCACGAGCTGGCGCGCATGCGGGATGATCCGCTCGCCCTCCGCCGTCACCAGCACGCCGCGCGGCGTCCGTTCGAACAGGACCTGCCCGAGCAGGTCCTCGAGCTTGCGCACCTGCGCCGACAAGGCCGGCTGCGAGACGTGGCACTTCTCCGCCGCCCGCCCGAAATGCCTCTCCTCCGCAACCGCTATGATGTATTCGAGATCCCGCAGCGAAAGCCGTTGAAGGGACGTCGCCCGTCCCCTCAAAGCAGCCCGAGCTCCGCGAGCGCGCGGCTGAGCGCGGGCGGCAGCCCGTCGGCCTCGCTGAGCGCCGAGCCGAGGTCCGCGGGCGCATCGCGCTGGTCGAGGTAGCGCCAGCCCTGGAAGGCGCGACGCGGCTGCCATTCGGTCGCGACCAGGGCCGGCTCCAGCACGAGATGGCAACGCTGGATGCCGTCGCCGTCGCGGAAGGGGCGGATCGCGAGGAGGCGCTGGCGCACCTGCACGCTGCCGCGGATCACCCAATAGAGCGAGCCGCCGTCGAGGAGCTCGTCGACGCGCTTCGGCACCATGCGGGTGGTGTGCCGCTGCTCGGCCGCCTCGCCGGCGCGACGCATCGCGGCCATGCGCTCGTCGATCCAGTCCTGCAGGTCCTGGACCGAGTCGCAGCCGACGCAGAGCTTCACGAGATGGAGTGCCATGGCCCTCCTTATCGCCGCCGGCCCCTCCTGGGAACGGGTCCGTCGTCGCACCGCCCGCCTTCCACAGGCCTCATGCGCCCGCCGCCTCCCCCGCTGCGGGCTCGGCTTCCGCCGCCGGCTCGATCAGGATCGCGACGGCGCCCTCCTCCACCTGTTCGCCCGGCGTGATCCGGACCTTGGCCACGCGGCCGGCGATCGGGGCCACCAGCGTGTGCTCCATCTTCATCGCCTCGAGCGCGAAGAGGGGTGCGCCCTGCGCGACGATATCCCCCTCCGCGACAGCGACGTGAAGCACCTTGCCGTGCATCGGCGCATGCACGATGCCGCCGTCGACGGCGAGTCCGACGGCGCGGTCGAGGGCGTCCGAAAATCCGACCGCGAGCTGCTCGCCCTCCGCGAGGACGAACGCGCACTTGTCCCCCCACACGACCTTTGCGGGCGGTGCCGGCTCGATGCGCGTGCCGTCCAGTTCGACGACTGCGGGACCCCCGTGGTGCCAGGCGATGATCGCCTCCGCCGGGCGGCCTTCGATCTCGACGGCCAGCGTCTGGCGCCGGCCCAGTCCGGTCAGTTCGAACGCGTCCGTCCGCGCCCAGGGACCGCGCACCCGCTCCGCCGCCTGCGCCGCCTCGGCGGCGATCCGGCCCGCCACGACCGGCGCGGCCGATCCGAGGCCTGGCTCCGGCAGCGCCAGAACCGGCAGGATCCGGTCCAGAAACCCGGTGTCGACGCTGCCCGCGGCGAAATCCGGATGGCCGGTGACCGCGCTCAGGAACGCAATGTTGGTCTTCGGCCCGGCGATGGTGGTCTCGACGAGCGCGCCGCGCAGGCGCGCCAGCGCTTCGGCCCGGTCCGCGCCGTGAGCAATGACCTTGGCCAGCATCGAATCGTAGAAGGGGCTGACGACGCTTCCCTCGGCGACGCCCGAATCGACCCTGATCCCCGGCCCCTCGGGGAACGCGGCGGCCCAGATCCGCCCCGTCGAGGGCCGGAAATCGTGGCGCGGATCCTCCGCGTAAAGGCGCACCTCCACCGCGTGCCCCTCGAAGCGGACATCCTCCTGCCCGACCGGCAGAGCCTCGCCCGCCGCGACCCGGATCTGCCACTCGACGATGTCGAACCCGGTGACCATTTCCGTAACCGGATGCTCCACTTGCAACCGGGTGTTCATCTCGAGGAAGAAGAAGGCGGGGTCGCCATTTGCCTTCGGCGGCTCGAGCACGAACTCGACCGTTCCCGCGCCGCAATATCCGACCGCCTCCGCCGCCCGGACCGCCGCCTGCCCCATCGCCATGCGCAAGGCGGCTGATATCCCCGGTGCCGGCGCCTCCTCGATCACCTTCTGGTGGCGGCGCTGCACAGAGCAGTCCCGCTCCCCCAGATGGATCGTCCGCCCGGCACCGTCGGCGAAGACCTGGATCTCGATGTGGCGCGGATTGCCGACGTAGCGCTCCAGGAGCACGCGGTCGTCGCCGAACGCGTTCTGCGCCTCGCGCCGTGCCGATTCCAGCGCAGCGTCGAAATCCACGGCGCGGTCGACCCGCCGCATGCCGCGCCCGCCGCCGCCGGCGACGGCCTTCACGAGCAGCGGATAGCCGATCTCGTAGGCCTTCTGCCGCAGGAACCCGGCCTCCTGGCGCTCGCCGTGATAGCCCGGCACGACGGGCACGCCGGCCTGCACCATCAGCCGCTTCGCCTCGGCCTTCGATCCCATCGCGCGCATCGCGGCGGGTGGGGGGCCGACGAAGATCAATCCCGCATCGGCGCAGGCTTCCGCGAAGCCCGCATTTTCGGAGAGGAATCCGTAGCCCGGATGCAGGGCATCTGCGCCGTTGTCCCGGGCGGCCGCGACGATGCGCTCGAGCGACAGGTAGCTTTCCGAAGCCGGCCCGGACCCGATGAAGACGGCCTCGTCCGCCTCCCGCCAGTGCGGCCAGGAGCGGTCGGCCTCCGTCGCGACGGCAATCGTGCGCAGGCCCATGCGCCGTGCGGTGCGGATTATGCGGCGGGCGATCTCGCCCCGGTTGGCGACGAGCAGCGATCGGAACATGCAGGAGTTGTCGTTCCGACGCGCGCGATGCGCAAGCGGGATCAGCAGGCGACCACGTTTACCGCCAGGCCGCCGCGGGACGTCTCCTTGTACTTGTCGCTCATGTCGCGCCCGGTCTGGCGCATCGTCTCGATGCAATCGTCGAGGGGGACGAAATGCGAGCCGTCCCCACGCAGCGCGAGCGAGGCCGCCGTCACCGCCTTCACCGCACCGAGCGCGTTCCGCTCTATGCACGGCACCTGGACCAAACCGCCGATCGGATCGCAGGTCATTCCGAGATGGTGCTCGAGCGCGATTTCCGCCGCGTTCTCCACCTGAGCGTTCGTGCCGCCGAGCGCGGCGGCGAGCCCGGCGGCCGCCATTGCCGCGGCAGACCCAACCTCGCCCTGGCAGCCGACCTCCGCCCCGGAGATGGAAGCGTTGTGCTTGATGATGCCGCCGATCGCGGCCGCCGAGAGCAGAAAGTCCCTTACATTCGCCTCGTCGGCACCGAGGCAATGATGCGTGTAGTACCGCAGCACGGCGGGGATCACGCCGGCGGCGCCGTTGGTGGGCGCCGTTACGACCCGCCCGCCGGCGGCATTCTCCTCGTTCACCGCCATCGCGTAGACGCCCAGCCAGTCCATGAGCCGGTGCGGCTGCAGCATGTTCGAGCCGCTCTCCGCCATCAGCTGCTGGTGGATCGCCCGCGCGCGCCGCTTGATCTTCAGACCGCCGGGCAGCGTCCCACTTTGCGTCAGCCCACGGTCCATGCACGCGTTCATGGCGCCGACGACGCGGTCGATGCCGTCGTCGAGCCCGCCTTCGGGCCGGCGTGCCTCCTCGTTGGCGCGTTTCATCGCGGCGATCGTGAGCCCCGCGGCCTCGCCCATCTCGAGCATCTGGCCTGCCGTCGCGAAGGGAAACGGCACGCCGTAGGAGGACGAGCCGCCTCGCCCCGACTGGAGCTGCGCCAGCTCTGCGGCCGTGGCGACGAAGCCCCCGCCGACGGAATAGTAAGTCTCTTCCCGAACCGCTGACGCGCTTTCCTCCCACAGCCGGAACACCATGCCGTTGGCGTGGCCGGTAAGCGGCGGCCCGTAATCGAACAGGACATCCGCCGCCGGGTCGAACAGGAGCCGGGGCCTGCCGGCATCGGCGAGGCACTTCTCCTCCGCGAGACGCGTGAGGATCGGCTCCACCCGGTCCGGATCCACGGTTTCGGGTGATTCGCCTGCAAGCCCGAGCGCGACCGCCTGATCGGTGGCGTGCCCCCGCCCCGTGAAAGCGAGCGAGCCGTGCAGGGTCACCGTGATCCGCCCGCGCGCCTGCTCGCCGAGCCCATCCAGGAAGCGCCGGGCCGCCACCATCGGCCCGACGGTGTGCGAACTCGACGGCCCGATCCCGATCTTGAAGATGTCGAAGATGCTGAGAAACATCACCCGGCCCCGAAAACGGCACGCCTCAGGTTAGCGCTCCGACCGGGGAGAATCGAGGACCAGTGCCCCAAGGCAGGATCGGTTCCGCGCGGCCACACCTCGGCCGGAATTAGGGTAAATAAATCAAAGTGTACCTGAACTCGGTGGAGATCGGCATTGATTGGCCGGGCGAGCGTTGAAGCCGGGTCAGGGATGAGCAATAGACGGCGACGGAAACGGGGCGGAGGAAGGCACGTGCAGGCGACGCGGTCGACCGGGCAGGATCAAGCCGAGACGGCCCTCGAGTTCCGGGTTTCGGCCGGGCCGGCAATCCCTCTGGCAATCTTCGCATGCCTGATTGCCGTCGGCATTGTCCTCCTCGTCGGCAGCTTCGCCAGCTGACGGGACCGCAGCATCGATTCGGCTATGCCGCCTCTCCGACCCGCCTGAGCGCGACCTCGAGGCGCCGCCTGTCCTCGGCATAGGCGGCCAGCTTCTCGCGCTCGGCCTCGACGACTTCCTCCGGCGCGCGGGCCACGAAGTTCTCGTTGGCGAGCTTCTTGTCGAGCCGCGCGATCTCGACTCCGACCTTGGCGAGCTCCTTCTCCAGCCGGATCCGTTCGGCCGAGAGATCGACGATCCCCGCAAGCGGCAGCGCGGCCGTGGCTTCTCCGATCAGGAGCTGCGCCGATCCCGCCGGAACAGCGTCGCCGATGCGGATCTCGGATATGCGGGCAAGGCGCTCGAGCGCGGCCGTGTGCCTCGACAGGCGGTCGTGCGTCACCGGAGAGCCGCCCACCATCACCATCGGGATGCGTGCGGAGGGCGGAACGTTCATTTCCGATCGCGCCGAGCGGATCTGCGTGACGAGATCGATCAGCCAGTTCACGTCGGCCGCGGCATCGGCGTCTTCGTACGCCACGTCCGGCCATGCCGCGAGAGCCAGGACCCGGGCGTCCTCGCCGTAAAGGGATTCCCAGAGGGCTTCCGTGACATAGGGCATGAAGGGATGGAGGAGCTTGAGGGCGACGCTCAACACATGACCCGCCGTCGCCCGCACCTCGGTCTTTGCGTCGTCGTCATTCCCGTTCAGAATCGGCTTGATGAGCTCCAGGTACCAGTCGCAGAACGTGTTCCACACGAACTGGTAGGCCGCTTCGGCCGCCTCGTTGAAGCGATAGCCGACGAGCGCCTCCGTCACCCTGGCCGACGCGCGCGAGGCCTCGGTGAGGATCCAGCGGTCGAGCGGCTCGGCCGCCGCAGGCGGGTCAAATTCGTCGCGCGGACGGCATTCGTTCATCTCGCAGAATCGGGCGGCGTTCCAGAGCTTCGTCGCGAAGTTCCGATAGCCGGCGATGCGCGCGGTGGAGAGCTTGATGTCGCGTCCCTGCGCCGCCATGGCGGCCAGCGTGAAGCGCAGCGCATCGGCGCCGTACTCGTCGATGAGCTGCAGCGGATCGACGACGTTGCCCTTCGACTTCGACATCTTGGCGCCGTGCTCGTCGCGCACCAGGGCATGGATGTAGACGGTGTGGAACGGCTCCTCGCCCATGACGTGGAGGCCCATCATCATCATCCTGGCGACCCAGAAGAAGATGATGTCGAAGCCGGTCACCAGCACGCTGGTCGGATAATAGCGGGCGAGTTCCGGCGTCTCGTCGGGCCAGCCAAGGGTCGAGAACGGCCAGAGCGCCGAGGAGAACCAGGTGTCGAGCACGTCCTCGTCGCGCCACGCATATATGAACAGTTCTTCAGTTTCGGAAATCGTATAGATCTTTGATGCAATGGTCTGATTGTGTACGCGCGCCTCATCAGCACTGGATGCAAGACGAATCTTAACTCGTCTAGAGGAGGTCAAGTTTCGGTCAAGAACCTCATTAAGGGCCGCTAAGGCCTCATGTTCTGTTTCAAAACAGCTGATGACAGCGTCGGACGGAATGACACGAATCTTTCCCTCAGCGACTTGAATGGCGGGCATATACCAAGCCGGAATGCGGTGGCCCCACCAGAGCTGGCGCGAGATGCACCAGGGCTGGATGTTCTCCATCCACTCGAAATAGGTCTTCTCCCAGTTCTTCGGGACGAAGACGGTGCGCCCCTCGCGCACGGTGGCGATCGCCGGCTTCGCCAGCGTCGCCGCGTCGACGTACCACTGGTCGGTCAGGAACGGCTCGATCGGAACCCCGCCACGGTCCCCGTGCGGCACGGAATGGACGTGCTCCTCGACCTTCTCCAGGAGCCCCAGCGCGTCCATCATGGCGACGATCCGCTCGCGCGCCGTGAAGCGGTCCAGCCCGTCGAGCGCATCGATCGTTCCGGAGAGTTCCGCGCTCTCCGGCAGGCCGGCCAGGAACTCGGAATTGTCGCGCAGCACGACGTTCGCTTCCGTGTCGAGCACGCTGACGAGCGGGAGCGCATGGCGCTTGCCGACCTCGAAATCGTTGAAGTCGTGGGCAGGCGTGATCTTCACCGCGCCGGATCCCGCCTCCGGGTCGGCATACGAATCCGCCACGATCGGGATTCGGCGGCCGACCAGCGGCAGGATCGCATGCCGGCCGACGAGGTCGCGGTAGCGCTCGTCGTCCGGGTGAACGGCGACAGCAGCGTCGCCGAGCATCGTCTCCGGCCGGGTCGTCGCGACATTGATGAAGCGGCCCGGCTCGCCCTCCACGGGATACCGGAAGTGCCAGAGGCTGCCCTTCACCTCGACCTGCTGGACCTCGAGGTCCGAGATGGCGGTGAGCAGCTTCGGGTCCCAGTTCACCAGCCGCTTGTCGCGGTAGATCAGCCCTTCCTTGTAGAGGCGGACGAAGACCTTCAGGACCGCACGCGAGAGGCCCTCGTCCATGGTGAAGCGCTCGCGCGACCAGTCGCATGACGCGCCGAGCCGCTTGAGCTGGTTGACGATCATCCCGCCGGATTCGCCCTTCCAGCGCCATACCTTCTCGACGAAGGCGTCGCGTCCGATGGCGCGGCGGTCCGGCTCCTGCCGCTCCATCATCTGGCGCTCGACGACCATTTGCGTGGCGATGCCGGCATGGTCCATGCCCGGCTGCCACAGCACGTCCTTGCCGCGCATCCGCTCGAACCGGACGAGCACGTCCTGGAGCGTGTTGTTGAGCGCGTGGCCCATATGGAGGGAGCCGGTGACGTTCGGCGGCGGGATCACGATCGCGAAGGGCTCGGCGCCGGGCTCGGCGCCTGCACCAGCACGGAACGCGCCGGCTGCCTCCCACTTGTCACGGATCTTCGGCTCGACGCTCGCGGCGTCGTAGGTCTTGTCGAGCATGGACGTTTACGGTCTCGGGGTTCGCCCGGTGCTTAAACTGGGCGGCCGGTGACCTGTCAACACACCCGCTGGGCGGGCGGCACGTCCCGCCGCGCCCTCCCGGGCTCCAGTCCTGCCGGCCCGCGCGCGGTCAGCGACGGCCGCGCGAAACGCGCTCGATCTCCTCGCGCACCAGACGCTCGACCAGCGGCGGCAGGTTCTCGTCGAGCCAGTTCTTCAGCATCGGCCGCAGCATCTCGCTGACGAGGTCCTCGAGCGTGCGTGCGTTCTGGGCGAGGATCGTATGGGCGAGCGCGCTGAATGCGCCCGACACCGCGGCCCCCGCTCCCGGGGACAGGAGGCGGTCGTCTTCGACCCCCACGGCAGGCGCGGGTTGCCTGTACCGCTCCGGCGTGGCGCTCGCCACCACCGAAGGTGTAGCCGCCCTCGCCTGCTCGGTGCGAGGCGGTTCGGATCGCGGCGGTTCGGATCGTGGCGCCGGGGCGGCACCTGCGGGAGGCGCAGCCTTCAGCGCGGGAGCCGCCGGCGGCTCCCCCGGGCGCGGGCGGGCGGCAGGTTCGACCGCCTGGAGCGCCGGCGTTGGCCGCTGCTGCTCCGTGCGCAAGGCCTGCGGCTCGGAATGCGGCAGAGGCTCCGCACCGGAGCTCGGGCCGGGCCCGGGCTCAGGCACCGCTCGAACGACGCTCCCCTCCCGGAGCCCGGCGCCGGGCGCGTTCTCATCTTCAGAAATGATCTGTCGAATCGACGCGAGGATCTCTTCCATCGAAGGCTCGTGCGCCGCGCTCGGATTGCCCATCAGTCCCACTCCGGTGCCTCTTGTCCGCCGAATCGGACATCCACACGCCGCGAGTGTACAGGACCCGCGCCGCAAACCCGACGCGGAGCCGCAAGTAAACAGAAATTAGTGGGATCAGCGCCCGTCCGGGGTGCGCAGGCCGTACCACTTGTCCTTGACGGCTTCGTAATGCGCCTCAGGGCGGTAGACCTCGACCGGGATGCCGAGCACCGTCGGCGTCAGGCGCCCCGTGGAGCCGAGCAGGGCGAACGAGGCGACGAACCGGTCGTTCTGAGCGAGGATGAGGTTCACCCGCGCGTCGAGCAGTTCCTGTTCGGCGTTCAGCACGTCCAGCGTGGTGCGCTGGCCGACCGCCCGCTCCTCCTGGACGCCGGCGAGCGCGATGCGTGCGGCCTCGACCTGTGCGCTCGCCGAGATGATGGAGGCTTTGGCCGCGTCGAGCTGTCCCCACGACGAAACCGTGCTCGCCCGCACCTGGTCGCGGGTCACGTCAGTCTCGATCTTGCGGACGCCGAGCTGTTCCTTGGCCTGCCGCACCTGCGCGGAGATCGCCCCGCCCTGGTAGAGCGGCACCGTCACCCGGCCCGTGATCGATACGGAATTGTTGTAGTCGCTGTTGCCGATCCCGAACTGCGTCTGCGCGTTGCCCTGCAGGCTGACCGTCGGCAGCAGTTGGCCTTCCAGCTGCTTCACGGCGAAAGCTGCCGCCTCCGAGCGATAGATCGTGGCGAGGATGGCCGGATGCTGCGTCTGGCCGAGTTCGACGGCCTGTCCGAGCGACCGCGGAAGGTGCTTCGCGAACGGGAAGTTCGCCTGCAGCGCGCGCGGCTCGTGGCCGATCACGCGCCGGTAGGTCGCCTCGCTCGCCCGCAGATTGGCCTCGGCAAGGCTCACCTCGGAAACGGACGCCGCGAGGCGGGCCCGCGTCTGGGCGACGTCCGTGCGCGTCGTCTCGCCGACTTCGAACCGGTCCTGAGCGGCGCGGACCTGCTCCTCCAGGAAGCCGACGGTCTGCCGCCGGACGTCCAGGATCGCCGCGTCCCGGATCACGTTCATGTAGGCCTGCGCGGCCTCGAAGAGCACGGACTGAACGGTGTTCTCGAGTTGCTGCCGGCTTCCCAGGACGTTGGCATCCGCTTCGCGGATCTCGTTCTGTGTCCGGAATCCCCTGAACAGGTTCTGCGTGACCTGCAGCCCGAGCGTCCCGTCGGTACGGGTCTGCGAGCCCGGAACGCCGTTCCGGCGCTGCTCGAAGCTCTGCATCGTGACGTCGCCGGTCGCGGAGACGGTTGGGCGCCGGCCGGACTTGGCAAGGGGAACGCCCTCGTCGGCAACGCGGGTATCGCCGCGGGCGGCGTTTATCTCGGGATTGTTCGAATAGGCGGCCGCCAGCGCCTGAATGACCGTTTCCGCCCCGGCAGAGACGGGGGCCATCCACATGAGGCATGCGCCGACGCAGGCGAGGAGCTTGGCTCTGGTTCGCATGAGGACCCCGTTACGCTCAACACAGTTCTGCCTCACGGCCGGCCGCCACTACTAACATGATGTGCCTCGCCGCCTGCACTGAGCCGGCTCTGTGGCCAACGTTTCGCCGCAACCGCGACCGAAATGCAACACCGGCGCAGGGGCCGATTTCGGTCAGAACACGAAGGCCGGCTTGCGTCGAAATCCCGGAAGGCCGGGCGCCCAGCACTCGAAGAGCGGCCGGTGGCCGATCTCGTCATGCGCCGTGCGCTCGTAGAGGATCGCGCGGCTGATCCGGTCCGCCCGCTCGACCACCGTGAGGCGGCCGCCCTTGTTGAGCTGGTCCAGGATCCGCTCGGGCCGGACCTCCACGGAGCCGTCCATGAGGATGACGTCATAGGGCCCCTCGTCGGGATAACCCTCGGTCAGGGAGGCCTGGACCACCGCGACGTTGTCGACCCCGAGCGCCCGAAGCCGCTCGTCGGCATCCCGAACCAGCGTCTCGTCCTCGTCGATCGCGACGACGGACGCCGCCAGCCTCGCCAGGATTGCAGCCGAGTATCCCGTCATGCAGCCGACCACGAGCGCGACGTCGGCGCTCCTGATGTCCAAGGCCTGCACGAGCCGAGCCAACTGGACGGGCGCCATCATGCAGCGATCGCCCTCCGGTCCGCTCGCAACCGGCAGGTCCCTGTCCGCGTATGCGAACGGCTTCTGGGACGGCGGCACGAATCTCTCCCTCGGCAGGGCGAGGAAGGCGCGCACGACCCCGGGATCGGTGACCTCGCTCGGGCGGATCTGGTTGTCGACCATGCGCTGCCGGAGGATGGCGAAGTCGGTCATCGGGATGCCTGCAAGCTCGAAACCGGCCGGTTCTACCGGCGAGGCCGGTCCTGCACAAGGCTCGGCCGGAACGGCCGGAGAATGGATCGGCGAGCGCGGACGCGTGCAGAAGCGAGCGTGATCGGGTAGGAGAATCCTATGAGAATCGGACGGCGGGCCGCTCGGCGGCGGGATGGACCGGCACGCACGCGGTTGTCGAGCATCCTTCGCCATGTCGGCCAGGCCTCCGGCGATCAGATCCGAATTTCCGATCTCGCCATCTTCTTCGGAGACCGGGCCTTCGGCGCGCTTCTCTTCCTGTTCGCCGCGCCCAATCTCATTCCGCTACCGCCCGGCAGTTCCGCCGTGCTGGGAGCCCCGCTGATCCTGATCGCCGGCCAGCTTGCGCTCGGCCGCCGCATTCTCTGGCTTCCGGAATTCATCGGAAGACGCACGATCCGGAAGGCGGACTACGAGCGCGCGCTCGCCCACGGGCTGCCGTACCTCCGCCGGACCGAGCGGCTGATGGCGCCGCGCCTCACCTTCATGTTCGGCCCGCTCGGGGACCGGCTGATCGGAATCACCTGCCTCGCGCTGGCGGTCATCCTCTTCCTGCCGGTGCCGTTCGCCAACATCGTGCCGGCGCTGGCGATCGCCTCGTTCGCCTTGGCCCTGATGCAGCGCGACGGCGTCGTCGCGATCGCCGGCTGGATCGCCGCGTTTGCCACGCTGGTCATCGTCGCGGTCATATCAGGGGCGCTCTGGATCGCCACAAAGGCGTTCTTCCGCGCCCTCGCCCAGACGCTGGCGATCGGGCAACCGTGAGCGCGACGACGCAACTGGAGATCGTCTCGATCATCCGTCTGCCAGGATCCGATTGTGGTGTGGAGGCCTCGCCCGGAATCGAACCGGGGTATACGGATTTGCAGTCCGCTGCGTCACCACTCCGCCACGAGGCCGCGCGCACTCGTTATCAGACCGGCTTTGGCTAAACAAGCGCGGCGAACCGCCCATAGATGGGTCGCTGCAACCCGTTCCCCAATAGGCTATGAGCCGTGCCCGGAGGGCATGGAATGCGGCACGGCGGTGATCTCGCGGAGGCTGTGAAGCGGTATGGCATTCCCGAGGCGGATTGGCTGGACCTCTCCACGGGCATCAACCCGCGCCCCTGGCCCGCCGCCGAGCGGCTGGGCCCAGCAGACCTCCGAACCCTATCGCGCCTGCCTTCGTCCCGCGACCTCGATCGGCTTCTCGCAGCGGCGCGTGCGGCCTACGCCGTTCCTGCACCGCTTGCGATCGCGGCGGCGCCTGGAACCGAGATCCTCATCCGGCTGCTGCCCCTTCTGTCACAAGCACCGTCGGCCGTGGCACGCACCACCTATTCGAGCCATCTCACAGCCTTCGGACGCGAGCGGCCATCGCTCGTCGCGCATGACGCGGACGCGCTGCTCGCACTGCACCCCGAAAGCAGCATCGCCGTCGTGAACCCGAACAATCCCGACGGCCGCAGGATCGCCCCAGCGGACCTCGTTCAGATCGCCGGTCAGCGGAGCGGCCAGGCCGTCCTGCTCGTCGACGAGGCTTATGCGGACGCGGAAGACGAGTGCTCGGTCGTCCCGCTGCTCCGGCCTGACCTGCCGATCCTGGTGCTGAAATCGTTCGGGAAGTTCTTCGGCCTGCCGGGGCTCCGCCTCGGCTTCGCGATCGGCCCGGAACGCCTCGTCGCGCCGATCCGCGCTCTGCTCGGTGACTGGCCCGTATCCGCGCCGGCCATAACGATAGGGGCGGCCGCGCTCGCGGACCTGCCTTGGCAATCTGGGACGCGGGATTGGTTGGAGAAGCAGTCAGAGCGCCTGATTTCCGCGCTGCTGGCCTCGGGCCTCTCCATCGCCGGGAGCTCCCGTCTCTGCGTGCTCGCCGCGGTGCCGGACGCCCCGGCGCTGCACCGCCACCTCGCTGAGCACGGCATCTGGACGCGCATCTTTTCGGAATGGCCGGGCGTCCTCAGGATCGGGCTGCCGGGAACTGAACGGGAGCTCGGCCGACTCGCTTCGGCCCTCGCCCGCTGATGGAGATCGAAACCCGTCTTGCGGTCCTCGCGGTCGCGCTCGTGCTCGACCGCCTGTTCGGCGAACCGGCGTTCCTCTGGTCGCGGATTCCCCACCCCATCGTCGTTGTCGGTTCGGCGATCACGCGGCTCGACGACAGCCTGAATGATCCGGACCGTTCGTTCAGAGCGCGGCGGCTCCTCGGCGCCCTTTCTCTTTGCATCCTCGGGCTTTCCGCCATCGCCGTCGGGGCGGCGGTGTCCCTGCTGTTCTCCGCCGTCCCCGGCGGCTTCGTTCTGGAGGCGGTCGTCGCGGCGATGCTGCTCGCCCAGAAGAGCCTCCTCGATCACGTAGGCGCGGTGGCGGCCGCGCTTCGGCGCGACGGGCTTCCTGGTGGCCGCAGGGCCGTGGCCCTCATCGTTGGACGCGACGTCGATGTGCTGGACGAGCCGGGCGTCTCCCGCGCGGCGATCGAGTCGCTGTCGGAGAATTTCAGCGACGGCCTTGTCGCACCCGCCTTCTGGTACGCCCTGTTGGGGCTGCCCGGGCTCTTCCTGTTCAAGGTCGCGAGCACCGCCGATTCCATGATCGGCCATTTGTCGCAGCGGCACGCGGCCTTCGGCTGGGCTTCCGCACGCCTGGACGACGTCATGAACTGGATCCCCGCCCGCATGACCGCGGCACTCGTCGCGGCTGCCGCCCGTCTCTCCGGCGGGTCCGGGGCAGCCGCACTTCACGTCGCCATGCGCGATGCTCCGCGGCATCGCTCCCCGAACGCCGGCTGGCCCGAAGCGGCCATGGCGGGCGCGCTCGGCCTCGCGCTCGGCGGCCCGCGGCGCTACGGCCCTTCCGAGGTCGCCGGCGCATGGCTCAACGCAGCGGGCCGGGCGGCCGCCACGCCCGCCGACATCCGGAGCGCGATCCGGCTGGTGGAGATCGCGTGGTGGCTCCTCCTCGCGGGCGCAGCCGTTACCGCCGCTCTCCTCTGGCTATAGCGAGGATCATCTCCAGGTCGAGATGCGCTTCCAAATGGCCCGCAAGGCGATCGAGCACTGCGTCGACCTCCGCCTCATAGCGGCAGGACGAGCCGACGCCGAACTGCGCCAGGAACGCCGCCCGGAAGCCATCGGATGAAAAGAGGCCATGAACATATGTGCCGCTCACCAGGCCATCGGCGGAGACTGCCCCGTCGTGCCGGCCGCCGATCTCCACGATCGGCCGTTCGCAATCCGCCCCCTCGGTCCGGCCGAGATGGATCTCGTAGCCGCTGACAGCCGTGCCGGTCGCAAGGTGGCGCCCATCGACCTTCAGGGTGCGCTTGTCGCCCGTGAGCACCGTGTCGACGTCCAGCAGGCCGAGGCCGGCCACTCGGCCCCGCGGGCCCTCCGCGCCGCCCGGGTCGGCGATCGTCCGGCCGAGCATCTGGTAACCGCCGCACAATCCCAGGATCCTCCCGCCGCGCCGGCGGTGTGCGGCCAAATCGATGTCCCAGCCCTCGCGGCGGAGCGCTTCCAGATCGGCGATCGTCGATTTCGAGCCCGGCACGATGACCAGATCGCAATCCGGTGGAATGAACGCCCCCGGCTCGATGAGAAGGATCTCGACGTCGCGCTCCGCCCGAAGAGGGTCGAGATCGTCGAAATTGGCGATCCGCGGCAGGCGCAGCACGGCGACCCGAAGGCGGCCGCGGCGGCCGGAATTGGTGTCCGCCAGCCCGAGCACGTCTTCGGCCGGCAGGCGCGCCGCCAGATGAAAATGCGGCACGACGCCGAGCGGCGCCCATCCGGTCCGCGCGGCGATCTCCGTCAGGCCTTCGTCAAAGAGATCAGGATCGCCGCGGAAGCGGTTGATCAAGAATGCCTTTATGCGCGACCGGTCGGGCGGGTCGAGGACCGCATGGGTTCCGACCAGCGCGGCGATGACGCCGCCCCTGTCGATGTCGCCCACGATGGCGACGGGAATGTCCGCCGCCTCGGCGAAGCCCATATTCGCGATGTCCCCCTTGCGGAGGTTGGTCTCGGCCGGCGATCCGGCGCCCTCCACCAGCACCAGATCGGCGCCGCCCTGCAGCCGCCCGAAGCTCTCCAGGACGGCGGGCAAGAGCTCCGACTTGCGCGCGCCGTACTCGCGCGCGCGCAGGGTCGCCCAGCGCCTTCCGTGCACGACGACCTGCGCCCCCGTCTCGGACTCCGGCTTCAGGAGGACCGGGTTCATGTCGACCGAAGGCGCCACGCGGGCGGCCCGCGCCTGCAGCATCTGTGCCCGGCCGATCTCGCCGCCGTCGGCCGTCACCCCCGCATTGTTCGACATGTTCTGCGGCTTGAACGGCGCCACGCGCAGCCCGCGCTCGGCGAAGGCGCGGCAGAGGCCCGCCACGATCAGCGACTTGCCGACGTTCGATCCCGTGCCTTGGATCATCAGGGCTGCCGTCCGCGCCACGCCGCTCGTCCTCTCGCTCTTCTCGACCCGTCATGGCAGGCGCGGCATCCTTTGTGAACCGAGCGCCCGTCGAGCGACGGCCGCCGCAACCGGGTGGCCGGCGGCAGCCCGCGACCGCAGATTCCTTGACCGGCGCATTCGGAAGGGCCTACTCCTCCGCCCAACGGAACAGCGACGCGCCATGCTTCTCGTCATCGACAATTACGACAGCTTCACGTGGAATCTGGTCCACTATCTCGGCGAGCTCGGCGCCGAACCGCAGGTCGTGCGGAATGACGAGCTCTCCGCCGAGGATGCGCTCGCGCGCCGGCCGGAAGCGATCCTCCTCTCCCCCGGCCCCTGCACGCCGAACGAGGCGGGAATTTGCCTCGACCTGATCAACCGGGCCGCCGGCACGGTGCCGATCTTCGGCGTCTGCCTGGGCCATCAGGCGATCGGCCAAGCCTATGGCGGGACCGTCGTGCGCGCGCCGACGCTGATGCACGGCAAGATCTCGCGCATCAGCCACGAAGGCGAGGGCGTCTTCCGCGGCATCAACGATTCCTTCGCCGCAACCCGCTATCACTCGCTGACGATCGCCCCCGAAAGCATGCCTGCGGAGCTGAAGGTGACCGCCGAGAGCGACGACGGCGTGATCATGGGCGTGCGCCATCGCAGCCACCCGGTCTTTGGCGTCCAGTTCCACCCCGAGAGCATCGCCTCGGAGCACGGCCACCGCATCCTCAGGAACTTCCTGGAGATCGCCGCGGCCTTCAACGGCGCCGGCGGGCGCCTCAGCGCGGCCTGAACGGAGCCTGGATGAAGACCTTCATCGCAAAGGTCGCCGCCGGAACGCCGCTCACCCGCGAGGAAGCGCGGGAAGCGTTCGACATCATGATGTCGGGCGAGGCGACGCCGGCGCAGATCGGCGGCTTCTTGATGGCGCTGCGCACCCGCGGCGAGACCGTCGAGGAGA
The DNA here is from genome assembly GCF_052655945.1 of Faunimonas sp. B44. Lineage (NCBI taxonomy): Bacteria > Pseudomonadati > Pseudomonadota > Alphaproteobacteria > Hyphomicrobiales > Afifellaceae > Faunimonas > Faunimonas sp. B44. The sequence goes on along the minus strand of NZ_JBQYEX010000018.1, from coordinate 11,272 downwards.
TCGCCGGCGCGGTCGCTTCCATGCGCGGCCGCATGACGCCGGTCGAGGCTCCCGAAGGGGCGATCGACATCGTCGGCACGGGCGGGGACGCGTCCGGCACCTACAACATCTCGACCGCCGCGGCGCTCGTCGTCGCCGGCGCCGGCGTTCCCGTCGCCAAGCACGGCAACCGCGCGCTGTCGTCGCGCTCCGGCGCCGCCGATGTCCTGACCGCCCTCGGCGTGAACATCGACCTCACGCCGGAGCAGATCGGCGCGTGCATCCGCGAGGCCGGCATCGGCTTCATGTTCGCGCCGAACCATCACGCGGCCATGCGCCATGTGGGCCCTTCGCGCGTCGAACTCGGGACGCGCACGATCTTCAACCTGCTCGGCCCGCTCTGCAATCCCGCCAACGTGAAGCGCTACATGCTCGGCGTTTTCGCCCGCGAATGGATCGAGCCGGTCGCGAACGTGCTCGCCGCGCTCGGCGCGGAAGCGGCCTGGGTCGTGCACGGCAGCTTCGGCGACCGCGGCGGCCTGGACGAGATCAGCTCGACGGGGACGAGCTACGTCGCCGAACTGAAGAACGGGCAGGTCCGCGCCTTCGAGGTGACGCCGCTCGAGTTCGGCGTCGACCCGGTCGCACCCGAGGCGCTGATCGGCGGCACGGCTGAGGAGAACGCCAGGGCCCTCCTCGGTGTCCTCGACGGCGACCTCGGCCCTTATCGCGACGTCACGCTGATGAATGCGGCGGCCGCGCTGATGGTGGCGGGCAAGGCGGCGCTCATCGAGGACGCCGTGAGAATCGCCCACGAGACGCTCGAAAGCGGTCGCGCCAGGTCGACCCTCGACCGGCTCGTCGCCGTTTCCAACGGGTGATCGGATGGCGGATGTCCTGAAGCGCATCGAAGCCTACAAGCGCGAGGAGATCGCGGCCGCCAGGTCGCGCATGCCGCTCGCCGAGCTTCAGGCGCGCGCGCGCGACCGCGACCCTCCCCGCGGCTTCGCGCGGGCACTGCGGCGCGACGTGGCGGCGCGGGGGCTCGGCCTCATCGCCGAGATCAAGAAGGCCAGCCCGTCCAGAGGATTGATCCGCGCCGACTTCGATCCGCCGGCGCTCGCGCGCGCCTACGAGGCCGGCGGGGCGACGTGCCTTTCCGTCCTGACCGACGGTCCTTCCTTCCAGGGCGATCCCGATCATCTGATTGCCGCGCGATCGGCCGTCGCCCTGCCGGTGCTGCGCAAGGATTTCCTGTTCGATCCCTACCAGGTGTTCGAGGCGCGCGCGCTGGGCGCGGACTGCATCCTGATCATCATGGCCGCCGTCACTGACCAGGAGGCGAAGGCGCTCGAGGCGGCCGCCGAGGAGCTCCGGATGGACGTGCTGGTCGAGATCCACGACGAGGCGGAGCTCGAGCGCGCGCTCTTCCTGGCTTCGCCTCTCCTCGGCATCAACAACCGCAACCTGCGGACGTTCGAGACGACGCTCGCGACCTCGGAGCGGCTCGCCCCGCGCGTGCCCCGGGACAGGCTCCTCGTCGGCGAGAGCGGAATCTTTACCCATGAGGACGTGCGGCGACTGCAGGCGGTGGGGATCAACGTTTTCCTCGTCGGCGAGAGCCTCATGCGCGCCGACGACGTCGCCGCCGCCACCCGCCGGCTGCTCGACCCGGGCTCGGCCGGCATGGCTGCGCAATGACCGGCGAACTCAGCCACCTCTCGCGCGATGGCGAGGCGCACATGGTGGATGTCGGCGACAAGGCGGTCACGCGGCGGACCGCGCGGGCGACCGGGGCCGTGCGCATGGCGCCGGCGACGCTCGACCTGATCCTCGCCGGCAACGCCAAGAAGGGCGACGTCGTCGCGGTCGCCCGGATCGCCGGCATCATGGCCGCCAAGCGGACGCACGAGCTGATCCCCCTCTGCCACCCGCTGCCGCTGACGCAGGTCACGCTGGAGATCGCGCCCGACCCGGCGCTGCCGGGCCTGCGCGTCGCGGCAACCGCCCGCGTCGACGGCAGGACGGGCGTCGAGATGGAGGCGCTGACCGCCGTCTCCGTCGCCTGCCTGACGATCTACGACATGGCCAAGGCGGTCGACCGGGGCATGGTGATCGAGGCTGTGAAGGTGGAGGAGAAGACCGGCGGCCGGTCCGGCGACTGGCACGCTCCGGAGCACGGCCCGTGAGCCTGATCCCGGTCGAGGACGCCCTCGCCCGTCTCCTCGCCGGGGTCGCGCCGACGCCGGCCGAGGACCTGCCGCTCGGCGAGGCGGCCGGCCGGGTGCTCGCGGCGGATATCGCGGCGGCGCGGACGCAGCCGCCGTTCCCGGCCTCGGCGATGGACGGCTACGCCGTGCGCGCCGCCGATGTCGCCGTCGGAACGCCGCTTCGGGTGATCGGCGAATCGCGCGCCGGCCGGCGCTTCGAGGGAAACCTGGGTCCGCACCAGACGGTGCGCATCTACACCGGAGCGCCCGTTCCGCCGGGAGCCGACGCCATCCTGATCCAGGAAGACGCTGATCCTTCCGGAGACGGCGGCATCGTTCCGCGCGACACCGTCTCGCCCGGCCAGTTCGTCCGCCCCGCCGGGCTCGACTTCGCGGAAGGCGAGGTCCTCCTCCGCGCCGGCCGCCGCCTCGATCCCCGTGCCGTGGCGCTCTGCGCGGCGATGAGCCGGGCGGGCGTCCCGGTGCGGCGGCGGCCGCGGGTGGCGATCCTCTCGACGGGCGACGAGCTCGTCCCGCCGGACGCGGAGCCCGGGCCGGATCAGATTGTTTCCTCTAACAATTTCGGCTTGGCCGCACTGGTCCGGGAGGCCGGCGGCGAGGCGCTCGACCTCGGCATCGCGGCCGACGACCTCGACGCCATCGGACACGCCGCCGGACTCGCCGTCGACGCCGACATCCTGGTCGTCACCGGCGGCGCCTCGGTCGGCGACCACGACCTCGTGCAGCCGGCGCTCGTCGCCCGCGGCATGACCCTCGACTTCTGGAAGATCGCCATGCGGCCCGGCAAGCCGCTCATGGTCGGCAGCCTCGCCGGCATGCGCGTGCTCGGCCTGCCCGGCAACCCGGTCTCCACCATGGTCTGCGCCGAGATCTTCCTGCGCCCGCTCCTGAAGGCGATGCTCGGGCAGCCGCCGCAGGCGCCGGCGGAGGCCGCGATCCTCGGCGCCACCATGAAGGCGAACGACCGCCGCCAGGACTATGTCCGCGCGCGGCTGGAGCCAAGCGGCGGCCGGCTCGTCGCGGTGCCGTTCCCGCGCCAGGATTCCTCCATGCTGGCGACGCTCGCCGCCGCCGACGCGCTGATCGTCCGCCCGCCCTTCGCGCCGGCGGCCGCGGCGGGCGACGCGGTCGCCATCCTCCGCCTCGACCGCTGACGGCGGACTTGCGGAACAGGGCATGAACGACTAGTCTCCGTTCGTGATTTGTACGCGGGCCGCCCGCATCCCACGCCCAGGGGACACCGATGCTCACGAGAAAGCAGCTCGAGCTTCTGCTCTTCATCAACGAGCGCCTGAAGGAGAGCGGCGTCCCGCCCTCCTTCGACGAGATGAAGGACGCCCTCGACCTGAAGTCCAAGTCGGGCATCCACCGCCTCATCACCGCGCTCGAGGAGCGCGGCTTCATCCGCCGCCTGCCGAACCGCGCCCGCGCGCTCGAAGTCCTCAAGCTGCCCGAGGCGGTGCAGGCGGGGGCGGCGCGCCAGCGCGGCTTCCGGCCGAGCGTGATCGAGGGCCGGCTCGGCCGGGCGCCCGACGCCTCCGCCGCGCCGCCGCAGCCGCGGAGCGACGAGCCGCAGGGCGATGCGATCGGCATCCCGGTCATGGGCCGGATCGCGGCCGGCGTGCCGATCTCGGCCATCCAGAACCATACGAGCACGATCAGCCTGCCGCCCGACATGCTCGCCGGCGGCGAGCATTTCGCGCTCGAGGTGCGCGGCGATTCCATGATCGAGGCCGGCATCCACGACGGCGACGTGGTGGTGATCCGCAGGCAGGACACGGCGAATTCCGGCGACATCGTCGTCGCCCTCATCGACGACGAGGAGGCGACGCTGAAGCGGCTGCGCAAGAAGGGCGCCTCGATCGCGCTGGAGGCCGCCAACCCGGCGTACGAGACGCGCATCTTCGGCCCCGACCGCGTCCAGATCCAGGGCCGCCTCGCCGCCCTCCTCCGCCGGTATTGACGAGCGGGCAGGCTGCCGTTCCGGGAGAAGCGCTCCGGACATGGTCGCGTTCATGCGGGACCGGCGTCACCTGAACCGAGCGGTTCCGGGGCGGGTCGCGCTGCGATCGACTTGACCGTATGAGTGAACGGGAGGGTATTCACCGGGATCGACGGGCGGCCATGAGATCGTTCTTGATGCGGCGCGTCAGGAGAGGCGCGGCAGCGCGGGGGCGCTTCGGGACTTGCGCGCGCGCCGTCGTGTTCGCGGCGGCTGCACTGACTGCCAGCGTCGGGCACGCCGATCTCAGATACGAACTCATCGACTTGCCAGGGCTCCGCGCGCTGATGGTGTCTGGGCCCATCGATGCTTCCGACGATCTGGGCGTTTTTGCAGCAGAGGTGCGCCGCCGCGACCCCGAGGTCATCGTCTTCAACTCCCCCGGCGGCAGCGTGATGAAGGCGATGGAGCTTGGGCGGATGATACGGGTGTTCCGGCTGAACACCGTGCAGCCGAGGGCAGCGGACTGCGCGTCAGCCTGCGCCCTCGCCTTCCTTGGTGGTGTGAACCGGGCCGCCGAGCCCGGGGCTATCGGTGTCCACAAGTCGTCATTCAGCCATGGCGCCAGGCTCTCCGCCGCCGATGCCGTCTCATCCGTGCAGCAGCTTACCGCCGAAGTGATCGCGTACATCATCGAGATGGGCGCGGATCCGAGCCTGCTTCAGCTCTCACTCCGCTACGAAGCAAACGACATCCGATACCTCTCCATGAGCGAGATGCAGCAATATGGAATCGTATCGGGAGGTGCGCCTGGCTTCGCTGCGCGTCCGCCGAGATCGGACGATCCGGGTGCCGGGGGGCGGGGCGAGGAGTTGCAAGGCCGCGCGCGTTCGGGCCGCGTACGGCACCCGAAAGGGTTCGCCGAGGTGAAGGTCCGCCCGGACGACAAGGCTGCGGCGCGCGTTCAACTCGCCAACCACACGCCGATCAAGATCGTTGCCGACCAGAATCGATGGTACGAAGTCGATGCCAGCGGCGTTACCGGCTTCATGCATCATACCTGGGTCTTCGTGGATCAGTACGAGCAGGGTCCATTCGACTCGCGCTATATCCAGGTGAAGAGCTTCGACAACATTGCCCAGCTTCGGGACTATGCACGGCAGTCGCCATTCCCGTTGGCGGGGTACCTGGCGACGAACGGCTGGTATGCCGCGACTTTGGCGCAGCGGTTCGCGGCCGACAAGGCGGCTGCCATCCTGCGGGACCTCAAATCGGCCAGGCAGGTGCCACCCGATTCCATCATCACCTATGGAAACACCTACGTCCGAAAGGTCTGCTGCGACTAGCTGGTCGCGTGCTCGCGATTTGCATCCAGGTGGGGCACTCCACGCTCGAACGGCGCCATCGTTAGGCGCGCCTTCCCCGCTTCGCATTCTTCAACGCAGCGGATAGCACCTCGGGATCGTCGATGGCGTCCATTTCGACCACCACGCTCAGAACGTCGTTCATCCGCGTCTGCCATCGCGGTCCTGTCGCCTTGAAGGCGTCCACGATCCGTGGGTCAACGCGGATCTGCACGCGCTGCTTCAAGGGCTTGCTCTGCTGCGGGCCGCGCTGACCGGGCCGGCGCGCGGGGAGGATCCCGGCCAGGTCGGCGGGCAGCACCTCGCAGGCCGGCCGCATTGCGCGGAATGTCCTCAGTCTTGAACTCGCGGACTTCACCGCTCTCGTTCGTCAGTGGTTTGCTGCTCATACCGATGGCTCTCCTTCGCGTTCGCCTTGCGGAAGTTAATCACCCGGATGCCGCCCACGATCGGTGTGAAGCACAAGACATGTAGCCGACCGCCGAGGAAGCCCAGTGCCACGAATCAGCGCTCGCGGTAGTCACGACGGTCATCCGCGAAAGCCAGCTCAGTTCATATCAAAGGGTCAAACACCGATGAGGTTGAAGGTGTGCTCCCACGCAAACGGCATCCCGTTCCTGGAGATGCTGTATCAGCGGCACCACTGCTCGCCCGCGTCGCATACGCTTGGCCGTTTAGCGTCGGCGAAAATTGCGAAATCCTGTGGATCGCACGCCTGAGTTGATCTTGAGCGTATTTCCGAAGAGAATGGTCTTAGGGGGCACTGGATCAGAGATGATGTTAGCGGAGGGCCTGATGATGGACGAATTCCGGGACAAGTTAACCGCCTTCGCCCAACGCGCGGTCGCTCTTGCGCCAAGTTGTCGAAACGAAGAAGGAACAAAGCAATTTCTGATCTTGCCGTTCTTGGCCGTACTCGGATACGATGACCGTAATCCTCACGAGGTGTGTCCGGAGCACGGCGCCGATTTTTCTGAAAAGTATAAGAACAGAGTTGATTATGCAATTCTCAAGGATGGCACACCTATTATAGCGGTTGAGTGCAAATGCTGTGGCGCGACGCTAAAGGATGAGCGGGGTCAGCTCCGTGCCTATTTCAATGCTGCTCCGACGGTTAAAATGGGTGCGCTGACTGATGGCATCATCTGGGAATTCTATGCGGATTCCGATGAACCTAACATGATGGACGCGACGGCATTTCTCACCGTTGACCTGAGGGAGATCGCCAAGGGCAAAATTGAAAACTCCATGCTCGATGGGATCAGAAGCCTTCAAAAGGCAGCTTTCGATCCCGATAATATCGGGGCAGAGGCTAAGCGTAAACTTCTTTTCCACAATATTTTGCAGCAACTATCGGATCTTTCTGACCATCCATCCGAGCAGTTTACAAGAATGCTCCTGCAGAACGCGGGTCTCAGCCATGTTCGAGCTAAATCCTTGCCTGAGTATCAGGCTATGGTAAAGAACGCATTCAGCGAATTTACAAATCTTCGGATTCTCCGCCGCTTAGATCTTCCGACAAAGGAGGTTGAAAAGCCTCAAATTGTCACCCCACAAGGAGAGTCCGAACAACCACTTAAGCTGGATGACAAGATCAATACTACGCAAACAGAGCTTTCTGTTTTTGATTATACCAAGAGACGGCTCTCGTTCTTGGTCAAGGATGAGGACTTATTTTTGCATATCGATCAGATTGCGTACCGGGATTATCAAGGAAAGTTCGTTGTTTACTACAAGCGTGAGAGAAAAGGGCGCCTTTTCGACTTCGTTGAAGGCGATTCCCCAAAATACAGGTTCCGATTTGGGGATGATATAGAGATCAATTCGGATCGGCTCTCAGACATAGATCAACCGCTGCTTGCCGTATTCAGGAAACGGGTACAGGAGGACGGAGGAAAAGCAGCCTCGGCTCAGTAGCTTCGCGCTCACCGTCGTGCCGGACGTGCGGGGGTGAGGCTCCTGGATGCTGCCGGCTGAGGGACTCGAACCCCCGACCCTCTGATTACAAATTCGGACGTCCGTACGGCCAAATTTCCATTAACTCCTTATCTTATATACGTTTTCTTGTTGTTCGATATTCCGCAATAGCAGCAACAAGGGTTAAGATTGTGCAATTTCGGAAGCACAGTCCTGACACAGTGGAGGGACGATGGGACTACAGCGCACGATTGCGAACGTGTTCGCGAAGGGTGAAATGACGATTAAGGAGGTTTCGCTTTTTTCAACCGACGCGAGCAGGCCACCTTTAGGGCCCTTGAGCGGGAGGGCTACCACCCGTAGCGAGTGCAGAGAACAGGAGGGCCGTCTACGATAAAGCAGCGGCCTGAGTGGCAGAGGAGCTTAGAGGAGGACTACGTCCACCGCGGTATGACGACGGCGGAGCTGGTCAAGAAGTATGGCTGGCACATCACCACCCCCACGAGCTGGTGCGACAGCTGCCCGCCCGTCCCAGATCCAGGCCATCGCCGAGTTGTTGGGGATGGACCTGAACACGTTGATGGAACCGAGAGCGTGAGGATCAATGGGAATCCTGGAAACAAGTCTCAAGGAATACTGGACCGCCGTGCAGATGTTTAACCAGCAGAAGCCCGAGAACCGACAGGTCTTCCTCGACGGCTTCATGCAGACGGCCCTGATGACGGCGGAGAGCGCCAGATCCCGACAGCGATTGGCGGCGTTCATCGCCGCCCGCCAGCACGCAGCCTAAACCAAAGGCCCCGGAGAACCTCCGGGGCCTTCTTCACATCCGGAGAATGACATGAGCAAAGCATCGAACGCCGCTTTCGAACTGGTCCAGCTCCAGGCCCAGATCCTGCCGCTGGAGGAGAAGCGGGACGCCCTGAAGGCCACCGTCCGGGACGCCGGCCCCGACAAGTACGAGTTCCAGGGCTTCGGCAAGGTGACCGTGACCGAGCCCTCCACCCGGCGGGCGAAGGGTATCGAGCCCGTCTTCGACCCCGTCCGCTACCTCGACCTGGACCCCGCCCTCAAGGCCCAGCTGGAGCGCAGCGGCGTCGTGGTTATGCAGCAGATCTACATCAAGTCCGCCCCCTCGAAGGTGCTCATCGAGATCGCTGCATGAACGGCGTCCACTGGGCTCCCGGTGGGATCGCCTTCCTGATCCAGGGCAAGTGGGTCCAGACCGCCCTGGGCCTTGCCCTGGACTCCCCGATCGAACTGCCCAGGACGGCGCCCGACCACAACATCAACCTGGCGGCGGCGACTCTCACCGAGGGTCTGCTCGCCCGCTTCGAACCGCTCGCCGACGACCCGCTGGTCAAGGCCATGGCGCCCGAACACCACATCGGCACCACACACGAGGACCCAATGATGGCCGTGAAGGAGACGGTGATCGCGACCTATGGTGACGTCAACGGCGCCGACATGTTCACGCTGGTGTGGATGATCCCGATCAATGGATCCTAACGTCAGTCTCCGCGACTATCAGATCGCGGACCTGGCCTACTACATCGCTAATCCCAAGTGCATGAACCTGAGCGATCCAGGGACGGGGAAGACCCCGTCCGTGGTCGTCATGCAATGGCACCTCTGGGCGAACGAGAAGGCCGGGACGGTCTGGTCGCAACCGAAATCCCTCCTGAAAAAGAACAAGGACGAGATCCATCGCTTCACCCATTTCGAGGACGACGAGGTCGTCATCGTGGATGGCACTCCGAAGAAGGTAAGGAAGCTCCTCGCATCGGACAGAGCCAAGGTGTTCCTGATGGGCTTCGACCGCTTCGCCCTGAGCTGGCGGGAGTTGCCCGACTTCGTCCGAGCCCACCACATCGACGAGTTCCACATGGGCTTCGGCGGTGACGGCTCGCGGCGGACCCAGGAACTCTATCTGTCCGACCGCAAGATGAAGTGGTTCCTGCCGATGACAGGTACCCTGGTCAACGGCAAGCTAAGTTCTGCCTACCCGGCCATCAAGATGATCGAGCCCAGGTACTACGGTACCTACCACGCCTTCATGAACTATCATGGGGTCTACGACATCGACAACAAGCTGGTCGGCTGGAAGAACCACGGCAAGCTCGCCGCCATCTTCTCCCGCCATGCCATCCGGCGGACGTTCGATCAGGTCTATGGCCCGGAGGCCAAGGTCGTCCTGACCGAGGTCGTGGACATGCATCCCCGCCAGAGGGACCTCTACGACGAGTTCAAGGAGAAGGCGGTTCTCGAGCTGGAGAAGTTCTACGTCGACGGCACCCAGCCCGGCGTGGCCTTCATCCGAGCCCGGCAGATCATGGAGCACCCGCAGTGCTTCCCGGACCTGACGGAGCCGGGGAAGTTCGTCGACATCATCGACGGCATGCCCGGCAAGGAGGAGCGGCTCGAGATCCACATCACCGACCATGTCCGGACGGGCAAGCCGCTCGTCATCTTCGCGGCCCTGGTCCCGCAGCAGGAGTCGATCGGCCGGCTGGCCGCGAAGCTCGGCATGCGGACGGCGGTGATCAACGGCAAGACGTCCGCCAAGGAGCGGGCGGCGATCGACGAGGCGCTCAGGAGCGGCGAGCTGAACTGCCTGGTCTGCTCGCCCAGGGTGGCGGCTGTCGGCTTCAACTGGCAGTTCTGCGGTGGCGTGGAGGTGCCTCACGTCATCTTCGCCAGCCTGGACTTCCTCGACACGACCTTCCTGCAGGCCTACCGCCGGCTGATGCGGGACAAGCGGCAGTCGCCGCTTCTGATCACGATCCTCGAATATGCCGCCAGCCTGGACCAGCGGCTGTTCGAGATCATCAAGGTGAAATCGGAGGACGCTCACAAGGTCGATCCCACCCGGCCTGAGCTGAACTTCTCCAAGTACTACGAGGAGATGGATGATGAGCTAGTTTGATCGCATGTTTGTTAACTTACGAAGAAGGCCCGTCGTAATTGGCGGGCCTTTTTCATATCTGTCATTCGCCGGAACAACCGGCCGAACAGGAACAGGAACAGGAACAGGAACAGAAAATGGACGCCATTCAGAACGCGATCGCTCAGGCTCAAGCTGCCGCCGGTGCCCTCCCCGCCCAGGTCAATGGCATGCAGCAGGGCGGCGCCCTCGCCACCGCCGGACCGGGTGTGTCGGTCGAGAGTCTCCTCGCCTCCTCCATGGCGGTGGATCACTGGCTCAAGGTCAACGAGTTCGGTATCCAGGTCGGGACCAACAAGGCGCTCTTCGACACGCTGAAGGTCGGACTGCGCCTCGGCGAGGTGGCCTACTGCAAGGCGGTCAAGTACGGGTCGAACCCGACCACGTACGAGCACTGCTTCGACGGCGTGACCTCGACCAAGGGCGGCACCTGGGCCGAGGCCCTCGTCCGCGCTCGGAAGGTCGACCCGAAGGCTCGGGACTACGCCTCGGCGAACATCCCCTTCGTGGCCCTCGAGGACATCGTGGACCCGAAGAAGAAGGAGGTGATCGCGGAGCAGGGCCAGACGCTCGGCCACGGTCTCTCGACCACCGGCTGGGCCAACTTCGCCAAGTTCATCAAGGCGCTCAAGGCGAAGGGTGTCGACATCAGCAACGACACCGTCGTGTTCACGCTGGGCTGGCAGGAGCGCAACAGCAACGGCAACACTTGGGGTGTGTTCACCTACGACGACGTCGAGGTGGTGGACGCCTTCCCCTGGGAGGTCTGATCGTGGTGAGCGTGTCTCACCGGACTTTCTCCTTGGATGTCCTCGGCGATCCCCATCTGGGGAAGTCGTTCGTTCACGGTGTTCCTCTGCACCGTCGCGGTGAGCGGGAGGCCTCCCAGTGGGAG
>NZ_JBQYEX010000017.1:0-41396 GCF_052655945.1 Faunimonas sp. B44 | reverse complement strand
ATGCCCGGGCTCGACCCGGGCATCCGGCGGGCGCCGGCTGCGGCGAGGGGCCGTTGCTGGATCGCCGGGTCGTTTTCCGGCGATGACGACAGAGAGTGGGGCGCGGGCGGTGCTCTTCGGCGGGGGGGTCAGGGGGTGGCGCTCTGCTGGGCCTCGGCGGCTGCCAGCGCCGTCATGTTGAGGACGCCGCGCGAGGTGACGGAGGGGGTGAGGATGTGCGCCGGCATGGCAGAGCCGAGCAGGATCGGCCCGACATGGAGCGCGTCCGTCATCACCTTCAGGAGGTTGAGCGCGATGTTCGCCGCGTCGAGGCTCGGGAAGACCAGGAGGTTCGCCTCGCCCTCCAGCCGGCTGACGGGCATGCTCTTCCGCCGCAGGTCCTCGTCGAGTGCCGAATCGCCCTGCATCTCGCCGTCGATCTCGAGATCCGGCGCGGTCGCCCACAGGATCTGGGCCGCTTCGCGCATCTTGCGCGCGCTCTCGCTGTCCTGCGAGCCGAAGTTCGAATGCGACAGGAGCGCGACCTTCGGCGGGATGCCGAAGCGCTCGATGTGGCGGGCGGCGAGCAGCGCGGTGGCGGCGATCTCCTCGGCGGTCGGATCGTGCCGGATCAGCGTGTCGGTCAGGAAGGTGGCGCCGCGGCCGGAGAGGAGCAGGCTGAGGGCAGAGAGCCCCTTCACGCCCGGCGCCATGCCGATGATGTCGCGGATGTCACGGAGATGGCGCTCGAAGCGGCCCTCGATGCCGCAGATCATGGCGTCGGCCTCGCCGCGCTTCATGGCGATGGCGCCGATCACGGTGGTGTTGGTGCGCACGGCGGTGCGCGCCGCCTCCGGCGTGACGCCGCGCCGGCCGACGAGCGCGAAATAGAGGTCGACATAGTCGCGGTAGCGCGGGTCGTCCTCGGGGTTCACGACGGCAAAGTCGCGGTCGGGGCGGATGCGCAGGCCGTAGCGCTCGAGGCGGGACTGGATGACGCCCGGGCGGCCGATCAGGATCGGCTCGGCGATGCCGTCCTCAAGCGCGATCTGGGCGGCGCGGAGCACGCGCTCGTCCTCGCCCTCGGCGAAGATCACGCGCTTGCGCTCCGCCTTCGCGGCCGAGACGATCGGCTTCATGATGAGGCCGGAGCGGAAGACGAAGCGGTTCAGCCGGTCGTGGTAGGCCTCGAAATCCTCGATCGGCCGCGTCGCGACGCCGGATTCCATCGCCGCGCGCGCCACCGCCGGCGCGATCCTGAGGATGAGCCGCTGGTCGAAAGGCGAGGGGATCAGGTAGTCCGGCCCGAACACGCCGGAAACGCCGCCATAGGCGCGGGCGGCGATGTCCGACGGCTCCTCCTGCGCGAGCGCGGCGATCGCCTCGACCGCCGCCATCTTCATCGCCTCGTTGATCTCGGTCGCGCCGACATCGAGCGCGCCGCGGAAGATGTAGGGGAAGCAGAGGACGTTGTTGACCTGGTTCGGGAAGTCGGAGCGGCCGGTGCAGATCATGGCGTCGGGCCGGGCGGCGCGCGCCACTTCCGGCATGATCTCCGGCACCGGGTTGGCGAGCGCCATGATGAGCGGCCGGTCGGCCATGCGCTTCACCATCTCCGGCTTCAGCACGCCGGGCGCGGAGAGGCCCATGAAGACGTCGGCGCCTTCGATCACGTCGGCGAGCGTGCGCGCCTCGGTAGCCTGGGCGAAGGCGCCCTTCCAGCGGTCCATCAAGGCGGCGCGGCCCTCATAGACCACGCCCTCGATGTCGGTGACCCAGATGTTCTCGCGCCGCGCGCCGAGCAGGACCAGGAGCTCCAGGCAGGCGATGGCGGCGGCGCCGGCGCCGGAGGTAACGATCTTCGCGTCCTCGATGCGCTTGCCGGCGAGGAGCAGGCCGTTGCGGATCGCCGCGCCGACGATGATCGCCGTGCCGTGCTGGTCGTCGTGGAAGACGGGGATGTTCATGCGCGCGCGCAGCTTCGCCTCGATCTCGAAGCATTCCGGCGCCTTGATGTCCTCCAGGTTGATGCCGCCGAAGGTCGGCTCGAGGGCGGCGACGACATCGACGAAGCGATCGGTCTCGAAGGCGTCGACCTCGATGTCGAAGACGTCGATGCCGGCGAACTTCTTGAAGAGGACGGCCTTGCCCTCCATGACCGGCTTGGAGGCGAGCGGACCGATGGCGCCGAGGCCGAGCACGGCGGTGCCGTTGGAGACGACGGCGACGAGATTGCCGCGGATCGTGTAGTCGGTGGCGAGCGCGGGGTCGTCCGCGATCGCCCGGCACGGCGCGGCCACGCCCGGCGAATAGGCGAGCGCGAGGTCGCGCTGGTTGCCGAGCGGCTTGATGGCCTGGATCTCGATCTTGCCGGGCCGCGGATAGCGGTGGAAGAACAGGGCGTTCGCGTCGAGGTCGTTCGTCGCCGGGGGCTTTTCGATCATCGGTTTCCGCTGGTCTTCGAGAATTCCGTCCCGGCAGTCTATTCGAACCGTTCGGCGAAAGTGGCAAGCCCCGAGCGGGAACGACGTGCGGCGGAGGCGGGCGAACCGCTGCATCCGGATCGCGGGCGCTGCTGCTGGATCGCCGGATCAAGTCCGGCGATGACGACGGAGAGGGAGCACCTCGGAGCAGGCCCGGCGACGCGCCCGCCGGCACGAACAGCCGCCGGTCAAGGCGTTGCAGGCGACCTGAGGCGGGGCGCCGCGGTCAGCGCTGGAGGGCGTGGAGGAGGACGAAGCCGGTGCCGGCGGGGAGCCGGCCGCCGCGGTCCTCGATGCCGCCGGCGAGGCCGGCGCTGCCGCCGATGAGGCCGATGATCGCGGCCGCGTAGATCATTCTGAACATGCAATGGTCCTCCTCATGCCGGAGGAGGTGTAGGGGCGCCGGCTTGAACCTCGGCTGAGCCGCCGATTCAGGAACCGTTCAGGATGGTTACCCGGTGGGAGGCCCGGCAGCGGGGCGGGCGGCGGGCGCATGGCGCGGCACGGCGAGCGCCGCCATCAGGAGGATGCCGAGCGTCGTGCCGTTGAGAACGTGCCAGAGGAAGTGCGTGCCGGCCGGGTTCGCGTCGCAGAGCGGCAGGTCGGCGATGCGGAAGCCGAGCGAGACGGCGAAGACGGCGCCGGCGGCGAGCAGCATCGCGCCGGGCGGGGCCGAGCGGGCGCGCAGGACGCCGCCGATGCCGAGCATGGCGAGGAGGGCCGGCACGTAGCCGGCCGAGCCGCCGAGGAGCGGGCGGAGCCCTGCCTCCAGGCCGGCCGAGAGCCCGGCGAAGGCGACGAGGCCGACGAGCGTCGCGATCAAGCCGAGGCCGAGGAAGCGGCGGAGCGCGAGGCCGAGATAGAAGTAAATGAACAGCGCGATCGGCAGCGTGTCGGCGAGCATCGACCAGCGGTTGGCGAAGGTGTGGAAGAGGAAGGAGCCGATGCCGATCAGCGCGACGAGTGCGACGAGGAGCGCGACGGGCCGGTCGTGCCGGCGCGCGCGGCGCATGCGCGCGGCCGCGAGCGCGGCGGCGACGAGGAAGGCGGCGTTGGAGACTGCGTTGAGAGGCTCCGCCCAGAAGCCGGGGCCGAGCCTCTCGCAATAGATGTCGATCGGCGCGAACCAGTCCATCGGGCACCTCGCGTGGGGCTGCAGCAGGTCTCGGGCGGCATGCGGCCGCGCTTTCTCTTGACGGAACCGGGGCCGCGGGTCCATATCGCGGCCATGAACGGCGAGACCGGAACGCCCCTGGCGGCGATCATCTGCGGGATCATCATTATCGGCTAGCAAACCGCTGGCTGGACCCGTTCGCGCATCCCCTCAAAGTCGATCCGAACGCCCCGGCCAGCGGCCGAGGTGGGCATGAGCGACAAAGACGCGTTCCGGGGCCTGCGGCTCCACAACACGCTGAGCCGGCAGAAGGAGGACTTCGTCCCCTTCGACCCCGCCGACGTGCGCATGTATGTGTGCGGGCCGACGGTCTACGACTTCGCCCATATCGGCAATGCGCGGCCGGTCATCGTCTTCGATGTGCTGTTCCGGCTGCTCCGGCACCTCTACGGCGAGGCGCACGTCACCTATGTCCGCAACATCACGGACGTGGACGACAAGATCAACGCGCGGGCGGCCGAGGAGCATCCCGGCCTGCCGCTCAACGAGGCGATCCGGCGCGTGACGGAGGAGACCGAGGCGCAGTTCCATTCCGACATGGGCGCGCTCGGCGCGCTCCGCCCGACCCACGAGCCGCGCGCCACCGAGCACATCGAGGGCATGAAGCGGATGATCGAGAAGCTCGTCGCCCGCGGCAACGCCTATGTCGCGAGCGACCACGTGCTGTTCTCGGTGCCGTCCATGCCGGATTACGGGCGGCTCTCCGGGCGCCCGCTCGACGAGATGCTCGCCGGCGCGCGGGTCGACGTCGCGCCCTACAAGCGCGACCCGATGGACTTCGTGCTGTGGAAGCCCTCGAAGCCCGGCGAGCCGGCCTGGGCCTCGCCCTGCGGCATCGCCGCGCCGGGGCGGCCGGGCTGGCACATCGAGTGCTCGGCCATGTCGGAGGCGCATCTCGGCGCCGAGTTCGACATTCACGGCGGCGGCATCGACCTCGTCTTCCCGCACCACGAGAACGAGCTCGCCCAGTCGCGCTGCGCCCACGGCGCGCCGCTGATGGCGAAATACTGGATGCACAACGGCTTCCTGCAGGTCGAGGGCGAGAAGATGTCGAAGTCGCTCGGCAACTTCATCACCGTCAACGCGCTGCTGAAGGACTGGCCGGGCGAGGTGATCCGGCTCGCCATGCTGCAGACGCAGTACCGGCAGCCGATCGACTTCACGCAAGGCGGGCTCGGCGAGGCCGCGAACACGCTCCGGCGCTGGCGGCGGCGGTTCGCGGCCGGCGAGGCGGTGGCGGCGGCGGAGCCGGACGCCGGTTTCCTGGCCGCGCTCGAGGACGACCTCAACACCCCCGCCGCGATCGCCCGGCTGCATGAGCTGTTCCAGGAGGAGGCAGCGGGGCTGCCGGCGGCCCACGCTTCGCTGATGCTGCTCGGGATCGACCTCACGCGCGATCGCGCGATCGACCGGGACGCGGTCGAGGCGCTGATCGACGCGCGGAAGGCGGCGCGGGCCGCCAAGAACTGGGTGGACGCGGACCGGCTCCGGGCCGAGATCGAGGCGATGGGCGTCGCCGTGATGGACGCCAAGGACCCGGCGACCGGAGAGCTGGTCACGACATGGGAGCTGAAGCGATGAGCGAGGCGATCACCGGCGGGTGCCAGTGCGGCGCGGTGCGCTACCGGATCGAGGGGGCGCTGGAGAAGCCGACCATCTGCCATTGCCGCATGTGCCAGAAGGCGTTCGGCTCGTTCTTCGCGCCGCTGGTGCGCGCGCGGAAGAGCGATTTCGCGGTCACGCGCGGGACGATCGCGATCTTCCGCAGCTCGGACGTCGTGGAGCGGGGCTTCTGCTCGGCCTGCGGGACGCCGCTCACCTTCGAGGAACTCGGGCGCGACGCCATCGACGTCTCGATCGGCTCGCTCGACGACCCGACGCCGGTGAAGCCGCTCCTGCAGTACGGGATCGAGGGGCGGATGCCGTGGTTCGCGGAGCTGGCGGCGCTGCCCTCCGTCACGACGGGCGAGGGCGAAGGGCCGGAGCGGGTCGCGGCGATCGCCGCGTCGAACCACCAGCATCCGGACCACGACACGGCGACCTGGCCGCTGCAGGGAGAGGGCCGATGAAGGAGCGCCTCCACCTCTTCGACACGACGCTGCGCGACGGCCAGCAGACGCCGGGCGTCGATTTCAACCTGGAGGACAAGCTCCTCATCGCGCGCATGCTGGACGAGCTAGGCGTCGATTACGTGGAGGGCGGTTATCCGGGGGCCAACCCGACGGATACGGCGCTCTTCGAGAAGAAGCGGACGCAGCGGGCGAAGTTCACCGCCTTCGGCATGACGAAGCGCGCCGGGCGCTCGGTCGAGAACGATCCCGGCGTGGCCGCGCTCATCGCGGCGGAGGCCGATGCGATCTGCTTCGTGGCGAAGAGCTGGGACTACCACGTCCGCGTGGCGCTGGGCTGCACAAACGAGGAGAACCTCGAGGGCATCGCGCAGTCGGTGGCCGCGGCGAAGGCGGCCGGGCGCGAGCCGATGCTCGACTGCGAGCACTTCTTCGACGGCTACAAGGCGAACCGCGACTATGCGCTCGCCTGCGCCCGCACCGCCTACGAAGCCGGCGCGCGCTGGGTCGTGCTGTGCGACACGAACGGCGGCACGCTGCCGGAGGAGATCGAGCGGATCGTCGCCGACGTCGGGCGGGTCGTGCCGGGTGACCATCTCGGCATCCACGCCCACAACGACACCGGCCAGGCGGTGGCGAACAGCCTCGCGGCGGTGCGCGCCGGCGTGCGCCAGGTGCAGGGGACGCTGAACGGCATCGGCGAACGCTGCGGCAATGCCGACCTCATCACGCTCATCCCGACGCTGATGCTGAAGGCGGACTATCGCGACCGCTACGAGCTCGGCGTGACGCCGGCCGCGCTCGCAACCCTCACGCACGTCTCGCGCGCCTTCGACGAGATCCTGAACCGCGCGCCGAACCGGCAGGCGCCCTATGTCGGCGCGTCGGCCTTCGCCACCAAGGCCGGCATCCATGCCTCGGCGATCGTGAAGGAGCCGGAGACCTACGAGCACGTGCCGCCGGAAGCGATCGGCAACCGCCGCCGGGTGCTCGTCTCCGACCAGGCGGGGAAGGCGAACCTGCTCGCCGAGCTCAACCGCCTCGGCATGCAGATCGACCGGGGCGACCCGCGCCTCGACGGGCTGCTCGCCGAGATCAAGGAGCGCGAGGCGCAGGGCTACGCCTACGAAGGCGCGGACGCCTCGCTGGAGCTGCTGGCGCGGCGGCGGCTCGGCAGCGTGCCGGACTTCTTCAAGGTCGAGGGCTTCCGGGTGAACGTGGAGCGCCGCTTCGACGCCATGGGACGGCTGAAGACGGTTTCGGAAGCCGTCGTGAAGGTGAATGTCGGCGGCGACGTCCGCATGTCCGTGGCCGAGGGCAACGGCCCGGTCAACGCGCTCGACCGGGCGCTGCGCAAGGACCTCGGCGACCTCAACGCCTGGATCGACGACCTGGAGCTCGTCGACTACAAGGTGCGCATCCTGAACGGCGGCACCGAGGCCGTGACCCGCGTGCTGATCGAGAGCCGCGACGGCGAGGGCAACCGCTGGCTGACCGTCGGCGTCTCGTCGAACATCATCGACGCCTCGTTCGAGGCGCTGATCGACGCGGTCAACTACAAGCTCCTGAAGGCATCCACCGGCGAGGCGATGCCGGCGGCGGCGGAATAGTCACATCCGGCGGATCGGCTCGGACGCGGCGGTCGCCTCGAGCGCCTCCGGGCGCCGGCGCGCGGCCGCCTCGATCAGCATCGGCACGATCTGGTCCGGATCGTCGGCGACGAGGCAGGAAACCTCCATGCCGGCGCGGATGAAGCTTTCGTCGCGCATGCGGTCGAGGAGCGCGACGAGCGGGTCCCAGAAGCCGTTGACGTTGGCGATGAGCACGGGTTTCTCGTGCTGGCCGAGCTGCGACCAGGTCATCTGCTCGACGAGCTCCTCGAGCGTGCCGACGCCGCCGGGGAGCGCGACGAAGGCGTCGGCGCGCTCGAACATCAGCATCTTGCGCTGGTGCATGTCCTCGGTGACGATGAGCTCCGTCACGTCCGCGAAGAGACGCTCCCGCTGCTCCAGGAAATGCGGGATGATGCCGGTGACGGCGCCGCCGGCATCGAGCGCGGCGCGCGCGAGCACGCCCATCAGGCCGACCGAGCCGCCGCCATAGACGAGGCGCAGGCGCGCCTGCGCGAGCGCGCGGCCGAGCCGCTCGGCGGCGTCGGCGAACGCGGGATCGAGCCCCCGTCCGGAACCGCAATAGACGCAGACACTTCGAAGCTTTGCCATCGGCGACCGCATCGCACCCGCCCCGGCGGGCGTCAAGTCGCGGCGGCGGGTTCCGCATTTGCTTGAGCCGGCCCGCCCATAAGCATAAAAGGCTGTAAATGCTGGCGAGACGGCGCCGGTTCCCTCCTCAGAGAAGTACTGAAGATGCCCACGCCCCTGAAGTATCTCGTATTCGCCTTCGGGCTGGTGATCGCGGCGGGCGCGGGCGCTCTCGTCTGGCACGAAGCGCGGCGGGAGCCGGCGGTCGCGGAGCGGCAGGAAACGCCGGCTCCCGCGCCTGCCGCGGGGACGGCGGCGGCGCCGGAGGCGGGCGATGGCGCTCCCGCGAGCGATACGGCCGCGGCGGGACCGGGCGCGCAGCCGCCGGGCCAGAGCCAGCCGGCCCGCGCGACCCAGGACGAGATTCCGACCTTCGACATCGTCCGGGTCGAGCCGACGGGCGCGATCCTCGTCGCCGGGCGCGCCACGCCCAATGCGGAGATCGAGGTGCTCTCGAACGGCAACGTGGTGGCGCGGACGCGCAGCGACGGCTCGGGCGCATTCGTCGCGGTGCCCGACGCGCCGCTCGCGCCGGGCAGCCACAACGTGACGCTGCGGGCGAAGCCGGAGGGCGAGGCGGCGAGCGATTCGGAACAGCAGGTGGCGGTCGCGGTGCCGGACCGGCCGGACCAGGAGCCGCTCGTCGTGCTGAACGAGCCCGGCGCGCCGAGCGAAATCCTGTCGCGACCTGGCACGACCACCGTGGCGGCGCTGGAGCCGAAGCAGGACGCCGCCGGCGGGAACGCGGCAGGGGCTTCCGGCGGGGACGGCGCGGCGGGACGCGCCCAGGAGCAGCAGGCGGCCGCACCGGCAGGCGGAACCGAACGGCGCACGACGGCCGGCCCGGAGCCGGAGACGCGCCCCGCGCCCGAGGCGCGCGACAATGCCGGCGCGCCCCCGGTCGGGACGTCGGCCGGCACTTCGGCTGACGGGACGCCGGCAACAGGAGAGCGCGACGCGGAGGTCGCCGCAGCGACGCCGCAGGCCGCCGAGGCGCGGACGGACGCGCGGGAGACGGCTGCGGGCGCCGCAACGGAGCAGGCGGGGGGTACCCAGGCCGCCGACACCCAGGCTGCCGACACTCAGGCTGCCGAGACTCAGGCAGCCGCACCAACCGAGACGACCGCCGCCACACGCGAAGCCCCCGCGGCCACCGCCGAGCCGCCGGTCGCCACCGCCGATGCCCGGCAGCCGGCCGGCGCGTCCACGGACGGTGCAGGGGCAGCGGGCGCGAGCGACGGCGCGCCGTCCGCGGAGCCTATGGCCACCGCCGATGCCCGCCCGGCAGGCGGCCCGTCCGAGGCGGATGCAGCGGCAGCGGGCACGCGCGATGGCGCGCCGGCGGAGAAGCAGGCGCCCACCGTCTCCGTCGACGCGGTGGAGACCGAGGACGACAGACTGTTCGTGGCCGGTGCCGCCAAGCCCGGGCTGAAGGTCCGCGTCTATGTCGACAACGAGCTCGTCGGCGAGACCGAGCCGACCGCGGAGGGGCGCTGGCTGCTCGAGACGGACAAGGCGATCAGGGAAGGGGACGTCACGGTGCGCGCCGACCAGATCACGCCGGGGACGGCCGACGTCGAGGCGCGCGCGGAGGTGCCGTTCGTCCGGCGCCTCGACCAGGCGTCGCTGGTTCCCGCCGCCCGCGGCGGCGCGGGGACGGGCGCGAGCGTCGACGCCGACCTGCCCGGCCCGAACGCCGTCATCATCCGCCGCGGCGACAATCTCTGGACCATCTCGCGCCGGACCTACGGCAAGGGCGTCCGCTATTCGACGATCTACACCGCCAACAAGGACCAGATCCGGAACCCGAACCGGATCTATCCGGGCCAGGTCTTCGTGCTGCCGACGCGCGACGAGGCGTGGACCGAGGCCACGGAGGCGGTCCGCTAGGGCGCGGCGCACCGGCCGGAGCGGACCGCGCCGGCCCGGATTGGCCCGGATCGGATCGGGGGTCGGATGCCGGCGCCGGAGGCGGCGGAGTGAACGGCCTTGCAGTCATCGTATATCGGCGATATACGATTTCGATCATCACACTCCGGACGATCCCTTGACCATGACGACCGACAGCGAGCCGGAAGCGCGGCTCTGCGAGCAGCTGCGCGCGCTCGGCCATCCCGTGCGACTGGCGATCCTGCGCGCGCTGGCTGAGCGCTCGCGCTGCTGCTGCGGCGATTTCTGCCGCGACCTGCCGCTCGCCCAGTCGACCGTGTCGCAGCACCTGAAGGTGCTGACGGAAGCCGGGCTCGTGCGGCTGGAGAAGAGCGGGCTGCGCTCCAACTACACCATCGCCGGCGACAGCCTGGCGGGACTCAAGGGCGCGCTCGACCGCCTGTTCCGCGAAATGCCCGGGGCGGATGCCGGCGCCGACCGGCACGCGGACACGCTCGCATGAGCCGGGCCATGACGGCCGCGGCGCCGCCCAAGGTGTCCGGCGACAGCGGGACCATGCTCGCCACGCTGCGGAACCTCTGGCCCTACATGTGGCCGGCGGATCGCCCGGACCTGCAGCGACGGGTGATGGTAGCGATCGCCGCGCTCATCGTGGCAAAGATCACCACGGTCATCATCCCGTATTTCCTCGCCTGGGCGACGGACGCGCTTTCGGGCGAGGGGACGCCGCCGGCGTTCCTGCCGGCCGCGCTCGCCGCGCCGGTCATGCTTGTCGTCGGCTACGGGCTCTTCCGCATCGTCTCGGTCGCCTTCAACCAGCTCCGCGACGCGCTCTTCGCCCGGGTCGGGCAGCATGCGGTGCGGCAGCTCGCGTACCGGACCTTCGTGCACCTCCACACCCTCTCGCTCCGCTTCCACCTGGCGCGGCGGACGGGCGGGCTTTCGCGCGTCATCGAGCGCGGCACCAAGGGCATCGAGACGGTCGTCCGCTACACCATCCTCAACTCGGTGCCGACCCTGGTCGAGCTCGCCTTCACCGCCGGCATCATCTGGTACCAGTTCGACTTCAGCTACGTGATCGTGATCGCGCTCACGGTCTGGGCCTACATCTGGTTCACCATCAAGGCGAGCGACTGGCGCATCGCCATCCGCCGGGAGATGAACGAGTCGGACACCGACGCCAATTCCAAGGCGATCGACTCGCTCCTCAACTACGAGACGGTGAAGTATTTCGGCAATGCGCGCATGGAGGCGACGCGCTTCGACGGCTCGATGGGGCGGTACGAGGGCGCCGCGATCAAGACCTGGACCTCGCTCGCCTGGCTGAACTTCGGGCAGACGGTGATCTTCTCGATCGGCATGGCGGCCTGCATGGTGCTGTCGGCGCGCGCCGTGCTGGCCGGCACGCAGACGATCGGCGATTTCGTGCTGATCAACGCGCTGCTGATGCAGCTCTCCATCCCGCTCAACTTCATCGGCTCGGTCTACCGCGAGATCCGGCAGGGGCTGACCGACATCGAGGCGATGTTCGCGCTGCTCGACGTCGAGCCGGAGGTGCGCGACCGGCCCGATGCGAAGCCGCTCGCGATCACCGAGGGCGCGATCCGGTTCGAGGGCGTCCAGTTCAGCTACGACCCGGACCGGCCGATCCTGAAGGGCATCAGCTTCGAGGTGCCGGCGAATGCGACCGTGGCGATCGTCGGGCCGTCGGGCGCGGGCAAATCCACGATCTCGCGGCTGCTCTTCCGCTTCTACGACGTCAGCGGCGGGCGCATCCTGATCGACGGCCACGACATCCGAGACGTCACCCAGGAGAGCCTGCGCGCGGCGATCGGCATGGTGCCGCAGGACACCGTGCTCTTCAACGACACGATCGGCTACAACATCCGCTACGGCCGGTGGGACGCCGGCGAGGCGGATGTCGGGCGGGCGGCCGAGATGGCGCAGATTGCCGGCTTCATCGAGGGCCTGCCGCAGGGCTACAGGACGCCGGTCGGCGAGCGCGGGCTGAAGCTCTCCGGCGGCGAGAAGCAGCGCGTGGCGATCGCGCGCACCATCCTCAAGGCGCCGCCGATCCTGATCCTCGACGAGGCGACGTCGGCGCTCGACACCGCGACCGAACAGGAGATCCAGTCGGCGCTCGACCAGGTCTCGCGCGGCCGGACCACGCTGGTGATCGCGCACCGCCTCTCCACCGTGGTCAACGCCGACCGCATCATCGTGCTGAAGGACGGCAGGATCGCCGAGCAGGGCACGCATGGCGAGCTGATCGGGCGCGACGGCCTCTACGCCGCGATGTGGGCGCGCCAGCGCGAGGCCGACGAGGCGGCCGAGCATCTCCGCCGGACGCGCGAGGAGGACGCCGAGGGCTTCGTGGTGCGCCGGCCGATCGCGGCGGAATAGCGGCGGGCCGCGCCGCCTTCACGGTGGCCGCGCCGCGCATCATGCCCTAAGACGGGCCTATGTCGCTCGTCCCCCGCTCCGTCCGCGAGGCCATCCATCCCGTGCACCGGGCGGGCTGGCCGTTCATCGCGATCACGCTCGCGCTTGCGCTCGTCCTCGGCCTCCTGTGGGGGCCGCTGTTCTGGCTGCTCCTGATCCTCGCCGGCTGGATGCTGGTGTTCTTCAGGGATCCGACGCGCGTGTCGCCGAATGCGCCGGGGCTCGTCATCAGCCCGGCCGACGGGCGCGTCGAGCCGCTCGTGACGGTGGTGCCGCCGGCCGAGCTCGGCCTCGGCCCCGAGCCGCGCCAGCGCATCTCCGTGTTCATGGACGTCTTCGACTGCCACATCAACCGCGCGCCGGTCGCCGGCCGGATCGCGAAGATCGCCTACAAGCCGGGCAAGTTCGTCAGCGCCGACCTCGACAAGGCGAGCGAGGACAACGAGCGCAACGGCTTCGTGATCGACACGGCCGAAGGGCACCGGCTCGGCGTCGTCCAGGTCGCGGGGCTGGTCGCGCGGCGCATCCTCGTCTGGACCAACGAGGGCGCGCTGGTCGCGCAGGGCGAGCGCATCGGCATGATCCGCTTCGGATCGCGCCTCGACGTCTACCTGCCGGAGGGCTCCGTCGTGCTGGTGGCGGCGCGGCAGCGCGCGATCGCCGGCGAGACGGTGCTCGCGCATCTTCCCGGCGCCGCGCCGCTCCCGCCCTATCCCGTGCGGGTCGACTGAGCGATGACGAGCCTCTTCCCGCCGCTCGACCCGAGGCCGGAGGGCCGCATGCGGCGGCTGCGGCGCGGGGTCCCGTTCCGGCACGTCGCGCCCAACCTCGTCACGCTGCTCGCGCTCTGCGCCGGGCTGACCGCGATCCGCATGGCCATCGAGGGCCGGTTCGAGCTGGCCGTTGCCGGCATCGTCTTCGCCGCAGTGCTCGACGCGATCGACGGCCGGCTCGCGCGCATGCTGAAGACGACGTCGCGCTTCGGGGCCGAGCTCGATTCGCTCGCCGACTTCGTGAGCTTCGGCGTCGGCCCGGCCTTCCTGATCTATGTCTGGCGGCTCGACGGCCTCGGCTCGCTCGGCTGGATCGCGGCGCTCGTCTTCGCCATCTGCGCCGGGCTCAGGCTCGCCCGCTTCAACGCGGCGCTCGCCGATCCGGACCAGCCGAACTGGCACAAGGACTTCTTCGTCGGGGTCCCGGCCCCGGCCGGCGCGATCTGCGCGATGCTGCCCCTGTTCCTCGACCGCATGGGCGTTCCGATGCCGGAGGAGGCGGCGGGCCTCGTCGCCGCCTACCTGGTGCTGATCGGGCTCCTGATGGTGAGCCGGTTCCCCACGCTTTCGGGCAAGCGGGCCGGCGCCCGCATCCCGCGCGAAGTGGTGCTGCCGGTGCTGGTCGCCGGCGTGCTCCTCGCGGCGCTCGCGATGAGCTACCCGTTCACGATGCTGGCGATCACCGCCGTCCTCTACCTCGGCCACATGCCGTTCGCCTGGGCGGCCTGGAACAGGCGCGCCGCCGAGCACGAGCGGGCCGAGCACGAGCGGGCCGAGATCGACGCGGCGGAGCGGAGCGACCACCAGGCGCCGGGCTGAACGCAGGAGCCGGTTTTCCGATCACTTCCTCGCGTGACGGTTTGCCGCCGGGGGGATTTGGCATAGCCTCCGAGCGGAGGCGGCGACGACATCGGGAGAGCCGGCATCGCTGCCGGCTGAGCGCAATGAAGAACAAGATCATCGCGGCGGCGACGCTGGCGCTCTGCGCCGTCCTCAATGCGGGTGCGCCGGCCGCGCAGGAGCGCGACGCGCAGCCACGCGTGCTCTTCGTGACCCACGGCGCGGCCACCGACGGCTTCTGGCAGGAGGTGAAGCGCGGCGCGGAAGCCGCCGCCGCCGATCTCGGCGTCGCCGTCGAATACCGGGCGCCGGAGACCTTCGACGTGCCGACCATGGCGCGGCTGATCGACGAGGCCGCGGCCGAGCGGCCGGACGGGCTCGTCGTCTCGGTCCCGGACGCGGACGCGCTGGCGCCGCACGTCCGGGCGGCGGCCGACCTCGGCATACCGGTGATCGGGGTGAATTCGGGGATGGACGTCTCCGCCTCGCTGGGCGCCAAGCTCCATGTCGGCCAGAACGAATACGATTCCGGGCGCGCGGCCGGCGAAAGGATGCGCGAGGCCGGCGGCAAGCGGGCGGTGTGCGTGAACCACCAACTCGGCAACATCGCCCTCGACCTCCGCTGCAAGGGCTTCATCGACGGCTTCGGCGGCTCGGTCGAGGTGCTGTCGGTCCCGCGCGACGGACCGAAGATCAGGGACGCGCTCGCCGAGCGGCTCGCGGCGGCGGAATCGATCGACGTGGTGCTCGCCCTCGGCGCCGCCACGGCCGGGGAGCCGGCGCTGGAGGCGGTCGCCGCGAGCGGCCGACCCGACAGGATCCGGTTCGCGACCTTCGACGTGACCGAGCCCATCCTGAGGGCGGTGGCGGAGGGGCGAGCGGCCTTCGCGATCGACCAGCAACCCTTCCTGCAGGGCTACCTGCCCGTCCAGTTCCTGGCGCTCCTGGCGCGCGAGGGCGTGATTCCGGTGTCGAACGTCCGCTCCGGCCCGATGCTGGTGGGCGCGGAGGAGGCGCGGGCGCGGCTCGAGCTGACCGCGCAGCGCCGGCCGTGACATCGCGCGTGGTGGACGTGGCCGCGGCGGGCCACTAAGCGAGGAGCGGGTCCGGAGCGGACGGAGGAAGACATGGCGGGGAACGGGCTGCGCGAGATCGGGCACTTCATCGGCGGCAGGAACGTCGCCGGCCGAAGCGGGCGCACGGCGGACGTGATGAAGCCGATGACCGGCGAGGTGCAGGCGAAGGTGGCGCTCGCCTCGCGCGAGGAGGTGCGGCAGGCGGTCGAGAACGCGCGCGCGGCGCAGCCGGCCTGGGCGGCGCAGAACCCGCAGCGGCGGGCGCGCGTGATGATCCGCTTCCTCGACCTCGTCCAGCGCGAATACGACGCGCTCGCCGAACTGCTCGCGCTCGAGCACGGCAAGACGGTCGCCGACGCGCGCGGCGACATCCAACGCGGGCTCGAGGTGGTCGAGTTCGCGATCGGCATCCCGCATCTGATGAAGGGCGAGTTCACCGACGCGGCCGGCCCCGGCATCGACATCTATTCCATGCGCCAGCCGCTCGGCGTGGTCGCCGGCATCACGCCGTTCAACTTCCCGGCCATGATCCCGATGTGGAAGTTCGCGCCGGCGATCGCCTGCGGCAACGCCTTCATCCTGAAGCCTTCGGAGCGCGACCCGGGCGTGCCGATGCGGCTCGCGGAGCTGATGATGGAGGCCGGGCTGCCGGCGGGCATCCTGAACGTGGTCAACGGCGACAAGGAGGCGGTCGACGCGCTCCTCGACGATCCGGACATCCGCGCCATCGGCTTCGTCGGCTCGACGCCGATCGCCGAGTACATCTACGGGCGCGGCTGCGCGAGCGGCAAGCGCGTGCAGTGCTTCGGCGGCGCCAAGAACCACATGATCGTCATGCCGGATGCGGACATGGAGCAGGCGGTCGACGCCCTCATCGGCGCCGGCTACGGCTCCGCCGGCGAGCGCTGCATGGCGATTTCCGTCGCCGTCCCGGTCGGCGAGGCGACCGCCGACCGGCTGATCGAGAAGCTCGTGCCGCGGGTGGAGGCGCTGAAGATCGGCGCCTCGACCGACCCGGAGGCCGATTTCGGGCCGCTCGTCACGCGCGAGGCGCTCCAGCGGGTGCGATCCTACGTCGATCTCGGCGTGGAGGAAGGCGCCGAGCTCGTCGTCGACGGGCGCGGCTTCACCATGCAGGGCTACGAGAACGGCTTCTACATGGGCGGCTGCCTGTTCGACCGCGTGACGCCCGACATGCGCATCTACAAGGAGGAGATCTTCGGCCCGGTTCTGTCGGTCGTGCGCGCCCGCGACTACGAGGAGGCGCTGCGGCTGCCGTCGGAGCACGAATACGGCAACGGCGTCGCCATCTTCACCCGCGACGGCGACGCCGCGCGCGACTTCGCCGCCAAGGTGAATGTCGGCATGGTCGGCATCAACGTGCCGATCCCGGTGCCGCTCGCCTACCACACGTTCGGCGGCTGGAAGCGTTCGGGCTTCGGCGACCTCAACCAGCACGGGCCGGATTCCATCCGCTTCTACACGAAGACCAAGACGGTCACCTCGCGCTGGCCCTCGGGCGTGAAGGAGGGCGCGGAGTTCGTCATCCCGACGATGCGGTAGAGGCTTTCCGGGTTCTGGACGGTTGCGCCTACTAACAAGGGGCCGCTCGCCGCTCTGTCAGACAGGCAGGTGCGACGGCATCACTGCTTCTGCATCATTGCAGTTAATGGTCACTTCTTCAGATTCCTGCCGAGACGGTGTATCCCGAACCGGCATCTTCGACGCTGGTCTGCTGATCGGTCCTCCGGCCGAATGTGCGGATCCGTCGGTCGATCAGCTTTTCACGCTCACGTACGAACTCAGGCAGGCATTCGACACGCCACAAGTCCGGGTCATTCGGGATTAGATGGCGCTCAAGGAAGTCCTCGTTGCGGGTCGTGATCCACTCGTCGAAAGGCGTGTTGCTCTTCTCCAGGTTCTCTCGACCCAAAAGCAGCTCAAGGTTCCCCAACCTGTCAACGCTCTCAAGAATGCGTTGGATGCGTGTCTCAGGCACGTTTGCTGCCATCAATGCTTTGCGATTTGCCAGCGAGCGGGGGATGATGTGGTCGATGTGGTGGCTGGTTACGCCCCAATTGTGGGTATCATAGAGGAGGCTGAGCGCAAGCAGGCATTGCCGCTGCCCATACCTGATGTCGAGGACACCCCCTGAATTCTCCTCGTTGAAGGTCGCAAGGCGCCCGCGCCTCGCCAAGCCGGAATTCAGCTCCGCAAACGGAAAGTCCTGCCCAGTACGAAGGGCCTCTCTAATGATGCCGCGAGAGATCGAGATTGCCTGATCCGAGGTGCCACTGAAGGCTCCGTTCAACAAGCTGCCAACCAGGAACCGGTGGATGTTGGCTGAATTGCGCACCTCGAACGGCGTTGATCCATCAAGTCCCCCTTTGATCTGGTGGATGTAATATGCCACGGGCATCAATGCATTAGCTGATGACAGGGTTTCTTTGTCAATGCCGAATGCATTAACTAATCTAAGTGTGTTCTCCAATGTGTGTTTTATCTGTGCCCACTGCTGCTCAATAATAGCAAGATTCTGATTGGTAAAATTATTCACCTTATATGTGACATCAAGATCGCTCAGAACTAAGCAGGATTTCATAACGAAATCCTTTGAGAGCGCATTGCGCGCTGCAAGACCGTCATTGAGGTAATCGACCAGATCGAATATTTCCTGTCGGGCGCTAACTCCGGTCCACTTCGAAGTTACCATTGAGAGAAGAAGGTCAGATTTTGAAAGCTTCGTCCCGCCGTCATTGGCGCGAATGAAGATGTCCAGAACTCGATCTAGAGATTGGTCCTTCTCGGTGTAATGGGCGATCACTTCGTCCTTCCAGACTACCCGATAGAGACGTTCCAGATTTCGCTCGATGATTCGCCGCTCCGGACGCGTCAGTCCCCCGGGCGCCGAATCTAGCACTCGGTCAGCAAGTGCATCAAACGCATCGTCGGAAGTGCAGTCGAGAATGTTTCCAACTTTGAACCAGCGGCGATCCATATCACTCCGTGGCTCGTGTTCGGCAAATCGCAGGCCGTACGTAATGCCAAGTTCGCCCTCGGCCTCCTCATCCTCGACAGTAGGCGATTTTAGAAGGTCAATGTAAAGTCTCTGGCGTGTCCACGCATCCGGATTGCCAGTGCGAGCGTATTTTCTCTTGGTCGTGTAAGAGCCGCGAAGGCCGATGAGTAGAGAAGTCAAACGCTGCTGTCCATCAAGCACCAGCGTCACTTCGCGCCCATCCGGTTCTACGAGTTCGTTGTGGGTCTCCCCTCTGCGAAAATTCTCGATGAACTTATAGATTTCCCAGTTGGTCCGCCGGTCTGGATCGATCTCCCAGAAGAGAAACGAGCTGATCGGATAGCCCTTCAGCAGGGAATCGAAAAGGGCAATGATTTGGTCAGGTTCCCATACGTAGGGGCGCTGAATGGCGGGAAGAAAGAGAGAACGGTTGATCTGATCGAGGACGCGAGCGATCGAGGTGGCAGCGTAGGACATCAAGCCTCTCCGGGTTCAGCGCACTCTGCTGACTTCGGCTACCGGTTGCAACGCGGCGCAAAGGAGACTCACAGGCGATTTCAGGGCCTCGCCGAGCTTCCTCACTGGAGGCCAATAACTGGGCCCTCCTGACCGACCCGTATCGCGCGGCAGCTTCTGCAACGAAGCAGGGGCAGCGGCGTTGTCTCTGCTGCCGGCGGTCGACGCGGGCGAGAGGGATCCCCGGACATGACGCGCAGGACCAAGGCCGGCTCGAACCTGGCGACGATCGGCCTTTACGCCCCGGCGGTCGTCGCCGCCCGGCTTCAGATGCTCGCGCTGGAGGTCTCGAAGCCGAGCGCGGCCGGGCGCCGCGAGGCGGTCGACATGGTGGCCGAGAAGCCGCTCGCGTTCGTGCTCGCGGGGCTCGCCGTGCAGGCCGAGCTGACGCGCCAGACGATGCGGTTCTGGCAGAGCGCGTTCGGGCTCTCGCGCCGGCGGCACTGGGACCACGAGGCGGTGGCGGCGGCGGCGCTGCGCCCGCTCGCGCGGCAGGTGCGCGCGAACGCGCGGCGGCTCGGCAGGTAACGCAACTCGCGGACGTCCGGGGGGCCGCTCGTCGAAGCGATCCTTCCGGTTCAATCCAGACGTTCGCGCTCACGCTCGGTCGGCCCGCGCGGCTTGACCCAGGAAGGCTCCTCCTCGGTCTGGTATTCCTCGAGCCGGTGGAAGGCGTCCCTGAGCGCCTCCGACCAGGCGTTCGACAGCATGTGGAAATAGGCGTCGTCGGCCTGGAGCCGGCGCTGCTCGCCGACGGCGAGCGTGTCCTTCCGGTAGATCAGCAGGTCGATCGGCATGCCGACCGAGAGGTTCGAGCGCAGCGTCGAATCGAAGGAGACGAGGAGCAGCTTCGCCGCGGTCCCCATGCGCATGTCGGGCTTGGCGACGCGGTCGATGATCGGCTTGCCGTATTTGTGCTCGCCGATCTGGAAATAGGGCGTGTCCTTCGTCGCCTCGATGAAATTGCCTTCCTGGTAGATCTGGAAGAGCCGCGGCGTGTCCTCCGCGATCTGGCCGCCGAGGATGAAGGAGGCCGAGAAGAGGCCGGGATTCTGGTCGATCGCCGCCTGGTCGATGCGCTGCACCTGGCGAATGGTCTCGCCGACGAGCCGCGCCGCCTGGAACATGGTGGTGACGGTCATCAGCGACGGATGGTCGGGGTCGCCGCCGCGGTCCACCCCCTCGTTGAGGAGGCTGACGACCGACTGGGTGACGGCGAGGTTGCCGGCCGAGAGGAGCACGACGACGCGGTCGCCCTTGCGCTCCCAGACGTGCATCTTGGAGAAGACGGCGATGTTGTCGACGCTCGCGCTGGTGCGCGTGTCGGAGGCGAAGACGATGCCTCGGTCCAGTCTCAGCGCGACGCAATAGGTCAAAGGGGAACTCCTCTCCGGCAGCCTATTGCTGCTGTTGCTGAACGACGACGTCGACATCGAGCCTCTCGCCCCCGCCGCCGCGGCGCACGCCGGTGATCGGCGCGGCCGAGGGGGCATCGAGGCCGCAGGCGAGCCGGACGTAATGCTCGGTCGGGCAGATCCCGTTGGCGGCGTCGAAGCCGACCCAGCCGAGATCCTCGACCCAGGCTTCCGCCCAGGCGTGGTGCGCGGCCTCCGATTCCTCGGTCGCGAGATGCAGATAGCCGGTCACGTAGCGCGCCGGAATGCCGAGGCGACGGGAAGCGGCCACAAAGATGTGGGTATGGTCCTGGCAGACGCCCGAGCGGCGCTCGAACGCCTCGGCCGCGGTCGTGCCGGAATGCGTCGCGTCCGTGTCGTAGGCCACATGGCCGGCGATCCCCTCCAGCAGCGCGTGGAGCTTGGCGAGCGTCGTGGCGCCCTGGATGCCGTGCGCGAACGCCTCCATCTCCGCCGACATCGCGGTGAGCGGCGTCGAGCGCAGGAACACGGCCGGGCTCGCCGCTTCCTCGGGCATGCCGACGAGGCCGCCCTGGTCCTCGGTCTCCACCAGCCCGGCCGCCGTGACGGCCCATTCGGAATGCGGCTCGGCGCTCGCCACCAGATGCGTGCGGTTGCCGAAGCCGTCGGTGTATTCCGCCGCCGCCTCCAGGCCGGGCGCCTCGAGGCGCCAGTCCACGATCCGCTGCATGCGGTTGCCGGCCGGCGTCAGGCGCAGCCTGTGGACCGCGAACGAGCCCGGCGCGGCGTAGGCGTAGCGGGTGGTGTGGCGGATCGAGAGCAGCATCGCCTCAGCCGAAGCAATAGTCGCTGGAGAGCGAGGCCGTGACCCGGTTGTTGCGGGCCAGGAAGTCGGTCAGGAACTCGTGCAGGCCCTGCTGGAAGATGGCGTCCATGCGCGTGCCGCAGAGCATCGCGCGGGTGTCGGCGATGACGTCGGCGCAGGGCGCGCGTTCGCCGTAGCAGGTGCCGAGCCCTTCGGCCGTGTCGGACAGCCAGTCGTAGCAGAAGCGCAGCGAGCGCGGCATCTCGGGCCTGAGGATGAGGAACTCCGCGACGTTCCAGGCGCGGTAGCCGCCGCTGAAGACGTGGCGGTAGGAGCGGTGGGCGGAGACGGACCGCAGGATCGTCTCCCACTGGAAGGTGTCGATCTCGCCCCCGACCGGATGGTTGATCGGCAGGAGGATGAAGTACTTCACGTCCATGATGCGGGCGGTGTTGTCCGCGCGCTCGATGAAGGCGCCGAGCTGGCTGAAATAGTACGTGTCGTCGCGCAGGATGGTGCCGAGGAGCGCGCCGCGGAAGAGGGCGGTGCGCTGGCGCACCCAGTCGAGGAAGTCCGGCAGGCGCGCCGTGGTGACCTGGCCGGGGTCGATCTGACCGAAGCCGAGCCAGGTCGAGTTCATCGCCTCCCACATGTCGCGGGTGATCTTGGTGCGCACGAAGCGGGCGTTGTCGCGCGCCATCCTGAGGCAGGACCGCACGGAGGAGGGGTTGTCCTCGTCGAAGAGGAGGAAGGCGAGGACCGTCTCGTCGCTGATCCGGTCGCCGTGCTTGTCGGCGTAGGCGTCGACCGCGCCGGCGCTCTGGAGGGTCGAGCGCCATTCCTCGCCGTGACCGTCGCCGCTCGTCAGCGCCATCCGGAACCCGGCCTCGGCGAGCCGCGCCATGTTCTCCGCCCGCTCCATGTAGCGCGACATCCAGAACAGGCTGCTCGCGGTGCGTCCCAGCATGTCAGTCCCTCAGCACCCAGGTGTCCTTGGTGCCGCCGCCCTGGGACGAGTTCACGACCAGCGAGCCCTTCTTGAGCGCGACGCGCGTGAGGCCGCCGGGGACGAGCCGCACGCGGTCGCTGACGAGCACGAAGGGACGGAGGTCGACATGGCGCGGCGCGAGCCCGCTCGCGGTGAAGGCCGGGCAGGTGGAGAGCGCGAGGGTGGGCTGCGCGATGTAATTGTCGGGCCGCTCCTCGATCTTGCGCCGGAAGGCGGCGAGCTCCTTCCGGCTCGCGGCCGGCCCGATCAGCATGCCGTAGCCGCCCGAGCCGTGAACCTCCTTGACGACGAGCTCGCCGAGATGGGCGAGCACGTGGGCGCGCTCGTCCGAAATCCCGCAGCGGTAGGTCGGCACGTTCTGGAGGATCGGGCGCTGGCCGGTGTAGAAGCGGATGATCTCCGGCACGTAGGCGTAGATCGCCTTGTCGTCGGCGATGCCGGTGCCGGGCGCATTGACGATCGTCACGCGCCCGGCGCGGTAGAGGTCGATCAGGCCGGGCACGCCGAGGGTGGAATCCGGGCGGAAGGTGAGCGGGTCGAGGAAGTCGTCGTCGATCCGGCGGTAGATGACGTCGACGCGGGCGCGGCCGCGCGTGGTGCGCATGTAGAGATGGCCACCGTCGACGAAGAGGTCCTGCCCCTCGACGAGCTCGACGCCCATCTGGTCGGCGAGGAAGGAGTGCTCGAAGAAGGCGGAGTTGAAGATGCCCGGCGTCATGACGACGATCGTGGGCTCGCCGGTGCAGGCGGCCGGGGCGACGGCGGCCAGCGTCTGGCGCAGGAGGGCCGGGTAGTCGCTCACCGGCGCGATGCGGTGGCTGGCGAAGAGGTCCGGGAAGAGATGCATCATCGCCTCCCGGTTCTCCAGCATGTAGGAGACGCCGGACGGCGTGCGGAGATTGTCCTCCAGCACGTAGAACTCGTTCTCGGCGACCCGCACGATGTCGACGCCGATGATGTGGCTGTAGACGCTGAGCGGCGGGTCGAAGCCGATCATGGCCGGCTGGAAGGCGGCGTTGCGGTAGACCAGCTCGGCCGGTATGCGCCCGGCGCGGATGATCTCCTGGCGGTGGTAGATGTCGTAGATGAAGGCGTTGAGGGCGCGCACGCGCTGCTCGATGCCGCGCTCCAGCAGGCGCCATTCCGACGCCGAGACGATGCGGGGGACGAGGTCGAAGGGGATCAGGCGCTCGAGCGCATCGTCGGAGCCGTAGACCGAGAAGGTGATGCCGAGGCGGCGGAAGATGGTCTCGGCTTCCTGCTGCTTGCGCTTCAGGAGCTCGCGCGGCTGCCGCGCGATCCATTCGTGCAGGCGGGCATAGGGCGGCCGGACCGTTCCGTCGCAGCCCGACATCTCGTCGAACGGCGGCGCCGCGCGCCGTCCGGAGATCTGAACCTGGTCCAAGTCCGCCGATCCCCCTCCCATCCGGGAAAGGTTATCGAAGGGGAAACCGCCGGTCACGCACAAAGAAGCGCCGCGCCGCGCCCAGATGGGCGGCAGGGGGCTACGGTCGCCGACGTCGGCCCCGGCTGGGGGAGAGGGGCTCCGGCGAAGGGGGGCGCCCGCCGGAGCAAGGTGGCTGAGTGCCCCGCCGGCTCGCGATCCGGCAGGGCTCGTTGTCGCGTCAGAGCGCGCGCCGGCTCAGAGCGAGGCGGGGCGCTTCGGCAGGCCGAGGGCCTCCTGGGCCGCCCAGACGTACTTCATGTCGACGTAGTCGCGCCATTCGAGGTTCTCCGGCACGGCGCCGGTCATCTTCTGGACGTCGATGAACTCGTCCATGTTCTCGGCATTCACGAACCCGCCATCCGGACTGATCTGCTCGAGCTCGATGTCGTACTGCTCCTCGAAGGCCGGCGGGACGTCGAAGCCGAAGTCGCGCACGATCTTGTAGGCCTCGTCCTTGTGGGCCGGGTCGAACAGCCATTGGCGCGCCCGGATGTCCGCGAGCGTGTAGGCGTAGACGGCGTCCTCATTGGCGTCGATGAAGCTCTGCAGGGCGGCATAGGCCTCCTGCGGCGAGTCGGTGAGCTCCTTGAAGAGGAACTTGCCGCCGGCCTCGACCAGGCCGCCCTCGTGGCGCGGGAACAGGCTGGCCGCGTCGAGCTGCCCGGCCAGGATCGCGCCGAGGCGGGTGTCGGAGGCGCCGGTGATCGGCACGAACTCCACGTCGGACTCGTCCACGCCGAGCTTCTTCAGGATCTGACGCTGGATCCAGGTGTTGCGGTTCTGGAGCGAGCCGCCGGAGATCTTGGCGCCCTTCAGGTCCTCGGGCCCTTCGATGCCCTTGCGCACGCCCATGATCCAGAATTCCTTCTGGCGGAAGATGCTGATGACCTTGATCGGCACCCCGCTCGCTGCCGAGGCGCCCATCCACTCGTCGGTGTCGTTGTGGCCGATGTCGACGCTGCCGCCGATGAGGCCCGCGACGTTCTGGTCCGACAGGATGTACTCGACCTCGTCGAAGCCGACCTCCTCGAAATAGCCCTGCGCCTGCGCGATGGTGAGCGGCCAGGCCGGAATGTAGTTCTGGTTGTAGGTGCTGTAGCGGAGCTTCTTGAGATTGGACTTGATGTTCTTCATGTCCGGCGTCGTGTCCTGGGCACGCGCGCCGTTGGTGGTGGACGCGGCGATCATCATGCCGAGGATGCCGCAGCCGCCGAGCTTCAGGAACTCGCGGCGCTTGACCCAGTTGCGGTGCTCGGTATTCGAAAGTTCCATCTTTCTCATCGTGGTTCCCTTCCCTAGTTGCCTTGGTCGATTCACCTTGTTGCCGGTGATTGCCCGGCGGCGCGGAACGCCGCCGGGGAGCGAGCCTCCCTCCCGGAGGATCCGATCAGAGCCTGTCGATGCGCCGCCACGGGGCGACGTAGGCCTCCAGCCAGCGCGTCAGCTGAATGAGCGTCAGCGAAACGACGACCAGCAGGAACAGGACGGCGTACATGAGCGCCGAATTGAAGGTGTCGGCGGAGCGCTGGATCAGGTAGCCGAGGCCCTTCGACCCGCCGAAGATCTCGGCGATGATGACGCCGATCAGGCCGCGGCCGATGCCCTGCTGCACGCCCGAGATGATGAAGGGCAGCGTGTAGGGGAACACCACCTTCATGTAGAGCTCGCGGCGGTTCGCCCCGAACACCTTGGCCGCGGCGAGCAGCGACTTCTCGGTCGTCTTCACGCCGGCCCAGGCGTTGATGATGATCGGGAAGACGGCGGAGAGCACGATGATCGTGACCTGCATCTTCACGGTGAAGCCGAGGAACAGGATGAAGAGCGGCACGAGCGCGATGCGCGGCAGCGAGGCGAGCGCCCAGACATAGGGGCTGAGGATCGTCTCGACGTACTTGTTCCCGCCCATCAGGAGGCCGGCCGGGATGCCGATGGCGCAGGCGATCGAGAGGCCCAGCATCAGATTGCCGAGGCTGTAGAAGAGGTGGTCCCTGATGCTGCCGGAGATCACGGAGCCGGGCGGCGCCGTCGTCGTCAGGCCGGTCCACAGCGCCTCGAACATGGCGCTGGCGCGCGGCAGGAAGAGCGGGCTCACCATGCCGCTCCGCGCGAAGAGCTCCCACACGATGAAGAAGATGGTGAGGTTGACGACGGTCACGCCCCAAGAGCCGTAGCGCTTCCAGACCTCCTTCAGCGACCATTCGGTCCTGACGAGGCGGGCGGGGTCGGAGGTGACGTTGGTCACGGCCTGGTTCTCTCCCGTGGCGCTCATTACTGGGCCCCCCGCGCGGTCTGCAGGGCCTCGTCCTTCACGAGGCGCCAGATGTGGTCGCGAAGCTCGCCGTATTCCGGCAGCATCTTCACGTCGTAATCGAAGCGCGGCCGCGGCAGGTTGATGTCGACGATCTCCTTGATCCGCCCTGGACGGTAGGAGATGACCACGACGCGATCGCCGAGCGTCACCGCCTCGTCGATGGAATGGGTGATGAAGACGACGGTCTGACGAGTCTTGACGACGAAGCGCTCGAGCTCGCTCTGCATGGCCTCGCGCGTCATGGCGTCAATGGCGGCGAACGGCTCGTCGGCGAGCAGGATGTCGGGCTCGGAGACGAGGGCGCGGGCGATGCCGACGCGCTGCTTCATGCCGCCGGAGAGCTCGTAGGGGAACGACTTCTCGAAACCCCGGAGGTCGACCAGCTCGATGTAGCGGCGGACCCGGTCGTCCATCTCCTGCTGCGACAGGCCGAGCTTCTGGAACTCGAAGGGCATGCGGATGTTCGATTCGACCGTGCGCCACGGCATCAGGGCGTAGTCCTGGAACACCATCGCGCGGTCCGGGCCGGGGCCGACGACGGGCTTGCCGTTCACCTCGATCGAGCCTTCCCAGGGCTTCACGAGGCCGGAAATGGCGTTGATGAAGGTGGTCTTGCCGCAGCCCGAGGGACCGACGAGGACGACGAACTCGCCCTGGTTCACGCTGAGCGTGATGTCGCGGAGCGCGGTCAGACGCTGGCGCTCGCGGTGCAGCTCGTAGCCCACCGTGAGGTTTTTCGAGACGATGACCGGCGCGGCACCCTTGGCCCGGGTCACACCCGCCGCATGCGCGGCCGGACGCCCGGCGGTGGCTTCAGCAACAGACATTACGGTTCACTTCCTCCCTTGCTCCGATTCGTTCGCCGGTTCTTTGCCCGTTCAGCCGGAGGGTCGTCAGATGCCCCCGTTCCCGATTGCGGTAGATCCCGCATGCACTTTGGCCACGCAATCGATTGCACGGCAAAAACCCGTCAAATGCAAGCCAATTCTGATCGCACCTCGTGTCGGATCGCTGTCATGGGCATCGGCATCAAAAGTAGCGTATTACGATATGACGGGACGTTCAATCTTGCGTGCACAGTAACACAGTTTCCGGCGTCCCGCGCCTTCCAACCGGTGCGGCCGTCTCGCCGGGCGCTTGCTTGACCCTTCCCGCGTCCCGGCCATAGGGTCGTCGTACCGTCGGACGAATAACGAGAGGCCGCAGTGCTCGAACTCTACAATTTCGCGCAGTCCACCTGCAGCCTGAAGGTGCGCATCTGCCTCATCGAGAAGGGGCTCGACTGGGTCGACCGCCGCCTCGTCTCCAAGGACCACGACCACCTGTCGGACTGGTACCTGAAGCTCAATCCGAACGGCGTGGTGCCGACGCTCGTCCATGACGGCGTTCCGATCATCGAATCCTCGGTGATCGCGCAATATCTGGACGACGCCTTCCCGGAACACGCCCTGACCCCGCCCGATCCGGTCGGGCGGGCCCGGATGCGCGCATGGCTCGCCTTCGTCGACCACGTTCCGACGCCGGCGGTGCGCTACCCGTCCTTCCAGTTCGGCGGGCTGCGGCTGAAGTTCCAGACCATGACGGACGAGGAATTCGCCGCGAACGCGCGCAAGCGGCCGCTCAAGTCCTCCTTCTACGAGCGCATGGGCCGGGACGGCTTCCCGCAGGAGGACGTCGACAAGGCGCTCGGCGACATCAGGAAGACGGCCGCGCGCATGGACGGGATGCTGGCGGAGCACGGCGGGCCGTGGCTCCTCGGCGAACAGTACACGCTCGCCGACATCTGCGTCGCGCCGCTGATGGACCGGATGGAGGATCTCGGGCTCGCCCGTCTCTGGGAGAACGACCATCCCGCGGTCGCCGACTGGCTGGCCCGCATCCAGGCGCGGCCGGCCTACCAGCAGGCCTACTACCACGGCTGCCGTCTTTCCGAGCTCCATCCGGAGCTGGTGCCGGGCCGCGCCGGAGCGAAGGCCGCGGCGGCGCAGGAGGCGCGGGCCGCGGTCTGATCCGCCCGGCGCATTGCCGTCGGGCGGCGGCAGCCCCACATCACCGGGACGTCACGCGAGGAAATCCCGGAATGGCCAAGCCCGTCGTCGTCAACCTGCCGCACAGCCTCGGCCGCGAGGAGGCGCACCGGCGCCTCGAGACCGGTTTCGTCCGCATCCGCGAGCAGATCGCCGGCAAGGCCATGGCCGTCGAGGAGCAGTGGGAAGGCGACCGGCTGCATTTCCGCATGAGCGGCCTCGGCCAGTCCATCACCGGCCGGCTCGACGTGCTCGAGGATGCGGTGCGGATCGAGGTCGACCTGCCGTGGCTCCTCGCCACCATCGCAGACAAGGTGCGGGGCCGGATCGCCAAGGAAGGCAAGCTGCTCCTCGAGCGGAAGTGACGACCGGACGGCGGAGCGGATAGCGGGGAGGCGGGGCTGGCCATCGAGATCGAGCGCAAGTTCCTGGTCCGCGACGAGAGCTGGCGGGACCGGGCGGAGCCGGGGGTTGCCTTCCGCCAGGCCTATCTCGCCGAAACCCCGCGCGCCAACATCCGCGTCAGGACGGCCGGCGAGCGCGCCTTCCTGACAATCAAGTCCCGCGAACCCGGCCGGTCGCGGCAGGAATTCGAATATGCCGTGCCGCTTGCCGACGCCGAGGCGATGATGGCCCTCGCGGAGACGTCGCTGGAGAAGACGCGCCACCACGTCCGGCACGAGGGGGCGCTCTGGGAGGTCGACGTCTTCCATGGCGCAAATGACGGGCTCTTGCTTGCCGAAATCGAGCTTGCGAGCGAGGATGCGCCGGTTCGCGTGCCCTCCTGGGCCGGAAGGGAAGTGACGGGCGACCCGCGCTTCTTCAGCGCCTATCTGGCGCGGCACCCTTTCCGGACGTGGCAGGACGGCTGAGAGGACGGTGATGGCGTATCGGTTCGATCCGGCCTTGCCTCTCGACGAGGAATTCGCCCGCGTCGCCCGCGACGAGATCGCGCGGGCGCGGC
Source organism: Faunimonas sp. B44 (assembly GCF_052655945.1). NCBI lineage: Bacteria > Pseudomonadati > Pseudomonadota > Alphaproteobacteria > Hyphomicrobiales > Afifellaceae > Faunimonas > Faunimonas sp. B44. Next base: position 12,935 of record NZ_JBQYEX010000017.1, on the reverse strand, counting down.
GCGTCCTCACCGACGGCACGGCGCGCGAGGAGGCGGTGCACGAGGCCCGGCAGCGGCTGAAGAAGCTGCGCGGCCTGCTCCGCCTCGGCCGGCCGGCCCTCGGCAAGGCGGGCAGGGCCGAGGAGAGGCGCTGGCGCGACGCCGCAAGGCTGCTGTCGGGCTCGCGCGACGCCGGGGTGCTCGTCGAGGTGCTCGACGATTTGGCGGCGGAGGAGGGAAGCGGCGCGGACGATCGCGGGCCGTTCCCAACCGTCCGTGCGGAGCTCGTGTCGCGCCGCGACGAGGAAACCCGCACCGCCCGCGCAAAGGATGCCGACGAGGCGGTGCTCGAGGCGCTCGCCGCCGGCGATGCGGCCCTCGGCGGACTGGCGTTCCCGCGTTCGGCCAAGGCGCTCGCGCGCGGCTTCCGCGCCACCTACCGGCAGGCGCGCAGGGCCTTCCGGGCAGCGAAACGCGACCCGGACCCGGAAGTCTGGCACGAGTGGCGGAAGCACGCGAAATATCACTGGATGCATGCCGGCCTCGTCCGCACCGCGCTGAAGCAGGCGGGCGAGCGGCGCAAGCAGGCGAAGCGGCTGGCCGACGTGCTCGGCAGCGACCACGATCTCGCCGTGCTGCGCGAACGCCTGGGCGGCATCGGCGAGGGCGCCGACGGCGGAGAGATCGAACGCCTCGACACCGCGATCACGCGCCGGCAGCAGGCGCTGCGCCAGGAGGCGCTCGAAATCGCCGGCGCGCTGCTCGGGCGCGGCTCGAAGCGGCTGGCGCGAACGCTCGCGCGCGGCTGGAAGGGTGCGCGGCGCGAGGCGGCGGCCGCGGCGGAAGGCGGCGAGACGGAAGGCGGCGAGGAGGAACCCTTGCGCGCCGCTGCCGAGTGACCGCGATGGGCGCGGGGCAGCGGATCGGCCGGCCGGCCGCGCTCCTTCTCTCCGTCGCCCTCGTCTCGTTGCTTCAGGCCGGCCCGGCGGCGGCTGCGCCGGAGGCGGCGACGCCGGCGCGCCTCAGCGCGATGATCGGGACGCCGGTCGCGCTGGTCCCCGACGGTTCGCCGTCGCTGAGGCTCGCCCGCCTGCTCGCGGCGTTCCCGCCGGCGGAGCTCGGCGGCAGGCGCGGGCTGTGCGGGCTCGTCGCGGCCGCGGCCGCGCGCCAGGGGCTGCCGGTCGGCTTCTTCATGCGCCTCATCCACCAGGAGAGCCGCTTCAACCCGCTGGCGGTGAGCCCGAAGGGGGCGCAGGGGATCGCGCAGTTCATGCCGGCCACGGCGGCGGAGCGGGGGCTCGCGGATCCGTTCGACCCGATCGCGGCGCTGCCCGCCTCGGCTGCGCTCCTGAGGGACCTCACCGGCCAGTTCGGCAATCTCGGGCTCGCCGCGGCCGCCTACAATGCCGGGGCGGGCCGCGTCTCCGGCTGGCTGAGCGGAAAAGGGCGGCTCCCCGGCGAGACGCAGCGCTACGTGCGGCTCGTGACGGGACTGGCGGTGGAGGCCTGGGTCCGCACCGAGCCGGGGACCCGCGCCGCCCGGCTGCAGGAGCATGACGACGCCATCCCGCGCTGCCCGGAGACGGCGGTGCTCGCCGCGGCGCCCGCGGCCGCGCCGATCGTCCCGCCGGGCGAGCCCGCAACGGTTTCCGGCCCCTGGGGCGTGGAGGTGGCGACCGGCTATTCCCGCGACGGCGCGGTCAGCGACTTCACCGCCCTGCAACGGCGCTATCCGAAGGTGCTCGCGGGCAAGCCGATGATGATCCAGCGCATCGTGCTCCGCGCGAGCGGGCCGCGGCCGTTCTTCCGGCTGCGGGTGCCGGCGGCGACGCGCGAGGCGGCGCAGAAGCTCTGCGGCACCCTTCGCGCGGCCGGCGGCCGCTGCGTCGTCCTCAAGTCCTGAGCGGGGCGCGGCCCCGGAGCGGCTGCTTCAGACGAGCGAGACGATGTCGGCCGCATCGCCCGCGGCGGCGCGCGCGATCTCGACCACATGCAGATGGTGGGTGAAGACGATCGGCTGCACGCGATCGCCGATCGCGACGAGCGCCTGCATGGCGTACCCGGTCCGGTCCTCGTCGAAGGTCGCGAAGAGGTCGTCCCCGACGAACGGCGCCGGCTCGGCGCGCGCGGCGTAATCCTCCAGATAGGCGAGCCGGAGCGCGAGATAGAGCTGGTCGCGCGTGCCTTCGCTGAGCCCGGGCACGCTCACGCGCTCCTCCGACTTGCGGATGCCGACCAGACGCGGCTCGTCGGCATCGTCGTAGTCCTGGCCGATGCCGGCATAGGCGCCGCCGGTGAGGGTGGCGAAGAGCGCAGCCGCCCGCTGCATCAGCGGATCCTGCTGGCCGGCCCGGTGGCGCTCGACGGCGGCGCCGACGAGAAGGGACGCGATCTTCAGCACCGCCCATTCGCGCGCGGCGGCGGCGAGCTCGGCCTCGGCATTGCGGCGCTGCTGGTGCGCGATCTCCGCGCCGACGCCGTGCTCGAGGCGGTTGCGCTCGTCGAGCGCGGCACGATGCTCGGCGAAGAGCTCCTGGAGCGCACGGTCGACGGCCTGATGGTCCTCGGCGAGCGTGCGGCCGCGCGCTTCGGCGTCGTCCGGATCCCAGCCGGCGAGCGCGTCGCGGAGCTCGGCTTCCGACGTGCCCTCCGCCTGTTCGCCCAGGAGGGCGCGCTCGCCCGCGAGCGCCTGGCGGAGCCGTTCCCGCTCGCCGAGCCGCCCGCACAGGATTTCGAGGTCCGCGCCCGCGGGCAGCCCGGCGGCGCAGTCGGACAGCGCCTGCTCGCGGCTCCCGAGCTGCAGCGCGGCCGCCTGGCGCGCGACGCCCGCATCCCGCATCTGCCGCTCGGCCTCGGCAAAGCGGGTTTCGGCTTCCCGGCCCGCCTTGAGCCGGTCGCCGAGGGCCTTCGCGGCCGCCGCCGGTGGCAGGTCGGCGAGGCCTTCGCCGCCGACCGCCGCGACCAGCTCCGCGGCGCTCTCGTCGAAGGCGTGGACGTCGCGTTCCATGCCGTCCACCCGGCGGCGGCGGTTCTCGAGCTGGCGCGCCTGTTCCGGCAGCGCGTGCCAGATCTCCATCGCCGCGGCGGCCTCCACCCTCCCGGCGCCCGCGGCGAGCCCGATCTCCGGCAATGCGGCGCGCCAGGCTTCCAACCAGCGCTCGTGGAGGCGAACGGCCTCGTCATGGGCGGCCTCGGCGTGGCGGACGCGCTGACCGGCTTCGCGGAGCCGGGTGTCGAGGTCGCGCGCCTCCTCCCAGGTCGTGCGGAGACTGCGCAGGTGCGCCTCGATCCGCTGCGCCAGGGTCTCGGGAGCGACATCGCCGTACTCCGGCAGCCCGGCATCGGCCGCCAGCTTACGGAGCGCAGGGACGATGCCGGCAAGCGCGGCGGCGATGCGCTCGACCTGCGCCGCCTGCTCGCGGAGACGGTCGCGCCGCGCCAGCAGCGTCTCGAGCCGGTCGAGCCAGGCAGCCATCTCCTGGGGCGGCAGCGGCACGAGCCCGGACGGTGCCCAGACGTTCCGCCATTCCGCTTCCGCGGCGTCGGTCTCGGCCCGCAGTTCGGCGGCCCGCTGGCGGGCCGCGCCGAGGCGGGCCTCCGCGTCGTGCAGGCGACGGGTCTCGCCCGCGTGCAGCGCGACCTGCTCGGCGTCCGCGGCGGCGCGGTCGGCCAGACCGTCCGCCGCGCCGACGAGGCGGTCGTACTCGGCGAGGGCCGTCACCGTCTCGCCGGCGGCGGGCGCTTCGCCGCCGACGACCCATGCGCGGATCACGGCCCAGATGCGGTCGCGCGCGGCGCGCGCCGCTGCGATCGCCTCGGGCGAGGCGATCGGACCGGTGGCGCTCAGGGTACTCAGGCGCGATTGCGTTTCGGCGGCCTCCGCCTCGGCGGCCGAGGCGCGATCCTCGGCGCGCCCGCGTTCCACGGCGAGCGCATCGAGCCTGGTGCGGAAGCGGGCAACGGTCTCGCGGGACGGCAAAGCGGAGGCAGCAATCCGCGCGGGGTCCGCAACGGACGGCTGCAGCCGGGCGAAGGCCTCGGCGAGGCTCGTCCTCTCCTGCGCGACCGCCCGGGCGAGCTCCGAATGGCGGGCTGCCTCGCCAAGGGTGGGCGAGAGGGCCGCAAGGCGCTCCTCGAGCGGCCGCGGGTCGATCAGGGTGCCCCGCGCGCTCCGTTCCGCCTCGAGGCCGGCATGGGCCGCACGCTCCGCCTCGAGCCGGGCGGCGGCGGCCGCGGCCCGTTCGGCCGCGGTGCGGCCCTCCTCGGCGAGCGCGCCGATGCGGGCGAGCGCGGCGTCCGCCGGCGCCCGGGCGAGCATCTCGGCGGTGTCGCGCAGGCCGAGACGGCGCGCGAAGTCGGCGAGCTCGGCAGCGTATTCGTCGGCCTCGGCCCGGACGCGCGGCAGATCGCGCAGCGATGCGGCATAGGAGCCCGTCTCGGCAAAGAGCCGCTCGATCTCGCCCGCCCTGCCGAGAAGGGCGCGCGGCACCTCGATCGAGCGGCGGAGCGCCTCGGCGCGCTGTTCGGCAGCCTCGGCGGCTTCCAGCGCAGTGCGTGCGGCGGTCATGCGATCGAGCGCGTCGCGGAGGCGCGCAGGCAGGCCGGGGGCGGTCTCGGGCAGATCGGCGAGGGGCGCGAGGGCCTCGAGCGTGCGGTCGATCCGCTCCAGGATGGGCCGGCAGCGCTTCAGCCGCGCCAGCCGGGCCATCTCCCGTGAAAGCCCGGCGCGGCGCCGCTCCGTCTCCTCGCGGCGGGCGGCGAGCTCGTCGATGCGGGCGTTGAGCGCCTTCCAGTCGCCGGCCTTCAGCTCCGTCTCGCGGATCGCGCGCCGCGCGGCCTCGTAGCGCTCGAACGCCTGGTAGAAGCGCCGGTCCTTGGAGGCGCGCGGGGCGTAGATGGCGTCGGCCTCCTTCTCCAGATCGGCGCGCAGTGCCGCGACGCCGCGCATGCCGGAGGCGGCGGCAAGCAGCGTGGCGCCGACGTCGCCCCCGCTCGTCAGCATGTCCTCCGCGCCGGCGCGCAGCGCCGCCGCATCGAGGCCGAAGGCGCGGCAGAACACGTCGCGCGACAGGCCGGCGAGGTACGGGCCGAGCGCGTCGTCGGCAAGCGCGGCATCGTTCGCGTCGAGAAGCGTGTTCTTGCGGCCCTTGCGGCGGCGGAAGGCGAGACGGCTGCCGGCCCGGCCCTCGATCTCGGCGCCGAGGCGCAGGTCCTTCCCCTCGAACAGGAAGGCGTAGCGGGTGCGCTCCTCGATGCCGAACAGGAGGTCGGTCACGGCTGCGAGCGCGCAGCTCTTGCCGGCCTCGTTCGGGCCGTAGACGACGTGGAGACGCGCGTCGGGCCGAAAGGCGAGCGAGCGGCTGGAAAAGGGGCCGTAGCGTTCGAGGTCGAGGCGCAGGAGGCGCATCGCTCAGCAGCCGCCGGCCGGCTCGGCACGCCCGAGCACGAGCGCGCGCGCCTCTTCGAGGAGCGCGTCGAGGTCGTCGGCGAGCGGCGCCTCCTCGCCCTGGGGGGCGGGCAGCCGCACGCTCACCGCCTGGACGAGCGCGGCCGCCGCCTCGCGAAAAGCGGGATCCGCCTCCAGCCCTTCCATCGCCGCGGAAAGATCGATCGACGCTTCGGCGCCGGTCGCGGGCGGATGCGCGAGTTCGGTCGTCTCAATCTTCAGGCGCTCCAGCCAGATGTCGTCGTGGCACCTGTGCGCCACCGACTGGACCTCGTCGGCGAGGCGCGCGGCGTCGGACCTGAGGCGGCGATGGAGCGCGGTCGCACCGGTGAGGCGGAGCCGCAGCGCGACGAGCCGGTCCGGTGCGGACTGCGCCACCGGCGCAATCGCCGCCTCGGCGCGCTCGAGCAACGCCGGCTCGTCCGCGACGCCGGTCATGTCGAGCACGATCTCGTGCCAGCGGGCATGGTCGAAGGCAACGTGCTCGACGGAAGCGACGCGGCCGTCCGAGACCTCCACCAAGACCGCGCCCTTCGGCCCGCATTCGCGCACGCTGCGGCCCTGGAGGTTGCCCGGATAGACCACCCACGGGTCCTCGCAGAGCACCTCGTAGGCGTGCACGTGGCCGAGCGCCCAGTAATCGTAGCCGCGGGCGGCGAGGTCGGCGACGGTGCAGGGCGCATAGGGCGCATGGCCCGGGCGTCCGTCGCACGAGGTGTGGAGGACGCCGATGTTGAACCAGCCGGGCTCGGCGGGCGGGTAGGCGAGCGCGATGTTCTCCGTGACCGCGCGGTCGGGGAAGCTCCGGCCGTGGAGCGCCACGCGGAGCGGCTCGATCCGGAACGAGCCGGGCCGCGCGGTCGGGAAGGTCCGCACGTTCTCCGGCAGGGTAATCGTCCGCGTCACTACGCTCTCGGCGTCGTGATTGCCCTTGATCAGGAAGGCCGGGATCCCCTGCCGCGCCAGCCGGGCGATCTCGCGGCTGAAGAAGAGGCCGATGGCGGCGTCCTTCCATTCGCCGTCATAGACGTCGCCGGCGATCACCACGAAGGCGACCTTCTCCTCGATCGCGCGGCCGACGAGATCGCTGAAGGCGGCGCGGCTCGCCGCGGCGAAGCGCCGGGCGATGTCGTCGTCCTTCAACGACAGCCCGAGGAAGGGGCTGCCGAGATGGAGGTCGGCTGCGTGCAGGAATCGGAAGTTCATGGCACCTCGCGCGATCACTGGACCGGGCGGGACGACGGGTCAACCGGAGCCGCCGCCCGAGCCGTGCTCTCCGGCGCCGTCCCCGGGGCTTCGCTCCGGAGGCGGCGCCCGGCATGCGGCGCACGCGCGCTGGATGCCCGGGTCGAAGCCCGGGCATGACGGCAGTGGCGTCGGAGAGGCCCGGGCCGAGCCGGGCGGGACGAGCGCCCGATACTGAACGAGACGGGCGCCTGCCGCTGCTCACGGCATCGGTTCGAGACTCCTCCGACGCCGAGGAAGCGGAAGCGCCGCGCCCCCCTCCCGAAAGCGGCTTCGCCGCTTTCGACCTCCCCGCCAGGGGGAGGTTGGGCCCGTGCCGGTTGAAACGACGCTCTGCCTCTCCTCGCCACGTCGCGCGAGGAAAGATGAACGCCAGATGAACGGGGGCTTCTGATCCCATTCAGGGGCGGGGTCCCATTCTGCGCCCAGGTTGGCGGCGGAGTCCCGCCAGACCCGGGAGTTTCGGATGACGCCCAGAGCGTTGGCACTCGCTGCACTCGGCTATGCCGCATGGACTGCGCCCGGCGCGGCCCAGGGATTCGGCATCCATGTCGGGCCGGTGCCGCCGCTCGCGGTCTACGATGCGCCGGCCGCCGTCTACGGGCCGCCAATCGTCGCCTACCCCGCGCCGGTGCCGGAGATGCCGGCGGTGGTGCCGGCCGAAGAGGTGCGCCGCGCCTTGATGCGCGCGGGCTACAGCGACGTCGGGCCGGTCAGGACGTCCGGCGGGTTCTACGAGGTCGAGGCCTTCGATCCGAACGGCATCCTGCTCGCGCTCCGGCTTTCCGCCTTCTCCGGCGAGATCGTCGCCTATGCGCCGGTCCGGGCGGACCTGCCCCTGGCGGCGGCGCCGCGCCCGGTCGGGCCGGACGTCCAGATGGTCGCGCCGCCGGCGGCGATTCCCGCCCCGCGCCCCGCGGCGGAAGCAATGCCGGTTCAGCCGGACACGCCGGATGGGGGGAATCCGCTGGTCGTCTACTGAAAAATTCAAGAATCGGGTGTCGATAACGCCCCCTCCGGCACCCGTACAGGCCGGCGGCACCTGCCGCCGGCCTGTTTCTTTTACGCTCAACTCTCGTTCGACCCGCCGCTCTTCTTCATTGTCAAAGATAAATACCAAATGAACGCCCGGTTCGGGCACAGTTCAGCCCCGATCGTCCAGATTGCGCGGACATTCCGGAACGACAGCCAATGCCGGGATGCGATCGGGAGACGAACATGTCCATTCGGAGCAAGCTTTCCATGGTTCTTCTTGCCGGGGCATGCAGCCTCGGCGCCGCCGGCGCGGCGAGCGTCGCCTCCGCGCATTCGACGGGCGCGGGCATCAGCGTGACGATCGGATCGGGCGGCTATCAGTACGGCAATCCCGGCTACGGCCGTCCGGGCTGGGACCGTCGCGGCCACCGTCCGGACCCGCGCGCCCACCGGCTCTCGCCGCGGCAGGTCGCGACCATCCTCGCCCGCCAGGGCTTCCACCGCGTCCACTTCTTCGACGCCGTCGGAACGACCTACGGCGCGACAGCCGTGGACCGGCGCGGCCGGCGAGTGATCGTCACGGTCAGTTCGCGGACGGGACAGGTCCTCTCGGTCCGCTGGATGCGGGCGTGAGGGTCGCGCGGGGCATCGGCCCGGGGCCGGCGGACGCATTGCGGCCGGCCCCAAGCCGGTCCCCGCGGCTTGCCTCTGCCGGCACGGCCCGCTAATCGGGACGATCGAACCCGGGCGTCCCCGGCGTGACACCGCGGACGTTGCGTGATCGATCTCGTCGACATTCCCTCCAATCCCGTCCCGGACGGCGCGGTCGCCGGCATGGTGCCGGCCCCGGACGGGCCGCATCTGCGCTACGCCCGCTGGCCGCTCGCCGTCCATCCCGGCCGCGGCACCGTCATCCTCCTGCAGGGCCGGGCCGAGTTCATCGAGAAGTATTTCGAGACGGTGCGCGACCTCCGGCGCCGGGGCTTCGCCGTCGCCACCTTCGACTGGCGCGGGCAGGGCGGGTCCGACCGGCTGCTGGCGGATCCGCGCAAGGGCCACGTGCGGGGCTTCGAGACCTACGTCTCGGACCTCATGACGGTCATGCGGAACGTGGTGCTCGCCGATTGCCCGCCGCCTTATTACGTGCTCGCCCATTCGACCGGCGGCGCGGTGGCGCTGCTGGCGGCGGAGCGCCTGCGCACGCAGGTCGACCGCATGGTGCTGACCGCGCCGCTCGTGGCGCTGCGCGGCCCGCGGGGCGTCCCCCCCGGTCTGGTGCGGAACCTCGCGCGGCTGGGCTTCGCGCATTCCTACATTCCCGGCGGGGGCGCGACGATCCTCGCCACCCGCCCGTTCCGCGGCAATCCGGTGACGAGCGACCGCGAGCGCTACCTGCGGACCAATGCGGTGATCGAGGGCGATCTGCGCATCGGCGTCGGGTCGGCGACGATCGGCTGGGCCGCGGCCGCGATCCGCGCTTCTCAGAGGTTCGCCCGCCCGCGCTTCGCCGAGCGCGTCCCGATCCCGGTCCTGATGGTGATCGCCGGCGCGGATCGGGTCGTGTCGAACAGTGCGATCGAGACGCTCGCCTCGCGCATCGGGACGGCCGCCCATGTCTGGATACCCGGGTCGCTGCACGAGATCCTGATGGAGCGCGACCTCTATCGCGACCAGTTCTGGGCGGCGTTCGACCAGTTCGTGCGGTAGCCCCGGAGCCGGGGGCGGATTCCCGGCCCGTCAGGCGAGCCCGGAGAGGACCTGCAGGGTGGCCTCGTGGAGGCGGGCGTCGCCCGCCGCGATCGCCCGGCCGCCCCCGCGCTTCGGAACGCCCTCCCAGTCGGTGACGATGCCGCCGGCGCCGCGGATGATCGGCACGATCGGCTCGATGTCGTAGGGCCCGAGGCCGGCTTCGACCACGCAATCGACGAAGCCGTGCGCGACCATGGCATAGGCGTAGCAGTCATAGCCGTAGCGCACGAGCCGCACGCGCGCCTCCAGCGCGCGCAGCCGCTCCCGCTCCGCGTCAGCGAACATGGTCGGGCTGGTGCAGGAGAGGGTCGCGGCCGCAAGCGCCCCGCAGGGTCGCACCGCCATGCGCCGTCGCCCCGTCCCGCGCTCGAACCACGCCTCGCGGCAATCGCCCCAGAAGCGCTCGCCGATATAGGGCTGCGCGATCATCCCGAGCGCCGGCTCGCCGTCGCGCTTCAGGCCGATCAGCACGCCCCAGAGCGGCAGGCCGGAGATGAAGGCGCGCGTGCCGTCGATCGGGTCGAGCACCCACACGAACTCGGCCTCGGTGCGCTCGGGGCCGTATTCCTCGCCGAGTATGCCGTGATCGGGAAAGCGCCGGTTGATCAGGCGGCGCATGGCGGCCTCCGCGCCCCGGTCCGCCACCGTCACCGGATCGAAGCCGGCCTGGTGCTTGTTGTCGACCTCGAGCGGAACGCGGAAATGCGGCAGGATCGCCTCCGCGGCGGCATCGGCGAGCTCGTGGAGGAAGGGAAGGAGGTCGGGCGGCATCGGCGGCTGGCATCCTGGCGGAAGGGGTGGCGGAAAGCGTGGCGGGCGCGCAACACCCGCCGGAGAAGTGCATCGGAGACGGTCAAGGGCCCGGCCGGACCAGCCGACCGACCTTGTCGAGCCGCGCCGGCCATATTATTTTGTGCAGTGCGATACCGCGTATCGCTGCCCTCATAGGGCGTTTCCTCCCTAGACTTGGGCCGCTTTCGGGCGGCCTTTTTGTTGGCGCCCGGCGAGCGCGGCTTCATTCGGCCGCGTCGGAGAGGGGCAGCGCCCAGGCCTCGACCGGGACGGCGAGCAGGGCTTCGGCGAGGAGCCGCATGTGCTCCGCGAGGCGGGCGAAGCCGGCGCTCGGCTCGAGCCTCGCCTCGTCCATGTAGAGCGCGCGGTTCACCTCGATCTGGAGCGCGTGAAGACCGCGCGCGGGACGGCCGTAATGCTCGGTGATGAAGCCGCCGGCATAGGGCTTGTTGCGGCAGACGGTGTAGCCGAGGTCGCGCAGCACGGCCTGGGCGCGGCCGACCAGCTCGGGCGCGCAGCTCGCGCCGAAGCGGTCGCCCAGGATGAAGTCGGGCCGCGACCGGAGCGGCGTCCCCTGCAGGTTCGACGGCATGGAATGGCAGTCGATGAGGACGGCGCGCCCGAACCGGAGATGGGTGTCGGCGAGCAGCTGCCGGAGCGCGCCGTGATAGGGGCGGTAGATCCTGTCGATCCGGCGCAGCGCCTCCTCCACGTCGAGCGGCGCCTTGTAGATGTTGGCGGCGTCGCCGACGACGCGCGGGATGGTGCCGAGCCCGCCGGCGACGCGCAGCGAGCGCACATTGGCGAAGGACGGCAGCCGCCCGACGAACATCTTCGGGTCGAGCTCGTAGGGCTCGCGGTTCACGTCGAGATAGGCGCGGGGATAGACCGCGCGCATCAGCGGCGCGCCGAGCCCGACTACCGAGCCGAACAGGGCGTCGACGAGGAGATCCTCGGAGCGGCGGATCGCGACCCGGTCGAGCGCCGCCGCGGCGAGGAACTCGGGCGGGTAATAGGCGCCGCTATGCGGCGAGTTGAACACGAAGGGGCGGGTCTGCTCTGCCGGCGCGAGGATCTCGAAGGCGGGCGGTTCGCCGCCCGGATCGTCCGGAAGGACAGGGTCCGCCATGCCTCGCTCACCTCGCTCCGCCGTCCGCCGGCGCCCGCGCATCCTGCCGCGCCGCGCCGGCGCTGTCCACATTCGCGGCGGAGCGCGCGTTGCGGGGCCGCCACTTACCCGATATTTACCGAACCGACCACAAGGTCGCGCACTTTCCGCTCGCTTCTTTGCTCAGGCCGGGGAATTCGATGGGGCGCATCCTGCTCGCCGAAGACGATGACGACATGCGGCGGTTCCTGACGCGGGCGCTGGAGAACGCGGGTTACCAGGTGCTCTCCTTCGACAACGGGCGCTCGGCCTACGAGCGTCTGCGCGAGGAGCCCTTCCACCTGCTCCTGACCGACATCGTGATGCCGGAGATGGACGGCATCGAACTCGCGCGCAAGGCGGCCGAGCTCGATCCGGACCTCAAGATCATGTTCATCACCGGCTTCGCGGCCGTTGCCCTCAACCCCGACATGCGCGCGCCGCGCGATGCGAAGGTGCTGTCGAAGCCGTTCCATCTCAAGGACCTGGTGGGCGAGGTGAACCGCCTGATGGCGGCCTGAGCGTTTCCGCCGGGGCCGTTCCGATCGGCCTTGCATGACCCCCGGCCAGCGGCTATATCGGCCGGGCCTTCACGGCAGACCCCCAGTTTCCGGGCGCGTAGCTCAGCGGGAGAGCACTACGTTGACATCGTAGGGGTCACAGGTTCAATCCCTGTCGCGCCCACCATTTTCCCCCGGTTCTTCAATGGTTTAGGGCGCAAGCCCAGCCGGTCCTCATGTTCCTTCGTCGCCATGGGCACACTGTGGGCACACGAGGGCATTCATGGCGACCATCCGCAAGCGGAATGGCAAGTGGCAGGTCCAGGTCCGGCGACAGGGCCAGCCGAGCCGCACCCGTTCGTTCAGCAGCGCTTCGGACGCCCGGAAATGGGCAAACGCGCAGGAACGCCTCGCCGATCTCGGGCATGTCGAGGGTGGCTCGCCATCAGCGCCGGCGAAGGCGACGGTCGGTGATGTTCTCGCCCGCTACATCGAGAGCATCTGCCCCACGAAGCGGGCCGCAGGACCGATCGAATCAATCATCCTGAACGCATTCTGCCGGCGTGAACCGCAGCTGGTGTCTATGCCGGCCGACAAGGTGGAGGCCTGCCACTTCGCAGCCTACCGGGACAAGCGCCTCGGGAGCGTGTCCAACGACACGGTCCATCGCGAGCTGGGGATCCTGCAGCACGCGTTCGAACTGGCACGATCGGAATGGGGGATCCGAATCGAGAACCCCATCCAGGCGCTGCGCAAGCCGAAGCGCAACCCGTCTCGCGAGCGCCGCCTCCGCGCCGGTGAGTGGGGCAGGATCGAGAGTGCCCTGTCAGAGTGCCGCAATCCGCTGGTGCTCCCGGTCGCGCGGATGGCTCTCGCCACGGCGATGCGCCGATCCGAGATCCTGTCCCTGACCTGGGGACAGGTCGACCTGGCGCGCAGCACCATCCAGCTGCTGCGAACGAAGAACGGTCATCCCCGCCGGGTGCCTCTCACGCAGCTGGCGCTGGACACGCTCGCGTCCAGGCCGGCCGGGGGCGTTTCCAAGCCAATTTTCCCGATCACCGTCGCGGCCCTGGGGCAGGCTTGGGCTCGTGCCCTCAAT
>NZ_JBQYEX010000016.1:0-41854 GCF_052655945.1 Faunimonas sp. B44 | reverse complement strand
CCGCCATATAGGGAACCCGTCACAAACCTGTCAAGGAGCGAAAAGGACCGAATCGCCGCGCTGGTACTCCGTGTCCCCGACAGGCGGATCGCCCCCTCCCCGAGTTGCCGGATCGCCCCCTCCCCGAGTTGCCGGGTCGGCGCCCCAGAGCGCCGGCCCCGGCGAGCGGGTTCGGCGGCTGTCGCCCGCCCCTCGAAGACCTCTCGTTAGGGCCGTGCGCGGCTCGCGCGATGGCCCTTGCACGGCTCCGCGCGACCGCCGCGGCCGCGCGGGGCCCTCCCGCCCCCGCCTCCACCAGCCGGCGCAAGGATTGACAGGCGTCGGCCCGGCTGGCACCTCTGGCCACGAAGCGGACACATTCACGATCTTATGAAGTCGCAGCCGCTTCGAGAGCGAATTGCGGCCTGGAAGGGGGGCTCGGTCCAGGAGTGATAGCTTCGCACGCGCATCACGTCCGGCGCCCGGCCATCGACCTCGGCGACGAGGAACCACTCTACATAGATGCCGTCAGACAGGGACCGCCGGACCGCCGGCGGCTTAGTCTTCGCTGGCTCGCCGCCTCGGTGCTGACGGGCATCGCGGCCATTGCGCTCGGCGGCGGCGCACTCCAGGCTGCGATCGGGCTCGGCGACGACGAGGTCCTGCGGCCGGCGATGAGCGCCGCGCGCCCGATACCGGGCGCCGGCGGGATCGCCTCCAAGGGCGACCGAATGCGGCCGGTGGCGGAATCCCAGATCGTGCGGCGTGTCATTCCGGTCTCCACCGTCACCCGGATCGACGACCGCGACGTCGTGAAGGTGCGCCCCTTCGCCCACATCGCGACCAACCTCGCCGCGCCTGTCACCCCGGCAGTGTCGGCACGTATCCCGTCGTTCAACCCGCTCAAGATCTTCTCCGACGGCGACGAGCCGGTGGAAATGGCAGCGAGCGACGCTCTCTACGGCGCGGACGTGGACGGCGAGGTCTCCATCAAGGTCAGCGACTTCCCGGCCCGCGGCGTCCTCTTCGAGGAAGCCGCGGAGCTGACGCTCGCCGACGTCCGGCGCTCCGTGCGGGAAGCCGCACCCTTCCTCGCCGACGGAGCAGTCGAGGTCGCCTCCCTGCCCTATATCGATCCGGCCCGTTTCGAGGTTGGTGCCACCGATGCGACGGCCGCGATTTCGTCGCTCGCGGTGGCCATCGTGCCGGAGAACGTCTCGCTCGTCGAGAAGTCCGACGAGCCCCAGATCGGCCCCGAGGTCGAGGAGAAGATCGCCACGGTGGGCGCCGGCGACACGCTTGCCGAACTCCTCGAGCAGTCCGGCGCGACGGCGGAGGAGATCGAGGCGGTGCAGACCGCATTCGACGCGAATTTCGGCATCGAGATCGAGCGCGGACAGAAGCTTCGCCTCGGCCTGGCGGCGGACGGCCAGGGCCGCGTCCGCCCGATCCGGCTCAGCCTCTACGGAGCGGACTCGCATCTGGGTTCGGTCGCGCTCGCCGATATGGGCGCCTTCGTGCCGGCCGAGGAGCCGGCCTTCGACGACTCGCTCTTCGCCGAGGAGGCGCCCGCACCCGCGCAGGGCAGCCTGCCCAGCCTCTATGCCGGGCTGTGGGGAACCGGGCTCGCGCTCGACGTGCCGACCCCGATCGTGGAGAACATCGTGCGGATCTTCTCCTACGACGTCGACCTTCAGGCGCGGCTGACGCCGGCGGATACGCTCGAAGTGGTGTACGAGGCCGACGGCGAGGAGGCGGAGAGCACGGAAATCCTGTTCGCGTCGCTCAGCCTCGGCGGCGTGCAGCGCCGGTTCTACCGCTTCCGCACGACGGACGATGGCCTCGTCGACTACTATGACGACGAGGGCAAGAGCGCGAAGAAGTTCCTGATGCGCAAGCCCATCGCCGGCGGGCGCTTCAGCTCCTCCTTCGGCATGCGCCGCCACCCTATCCTCGGCCGCACCAAGCTCCATTCCGGCGTCGACTGGGCCGCGCCGCGCGGCACGCCGATCATGGCGTCGGGCAACGGCGTCGTCGAGTATGCCGGCTGGAAATCCGGCTACGGCCGCCATGTGAAGATCCGCCACGCCAACGGTTACGAGACCGCCTACAGCCACATGAACGGGATCGCCAAGGACGTGAAGGAAGGCATCCGCGTCCGTCAGGGCCAGATCATCGGCTATGTCGGCTCGACCGGCCTCTCCACCGGCTCCCACCTCCATTACGAGGTGCTCGTGAACGATCGCTTCGTCGACCCGATGAAGATCCGGGTGCCGCGCGGGCGGACCCTGCAGGGGCCGGAACTCGCCGCGTTCGAGCGGGAGCGGAAACGCATCGATGCGCTCCTCGTCCGCGACGACGGGATGCGCTACGCCGCAGCCCGCAGCTGACGCCTGCGCCGTTTCGGGGTGCTCTCCCGCCTTAGCCTCGATCGGCGGACGTTCGCCTGAGCGGCCAGCCGGGTCCCCGTTCGAGAACCTCCACGACATCGCCGACCCGCATCCGCCCCAGCCGGCGCGGCACCGCATTCCAGCCGAACAGCAGTCCGGGCAGGCGCCTCTTGGTGGAGAACCGAATCCGCCGCAGCGCTTCGAGCGGCTCGGGCCCTTGCGCCGCGCCGTCCTCCTGATCGACGGTCGTGACCGCGCACCGTGCGCAGGGCTTCACGAGCTCGATCTCCACCTCGCCGATCTGCAGGCGGCGCCAGCAATCCTCGTCCCAGGCCGGCGCACCGCCGATGACGAGGCTGGGACGAAACCGCCCCATTGGAAGCGGCGCGCCCACCTCGACCTGGAGCGAGGCGAGCGATGCCGTCGACGTGACGAGCAGCGGGAAGCCGTCGGCCAGGCTCACCTCGTCGCCGGCGCGACCGCCCCAGTCCGGATCGACGGGCCGGCGCATGTCGTCGGCCTGGAAGCCGAGCCGGAGCGGCATGCCGAACCGGGCCGACAGCCAGGGTCCCGCCTCGGCAGCCTCCCGCAGCAATACGGCATCGTGCCACACCGAGGTCGCGATCACGGCCGCTCCGGCAGACGGCTGCGCCACGCCGATCGCCTCGCCGCCGAAGGCGAGCCGGAGGCCCGGCCCGGACGGCTCCGCCCGCAGGCGCGCGAGCGGCGGCAATTCGCGCTGCGTCACGACGCGGTTCGCGGCATCGACGAGCATCCAGCGGCGGTCGCCGGCGATGCCGCGTCTCTCGACCTCAGCCTCGGGCAGCGTGATGCCCCGCGCGCCCTTCACGGGATAGTATCTGATCTCCGCCACGCGCATGCGGTGCCCCATCCTCGCCGGCGCCGGCATAAGGCCGAAGCAGGCGCGAGTCGATTCGCGGAAACGAAGCGGGGGCTGAGCCGGCGCCGAAACGGAAAGAGGGGCCCGCCCAGGCCCCCCCTCCCCTTCTTCGCCGGTGGTCCGACTCAGGCCGCCTGCGCCGCGGCCTGGTCTGCGACGCGGAACAGAAGCCGGTCCGTTCCGGCCGAGACCGCGACCGTGTCGCCGTCCCGGACGTCGCCGGCGAGGATCCGCTCGGCGAGCGGGTCCTGCACCTGCTTCTGGATGACGCGCTTCAGCGGCCGGGCGCCGTAGGCCGGGTCGTAGCCCTTGTCGGCGAGCCAGCGCCTGGCGCTCTCGTCGAGCGCGACCGTGATCTTCCGGTCCTCCAGCAGCTTCCGGAGCCGGCCGAGCTGGATGTCGACGATCGTCTCCATCTGGTTCCGCTTCAGCCGGTGGAAGAGGATGATCTCGTCGACGCGGTTGAGGAATTCCGGCCGGAAATTCGACCGCACAACGGCCATCACCTGGTCGCGCACGGCGTCGACGTCCTCGTCTTCCCGCAGGGCAGCGAGATATTCCGCGCCGAGATTCGACGTCATCACGATCAGCGTGTTGCGGAAGTCGACCGTGCGGCCCTGCCCGTCCGTGAGCCGGCCGTCGTCCAGCACCTGTAGGAGCACGTTGAAGACGTCCGGATGCGCCTTCTCGATCTCGTCGAAGAGGATCACCTGGTACGGGCGGCGCCGCACCGCTTCCGTGAGCGCCCCGCCCTCCTCGTAGCCGACATAGCCCGGAGGCGCGCCGATCAGCCGGGCCACGGAGTGCTTCTCCATGTATTCCGACATGTCGATCCGCACCATCGCGGTCTCGTCGTCGAACAGGTAGTCGGCGAGGGCCTTGGTGAGCTCCGTCTTGCCGACGCCCGTCGGCCCCAGGAACATGAACGAGCCGATCGGCCGGTTCGGGTCCTGCAGGCCGGCGCGCGAGCGGCGCACCGCGGTGGAGACCGCCTGGACCGCTTCCGCCTGACCGACCACGCGCCGGCCGATCTCGTCCTCCATGCGCAGCAGCTTCTCGCGCTCGCCCTCGAGCATCTTGTCCACCGGGATGCCGGTCCAGCGCGAGACGATGCCGGCGATATGGTCGGGCGTAACGGCCTCCTCAACCATGCCCGACGCGCGGTCGGCGGCCTCGGCCTCCGTGACCTTCCGCTCCAGATCGGGGATGACGCCGTAGGCGAGTTCTCCGGCCTTGGCGAGATCGCCGTGACGCTGCGCACGTTCGAGGTCGAACCGCGCCTGATCGAGCTGCTCCTTGATCTTCTGCGCGGCCGACAGCTTCTCCTTCTCCGCCTGCCAGCGCGCCGTCAGCTCGGCCGATTCCTCCTCGAGGTCGGCGAGTTCCTTCTCGAGCCGGACGAGCCTGTCCTGGGAGGCCTGGTCGGTCTCCTTCTTCAGGGCCTCGCGCTCGATCTTGAGCTGGATGATGCGACGGTCGAGTTCGTCGAGGTGCTCGGGCTTGGAATCGACCTGCATCCGGAGCCTCGCCGAAGCCTCGTCCACGAGGTCGATCGCCTTGTCCGGCAGGAAGCGGTCGGTGATGTAGCGGTTCGAAAGCACCGCCGCCGAGACGATTGCGGAATCGGTGATCCGAACCCCGTGATGAAGCTCGTACTTCTCCTTGAGGCCACGCAGGATGGAAATCGTGTCCTCGACCGTCGGCTCGGAGACGTAGACCGGCTGAAAACGTCGGGCGAGCGCGGCATCCTTCTCGACATGCTTGCGGTACTCGTCGAGGGTCGTCGCCCCGACGCAGTGCAGTTCGCCGCGCGCGAGCGCCGGCTTCAGCAGGTTGGAGGCGTCCATCGCGCCATCCGCCTTGCCGGCGCCGACCAGGGTGTGCATCTCGTCGATGAAGAGGATGATCTGTCCTTCGGCCGACTGGATCTCCGAAAGCACGGCTTTCAGACGCTCCTCGAACTCGCCGCGATACTTGGCGCCGGCGATGAGCGCGCCCATATCGAGTGCCATCAGCCGTTTCTCGCGAAGGCTCTCGGGCACGTCGCCATTGAGGATGCGCTGCGCGAGGCCCTCGACGATCGCAGTCTTGCCGACACCCGGCTCGCCGATGAGGACGGGGTTGTTCTTGGTCCGGCGCGACAGGACCTGGATGGTGCGGCGGATCTCCTCGTCGCGTCCGATCACCGGGTCGAGCTTCCCGTCGCGCGCCTCCTGCGTGAGGTCGCGCGCATATTTCTTGAGGGCATCGTAGCCCTGCTCGGCGCCGGCACTGTCGGCGGTCCGGCCCTTGCGGATCTCGTTGATGGCCTGGTTCAGCGCGGTCGGCGTCACGCCCGCATTGGCGAGGATCTGCGCCGTGCCGGCATCCTTCTCCATCGCGAGCGCGAGGAGGAGCCGCTCGACGGTGACGAAGCTGTCGCCCGCCTTCTCGGCGAGCTGGCTCGCGGTCGCGAACACCTTCGCAAGGGGCTGGGCAAGGTAGAGCTGCCCGGAGCCGCCGGACACCTTTGGCACGCGCGCGAGCGCCGCATCGAGGGCGAGGGCGGCGTCGCGCGGTCGCCCGCCGGCTCGCTCGATCAGGCCGGATGCAAGCCCCTCGGGGTCGTCGAGGAGCACCTTGAGGAGATGCTCGGGCGTAAATTGCTGATGCCCCTGTCCCAGCGCATGGGTTTGCGCCGACTGGACGAAACCGCGGGCGCGATCGGTGTATTTCTCGAAGTTCATGCGTCACCCCTTCTGGTCTGCCGCGCCGGCCCGAAGCACCGGCGAGCGCCTGAATCCGACCCCTGGCGGCGGCCGTCCGCCTGATATGGTGTTGCCGTTCTGCAACTCAACGGGCCAGCTCGGCCGGGCGCGATTTTCGCTATTCCGGCGGGGCGCGCGTTGACTTTGCGCAATCGCGCAAGCGCCGAACCACCGGCCGGACACGGGCCGCGGCGGCGGGGCGGGCACGCCTATGAGAAAGGGCCGGCGAGAGGCCCGCCCTTCGAGCAGTTCAGCGGTCGGGGAATGCCGCGAGCGCGGCTTCGCCGTCGCGCGTGCCGCCGTCGTCGGCCTCGGCCTCCGCGGCCGCCGGCTTGCGGGTGCGGCGGCGGCGCGGCTTCGGGGCTTCGTCGAGCTCTGCCGGCGCCGGCGCCGGCGCCGATTGCACCGGCTGTTCGGAGGAAGCGTCGTCGCCGTCCGAAGCTGTCCGCAGCTCGGCCGGCTGATCCTCGTAGCGCGGCCGGCGACGCCGGTGCGAGTCGCGCTCCACGGGGCGCTCGTCGCCGTCGTCCGCCTGGTTCTCCTGCGCCTCGCGCGGCGGGCGGCGCTGCTCGTCCTGTCCGCCGCGTCGCGGCTCGCCCTGCATAGGCTGACGCTGCTCGTACGGCTGATCGTATTCCGGCCGCTGGAACTGCCGGCCATTGACCATCATCTCGTCGTCTTCATCGTCATCGTAGTCGCGATCGCCGTAGTCGCGCGCAGGATAGGGCTGCGCCGGCTGCACCTGCGACTGCGCCGCCATCACGATGCGGTTGTAATGCTCGGCGTGCTGGAAATAGTTTTCGGCCGCGACGGTATCGCCGGATGAAAGCGCGTCCCGCGCCAGCGTCATATACTTCTCGGCCACATGCATCGCCGTGCCGCGGACCTTCACGTCCGGTCCGTTCGATTCATAGCTCCGCGTGAGCGGATTCGGCCCCTTACGGTTGCGACCCCGCGACCGTCTATTCTGATTATGTCTCATGAAACCGTTCTCGTCTCTGAGGGCTGACACGCCACCGTCCTGATCCCACTTCCGGATCATGATCTGGTCATGCGATCCACGTCCGATGCGACCCAGCCCGAGGCTTTCCCCCGAGGATCCGCTGCACTCGTTTTTCGACGCAGACGAACCGGCCCGAATTCCTGAAGGCCCTCTGCCGCTCCCGCAGTCGGGATGCCGTTCTTGTTGGCTTCGGCAACGGTTCGTAGCTGGAACCTAGCGGCAATAACCCGCAGTTCCAAGCGATTTTTTGCGCTGCGCCAAAATGCAGCCGGTCAATCCGCCGTGACAGCAAGCACCGCTCTGGCATGACCCGACAGGTCGCTCCCGATCTCGCGAATCGACATATGCCGAGCCTGACACATCGCGGCGACACTGTCCGCCTGATCGTAGCCGACTTCCAGTGCAAGGAGTCCGGGGCGACGAAGACTATGTGGGGTCGCGTCTATGATTTTGCCATAGGCCTCCACGCCGCTCGGTCCGCCGTCGAGCGCGAGGCGCGGATCGTGGTCTCGAACCTCCGCCTCCAAGCCCGCCAGGTCCGCACTTCGGATGTAGGGTGGGTTCGACACGATTGCGTCGCACCGTTCCGGCAGGTGCGATGCGAAGTCGGCCTGGAGAAAGGTGATTCGGTCGCCGACGCCGTGGCGCTGCGCGTTCGCTGCCGCCGTCGCGAGGGCTTCGCTGCTGAGGTCCGTCGCGATCCCGCGCGCATGCGGCAACTCGCTCAGAAGGGCGATCAGGATCGCCCCTGTCCCGGTGCCGAGATCGGCGATCGTCAGGTTCGGTCCGGCTTGCTGCCGAGCCCAGCGCAGGACCGCCTCCACCAGGATCTCCGTGTCGGGGCGCGGAACCAGCGTGGCGGGGGAGACGACGAGGTCGAGGCCCCAGAACTCCTTCGCGCCGAGGATCCGTGCGACCGGCTCACGCCTCACGCGACGCTCGATCAGCGATGCCAGGGCGGCTCCGGCGGCTGGATCGACCTCTTGCTCGGGCCTGGCGATCAAATCGACGGCGGTGATCCCGAGCGCCCTTTCGAGAAGAAGCCTCGCATCCAGATCGGCCGTCTCGATCCCGGCGCGGGCGAGCTCCGCGCGGCTCCGGGACAGGGCCTCCCGGACCGTAATCATGCCGCCCGCTCGAACTCCGAAAGGAGCCGCGCCCGGTCTTCCGCGATGAGCGCATCGATGATCTCGTCGAGCGCCTCGCCGTCGAGCACCTTGTCGAGCTTGTAGAGCGTCAGGTTGATGCGGTGGTCGGTCACCCGCCCCTGCGGGAAGTTGTAGGTGCGGATCCGCTCCGAGCGATCGCCCGATCCGACCTGGCCCTTGCGCGCCGCGGCACGTTCGTCCTCGGCGCGCTGGCGCTCGAGGTCGTAGAGCCGCGCGCGCAGGATCTGCATGGCGCGCGCCCGGTTCTGGTGCTGCGACTTCTCGGCCTGGACGACGATGATCCCGGTCGGGAGATGCGTTATGCGCACGGCGGAATCGGTCGTGTTGACGTGCTGGCCGCCTGCCCCGGAGGCCCGCATCGTGTCGACCCGGATCTCCTCGGGCCGGATCTCGACGTCGACCTCCTCGGCCTCCGGAAGCACGGCGACGGTTGCGGCGGACGTGTGGATCCGGCCGCCCGATTCGGTCGCCGGCACCCGCTGCACGCGGTGGACGCCCGATTCGTATTTCAGGCGGGCGAAGACACCGGCGCCGCGGACGCTCGCCACGATCTCCCGGAAGCCTCCGACCTCGCCCGCGCTCGCCGACATGATCTCGACCTTCCAGCCGTGAAGCGCTGCGTAGCGCTCGTACATGCGAAAGAGATCGCCGGCGAAGAGCCCCGCCTCGTCGCCGCCCGTCCCGGCCCTCACCTCCAGGATGACGCTCCGCTCGTCGGCCGCGTCCTTCGGCAGGAGCAGGATCTGCAGCTCCTTGGACAACGCCTCGATGCGCTCCTCGAGGACACCGAGCTCCTCCTCCGCGAGGCTTCTCATCTCGCGGTCGGTGCCGGGATCGTCGACGAGCGCCGTGGTCTCCCTCAGTTCCGCCTGCGCGTCCTGAAGCTCGCGCGCCTTGGCGGCAATGGGCTCGAGCTCGGCGAGCTCCCGCGACAGCCGCACGAACTCGTCGCGCTCGGGCGCACCGGAGAGCGCGGCCGTGATCGCATCGTGGCGGTCGATGAGGAGGCGCAGGCGGGCGGTGGGGATCATGCGAGCGATATAGGCGCTGGACGGTCAGACGGGAATGCCGTTCGCCGCCGCCCAGCCGCGGAGCTCGCCGCGAATGTCAGGTGCCGACAACCCCTCGTCCAGCAGCGACAGGAGCCGTTCCCGCAGCGGCCCGAGCTCCGTGGCGCGCACCATCGCCTTGATCGGCCCCACCGACGAGGACGCCATCGACAGCGAACGGTATCCGAGCGCGATGAGCGCCATGGCCTCGATCGGCCTCCCAGCCATCTCGCCGCACAGGGAAACGGGCGCATTCGCCGCACTCCCCTTCTCCACGACGAGCTTTAGGGCGCGCAGGAAGGCGGGGCAGAGCGTGTCGAAACGGCCGGCGAGCCGTGTGTTGCCGCGGTCGCTCGCCATCATGAACTGCATCAGGTCGTTCGATCCGACCGACACGAAATCCACCGCTCCGAACAGCTCGTCGAGCTGGAAGAGCAGCGACGGGACCTCGACCATGACGCCGAGCCTGATCCGCGTCGCGCCGTCGTGGCCGTGCCGCGTGAGATGCGCAATCTCCCGCTGGACGATCGCCTTGGCGCGCTGGAACTCCGACACCTCCGTCACCATCGGGAACATCAGCCGCAGTTCGCGCCCGGCCGCCGCCCGGAGCAGCGCCCTCACCTGGGTCCTGAGGAGTGCCGGGCGATCGAGGCCGAGCCGGATCGCGCGCCAGCCCATGGCCGGGTTCTCCTCCGCCTGCGAGCGGAGGTAGGGCAGCACCTTGTCGCCGCCGACGTCGAGCGAGCGGAACGTCACCGGCTTGTCGCCCGCCGCATCGAGGACCTGCGCGTAGAAGGCCTGTTGCTCGCTCTGCCGCGGAAAGGCCGAGGAGATCATGAACTGGAGCTCGGTCCGGAACAGGCCGATGCCGACGGCGCCCGATTCCGGGAGATGGGGCAGGTCCATCATCAGGCCGGCATTGACGTGGAGCGCCACGGAAACGCCGTCGCGCGTCACGGCGGGCTCGTCGCGGAGCAGCCGGTACTGCTCCTGGCGCCTCGCCCGGAACCGGACCTTGTCGATATAGGCCGTCTCGATGTCGGTCGGCGGGCGGAGATGGACCTCGCCGGTCTCGCCGTCGACGATGATCGGGTCGCCCGCCTCGGCGAGGGCGACCGCGTCCTGGGCCTGTCCCACGGTGGCGATGCCGAGCGCGCGCGCCACGATGGCGACGTGGCTCGTCGGGCCGGCCTCTTCCAGCACGAGCCCGCGGATCCGGCGATGGTCGTAGTCGAGGAGCTCGGCGGCGCCCATGTTGCGCGCCACGATCACGGCGTCTTCCGGCAGTTCGCCCGCGACGGGCCCGTGCGGGCGCCCCATCAGCTCGCGCAGCAGCCGGTTCGCCAGGTCGTCGAAATCGTGCAGCCGGTCGCGCAGGAACGGGTCCGTCTGCCGCAGCATGCGCGCGCGGGTGTCGTTCTGCACCTTCTCGACGGCCGCCTCGGCCGTGAGCCCGGCTTCAATCGCCTCCTGCAGGCGCCTCGTCCAGCCGCGATCCTGGGCGAACATGCGGTAGGCTTCGAGAATTTCCCGATGCTCGCCGGTGCCGACGGAGGCGCTGCGGGCGAGCAGGTCGTCGACCGACAGCCTGAGGCTCGCCATCGCGGCGTCGAGCCGCTTCAGCTCGTGCTCCGAATCCTCGCCGATCAGCTGCGTGACGACGATGCGCGGCTCGTGGAGGACGACGTGGCCGAGCGCGATGCCGTCCCAGAACGACGCGCCTTTCAGGTGGACCGGCCGGTTCAGGTCGAGGTCCGCCCCCGGCGCCGTCAGATCCTCGATCTCGCCGGCGGCGAACATCTCGGCCAGCACCATGGCCGTCGTCTGGAGCGCCTCGACCTCCTCCTCGGCATAGGATCGGAACGAGCGGTTCTGTACCACGAGCACGCCGAGCGTCCGGCCGGCGCGCAGGATGGGGACGCCCAGGAACGAGTGGTAGATCTCCTCCCCCGTCTCCGGGAGATAGGCGAAGGCCGGATGGCTCTGGGCGTCGGGGAGGTTGAGCGGCCGGGCCTCGGCGGCGATGAGGCCGACCAGGCCGCGGCCGACGGTGAGCGTGGCCCGGTGGACCGACGTCGCCTTCAGACCCTCCGTGGCATAGAGCTCGAGCACGCCGTCGGAACGCAGGACATAGACCGAGCACACCTCCGCAACCATGTTCGCGGCGATGATCCTCACGATCTTGTCCAGGCGCTCCTGGGCGCCGATCGACTCCGCCATGATCTCGCGGAGCCGCCTCAGCAGCACGCGCGGACCGGGCGGTGCCCCCCGCGTAACCTGCAAGGTCACCCCTCCTGAATCGCCGGGCCGGCGGCCCGGCGGCTAGACCTCAGGTCTTGTCGAGTTCGTATATTGAATGGAGCGTCCGCACCGCAAGCTCGGTGTAGGCGGCGTCGATCAGGATCGAGATCTTGATCTCCGAGGTGGTGATCAATTGTATGTTGATACCACGGGCTGCCAGTGCTTCGAAGGCTTTCGCGGCGACGCCGGCGTGACTGCGCATGCCGATGCCGATGACGGAAACCTTCGCCACGTCGCTCGACCCCGAGACGCTCTCCATGGTGACGGCGCCTTCCAGGCTCTTGATGAGCGCCATCGCTCGCTCGAAATCGGCGGTGGGGACCGTGAAGGTGATATCGGTCGTCCGGCCGTCCTCCGAGATGTTCTGGACGATCATGTCGACATTGATCGAGGCATCGGCGAGCGGGCCGAAGATGGCTGCGGCCACGCCTGGCTTGTCCTGCACGCCGCGCATCGTGATCTTCGCCTCGTCCTTGGAGTAGGCGATGCCGGTAACGAGCTGTTTTTCCACGATTTCGTCCTCGTCGCAGATGAGCGTGCCGATCGGCTGCCCGTCCGGGCCGGCCTGGGGCGCGTCGGGATCGTCGAAGCTCGACCGCACGAAGGTCCTGACGCCGTGCAGCATTGCGAGCTCGACCGAGCGGACCTGCAGCACCTTCGCTCCGAGCGACGCCATCTCCAGCATCTCCTCGAAGGCGATCTTGTCCAGCCGGCGCGCGTTCGAGACGATGCGCGGGTCGGTCGTGTAGACCCCGTCCACATCGGTATAGATGTCGCAGCGGTCCGCGCCGACCGCCGCCGCGATCGCCACCGCGCTCGTATCGGACCCGCCGCGGCCGAGCGTCGCCACCCGGTTGTCCGGAGCAAGCCCCTGGAACCCGGCGACGACGGCGACCTGGCCCTGCGCGAACCGCTCGAGCAGCATCTCGGCCGGAATGCCGGTGATCCGGGCGGCGCCGTGCGCGGCGTCCGTGCGGATCGGGATCTGCCAGCCCAGCCAGGACCGCGCATGGACACCCATCGCCTGGAGCGCGATCGCCAGCAGGCCGCACGTCACCTGCTCGCCGGCCGCGACGACGGTGTCATATTCCCGCGCGTCGTGCAGCGGCGAAGCGCCGCGGCACAGCGCGACGAGCTTGTTCGTCTCGCCGGCCATGGCCGAGACCACCACCGCGACCTCATGCCCGGCATCCACCTCGCGCTTCACGTGGCGTGCGACGTTGCGGATGCGGTCGAGGTCGGCGACGGAGGTACCGCCGAACTTCATGACGAGACGCGCCATTGCTGCTGATCCGTGTGCGGGCGGTTGCCGGGCAGCCGATTGGTGTTCAGAATGGATGGACGGCCGCCGCAGCGGGGCGACGGCGGCGCGTTGTATCGGTTTCCGCCGGGACGAGCAACGATCCCGTCCCAATACCCTCCTGACGCTCCGGAGACGCTCCGCATGGCGAGCACGGCCGATCGCCGCACCGACAACACCGACCCGCAGGAGGTCGCGAAGTTCGCGCGCATGGCGGACGACTGGTGGAATCCCGCCGGCAAGCTCCGGCCGCTGCACCAGCTCAACCCGGTCCGGCTCGGCTACGTGCGCGACATGGTCTGCGACCATTTCGGGCGGGACGCGAACGCGCGGCCGTTCGAGGGTCTGCGGTTCGTCGACATCGGCTGCGGCGGCGGCCTCGTCAGCGAGCCGGTGTCGCGACTCGGGGCGGAGACCGTCGGCATCGACCCCGCGCCCGAGAACGTCGCGGTCGCCAGGCTCCACGCCGAGCGGAGCGGCTGTACGATCGATTATCGTGCGACGACCGCCGAAGCGCTGGTGGACCGCGGAGAAGGCTTCGACGTCGTCCTCGCTCTGGAGGTGGTGGAGCACGTGCCCGATCTCGGCGCCTTCATCGGGACCTGTGCGGCGCTGACGCGGCCGGGCGGCATGGTGATCCTCGCCACCATCAACCGGACCATGAAAGCCTACGCCCTGGCGATCGTCGGGGCCGAGTACGTGCTCCGCTGGCTGCCCCGCGGCACGCACGAATACGGCAAGCTCGTCCGCCCCGACGAGCTCGGGGCCCATCTCACCCGGGCCGGCCTGGCGGTCGGGAACGTGACCGGGATCGTCTACGACCCGCTCCGCGACCGCTGGAAGCAGTCGAGCGACACGGACGTGAACTACATGATGAGCGCGACCCGGCCGCCTGCGGACTGAAGGCGCTCAGTTCGCGTCGTCCGGCAGAACCGGCAGGGGCGCGAACGACACGCCCTCCTCGATGAGGCCCCGTGCCTCCTCCGGCGTAGCCTGGCCGTAGATGCCGCGCTTCTCCGCCTCCTCGTAGTGGATCTTGCGCGCCTCCTCGGCGAAGCGGTCGCCGACGTAATCGGCGTTGGCGATGAGCTGGTTGCGCACCTTCTTCATCGCCTCGATCATCTGCTTGCGGTCGGGGCCGTGTGCAGGCGAAGTCTGCTCGGCGCGACCCTCCGACCCTTTCCGTCCGGTCGTGATGGAGGGCGCCATCAGCGCCTTCTCGACCTCCAGGCTGCCGCAGATCGGGCACGCGACGTGGCCGGCCGCGCGCTGCGCATCGAATGCGCCGGAGCTGCCGAACCACGCTTCGAATTCGTGGCGGCCCGCACAGACGAGGCTGTACCGGATCATGATGCCGACCTGAGGGGCAGCCTCGCGGCGCCGTCCGGCAGGGCGAACGGCCGCTCGTTCTTCAAAGCGGGGATCCGCTGGCGCGCGTCGGTCGCCTTCGCGGGATCGATGTCGGCCACGAGCACCTCCGGGCCGTCGCCGCCCGCCTCCGCGAGCACTTCGCCCCACGGGCCGACGATCAAGGAATGTCCGAACGTCTCGCGCTGGTCCTCATGCCGCCCGCCCTGCGCGGCCGAGATCATGAAGGCGCCGTTCTCGATGGCGCGCGCGCGCTGGAGGACGTGCCAGTGCGCCTCTCCGGTCTGGCGCGTGAAGGCGGCCGGCGCGGTCAGCACCGAGGCGCCGGCATGCGCTTGCGCCCTGAAGAGCTGGGGGAAGCGCACGTCGTAGCAGATCGCGACGCCCAGCCGGCACCAGGGCAGCTCCGCCACGACCGCGGCGTCGCCCCCCGCATAGACCGCCGATTCGCGCCAGCTCTCGCCGTTCGGGAGATCGACGTCGAAGAGATGGATCTTGTCGTAGCGCGCGAGCACCGCGCCGTCCGGCGCGAACACGTAGGCCCGATTGGCGATCCGGTCGCCGACCCTGAGCGCGAGCGAACCGATATGGAGATGGATCCCGAGGTCCTTGGCGAGGCGCGAGAACGCGGCGACCGCGGGGTCGTCCTTCTCCTCCCGGATCGCAGCCTCGAGCAAGGCCCGGTCGCGCTGCACGATGTTCGTCATCTCGGGCGTCTGGACGTAGTCCGCGCCGAGCTCCGCAGCCGATCGCACGAGGTCCTCCACGACGGCGATGTTCCGCCCGACGTTGCCGGTCGAGCGGAGCTGGACGCAGGCTGCACGAAAGCTGCTCATCGGGGTCACGCTGCAAGCAGGCGGTCGAGCTCACCGCGACGATCCAGGGCGTAGAGATCGTCGCAGCCGCCGACGTGATGGTCGCCGACGAAGATCTGGGGGAAGGTGAACCTTCCGGACTTCTCGATCATCTCGCGACGGAGTTCCGGCGCACTGGTGGCGTCCTTCTCCTCGAAGGCGATGCCTTTGTCGGACAGCAGGCGCTTGGCGGCGGTGCAGTAGCCGCAGAACTGGCGGGTGTAGATCGTAACTCGCATGACAGCGCGGCACCTGCTGAAAATCGATGATCGGACAGTCATATAAGGTTCAACTTTGAACGCAGGAAGGGCCGTTCAGTTCGCGACGCGGGCGAAGGTGAGCACGTCGACGCTCCTGGCACCGGCGCGAAGCAGGGCCCTCGTCGCCGCCTTTGCGGTCGCGCCGGAGGTATAGACGTCGTCGACGAGGAGGATGGCGTGGCCGGCGACCGCCGGCCTTTCCGCACCGGGGACGCGGAACGCGCCCTGGACGTTCGCGAGCCGCTGGGCGGCCGAGAGCCCGACCTGCTGCCTGGTCGGCTTCACGCGCGCAAGGGCCGCAAGCGAACACGGCTTCCCGGCCTGCGTCGCAATCGCCGCGGCCAGCAGCGCCGACTGGTTGAAGCGCCGCCGCCACAGGCGCCAGCGGTGGAGCGGCACCGGCACGATCAGATCGGCCGACGCGACGAGGTCATAGCCGGCCCGCGCCATCGCCTCGGCCATCATCCGGGCGAGTTCCGGGTGATCCCTGTACTTCATGGCATGGACCAGCGCCCGCGCCGGGCCGTCGTAGATCGCCACGGCCCGGGCGCTTCGGAAAAGCGGCGGATCGGCCATCGCCTCGGGCGAGATCGCCCCCTCGCCCAGGTCGTAGGCGAAGGGCGTGCCGTAGACGGGGCACAAGGGCTGGCCGATGAACCGCATGCCCGACCAGCAGCGCGCGCAGAGCGCGTGCGGATCGGCGATCGCGCTGCGGCACACCGGGCAGACCGGCGGCATGACGAGATCGATCGCCCGCCGCAACGCGAAGCGCGCGACCGGCGGCAATCGGTCTTTGACGGCAAGCATCGTGACAGGATAGTCCGCCACGGAAACCGCGTCAGCCCGGCATGGCCGGTGCGTCGAAATCCCTGGAGCGCGATGCCCGTCCCACCGATCCTGGACAAGACCGCCCACCGCGCCCAACTGGCGCGCGCGCTGCGCCGGAATGCGCCGGGAATGGACTTCCTGGCCCGGCAGGCGGCCGGAGACATCATGGAGCGGCTTGACGTCGTCGACCGCCGGTTCGAGCTCGCCGCAATCGCCGAACCCGGCGACACCCTTGCAGAAATGCTCGCCCGGAGCAGCAAGGCCGCAACCACGGTCCGGCTTTGCGGGTTCGCCGGCGACTGCGGCCGGGGCGATCTCCCGGGACTTGTCGGGGACGAGGAGTCCCTGCCCTTCGCGCCGGAAAGCCTCGACCTCTTCGTCTCGGTGCTGTCCCTGCACTGGGCGAACGATCTGCCCGGCGCGCTGGTGCAGATCCGCCGGGCGCTCCGCCCGGACGGCCTCTTCCTCGCAGCCATGCTCGGCGGGGACACTCTGACCGAGCTTCGCCAGACGCTCGCGGAAGCGGAGGCGGAGGTCCGCGGCGGCGCCAGTCCGCGCGTCCTGCCCTTCGCCGACGTGCGCGATCTCGGGGCGCTTCTCCAGCGCGCCGGCTTCGCGCTGCCGGTCGCGGATCGCGACGTGCTCACCGTCCGGTACGATTCGGCGTTCCACCTCATGCGGGACTTGCGGGGAATGGGCGCCGCGAACGTGCTCGTCGAGCGCGACCGGCGGCCGCCGCCGCGCCGGCTCTTCCTGCGCGCGGCGGAGATCTATGCCGATCGCTTCGCCGATCCCGACGGACGCGTGCGCGCGACGTTCGAGGTGGTCTCGCTCTCCGGCTGGGCGCCGCACGAAGGCCAGCAGAAGCCCGCCCGGCGCGGATCGGCAACCGTCAGCCTCGCCGACGTCCTCGGCAAAGGTCGCAGCAGGACGGTCTGACTCGAGGCAGCCTCAGCCGGTCCCCACCATCGCGTCGATGATCTTGCGGACGTCCTCGTAGAGGCCTTCGAGGGCGCCGCCCGTGCCGGCAATGCCGATGAGCGCCGCGCCGACGATGGAGGCGATGAGGCCGTATTCGATTGCGGTCGCGCCTGACCGATCGTGCAGGAACCGTTTGATCTTGGCGGTCAGCACGCGGCCCTCCAGGCGGTCAGAGCAGATCGACGAGGTGGCTGACGAGCGGCTCGTCGGCGGCGGGCATCTCCAGCTCGCGCAGCCGGTTCGGGCGAACCCATTTCAGGGCTTCATGTACGCGTGCCACGGGCATTCCTTGCCAACGCCTGCACACGAACAATGGCATGAGAATGTGAAAATCCGGATAAGAATGGCTGGCGAATGTGAGGGGCGCGAGACACGCTTGCGTAACGCTGATGCCGAGCTCTTCGGCCAGCTCGCGGATCAGCGCCGCCTCGGGCGTCTCGCCTTCCTCGACCTTTCCGCCCGGGAATTCCCAAAGCCCCGCCATGGCCTTGCCCTCGGGCCGCCGGGCCACGAGAACGCGGCCGTCGCCATCGACCAGCGCGCACGCCGCGACGAGGAGAAGGCGCGGCACGGGATCAGGAACGGTAGTCGGCGTTGATCGCCACGTATTCCGCCGTGAGGTCGCAGGTCCAGACGCGCGCCTCGCCGTCGCCGATGCCGAGATCGGCGGTCAGCACGAGCTCCGCCCCCTTCATGTAAGCCGAGACGGCCTCTTCGGAGTAGTCGGGATCGCGCTCGCCTTCGAAGGCGACGCGGTGCCCGCCGAACCAGATCGAGAGGCGGTCCCGATCGGCCGGTTCGCCCGCCTTGCCGACGGCCATCACCACCCGGCCCCAGTTGGCGTCCTCGCCGGCGAGTGCCGTCTTCACCAGCGGCGAATTGGCGATCGAGCGCGCAACCTTCCTTGCCGAGTCCGCGCTGGCGGCGCCCCGCACCCGCACTTCCACGAACTTGGTCGCGCCCTCGCCGTCCTTCACGACCAGGTGCGCGAGTTCGCGGCAGAGATCCGCCAGCGCCGCCCGGAACGCGTCGCCATCGGCCACGTCGGCATCATCGAGGCTCGGAGCTCCGGCCCGTCCCGATGCCCCGGTCGCGAAGAGGAGCACCGTGTCAGAGGTGGAGGTGTCGCTGTCGATCGTTATCCCGTTGAAGCTGTCCTCCACCGCCTCGCGGAGCGCCGCCTGCAGCGTCGAGGGGCTCGCCGCGACATCCGTGAAGACGAAGGCGAGCATGGTCGCCATGTCCGGCGCGATCATCCCGGCGCCCTTGGCGATGCCGTTGATCGTGATGGCGGCATCGCCGAGCCGGACAGAGCGCGTGGCCACCTTCGGGTAGGTGTCCGTCGTCATGATCGCCCGGGCGGCGTCCACGATCCCGTCCGCGACGGCCTCGGCCTGCAGCCTTCCGAGATGCCGTTCGAACGGAGCGGGATCGAGGGGCTCGCCGATGACGCCGGTGGAGGCCAGGAACACCTCCTCCGCCAGGCACCCGACGGCACGCGCTGCGGCCTCCGCCGTCAGCCGCGTCGCGTCGCGGCCTTTCCTGCCGGTGAAGGCGTTGGCGTTGCCGGAATTCACCACCAGCGCGCGCGCCGTGCCGCGGCCGAGCCGCTCGCGGTCCCAGTCGACGGGCGCCGAGGCGCAGCGCGACTGCGTGAAGACGCCCGCCACCGCCGTCCCAGGATCGAACACGGCAAGCAGCAGGTCGCGGCGGTTCCGGTAGCGGATGCCCGCCTCGGTGCTCGCGAAGCGGACGCCGTTCACGACCGGCATGCGGGGATAGGACGCCGGGGCGAACGGCGACACCTTGGCGGACATCGAGGCTCCGGTCAGTTCGGCTGCTGCGGGGCGGGCGTCGCCTCGCCGGCCGGCGCTTCCGGGGCGCCGGCGCTGCCCGGCTGCGGCTCGCCGGCGATTTCGACCGACGTGTTCGCGCGGAGTTCGCTCATTGTCGTCTCGAACTTCTGCCGAAGCAGCGCGCTCTTGACCTGCTCCTTCACGTCCTCGAGCGGGGGCGGCGCGCTCTGCCGCTTCTCCTCGAGCTTGATCACATGCCAGCCGAACTGAGACTGCACGGGCTCCTTCGTGATGCCGCCCGGCTCGAGCGAGAACACCGCGGCCTCGAATTCGGGCACCATCTGGCCCTTCCGGAAGAAGCCGAGATCGCCGCCGTTCGCACCGCTGCCGGGATCCTTCGACTTCTCCTTGGCAATCGCCGCGAAATCTCCGCCGCCCTCGAGGCTGGCGATCACCGCCCTCGCCTCCTCCTCGGTCTCGACCAGGATGTGGCGGGCGTGCGCCTCTTCCTGCGAGGCGAACTTGGCGGCTTCCGTGTCGTACTCGGCCTTGATCTCGGCGTCCGTTACGGAGCCGACGATCTCCTTCTCCACGTAGAGGTTCCGCAATGCCCGGGTGCGCAGCATGTCCATGCGGCGCTCGAACTCGGCGGTCTTGTCGAGGCCCTTCTCCCGCGCGGCCTTCGCGAGCAGTTCCATGTCGACCAGCACGTCGATCAGGACGCCGCGACGGCGGTTCTGCGGGATCTGCTGCAATTCGTCGCCGAAGTCCTCGTTGGCCTGGGCCACGTCGGCTTCGGTGATGGTCACGTCGCCGACGCGGGCGAGCACCTTTTCGGGATCCGCCGCGACCGGTTCGGCGGCGGCGGCCGGCGGATTGGCCTGGGCGAGCGCGGCGGCCGGGGCGAGTGCGAGCGCCGCGGCAAGCGCGAGCGCAATCCGCGATGCGGTGCTGACAAGGGTCATCGGAACTCCATGAAGGTGTGCTCCGGCGACGGGAAGCACGTCAGATTGACAGAAATCGGGCGCGTTCTTATCTGTCCGCGGACCCGCCGTCCAGAAGGCGGGGCAGGCGCGAGGGTCGGCCACGCTCTCCGCGAGTTCCGAATTCTGCGATGTCGAGCGTCGCCCCTGGTAGCCTGTTTCTCGGACCGACCCCGATTTCCGTGCGCCGCAGGAAGGATCGTTAATGCTTGGCTTGGGCACTTTGGGCCGGATGGTCTTCGGGACATCGAGCGACCGTCGCGTCAAGCGCTATCGCCCGATCGTCGACGCGATCAATGCGCTTGAACCCGAACTTCAAGCGCTGAGCGACGAGGCGCTGCACGCCCGCACGGACGACTTCCGGGCGCAGATCGCCGCCGGCGCATCCGTCGACGACCTGCTGATCCCGGCCTTCGCCACCGTGCGCGAGGCCGCGAAGCGCACGCTCGGCCAGCGGCATTTTGACGTTCAGCTGATCGGCGGCATGGTGCTCAACGAGGGCTCGATCGCCGAGATGAAGACGGGCGAAGGCAAGACGCTCGTCGCCACCCTCCCGGTCTACCTGAACGCGCTCGCCGGCAAGGGCGTGCACGTGGTCACCGTCAACGATTACCTCGCCCGCCGCGACGCCGGCTGGATGGGCCAGATCTACCGTTTCCTCGGCCTCTCGGTCGGCGTCATCGTGCACGGGCTCTCGCAGGAGGAAAGGCGTCAGGCCTATGCGGCCGACGTGACCTACGGCACCAACAACGAGTTCGGCTTCGACTACCTCCGCGACAACATGGAGTACAATCTCGCCTCCATGGTCCAGCGCGGCCACAATTTCGCGATCGTCGACGAGGTCGACAGCATCCTCATCGACGAGGCGCGCACGCCGCTCATCATTTCCGGGCCGACCGAGGACCGTTCCGAGCTCTACGTGGCGATCGACGCCGTGATCCCGCAGCTCGCGGCCGAGGACTACGAGATCGACGAGAAGGTGAAATCGGCGACCTTCACCGAGGAAGGCACCGAGAAGGTCGAGCAGATCCTCTCCGGGCTCGGCATGCTCCGGGGCGAGTCGCTCTACGACGTCGAGAACGTGGCGATCGTTCACCACCTCAACAATGCGCTGCGCGCCCACAAGCTCTTCCTGCGCGACCGCGACTACATCGTGAAGAACGACCAGGTCGTCATCATCGACGAGTTCACCGGCCGGATGATGGAAGGCCGCCGCTATTCGGAGGGCCTGCACCAGGCGCTCGAGGCGAAGGAGCACGCCAAGATCCAGCCGGAGAACCAGACCCTCGCCTCGATCACCTTCCAGAACTACTTCCGCCTCTACAAGAAGCTCGCCGGCATGACCGGAACGGCTTCCACCGAGGCCGACGAGTTCATGGACATCTACGGGCTCGACGTCGCGGAGATCCCGACGAACGTCGAGGTTGCCCGGATCGACGACGACGACGCCGTCTACCGGACCGTGGACGAGAAGTACAA
Source organism: Faunimonas sp. B44 (assembly GCF_052655945.1). Taxonomy (NCBI): domain Bacteria; kingdom Pseudomonadati; phylum Pseudomonadota; class Alphaproteobacteria; order Hyphomicrobiales; family Afifellaceae; genus Faunimonas; species Faunimonas sp. B44. Next base: position 20,466 of record NZ_JBQYEX010000016.1, on the reverse strand, counting down.
GGCGATCGTCGAGCTCATCAGGGAGTGCCGCGAGCGGGGCCAGCCGGTGCTCGTCGGCACGACCTCCATCGAGAAGTCCGAGCTCCTGGCCGACCGCCTCCGCAAGGCCGGCGTGAAGGATTTCGAGGTCCTGAACGCCCGCCACCATGAGCGCGAGGCGTTCATCGTCTCTCAGGCCGGCAAGCCCGGTGCGGTGACGATCGCGACCAATATGGCCGGCCGCGGCACCGACATCCAGCTCGGCGGCAATATCGAAATGCGCCTGCAGGAAGAGCTCGCCGACATGCCGGAGGGGGCGGAACGCGAGGCGCGGGCCCAGGCGATCCGCGACGAGGTCCAGCAGCTCAAGGCCAGGGCGCTCGAGGCCGGCGGGCTGATGGTGATCGGCACCGAGCGCCACGAGAGCCGCCGCATCGACAACCAGCTCCGCGGCCGCTCCGGGCGCCAGGGCGACCCCGGGCATTCGCAGTTCTTCCTGTCGCTGCAGGACGATCTGATGCGCATCTTCGGCTCCGACCGCATGGACGGGATGCTGCAGAAGCTGGGGCTCAAGGAGGACGAGGCCATCGTCCATCCCTGGATCAACAAGGCGCTCGAGCGCGCGCAGGGGAAGGTCGAGGCGCACAACTTCGACATCCGGAAGAACCTGCTCAAGTACGACAACGTCATGAACGACCAGCGCAAGGTCGTCTTCGAGCAGCGCATCGAGCTGATGAGCGGCGACAACATCGCCGACACCGTGCGGGACATGCGGCACGAGGTGATCGACGAGATCGTCTCCAAGCATATCCCGGAGCGCGCCTATGCGGAGCAGTGGGACGCGGAGGGGCTGCGCGACGCCGTCCGCGCCCAGCTGAACCTCGATCTGCCGATCGAGGATTGGGCGACGGAGGAAGGGATCGCCGACGAGGAGATCCGCGAACGCATCACCCGCGCCTCCGACGACCTGATGGCGCAGAAGGCCGCGCGCTTCGGGCCCGAGTTGATGCGGATGGTGGAGAAGCAGATGCTGCTCCAGACGCTCGACCATCTCTGGCGCGAGCACCTCGCGATGCTCGACCACCTCCGCTCCGTGGTCGGCTTCCGCGGCTACGCCCAGCGCGATCCCTTGAACGAGTACAAGACCGAAGCGTTCGAGCTGTTCCAGAGCATGCTCGCCTCGCTCCGCCGCGCCGTCGTCGGGCAGATGGCACATGTCGAGATTGCCGAGCGGCCTGCGCCCGAGCAGCAGGCGCTGCCGCCCATGCAGGCCCACCATCTCGATCCGGTCACGGGCGAGGACGAGTTCGCCCTCGCGGATGCGGAGCAGCAATCCGCGGCCGCATCCCGGCGCAAGGCGGACGATCCTTCGACCTGGGGCCGCGTCGGGCGGAACGAACCCTGCCCGTGCGGCTCCGGAAAGAAGTTCAAGCAGTGCCACGGCCAGGTCGTCCAGGCCTGAGCAGCGGGAGGTTGCCGGTCTGAGGGCGGCGGCGCTGATCGGCTGCTGCGGCACTTGCCGGAGCGCGGTGCCGGGCTAGTATGGGCACCTCGCCGGAGTCCCTTCATGTCCGATGCCCTGGCCCGCCGCACGGTCCGCTTCGTCAATCTGGGGCATGCGCTCGATCATTTCCTGCTGCTGATCTATCCGACCGCCGTGCTCGCCATCGCGGCCGAGACCGGGCAGTCTTACGGCACCCTGATCGCGCTCTCCACGGGCGCCTTCGTGGCGTTCGGGCTGCTGTCCCTTCCGATGGGCTCGCTGTCGGACCGCTTTGGGCGCAGGACGCTGTTCGCCGCGTTCTTCATCGGTTCGGGCCTGTCCTGCTTCGGCCTCGCCTCCGCCGACCGGCCGTTCGAGTTCGCGCTCTGGCTGACCGTGCTCGGCGCCTTCGCGGCGATCTATCATCCCGTCGGGTCGACCATGCTCGTTGCGAACGCCGGCCGGCTCGGCCGCGATCTCGGCATCAACGGCGTCTGGGGAAACGGCGGCGCCGCTCTTGCCTCCGCCGTCACCGCCTTCCTCGCAGCCAGTCTCGGCTGGCGCGCCGCCTTCCTCGTGCCGGGTGCCGTCTGCCTCGCGGTCGGGATCGCATTCCTCTGGCTCGTTCCGAGGGATCACGCCCGCCCCGGACAGGGCGCCGCGAGCGCCCCTGCCGTCCGCTTCCTTCATCCGGCGATGCTCATGGGCCTCTTCGCTCTCGCGATCGTCGCCGGCGGAATGACGTTCAACATCGTCACGATCGCGCTGCCGAAGATCGTGGACGAGCGGATGGGGGCGGAGCTGCCGCTCTGGCTCACGGGCTCGCTCGCCACCACCGTGTTCACCGTCGGAGCGCTCACCCAGCTCACCGTCGGGCGCCTGGTCGATACCGTCACCCTTCCGAGGCTCTTCCTCGGCCTATCGGTCCTGCAGCCGGTCGGCCTCGGCATCGCCGCCTTCCAGACCGGCACTCCGATGCTCTTCGGGATCGCGCTCGCGATGGCTGCGATCTACGGCCAGGTCGTGGTGAACGATGCGATGATCGCCCGCTATGTGCCGGGCGATTGGCGCGCCCGCGCGTTCAGCGTCCGGTACTTTCTGGGATTTGCGACGAGCGGGTTCGCCGTTCCGCTGATCGCGGTCCTGCACGGCGCCGGCGGCTTCGTTGCCGTGCTGCTCGTGGCCGCGTCGGCCGGGCTCGCGATCTTCCTGTGCGCAGCGGCGTTCCTGGCCTTGTCCCAGGCACGAACGCCCGATCCCCTGCCAGCCGGCGAATGACGTGACGGTGCGCGAAGGACCCGCCTCGGCGACGGGGCGCGGTCCTCAGCCGGCGGGCCGCATCACGGCGGCGGTCAGAACGGGTTGACCTTCTTCCAGACCCTGCCGAAGAAGCCGCCGGAACTCTCCGACGCCTCGGTGGCGGCATAGGCGTTTGCGACCGGCACCGGCTCTGCGGGGGCAGGCGCTGCCGCGACCTGTGCAGCCTCGGGCCTCGCAGCCGCAGCGGGCCTCGCGACAGAGCCCGTGGTGCCGGGCTCGGCCGGCGCCAGCGCGGCCGTGACGACCGGCGGCGACCCGCCTTGAGCTGCCTTGGAATACGCCATCACGGACGGCATCGCCTCGTTCGCCGGGCCGGAGCCGCTCCGCTTGAAGATACCGGCGAGCAGGGTTTCCGACCCGCCGGATTGCGGCGCCTGGTCCTTCTGCATCTTCTTCAGCTCGTTCGCCTCGAGCTTGGCGACGATGATCTGCGTCTTCGCCTCGTCCTTGGCCGCCTTTTCGCTGACGGCGACGCGGATGGGGTCCGGCACGCTCATCGGGGGACACGCCGCCGCCGGGCTGAACTTCACGCCGGCCACGGGCGCCGCATTGAAGACGTAGCGCCGCGAGCAGACGTCGACCTTCGGCTCCTGGCCGGTCACCTCGAAATGGTCGTGGCCTTCCTTCAGCATCTTCCAGAACGGCATGTTCGGATCGCCGCGGTGCTTGGCGAGGTTCTCCGGCGTCATCCGGAACGGATAGGCCTGGACCTGGAAGGAGCGCTGGCCGCCGTCGAATGCGAGCCGGGCCATCGCGTAGATCTCCGCGATCTGCTCGTCCGTCATCGCGTAGCAGCCCGCCGACGAGCACGCTCCGTGCACCATCAGGAACTTGCCCGTCCGGCCGTGCGACTGGTCGAACTGGTTCGGGAATCCGAGGTTGAACGACAGGTAGTAGGACGAGTTCGGGTTCATCTGTGCCGGCGTGATCGTGTAGAACCCTTCCGGGGCCTGCCGGTCGCCTTCCTTGATCTTCGGCCCGAGCTTCCCGGACCAGGCGCAGATGTCGTAGCTCTTGAGCAGCGCGAAGTGGCCGGTCGCCTTCTGCTTCTTCCAGACCTCGAGGACGTTCTCTTCCTTGAAGATCCGGATGAGGATCGGGCTCCGCTCCTCCATGCCGTTCGCCGCAATCAGCGACTTCATGGCCGACGGCAGCGGCGCGAGATGCTTCGGCAGCATGCCCGCGGTCATGTCGTTGCACGATGCCAGCAGCGTCGCCGAGAGCGCCGCCGCGATCAGTGCCGGCAGGAGCCGGTGTCGTGAATTAGAGGTGCGCATGGATGCCCCGCCCCTCGCCATAGCCGTTACCGATACACGGCGCAACTCTGCGAGCGTTATCGTTGACGAACCGTTACCGCAAGGCGCGGAGGCTTTTCTGCGGCAGAGACAAGGGAATCGGGAAGAGTGTTGCCGCGGCGCCGCAGGCGGGAGATTCAGCCGACCGACCGGCCGATGGCGAGGAACTTGTCCCTTCGCGCCCGCCTCAGCTCGTCCGGGGAAAGGCCGGCGAGTTCCTCCAGCGCCTCGGCGATCCGCTGACCGGTCCGGTCGATCGCGTCCGACGGCGCCCGGTGCGCTCCCCCGATCGGCTCGGCGATCACGCCGTCGATGATCTTCAGGCCCATCAGGTCGGAAGCGGTGATCTTCATCGCGGTCGCGGCGTCCTGGGCGCGCGCGGAATCCTTCCAGAGGATCGAGGCGGCGCCCTCCGGCGAGATCACGCTGTAGATGGCGTGCTCGAGCATGAACACGCGATTCGCCGTGGCGATCGCGATCGCGCCGCCCGAACCGCCCTCCCCGATGATGACGGCGACGCTCGGCACCGCGATCTTCAGGCACATCTCGGTGGACCGGGCGATCGCCTCGGCCTGGCCGCGCTCTTCCGCGCCGATGCCGGGATAGGCGCCGGCCGTGTCGACGAGGGAAATCAGCGGCAGCCCGAACCGGTCGGCGAGTTCCATCAAGCGGACCGCCTTCCGGTATCCCTCCGGCCGTGCCATGCCGAAATTGTGCTTGATGCGGCTTTGCGTGTCCGCCCCCTTCTCCTGGGCAAGCACCGCGACGGCTTGGCCGCGGAACCGGGCGAGCCCGGCCACGATCGCCTTGTCGTCGGCATACTTCCTGTCGCCGGCGAGCGGCGTGAACTCGGTGAAGAGCCGATCGAGGTACTCGCGCGCATGCGGGCGGTCGGGGTGCCGGGCGACCTGCGTCTTCTGCCAAGGCGTCAGCTTGGCGTAAATGGATTTCAGCGCGTCGCGCGCCTTGGCTTCGAGCGCGGCCACCTCGTCGTCGACCGAGACGCCGTCCTCGCCGTCCGCGAGCCGCCTGAGCTCCTGGATCTGGCCTTCGAGGTCGGCCACCGGCTTTTCGAAATCGAGGAATGTCCGCATAAGGCTCCCGCAAAGGCCCCGCGTCGGGCCGGCCCCTGATTTGGCGGCGCAAACTGGCGAGGGGGTCGGCTCAAGTCAAGGCGCAGCGCGCCGCCACCTCCTCAGAACGGCTTCCGGGCGGCCAGCGGGTGGTGCCCGGCGACGAGTTCCTGAAGTCTTTCGTCGAGGACATGCGTGTAGATCTGCGTCGTGGCGATGTCGGCATGGCCGAGCAGGGTCTGCACGGCACGGAGATCGGCGCCGCCGGACAGGAGGTGCGTGGCGAAGGCATGGCGCAGGACATGCGGCGACAGCTTTGCCGGGTCGAGGCCGGCGTTTGCGGCGACGGCCTTGAGGTCGCGCGCGAACGCCTGGCGGGTCAGGTGCCCCTCCTTGCTTGCGGCGGGGAAGAGCCAGCGGCCGGGTTCGCGTCCCGCGCCTGAACGTGCCGTCACATAGGCCGCCACGGCGTTCTTCGCCGCCTCGTTCAGCGGCACCACTCGCTCGCGGCCTCCCTTGCCGCGGACGATCAGATAGGGCCTGTCGGCGCGCGCGGCGGAGACCGGGAGGCTGACGAGTTCGGACACGCGCAGCCCCGTCGCATAGAGGAGTTCCAGAAGCGCCCAGGTGCGGAGCGCCGCCACGCCCCGCCCGGGCGGAGCTTCCGCGTCGCCGGCCCCGTCCCGGGCAGCGGCGAGCAGACGATCCACCTCTTCGACCGAGAGCACCGTCGGCAGCGGCCGGCGCGTCTTGGGGCGGTCCGTCGCGGCGGTCGGATCGTCGCTCCGTTCGCCCTCCTCGATCAGGAAGCGGAAGAACTGGCGAAGCGCGGAAAGCCGCCGCGCCTGCGACGATGCGGCGAACCCCCGCTGCGCCAGGCTCCCCACATACGCCCTGATCTCCTCCGACGTCGCAGCGGCCAGGCTGCGGCAATGCTGCCGGACATCGTCGAGATCGCGCCGGTAGCCGTCGAGCGTGTTCCGGCTCGCGCCGCGTTCGGCGGCGAGCATCTCGAGAAAGGCTTCCTGGAGACCGAAGTCGCGGCTCGCCCGTCCGGTCTGCCCGGACATCGTCAGCGGTCGAGTCGATTGGCCGGGATTCGCTCGCTCATCTCCTGCGGCGTCGGCTCGACGAAGAACACGAGGGCGAGCATGGCGCCGTAGACCAGGCCCCCGATGATCGCGATGACGAACAGAAACCGGAAGAGAGTTGGCATAGCCTCGGGAACCCCGTTTCGTCCGTTATCCCGTCGGCAGGCTTCGATTTCAAGATGCGGTCCCGTGCTTGACAGCGCCCTCGGCGGAACGCCACCTGCAGATGCTTGCGGGAAGGACAGGATGGCACTGGAGGAAACGACGGCCGACAGCGAACGCGCGAACCGGATCGTCGCGCGGCTCGGCCGCCGCAACATCGTCCTCGTCGGCATGATGGGTGCCGGAAAGACGAGCGTCGGGCGCCGCCTCGCCGCCACCCTCAGGCTGCCGTTCGTGGACGCAGACGCGGAGATCGAGGCGGCCGCGAACCTCACCATCCCCGAGATCTTCGCAACGTACGGCGAGGCCGAATTCCGGGACGGCGAACGCCGCGTGATCACGCGCCTCCTCGCCGAGGGCCCCGGCGTGATCGCCACCGGCGGCGGCGCCTTCATTGCGGAGGAGACGCGGGAAGCGGTCCGCGGCAACGGAATCTCCGTCTGGCTAAGGGCCGAACTGCCCATCCTGATGGAACGCGTGCGAAAGAAGTCGAACCGCCCCCTCCTTCAGCAGCCCGATCCCGAAGGCATCATGCGGGACCTTCTCGCACGGCGCGAGCCGGTCTACGCACAGGCGGACATTGCGATCGTTTCCAACGACGGGCCGCACCAGGCCGTCGTGGCCGAGATCCTGGACGCGCTCGAGACCCACCTCAACGAAGAGAAGCCATCGTGACCACAGACGAACGTACCGATGCCGTGGTCCGGGTCGAGCTCGGCTCGCGCAGCTACGATATTCTGATCGGCTCCGGGCTGATCGCCGAGGCCGGCATGCTGGTTCGCGACCGGCTCGGCCCGGTGCGGCTCGCAATCGTCACGGACGAGAACGTGGCCGCCGCGCAGCTCCAGTCCCTGCTTCGCGCGTTCCGGGCCGCCGACCTCGATGCCACCACCATCGTCATGCCGCCCGGCGAGGCGACGAAGAGCATGCGGCACCTGGAGACGGTCGTCGACGAGGTGCTCGAGGCTCGCCTGGAACGCGGCGATGCGATCGTCGCGCTCGGCGGCGGCGTGGTCGGCGATCTCGCCGGCTTCGCCGCCGCTATCGTCCGCCGCGGCATGTCCTTCGTTCAGGTCCCGACCTCGCTTCTCGCCCAGGTGGATTCGAGCGTCGGCGGCAAGACGGGCATCAACTCGCGGTTCGGCAAGAACCTGATCGGCGCGTTCCATCAGCCGGCTCTGGTCATCGCCGACGTCGCCGCACTCGACACGCTGCCGCGGCGCGAGTTCGCGGCCGGCTATGCCGAAGTGGTGAAGTACGGCCTTCTCGGCGACGCCGGCTTCTTCGCATGGCTGGAGGCTAATCGTGCGGACGTGTTCGACGGCGGCCCGGCGCGCACCCGCGCGATCGCCGAGAGCTGCCGCACCAAGGCGAGGATCGTCGCGCTCGACGAGCTTGAGCAGGGCGACAGGGCGCTCCTCAACCTCGGCCACACCTTCGGCCACGCGCTCGAGGCGGCCGCCGGCTTCGACCCGGACCGCCTCGTCCATGGCGAGGCGGTCGCGCTCGGGATGGCGCTCGCGCACCGCTTCTCCGCGGAGCTCGGGATAGCCCCGCCCGCCGATGCGGAACGGGTCGCGCGTCATCTCGGCGAGGCCGGCCTCCCGACCGCGCTCGCGCAGGTTCCGGGCGCTCCGTTCTCGGCCGACGAACTGATGACCCACATCGCCCAGGACAAGAAGGTCCGGCAGGGCCGCCTCACCTTCATCCTCACGCGCGGCATCGGGCAGGCGTTCGTCGCCCGTGACGTCGATCCCCGTCGCGTGCGCGACTTCCTGCACAGGGAGCTCAGCGGCTGACCATGTGGCTCACGCTCATCATCCTTTTCGTCCTCCTGCTGCTCTGCACCTCGGCGTTCTTCTCCGGATCGGAGACGGCGCTCACCGCCGCCTCGCGGGCGCGCCTGCATCAGATTGAGAAGGGCGGCGAGCCGAGGGCAGGCATCGTGACCGCTCTGCTCGAGAAGAAGGAGCACCTGATCGGCGCCCTCCTCCTCGGCAACAACCTGGTGAACATCCTGGCCTCGGCGCTGGCGACCAGCGTGTTCATCGCCCTCTTCGGCGATGCCGGCGTGTTTTACGCGACGGCGGTGATGACGATGCTGGTCCTCGTATTCGGCGAGGTGCTTCCCAAGACGTGGGCGATCACGGTCCCCGAGCGCTTCGCGCTGCGCGTGGCCCCGGTCATCCGGATCGTCGTGATCGTCTTTGCGCCGGTCGTCCTGACGGTTCAGCGCATCGTCAACGTCATCCTGAGACGCTTCGGCGTCGATGCCACCGGCAACATGCTCGTCTCGCCCCACGAGGAGCTGCGCGGCACGGTCGACCTTCTCCACCGCGAGGGCAGCGTCCAGAAGGGCGACCGCGACATGTTCGGCGGCGTTCTCGACCTGCGCGACCTCGAGGTCTCGGACGTCATGGTCCACCGCATGAACATGAAGATGATCAACGTCGACGATCCGCCTGAAAAGCTTGCTGAAATGGCGATGACCAGCCCCTATACGCGTCTTCCGCTCTGGCGCGACGAGCCCGAGAATATCGTCGGCGTTCTTCACACGAAGGATTATCTGAGGGCCCTTGCTGCCGCAAAGGGCGATCCGAACGCCGTCGACGTGATGAATGTCGCCTCCCCGGCCTGGTTCGTGCCGGACACGACGTCGGTCCAGGCGCAACTCAACGAGTTCCTGCGCCGCAAGGCCCACATCGCGCTCGTGGTCGACGAATACGGGGAGGTCATGGGCCTCCTCAGCCTTGAGGACATCCTCGAGGAGATCGTCGGGGACATCGCCGACGAGCACGATGTCGAGATCCAGGGTGTGCGGCCGCAATCGGACGGCACCATCATCGTCGACGGCTCGGTGCCCGTGCGTGACCTGAACCGTGCCCTCGACTGGTCGCTCCCCGACGAGGAGGCGACGACGATCGCCGGGCTGGTCATCCACGAGGCGCACACGATTCCGGAGCCGGGGCAGGAATTCACCTTCCACGGCTATCGCTTCAAGGTCCTCCGCAAGGCCCGCAACCGCATCACGCAGCTGCGCGTGGCGCCCTTGCGATCAGACGCCGCAGGCGCCATCTGACGTCACGTTTCCGCTGAAGATTCGCTCGGCGCATGCGCGCGGATTGCCAGGGCATGGACCCTGTCCGCCAGTTCGGCCGCCAGGATCGCATTGATCTGCCGGTGCCGTTCGAGCCGGCTCTTGCCTTCGAACGCATCCGAGACGATCTCGATGCGGAAATGGGTTTCGCCGCCGGGCCGGTGGCCCGCATGACCGGCGTGCAGATGCGACTCGTCCACGACGGTCAGGCGCCGCGGCGCCAGGGCTTCCGTCAGCTTGGTCTCGATGCGTGTCTTCATGGTCATCTGGATCGGAACTCCGGGTCGCCGGGTGTCTTGAGGGGTGGAAAGGGCATGAGGCATAGTGGCGTCGATGAAGCTTGAATCGGCCTTTTTCGACAAGATCAGGACGCGCGGCCCGCGCCAGCAGCAGCCGGCGCCGGCGGTCGAGCTCCGCGCGTGCGATGCGGAAGGCTGCGCGCTCGCGGGTGAGTACCGCGCGCCGAAGGGCCGCCACGCCGAGGGCGAGTATTTCTGGTTCTGCCTCGATCACGTGCGGGCCTACAACAAGACCTACAATTACTTCTCCGGCATGGACGACATCGCGGTCCAAGCCTACCAGAAGGACGCCTCGATCGGCCACCGGCCGACCTGGAAGATGGGTGCTGCCCGGCCCGAACAGGCGCCTCCGATGGGCGGACGCGCGAAGTTCGGATGGACCGGGCCGGCCGAGGACCCGTTCGACATCATCGGCGGCAACTTCCGCGCCCGCGCGCCCGAACGGGAGGAGCCGCGGAACGTGCGCAACATGGAGCGAAAGGCGCTCGGGACGCTCGGCCTCGACGCGACCGCGACGCCCGCGGAGATCAAGGCGCGATTCAAGCTCCTCGTGAAGCGCAACCATCCCGATGCGAACGGCGGCGACCGCTCGTTCGAGGACCGGCTGCGGGAAATCATCGAGGCGCATAACTATCTAAAGAGCGTCGGTTTCTGCTAGAGCGGAGCCGATCCAGCCAGCGACGCGGCCCGAGCCTCGGCCGGCCCAGAGAGGATTCCATGATCGAAGCAGCCGAAAGCTCCATTGCGGTGCCGGACATGACCGTTTCCGTGCGGCAGGTCTTCGGGATCGAATCCGAACTCGAGGTGCCCGCCTTTTCGGAAACGGCCGAGCACGTGCCGGATCTCGATCCGGACTATCTGTTCGACCGCGAGACGACGCTTGCGATCCTCGCCGGTTTCGCGCGCAACCGCCGTGTCATGGTCACCGGCTACCACGGCACAGGCAAGTCGACCCATATCGAGCAGGTCGCGGCCCGGCTCAACTGGCCCTGCGTCCGCATCAACCTCGACAGCCACATCAGCCGGATCGACCTGATCGGCAAGGACGCAATCGTGATCCGCGACGGCATGCAGGTCACGGAGTTCCGCGACGGCATCCTGCCATGGGCGCTGCAGACCAACACGGCGCTGGTGTTCGACGAATACGATGCCGGCCGCCCGGACGTGATGTTCGTGATCCAGCGCGTGCTGGAGGTCTCCGGCCGCCTGACGCTCCTCGACCAGAACCGGGTGATCCGGCCGCATCCCGCCTTCCGGCTGTTCGCCACCGCCAACACGGTCGGGCTCGGCGACACGTCGGGCCTCTATCACGGCACCCAGCAGATCAACCAGGGCCAGATGGACCGCTGGTCGATCGTCACGACGCTCAACTACCTGCCGCACGATAAGGAAGTGGACATCGTGCTCGCCAAGGCGACGCATCTGCGCACGCCGCAGGGCCGGGAGCGCGCCGGTCGCATGGTCCGGCTCGCCGACATGACCCGCAACGCCTTCGTGAACGGCGACCTGTCGACCGTGATGAGCCCCCGCACGGTCATCACCTGGGCGGAGAACGCCGACATCTTCGGCGATCTCGGCTTCGCCTTCCGCGTCACGTTCCTCAACAAGTGCGACGAGCTGGAGCGTCCGCTCGTGGCCGAGTTCTACCAGCGCTGCTTCGGCGCCGAGCTGCCGGAATCGACCGCGAACGTCGTCCTGAGCTGATCCGATGAGCACCGGCAAGAGGCGCGAGAGCCCGACCGAGCCGTTCAAGCGCGCCGTTGCCGCCTGCACGCGCGCGGTCGCCGGCGACCGCGACCTCGAGGTCGTCTATGCCGCCGACCGGCCGATGCTCGCCGGCAACAAGATGCGCCTGCCCGAGCCGCCGCGCCGTCTCTCTGCGCAGGACGCGGCGATCACGCGCGGGCTCGGCGATTCGATGGCCCTCCGCCTCGCCTGCCACGACGCGAAGGTGCACCGGAAGCTCGCGCCGGAGGGCCCGCTCGCGCGCGCCGTCTTCGATGCCGTGGAGCAGGCCCGCTGCGAGGCGATCGGCTCGCTTCGGATGGACGGCATGCGGGCCAACATCGCCGCGATGCTCCAGGACAAGTACCACCGCAGCAATCTCGACGAGGTCGCGGAGCGGGCCGAGGCCCCGATCGAGGACGCCGTCGCGATGATGGTGCGCGAGCGGCTGACCGGAAACCCGCCGCCCGCGAGCGCGAAGCGGGTCGTCGACCTCTGGCGCGACCACATCGAGGACAAGGCCGGCGGCGACCTCGACCGGCTGATCGACAGCCTCGACGACCAGGGCGGCTTCGGCGAGATCGTGCGCGACATGCTCGTCTCGCTCGAGATGGCCGACGAGCTCGGCACGGGCAGCGACAGCGAGGAAGAAAACACCGGCGACGACACGGAGAACCAGGCCGAGCGCAACGAAGCCGCCCGCGGCACGTCCGAGCAGGACGCGCAGGACCAGGACGTCGAAGGCGAGAGCGAGACGACCGGCGACGAGGACGACCTCGGCGAAGCCGAGGATGTGGCGACCGACGCGGAGAATGCAGAGGACGAGGATTCCTCGGCCGATCGCGAGCCGTCCGGGGAGACGCGCCGCCCCGACTGGCGGCGCCAGAACGAACCGCAGGTCGACTACAAGGTCTTCACCACCCGCTACGACGAGATCATCCACGCCGAGGATCTCTGCCCGCCCGAGGAGCTCGACCGCCTGCGGAGCTTCCTCGACAAGCAGCTCGCGACGCTCCACGGTGCCGTCGCCCGTCTCGCCAACCGGCTGCAGCGGAAGCTGCTCGCACAGCAGAACCGCGCCTGGGATTTCGATCTCGAGGAAGGGCTGCTCGACCCGGCGCGGCTGACGCGCGTCGTCACCGACCCGTTCTCCGCGCTCTCCTTCAAGCAGGAGCGCGACACGGATTTCCGCGACACGGTGGTGACGCTGCTCCTCGACAATTCCGGCTCGATGCGCGGCCGCCCGATCACGGTCGCGGCGACCTGCGCCGACATCCTGGCGCGAACGCTCGAGCGCTGCGGCGTGAAGGTCGAGATCCTCGGCTTCACCACGCGCGCCTGGAAGGGCGGGCAGTCGCGCGAGGAATGGCTGCGCGCCGGCAAGCCCCAGCATCCGGGCCGCCTCAACGACCTCCGCCACGTCGTCTACAAGGCGGCCGATGCGCCGTGGCGCCGTGCGCGCCGGAATCTCGCCCTGATGATGCGCGAGGGCCTCCTCAAGGAGAACATCGACGGCGAGGCGCTCGAATGGGCGTTCCGACGGCTGATGGGACGGCCGGAGCAGCGCCGGATCCTGATGGTCATCTCCGACGGCGCGCCGGTCGACGATTCGACGCTCTCGGTCAACAGCGGCAACTATCTCGAGCGGCACCTCAGGCACGTGATCGAGCAGATCGAGAAGCGCTCGCCGGTGGAACTGATCGCGATCGGCATCGGTCACGACGTGACGCGCTATTACAGCCGGGCCGTTACCATCGTCGATGCGGAGGAACTCGCCGGCGCGATGACGGACAAGCTCGCCGAGCTCTTCGACAGCGCTCCGCCGGCGCCGGCTGCGCGGCAGGCGGGAACGCGCGCCGCGTGAGGAAGAGCGCCAGGCGGGCGGCGGTCGTCCTCCTCCTTCTCGCCGCCGTCCATGCCCCTGCGGCAGCGTTTGCCGGCGACCCGATCGCCCTGAACGTCCGGACGATCGAGCGCTTCGGCATCGCTCGCGAGACCACCCGCTTCGGGGCTCTCGAGTTCCTCGGCGGCATCGACCTCACTTCGCGCGACCGGCGTTTCGGCGGGCTTTCCGGCATCGAGATCGATGCCGAAGGCCGGACGGTCACCATGGTTTCCGACGACGGCTATGTCGTGAGGGGCAACCTCGCCTACGAGGACGGCACGCTCTCCGGCCTGAACGACGCCCGCATCCGGCCGCTCTTCGACGATCCGCGCTCCAAGCACGAAGCGGACGCCGAGGACATCGCGCTCGATCCGGCGGATCCCTCGCGCGGCCTGATCGCGATGGAGCGGCGGGCCACCCCCCTCCTCAGCTTCCGGCTCGATGACGGCTGGCCGGCCGACCTCGAGCCGGTCGACGTGCCCGAGGCCGCGAGGAACCTCCGCTACAATCGGGGCCTCGAGAGCGTCGCCTACGCACCCGCAGGTTCGCCGCTCGCGGGGCGGGCGGTGATCGTCGCGGAACGGGCCCGCGATGGCGGGAGCGAGACCGTGCCGGGCTGGATCCTCGGCGGCGGATCCTTCGCCATTCGCCGGCGCGACGCGTTCGACGTCACGAGTGCGCGCTTCCTGCCGGACGGCGACCTTCTGATCCTGGAGCGGCGCTTCACCCCGATCTCCGGCGTGGCGATGCGCATCCGCCGCATCGACGGCAGCGCGATCCGAGACGGCGCGGAGCTCGACGGCGAGGTGCTCGTCGAGGCCGGCATGACGGAGCAGATCGACAACATGGAAGGCCTGGCCGTCCACGAGGACCGGGACGGCCGCGTCGTGCTCACGATCGTGTCGGACGACAACAAGAGCATCCTGCAGCGGACGCTGATCCTGCAGTTCGCCCTTGCGGACGACTGACCGTCAGGCCGCGACCGGCCGGGTGGCGTCCGCCACGACGCGGTACGGCAGGAGCGCGAGGCCCATCATCATCATCTTGACGGCGAAGTCGCCGAGCGCCCAGGACACCCAGCGCGGCGCTTCCGCGCCGAGCACGCCGAAGAGCGGCGCCCATTCGGTCGCGAAGGCGTCGCCGCCCCCCAGCACCGCGAAGGCCGGCGCGAAGGCGAGCGAGAAGAAGATGAGCGTGTCGAGCGCCGAACCGAAGAGGCTCGAGATCGCGGGCGCCTTCCACCAGGCCTGCCGGCGCAGCCGGTCGAAGACGGCGATGTCCAGGAACTGCGCCGCAAGAAACGCCGATCCCGACGCGACCGCTATGCGCGGTGTGGCGAGCAGGATCGACAGCACGACCGCGATCGCGAAGCCGACGAGGACGACGCGGCGTGCGGCGGCCGGTCCGAGATTGCGGTTCGTGAGATCGACGACGAGGAACGAGACCGGATAGGTGAACGCGCCGAAGGTCAGGATGTCGGCCAGCTCCAGCCGCCCGATCGAGGCCTCGACCGGGTACTGGACCAGGATGTTCGAGGCGACCACGACGGTCGCCATCGCGGCGACGGCGACCGTGAAGCCCCGCAGCGCGGTGGTCATCGGAGGCTCAGGCGGCGGAGGCTTCCGCCTCGGCCTGCTTCTTCATGATCTCGCGGCGAATCAGCTGCGCCTTCGGGGAAAGGTCATCCTCCCGCGCCTTCAGCAGGAAGGCGTCGAGGCCGCCCCGGTGCTCGACGCTGCGCAGCGCGGCCGCGGCGATCCGCAGGCGCACGGTGCGGCCGAGCGTCTCGCTGGCGAGCGACACGTTGCACAGATTGGGCAGGAACCGGCGGCGCGACTTGTTGTTCGCGTGGCTCACATTGTTGCCGGTCAGCACGGCCTTGCCGGTCAGTTCGCAGCGGCGCGCCATGATAAACCTCTTCGCTCTCGGGTCCGGCCAATGGACAACGCGCTTCGCGCAGGATGCACGGAAGCGCCGGCCGAACCGATCTGTTTCCGGAATTGGCCTCGTATAGTGACGCCGCCGCGGGAGGTCAAGCGAATGGCAGGTGACGGGCGACGGCCGCAACGCCGCAGTTTCGGCCCAATCCGGCTCTAGCCGCACCTCTGTGGCATAGGCGAGAGGGATTACCGTGCGCGATCGTGGGAAGCGGCAATCCGGTCTCCGGCAACCCGGCCTCGCGGCTGCAGCGGCGATGCTCGCGCTCTGTTCGCATGCGGCCGCGGCAGCGACCATCGAGGCGCGCTACAACGCCTCCCTCATCGGGCTGCCCGTCGGCAGCGCCAGCCTCAGGATCGAGACGGACGGCTCCGCCTATCGGATCGCCGGCCAGGGCGGCGTCGGCGGCCTGAGTCGGCTGCTCTCGAACGCAAGGAGCTCGATCAGCGCCGCCGGAGCGATCCCGGGGCCGGCGCCGAGCCCGGTGTCGTACCGGCAGGCGATCACGACCGGCGACGAATCCGAGACGGTCACAATCAGCTTCTCCCGCGACGCGATCGCCGCGGCATCGATCGAGCCGGACCGCCCGAGGCACCGCAGGAACCGCGTTCCCCTCTCCGACGGCGACTTGCGGAGCGTGCTCGATCCCGCGAGCGCGATCGTCGTCCCGCTGAACGGCGCCTCCGGCCCGGAGATCTGCGAGCGGACCGTGCCCGTGTTCGACGGCAGGCAGCGCTTCGATATCGTGCTGAGCTACAGCCGGACCGAAACCGTGAGGTCGGTCGACGGATATGCGGGCCCGGCGCAGGTCTGCGCGATCCGCTACGTCCCCATCGCCGGCCACCGGGCGAACCGCCGCACGATCAAGCAGCTCGCCGAGAACCGCGACATGGAGATCTGGCTGGCGCCCATCGCGCCCGCCGGCCTGGCCCTGCCTGTCCGGCTGCGGGTCGCCACCGGAATGGGTCCTCTCGTGCTGCGCGCCGAACGGATTGCGCTGCAGTGACCCGCACCTGACCGGCGCTCCCGCGCATACCGCATGGCGGGTCCCATTGCCGGCGACGGTCCCAATTTGCGTGTCAAACCACGCCCGATCGCCTATATCCAACGCACGGGGCGCGGAAAGCATGTTGGGACCGGCTGGAATGCGCGAATCTTTCGGGGCAGGTGATGGCCGGATGGACCCCCGCCCCTATCCCATGACGGTCCCCGCGGCGGGCGCCTCCCCGCGCCTTTTCGCACCAACCGGCTTGCGTCACGGGCGGCAGCGCGGTCGCCGCGGCTCGCCCCCTGCCCCCCTCGGCCTGAAATCGCACTGATCGTCGCATGAATTCGCAGAACGCCCGTTCCCGGCGCTGGAGCGCCCGGAACGTCACAGCGGTCCTCGGGCCGACCAACACCGGCAAGACGCATCTTGCGATCGAGCGCATGCTCGGCCACGAGACGGGCGTCATCGGCCTGCCGCTTCGCCTCCTCGCGCGCGAAGTCTACGGCCGCGTCGCCCAGCGCGCCGGGATCGACCAGGTCGCGCTCGTCACCGGCGAAGAGAAGATCGTCCCGGAGCGGCCCCGCTACTGGGTCTCCACCGTGGAGGCGATGCCGCGGGAGACGGACGCCACCTTCGTCGCGATCGACGAGGTCCAGATCGCCGCCGACCTCGAGCGCGGGCACGTCTTCACCGATCGGATCCTGAACCTGCGCGGAAGCCAGGAGACGCTGCTCCTCGGCGCCGGCACGATGCGCGGCATCATCGAGCAGCTCCTGCCCGGGGTGCAGATCATCACCCGGCCCCGCATGTCGGTCCTGAGCTATAGCGGGCAGAAGAAGCTCACCCGGCTTCCCGAGCGGTCCGCGGTGGTGACGTTCTCCGCCGACGAGGTCTATGCGGTCGCGGAGCTGATCCGCCGCCAGCGCGGGGGCGCCGCGGTCGTGCTCGGCGCGCTCTCGCCGCGCACGCGCAACAAGCAGGTCGAGATCTTCCAGTCGGGCGACGTCGACTTCCTGGTTGCGACCGACGCGATCGGGATGGGCCTCAACCTCGACCTCGATCACGTCGCCTTCGCCGCGCACCGGAAGTTCGACGGCTACCAGTTCCGCGACCTCTTGGCGGCGGAACTGGCGCAGATCGCCGGACGTGCGGGTCGGCACATGCGCGACGGCACGTTCGGCGTCACCGGCCGCGTCGACCCGTTTCCGGACGCGCTCGTCGAGGCGATCGAAACGCACCGCTTCGAGCCCGTCCGAACGCTGCAATGGCGCAGCGATGCGCTCGACTTCTCCAGGCTGGCCGCATTGAAAGCGAGCCTCGACGAACCGCCCGACGTCGAAGGCCTGACCAAGGCGCCGCCGGCCGACGATCAGGTCGCGCTCGAGATGCTTGCGCGCGACGAGGATGTGGCCGAGCTCGCGCGCGGGAGCGACAATGTCCGGCGCCTGTGGGACGTCTGCCGTCTTCCCGACTACCGCCGGATCGCGCCCGCGCAGCACGCCCAGCTGGTCGGCGACATCTTCCGTTTCGTGGCCGACGGCGGCGTCGTTCCCGACGACTGGATCGCCTCCCAGGTGCGACATGCCAGCCATACGGAGGGCGACATCGACGCGCTGTCGAGCCGCATCGCGCATATCCGGACATGGACATTCGTGGCAAATCAGCCGAATTGGCTTGCGGATCCGGCGCATTGGCGCGATGCGACGAAGGCAGCGGAGGACGCACTCTCCGATGCTCTCCACGAACGCCTGACCCAACGATTTGTCGACCGGCGCACGAGCGTGCTCATGCGCCGCCTTAGGGAGAACGCGATGCTCGAGGCCGAGATCACAGCCTCCGGCGACGTCCTGGTGGAAGGCCAGCACGTCGGGAGCCTTCAGGGCTTCCGGTTCACGCCGGATGCGGGCGCCGAGGGCGCCGACGCCAAGGCGCTCCGGGGAGCGGCGCAGAAGGCCTTGTCGACCGCGCTCGTGGACCGTGCCGAACGCCTTGCCAAGGCCGGCGACGGCGAGATCGTCCTCGCTTTCGACAATCATCTGCGC
The DNA here is from genome assembly GCF_052655945.1 of Faunimonas sp. B44. Taxonomy (NCBI): domain Bacteria; kingdom Pseudomonadati; phylum Pseudomonadota; class Alphaproteobacteria; order Hyphomicrobiales; family Afifellaceae; genus Faunimonas; species Faunimonas sp. B44. The sequence continues at coordinate 2,089 of NZ_JBQYEX010000016.1, read as the reverse complement.
TGGCGCGGCGAACCGGTCGCCCGCCTCGTCGCTGGCGAGCACGCCCTGAAGCCGCGCGCGGTGCTGCTGGTCGACGAACAGCTTTCGGGGCCCGGGCGCGAGCTCGTCGAGAACCGGATCAGCTCGTGGATCTCGACCCATGTCGGGGCCGTGCTGAAGCCGCTCGTCGACCTTGGCGAGGATCAGGCGCTGACCGGGATGGCCCGCGGTCTCGCCTTCCGGCTCGTCGAGAACTTCGGCATTCTGGACCGGCGCGACGTGGCCGACGAGGTCCGCGGCCTCGACCAGGACGCCCGTGCGAGCCTGCGGCGCCACGGCGTTCGCTTCGGCGCGCATCACCTCTACATCCCGGGCCTCCTGAAGCCGGGGCCGAGCACGCTCGCCGCGCAGCTCTGGGCCTTGAAGCACCGCGACGGCGAGGTGCCCGGCCTGCCCGAAATGTCCACCATCTCGAGCTCGGGTCGCACCTCGGCGAGCGTCGACCCGAGCTTCGATCCCGAGGTCTATCAGCGGTTCGGCTTCCGAAGCTACGGCAGGCGCGCCGTCAGGATCGACATCCTGGAACGGCTCGCAGACCTGATCCGGCCGGCGCTCGCCTGGCGGCCGGGCGCGCCGGGCATGAAGCCGGACGGCATCTTCCCCGGCGGCGGCTTCACCGTCACGCCGGCGATGACATCGCTTCTCGGGGCGTCGGGCGAGGACATGGCCGTGATCCTGACCGGGCTCGGCTACCGCATGGAGCGCCGCCCGAAGCCCGCTCCCGAGCCCGAGGCTCCTGTACAGACCGCGCCGGGTGCGGAAGCCTCGCCCGATTTGGAGGCGGACGCCAGCGGAGCTCCTTCGGCAGAAGGCGGTGAAGCGCAGGCAGCCGAGCCCGATCTGGAGCTGGCGGACGTGATCGCTGGAACGGCCGATGGGACCGAGCCGGAGGCCGACACGCTCACCGATGCCGTAGGCGCCGGCGCGCTCGACATCGCCGAAGCCGCCTCGATTGCGGCCGGGCACGCGCCGGAAGGGGCGCCGGGTCCGGAGCCCATCGCGTCGGACCAGGCCGCCACTGCCGAGGAAGCGGGCGCTGCGCCCCCGGAACCCGCAGAAACCGATGGTGCGGAGAAGGCGGACGAGCCCGCGCTTGTCCCCGGGTCCCCCGAAGTGGCAGACGATGCCGCGGGCGGCGAAGCCGAACTCGTAGAGGTGTGGCGGCCGTCCTATGGCCGGGGCCGCGACCGCAACAGGAATGCCCGTGGCTCGGGCCGGCCGCAGAAGCAGGGCCGCCAGGGTTCGACCACCGGCGAAGCCCGTTCGCCGTCCCAGCCAGGCGAGCGGCCGGCGCGCGAGAGCCGGCCGGAGCGGGGCGAGCGCCGCGATCGGGCGGAACGGCGCGACCAGCCCGAGCGCGCGCCGGGCCAGGACCGTCCCGATCGCGATGGGCGACCGTCCCGGGACGAGCGGCAGGGCCGCAAGGGCGGCGGATACCGCCCCGAGCGGCAGGAGCGTCCGCGCGAACAGACCCGGCGCGAGCGGCAGCCCGACCCCGACAGCCCGTTCGCCGCCCTCGCCTCCCTGAAGAAGGCGCTGGAGGATACCCGCAAGCGATGAATGCCCCGGACGGGCAGCGCATCGACAAATGGCTCTGGCACGCCCGTTTCGTCCGCACGCGAACCGGCGCGCAGCGGCTGATCGACGAGGGAAGCCTGCGGGTCAACCGCGACAAGGTCGAGGCGTCGAGCCGCCTCGTGCGCCCCGGCGACGTTCTCACCATTGCCCTCGGGCGCGCGATCCGCGTGGTTCACGTACTCGCGCTCGCGGACCGACGCGGCTCCGCCGAGCAGGCGGCGCTGCTTTACAGGGATCACGAGACGGACAGGCGCGACGGCGGTGCGGAGCCGTCGGAGGGTCTCTGACGGGGCTGCCGGCGTCGCATCTGCGCGGCAGATGACGTCCACCGGGGCCGCCTTGGAATGCGTTTCTCCGGCCGCCCTCGCAAGCGCGCGAACGTCCCTTGCGGCGGCGCCCCGAAACTTGCTACGCCGCCTAGCGATCGTCCGAGCCGGAGCCAGCCATGACCTATGTGGTCACCGAGAACTGT
>NZ_JBQYEX010000015.1:0-72060 GCF_052655945.1 Faunimonas sp. B44 | reverse complement strand
GATCGCGACATGCAGAACGCCCCTTTGGAGAGGGACACTTCCCAAATGAGCGCACTGAAGCGAAAATCGAGATGTTGAGTGAGGTCGGAGCCTTACGAATCCGCGTCTCCCTGGCCAGACGTGGCCTTGGGTAGCCGCGGCGAAGTTGCCATGCTACCAGACGTACTTCCCTCCAATCGGAGCCGAGCAATCTACATGGCGCTTCCGTTCATCATCTTCTTCGTCGGGCGCAGCGGCAGCAGCGTCATCATGTCGGACCTGGAGCAGCATCCGGATGTCACGATGCGAGCCGAGGTCTTTGGGGAGAAGAATCTCCCGAATGGAGCTGAACAGACGGACGAAAACCGGCTCGCGTGGTTGGAAGAGTATTGGCGCCCGTGGCGCGTCAGGCCGACGGTCAAGCGGGCCAAAGGTTTCAAGTTTCAGGTGAACCGGGGCGCACCGCAGTTCGATGACATCGGGAAGCTGTTCGAGGCAATCCGGAACCATGGAGCGAAGGTGATCTACCTGGAGAGAGCAGATACCTTGCGGCACGCGATTTCGCCGATTCGTGCTGAGATGGTGAGACAGGTTTCAGCCGAGGCGGAAGGGCGGCCGCGAGCGCACATATTCGAAGATGCCAGCGACGCGGTGAAGCAAGTGGCATCTACGCCGATCCAAATTCCGATCCACCGGCTGGAACGGGCGGTGTGGAGCGTCAGAGTGAATCGTGGAATTCTCCAGTCGTATAAAGAAGAATGCCGCCCGGATCTCATCCTTCAGTATGAGGATTATATGGCGGACAAGCTGTCGGTACTGAACGCGATCTGTCGAACGGCCGGAGTCGATGAGTATGTGACGGCGCCGCCAGATCGACTCTTGAAGATCACCGACGATGATCTGTCGCGCTCCGTCGAAAACTACGACGAAGTTATGAGTTGGGCAAGAGCGAACAGCGTTGTATAGAAGAAGTGCTGAATCTCTGAGAATGGCGGGGGGCAGTTCACAGATTCTGTTTCGTGGCTCCGAAGTCTCTCAGGGACGATTGGCGGGCGGCTATACCCAAGTGCGCGTGTGACCTGTGATGGCTGTAGAGGTGATGGAATATGTCCAGGTATGGGCCGAGGCCTTCGACGGTGGTGCGCAGGTCGTAGTTGGGCGTAGAAATCGTTGCATCAGCCTGCATTGCAGGACTCGACGGCGCCGTTGACCTGGGGGCGCATTGGCGGCAGGTCGCGGATGACCATGTTGCGGTCGCGGCAGTCAGTTTCGAACTTGCTCTTGAACTCGGAGCGGCCGCCAACCGGGATTGCTCGACGGGGGTGGCGCATTACGGCGTGGCTCTTGGCGAGGAGGCTCTTCGCGGCGGCGGCGGATCTTGGTTGAGGCCCTAGCGCGGCAGCTCGCGGCTTGGTGTTCGGCTTATCCCATGGAGAGTGCCCGCCTGACATGGGGAGACGTGACCACTGCGTCGCACCGTCTGGCCAATGGGCCGGTTCCGCGTTTAAATCGGAGGGTGAGGTAAATGCTATTTCGGGGCTGCCACTGCGATGTTCCCGCGCCCGCAGCCGCATCTGAGGCCGAACAGCTACGGCTTCGAGACGGTGCCGCTGGTGCGGCCGGCCGGCTTCCGGGAGTACGACGCGCGCTGGCTGTTCGGCGCCGAGATCAACCTGATGGGCGTGCAGGCGGTCGGGCTCGGCCTCGGCACGTTCATCCATGAGATGGGCGTGCGGCCGGAGGTCGTCATCGGCCACGATTTCCGATCCTATTCGGCCTCCATCAAGCTCGCGCTCGCGGCGGGGCTGATGGCGGCGGGCGTGAGGGTCCACGACATCGGGCTCGCCCTGACGCCGATGGCCTATTTCGCGCAGTTCGCGCTCGATGTCCCGGCGGTCGCGATGGTTACCGCATCGCACAACGAGAACGGCTGGACGGGGGTGAAGATGGGGGTGGAGCGCCCGCTGACCTTCGGGCCGGATGAGATGACGCGGCTCAAGGCGATCGTGCTGGAGGGCCGGTTCGCCTTGCGCGGCGGCGGGGGATACGTCTTCGTCGACGGCTTCGCGGAGCGCTACGTCGCGGATCTGGCGAAGCGGCCGAAGCTCCGCCGGCGACTGAAGGTGGTCGCCGCCTGCGGCAACGGAACGGCCGGCGCATTCGCCCCGCGCGTGCTGGAGGCGGCGGGGGCGGAGGTCGTTCCGCTCGACTGCGAGCTCGACCACGGGTTTCCGCGCCACAATCCCAATCCCGAGGACCTCGCCATGCTGCAGGCGATCCGGGAGGCGGTCCTCGCGTCGGGCGCCGACGTCGGCCTCGGCTTCGACGGCGACGGCGACCGCTGCGGCATCGTCGATGAAGAGGGGGAGGCGATCTACGCCGACAAGGTCGGCGTCCTGCTCGCCCGCGACATTGCCGCAAGGGTTCCGCACGCGCTCTTCATTGCCGACGTGAAATCGACCGGCCTCTTCGCGAGTGACCCTGTGCTCCAGGCCCACGGCGCCCGGACCGAGTACTGGAAGACCGGGCATTCATATATCAAGGAGCGGGTGAGGGCGCTCGGCGCCGTGGCCGGCTTTGAGAAATCGGGGCACTATTTCTTCAACGCGCCGATCGGACGCGGCTACGACGACGCCCTCGTCTCGGCGCTCGCCATCCTGGACATGCTCGACCGCAATCCGGGGCGGAGCCTCTCCGATCTCCGCCGGGACCTGCCTCAGACCTGGGGCTCGCCGACCATGTCCCCGCATTGCGACGACGACAAGAAGTACCAGGTCGTCGAGCGCGTGCTGGCCGAGTTGCGCACGAAGCGGGAGCGCCGCGAGCCTTTCGCGGGAGGGAACGTCCGCGACATCGTCACGGTGAACGGCGTCCGCGTCGTTCTGGATGACGGCACCTGGGGGTTGGTGCGCGCCTCGTCCAACAAGCCGGAACTGACCGTCGTGGTGGAAAGCCCCGTGTCGGAGGCACGCATGCGCGGCATGTTCGCCGCCCTCGACGATGCCCTCCGTCGCAACCCGGAAGTCGGGGCCTACAACCAGACCCTATGAGGGTGGAGCATCGGCCGCTTGGCCGGCAAGCCGCTGCATGCGCTCGCGGGCATCGGCCATCAGCGCCGCGGTCAGCTCCGCCGCCGGCAGCGGGCGTCCGAGCGCGCCGGCCTGGCCGGTCCAGAGCGGGCTGAAATCGGCAACGCCGAGTTTCTCGGCCGCCGCGCGAAGCGGAGCGGTGAAGCTCGCGGCGAACGGGAACACGGGGGCATCCTCGCTCATCGGGCCGAGATCCCGGACGATCCGGTTCCTGAGGCCGCGGGCGGGGCGCCCGGTGAAGACGTTGGTGAGCACGCTCTCGTCCTCGGCCGAGGTTCGCAACGCTTCGCGGTGCATCGGCGAGATCCGCGCCTCCGGCGTGTGCAGATAGGCGGTGCCGATCTGCACGGCGGACGCGCCGAGGGCGAATGCGGCGGCGATGCCGCGGCCGTCCGCGATGCCGCCCGCCGCAATCACCGGCACGTCGACGGCGTCCACGATCTGCGGCACGAGGGCCATGGTGCCGACCTGTGCCGAGATGTCGTCGGCGAGGAACATGCCGCGATGCCCGCCCGCCTCCGCGCCCTGCGCGATGATGGCGTCGACGCCCTTTTCGACGAGCCAGCGCGCCTCGGCGACGGTCGTCGCAGAGCTCAGCACCTTTGCGCCGGTCGACCTGGCGCGGGCAAGGAGATCGTCCGGCGGCAGACCGAAATGGAAGCTGACCACCTTCGGCCGGATCTCCTCCACGAGCGCGCAGAACGCGTCGTCGAAGGGCGCGCGGCCGGCGGAAAGCTCCGCCGGCGGCTCGAGGTCCAGTTCCGTATAGTACGGCGCGAGCCGCGCCCGCCAGCGCTCGGCCGCACCTTCCGCGGGATGGAGCGCCGGATGGCAGAAGAAGTTCATCGCGAAGCCGCGATTGGTCGCGGCGCGGATGCGCTCAACCTCGCCGCGGGCACCCTCGACCGTCAGCATCGCACAGGGGATCGAGCCGAGCCCGCCGGCGGCCGAGACCGCCGCCGCCATGTCCCAGCCCTGGGCGCCGGCCATCGGCGCCTGGACGAGGGGAAGCTCGATCTCCAGGAGATCGAGAAGCGCGGAGGTGGGCCAATTATCGCGGGGCATGACGAAACTCAGGATTGAGACAAATGCAGTCCAGTCGGCCATCGCCGGAACGGCCAAGCCGATCCTAGCGTGATTCCGCACCCGCGAGGACAGCGAGGAAGGATCGTCCGTAGGTTGCGAGCTTCTTCGCACCGACGCCATGCACGCCCGCGAGCGCGTCGAGCGTCTGCGGGCGCGCCTCCGCCATGGCGATGAGCGTTCGGTCGGGGAAGATCACGTAGGCGGGCACGTTGGCAGCCTGCGCCAGCTCGCGCCGGACCAGCTTGAGGCGGGCGAGGAGCTCGGCATCGGCACCACCAGGCAGCGGCTGCGCGGCGGGGCGGTCCCTTCGGAACGGGGCGGGCGCGTCCCTGCGGCGTGCGAAGGCGCTGCGCCCGAAGAGCACGTCCCGGCCGGTTTCGGTCACGCGCCAGGTGCCGTAGCCGCCGGAATCCGGTTCGATGTGGCCGGCGGCATAGAGCTGCCGGAAGAGGGCGCGCCACTCGTTCTTCGCGATGTCGGCGCCGACGCCGAAGGTCGGGAGCCGGTCGTGGCCGTGGCGGGCGACCGCCTCCGTCGCCTCGCCCGTCAGCAGGCTGACGAGGTGCTCGGTCCCGAACCGTTCGCCGGTGCGGGCGATCGCGGAGAGCGCTTTGCGGGCCGCCATCGTGGCGTCCTCGGGTGCGGCGCCCGAGAGGCAGAGGTCGCAATTGCCGCAGGCTCCGCTCGCTTCGCCGAAATAGGCGAGCAGCGTCTGCCGCCGGCACGCGGGCGCCTCGCAGAGCGCGAGGAGCGCATTGAGGCGCTGCCGCTCCAGCCGCTTCTGATCCTCGCCGGCCGTGCTTTCCTCGATCTGCTGCCGCCTGAGCCGCAGGTCGTCCATGCCGAACAGGGTCAGCGTGTCGGCCGGCAGGCCGTCCCGGCCGGCCCGGCCGATCTCCTGATAGTAGGCTTCGATCGACTTCGGCAGGTCGGCATGGGCGACGAAGCGCACGTCCGGCTTGTCGATGCCCATGCCGAACGCGACCGTCGCCACCGCGACCACGCCGTCGTCGCGCTGGAAGCGGTCCTGCGCCGCCTGGCGGGCCTCCGGCTCCAGCCCCGCATGGTAGGCGACGGCGTCGTGGCCCTCGGACCGCAGCCTTGCGGCGAAATCCTCCGTCCGCTTGCGCGAGGCGCAATAGAGGATGCCGGACTGGCCGCGATGGGCAGCGAGGAAGTCGGCGATCTGGCGGGAGGCCGAGCGTTTCGGCTGAAAGGCCAGCATGAGGTTCGGGCGGTCGAAGCCGTGGACGAAGACCTGCGGCTCGCCGTCGAAGAGACGCGCGACGATCTCCGTGCGCGTCATGGCGTCGGCAGTGGCGGTGAGCGCCAGGAGCGGCGGCGACCCGAGCCTGCGGCGGAGCGCCCCGAGCTGCAGGTAGTCGGGCCGGAAGTCGTGTCCCCATTGCGAGACGCAATGGGCCTCGTCGACGGCAATCCGCGTCAGGCCGATCCCGGCGAGGCGCTCCTGCAGCGCGGGCGAGGCGAGGCGCTCCGGCGCGGCGTAGAGGAGCCGCAGCCGGCCCGCTGCGGCCTCACCGAGTGCCGCCATGTTGGCGTCGTGCGGGTTCGCGGAGGACAGCGACGCCGCCGGCACGCCGAGCGCCTGCATCGCCGCCACCTGGTCGCGCATCAGCGCGATGAGGGGCGAGACGACGAGCGTCAGCCCGCCCTCCACCAGTGCGGGGAGCTGGTAGCAGAGCGACTTGCCGGCGCCGGTCGGCATGACAGCCAGCACGTCCGCGCCGGAGAGCACCGCCGCGACCACCTCGTCCTGGCCGGGGCGCAGGCGCTCAAAGCCGAAGACCTCGCGGATGGCGCGGTCGAGTGGGTCTCGGCTCACGGTCGGGGGCTCCTCGTCTGCGCTGGTGAGCCGATTCGACGGTCAAAGACCGGAGGCGGCAAGGAAGGTGCGGTATTCGGCCGAATGATCGCCGTCATGGCTCGCCATGCCCGGTTTCGTCAGATGACCCTTCCGCGGCGGTATGTAGCTGTAGATCGTTCGCTCCGGCTCCTCGTGCCATGTGAGATTGAAGGCTGCGAACCTCGGGAAGAACTGCATCGCCGAATAGGGGAGGTGGTCGTGCACCCACCAGGCGAGCGCTTCCCAGTGCTCCGTCCGTTCGTAGTACGGAATGAAGGCGTTCACGACGATGCAGGCGGTCGCGCCCATCCGGCCATCGGGGTCGCGCCGGTCCCAGATGTGTCCGGCGTAGTTGCTCTCGTTGCGGGCGCAATTGTGGCCGCGCTCGTTGCCGATCCGGTTCACCTCCGGCGCGCGATAGGCCGAGCGGATCGAGACCCGCCCGAAGCGCGCGGCGAGCGGTTCCAGGAGCTCCGTGCAGAGCATGCGCCCCGCCGCGATGGCGAGGTCGGGATCGTCGGGGATGTTCGGAATACCGTAGAACGACGCCACTTCCGAATGGAGGAGGTCGCGCATGAAGAAGGAGGGCGACAGCCTGACCCTGCCGAGCTCTTCGAGGGAACGTACCGTTCTCGGCTTCCGCATCGAAGGAGCTTGACCGAGTCCGATGCCGCCCGCCAGACCTGCCGTCGCGTGGCGTGCCGCTGCCGAGGATCGAGCGGGAACGGCTCCTGCCGCTGCACCCCACGCGCGCTGACGCCGTCGGCCCGGGTCGCGATCGGGCGCTTGTCCGGACCAGAGCGGCAATCGACCGGGCGCAGTCGCGTTGCCGGACCAGGCAGCCCAACTATCTGCCTCAGCCCTTCCCCCCCAGCCTCTCGCGCATCGCCAGCGTCCTCAGCCTCAGCGCGTTGAGGCGGATGAAGCCGGCGGCGTCGCGCTGGTCGTAGGCGCCGCGGTCGTCCTCGAAGGTCACGAGGGCGTCGCTGTAGAGCGAGTTGGCGCTGGCGCGGCCGACCACGATGACGTTGCCCTTGTAGAGCTTCAGCCGGACGGTCCCCTCGACCTTTTCCTGGCTCCTGTCGGCCAGCGCCTGGATCATCTCGCGCTCGGGCGCGAACCAGAAGCCGTTGTAGACGAGCTCGGCGTAGCGCGGCATCAGCTCGTCCTTGAGATGCGCCGCCCCGCGGTCGAGCGTGATCGATTCGATGGCGCGGTGGGCTTGATAGAGGATCGTGCCGCCCGGCGTCTCGTAGATGCCGCGGCTCTTCATGCCGACGAATCGGTTCTCGACGAGGTCGACGCGGCCGATGCCGTTGTCGCGGCCGAGATCGTTGAGCGCGGCGAGAAGCGTGGCGGGGCTCATTGCCTTGCCGTCGAGCGACACGGCGTCGCCCTTCTCGAAGCCGATCTCGATCACGGTCGTCCGGTCGGGCGCCTCCTCCGGCGACACCGTGCGCATGAAGACGTAGGGCGGCGGCTCCTCGTTCGGGTCCTCCAGCACCTTTCCTTCGGAGGAGGAGTGCAGCAGGTTGGCGTCGACCGAGAACGGCGCCTCGCCGCGCTTGTCCTTGGAGACGAGGATCTGGTTCTTCTCGGCGAAGTCGATCAGGTCGGTGCGCGACTTGAACTCCCATTCGCGCCAGGGCGCGATCACCTTGATGTCGGGGTCGAGCGCGTAGGCGGTGAGCTCGAAGCGGACCTGGTCGTTGCCCTTGCCGGTGGCGCCGTGGGCGATGGCGTCGGCGCCCGTCTCGTGGGCGATCTCGACCAGCCGCTTGGCGATGAGCGGGCGCGCGATCGAGGTGCCGAGCAGGTAGACGCCCTCGTAAAGCGCGTTCATGCGGAACATCGGGAACACGAAGTCGCGGACGAACTCCTCGCGGAGATCCTCGATGTAAATCTCCTTGATGCCGAGCTGCTCGGCCTTGCGGCGCGCCGGCTCCAGCTCCTCGCCCTGACCGAGATCCGCCGTGAATGTGACGACCTCGCAGCCATAGGTGGTCTGCAGCCATTTCAGGATGATCGAGGTGTCGAGGCCGCCGGAATAGGCGAGCACGACCTTCTTGATGTCACGCGCCATGGGTCTGTCCGTGAGGGGTCGGGGAGTCGGCCGGCACTATAGTCGGGGCCGGTCGGGGCGCAAGCCGGAGAGGCCACGGCGGAGCGCCCGGCCGGCGCGGGCCAGCGCGCTCTCGATGCCGGTGTCGAAGCCCTTCGGCAGGCCGACGAGGACAAGACGCCGGAACACGACCATGACGACGAGCACGATCGCCCAGGAGATCAGGATATCGGACAGGAAATGCCCGCCCATGGCGAGCCGTCCATAGGACACGACGGCCGCGAAGAGGAGGGTGCCGACGAGCGTCGCCCGTCGCCAGGCAGGGGGAACGATGAAGGCCAGTGCGACGACGAAGAAGGCCGACGCGCCCTCGCCGGACACGAACGAGCAGTTGGTGCCGCAGGCCTGCGACAGATGCCAGACGGGGGTGAAGTCTGCCGTGCCGCCGAACTCCAGGACGTCGCGCGGCCGTGCCCGGCCCCAATATTCCTTCAGGAACGCATTCACGATCAGCCCCGGGCCGACGGCATAAGTCGCGAGCACGAAGAGGGTGGTGCGCGGCCGGACGAGCAAACGGCTCTCCGGAAAGGCGAGCTTCACGAGAAGCGGCAGGAAGACGAGGAGGGCGATGAGGATCTGAACTGCGACCCCCACCTCCCGCAGCGTCCGTATCGCGGATGAGGTCGCACCGGAAAAGCCGCTGGCTTCGGCGTAGAAGAGCCGGGACGCCGCGAGGTCGAGCGCAGGGAAGAGCAGGAACGGCAGGGACACGCCCGCCATCGCGCCGAAGGCGGCGAGGATCGGGTGACGGCGGATGGCCGAGGAAAGGGCCGTGATAGGATGACTAGGCGGATGGCGGCGAGACGTCATGCGCGGAGGGCTTAACGGGCCGAGCACGCTTAGGCCAGACGCCGCCGCAGGCTCCGGCAGCGGTCCCGTGCCCGGCTCAGAACGGCGTGCGGCTGCGCATCGCCGCGGCGAGCGTGCCGTCGTCGAGATAGTCGAGCTCGCCGCCGACCGGGACGCCATGCGCGAGGCGCGTCACCCGCGCTGCGGTGCCGGCGAGCTGGTCGGTGATGTAGTGCGCGGTGGTCTGGCCCTCGACGGTGGCGTTGACCGCGAGCACCACCTCTTCGATCCCGCCACCGGCGACGCGGGCGACGAGGCCGGCGATGTTGAGGTCATCCGGTCCGATCCCGTCGAGCGGAGACAGCGTGCCGCCCAGCACGTGATAGCGGCCGCGCGTGGCGCCGGCGCGCTCGAGCGCCCAGAGGTCGCCGACGTCCTCGACCACCACGAGCGTCGCAGCGTCACGGCCGGGATCGGCGCAGATGGAGCAGGGGTCGCAGGTATCGACATTGCCGCAGGCGGAGCAGACCTTGACGGCGGCCGCGGCTTCCGCCGTCGCGCGCGCGAGCGGCTCGAGCAGGCTCTCGCGACGCTTCATCAAGTGGAGCGCCGCGCGCCGGGCGGAGCGCGGCCCAAGCCCCGGCAACCGCGCCAGAAGCTGGATGAGCCGCTCGATCTCCGGCCCGACGGTGGAACGTTTCATGGACTGGAGCGAACCGGCCTCAGAACGGGAGCTTCAGGCCGGCCGGCAGCGACAGGCCGGAGGTGAGCTCGCCCATCTTGGCCTCGGCCGCGCGGTCGGCCTTGGTTCGGGCATCGGTCGCGGCCGCAACAACGAGGTCCTCGAGCACCTCGATCTCGTCCGCCCTGGCGAGCGAGGGGTCGATCTTCACGCCCTTCACCTGGCCCTTGCCGTCGACGGTGACCGTCACGAGACCGCCGCCGGCGGAGCCCGTGATCTCCATCTCGGAGATCTCCTGCTGCAGGCTGCCGAGCCGGTCCTGGAGCTCCTTCGCCTGCTTCATCATACCCATCAGGTCTTTCACGGTCAGGTCTCCTTAATCAGTCTTCATCCGGGTCTGAACGCTCGTCGGGCGGCGCGAGGTCCGGCGCGACGGGACGATCGCGGACCGCGACGATCTCGGCTCCGGGGAAGCGCGCGAGCACGGCCTGCACCAGCGGCTCGTTCTGGACCTCTTCCAGCGCCGTCGCCTTCCGCCGCTCGCGGATTTCGTGGATCGTGTCGGCGCCGTCCTCCTGGCCGACGACGACCACCCAGCGCGTTCCGGTCCATTCGCGCAGCCGGTTGGTCAGGCGCTGCGGCAGGTCCGGCTCCGCATCTGGCGTGAGCGCGATCTCGATCCGCCCAGGCTCCATCTTCACGGGCCGGACCTGGCGCTCCAGCGCGAAGACGAAGAGGCGGTCGCGCTCGGCATGGGCGAGGGCAACAATGTCCTCGAACCGTTCCAGCGTCGGGCCCGACGGCGGTGTAGCAGGCTCCGGCGAGGACAATACCGGCTCGGGATCCGGGTTGCTGACCGCCTGCAGCACGGGTGCGCGGGCAGCCTGTGTCGCAGGCAGGCCGGCCGTTCGCACGGGCGCCTGCTGTATCGAGGTTGGCGGCGGGGCCGGCTGAGAGACGGGCGGGGCTGACGATGCGGCCGCCCGCGCCTCGGCAGCGGGCGGGGCGTCGCCGCGCAGGAGCCGCAGCGCCTCGTCCGGCGTCGGCAGGTCGGCGGCATGGCAGATGCGTACGAGCACCATGTCGGCCGCCGCCATCGGGCGCGGCGCCTGCCCGACCTCCTGGATGCCCTTCAGGAGCATCTGCCAGGCGCGCGAAAGCTGGCGGATCGAGAGCGTCTGCGCGAAGGCCGCGCCGCGCACGCGCTCGCTCTCAGAAACGGCGGCATGGGCGGCCGCCTCGCCCGCGAGCTTCAGGCGGGTGACGTAATGGGTGAACTCGGCGAGGTCGGCGAGGACCACGAGCGGGTCGGCGCCGACGGCGTGCTGGGCCTCCAATTCGGCGAGCGCGGCCGGCGTGTCGCCGCGCATGACGTGCTCGAACAGGTCGATGGTGCGGGTGCGGTCGGCGAGGCCGAGCATGGCGCGCACCGTCTCGGCGTCGACGCGGCCGGCGCCGTGGGCGATCGCCTGGTCGAGGATGGAGAGGGCGTCGCGGACCGACCCTTCCGCCGCGCGGGCGACGAGCCGGAGCGCCTCGTCGTCCGCCTCGATCCGTTCCATCGCCGCGATGCGCCGGAGATGCTCGATCAGCACCGCCGCCTCGATGCGGCGGAGATCGAAGCGCTGGCAGCGCGACAGCACCGTCACCGGAACGCGCCGGATCTCGGTCGTGGCAAAGACGAACTTCACATGCGCCGGCGGCTCCTCGAGCGTCTTCAGGAGGCCGTTGAAGGCCGCCTTGGACAGCATGTGGACCTCATCGACGATATAGACCTTGTAGCGGGCTGATACCGGCGAGTAGCGCGAGGAATCGATGATGTCGCGGATGTCGTCGATGCCGGTGTGAGAGGCGGCGTCCATCTCGATGACGTCGGGATGGCGCCCCTCCATGATGGCGCGGCAGTGGACGCCCTCGGCGGCAAGGTCGACGGTCGGGCCGCCGGCGCCGTCCTCGGCCTGGAAGTTGAGGCCGCGGGCGAGGATGCGGGCGGTGGTGGTCTTCCCGACGCCGCGGACGCCGGTGAGCATCCAGGCATGAGCGATGCGCTGCGCGGAAAAGGCGTTCCGGAGCGTCCGGACCATCGGCTCCTGGCCGATCAGATCGTCGAAGCTCGCCGGGCGGTACTTGCGGGCGAGGACCTGGTAATTGCCGGTTGCGGTCTCGCTCATGGGCTCGGGCGGTCAGGGGCTCCGGCTCTTCCGGCGCGGATCGAGGTGGCGCCGGGCCGGTCTGCGCAGCGGATGTGCGGCCCGTGCAAGGCGATAGCGGGAGGCTGGACGGCAACCCGAGCCGGGCTCGTTGGGGCTGCTTCCTTCCGGACCTGACCCGGTTGGCGAGTGGCACGTCCACCGCCAACCTCCCTGAGCCCTATATCGCCGCTCGCCTGTCCGGGTGCAAGGGCGAAGAGGCGAAGCGCGCCATGTCGCGCCGGTCAAGCCCCGAAGGCGTCGGCGATGGCGCCAACGAACGTGCCGAGATCGTCGGTGACGAAATCGACGTGATCGTCGTCGCGGCCCTCGTATTCCCATTCGCCGTGGAAGACCTCGCGGATGCCGGGCGGCACGACGAGCACCGTCGTCATGCCGACGGCCTTGGGCACCAGCAGGTTGCGGGCGAGATCCTCGAACATCGCGGCGCGCTCGGGCGCCACCCCGAAGCGGGCGATGAACCGGTCGTAGGTTTCGCGCTCCGGCTTCGGCACGAGGTTCGCGGCGGCGATGTCGAAGATGTCCTCGAAATGCTCGGGGAAGCCGAGCCGGGCGGCGACCTTCTCGGCGTGCCGGCGCGAGCCGTTGGTGAAGATGTACTTCTTGCCGGGCAGGCGCAGGATCGCCGCGCCGAGCGCCGGATCCGGCTGCACCGGGGAATGGTCGATGTCGTGCACGAACGCCAGGAACTCGTCCGGATCGACGTCGTGATTGAGCATCAGGCCGCGCAGCGTGGTGCCGTGATCCCGGTAGAAGCTCTTCTGGATACGCTGCGCCTCCGCCTCGTCGACGTTGAGGAGCTTTTGCACGAAGGCGCGGATGCGCTGGTCGACCTGCGTGAAGAGGTTCGTCCGGCGCGGATAGAGGGTGTTGTCGAGGTCGAAGATCCAGGCCTCTTTGCCCCGGAACGCGCCGAGATCGCGCGGCTGGTGCGGGGCGACGGCTTCTGCTGTGAGCGGTGTCATTGCCCGACATATAGACCGGCAGGGGACATTCTTCACGGGGGTAGTTGCTTCCCGCCGACGGTGCCGCAACGGGGCGCCCGCAAGACGCCGGACGTCACGCCGGCGCCAGCGTGAGCGCCTCTTCCGGGGCGACACAAGGCAGGCCGAGCGCATCGGCTACGGCCGGATGGGTGATCCGGCCGGCATGGACGTTGAGGCCGGCGCGCAGATGCGGGTCGTCCGCGAGCGCCTGCCGAACGCCCTTGTCGGCGATGGCGAGCACGAAGGGCAGGGTGGCGTTGTTGAGCGCCTGCGCCGAGGTGCGCGGCACCGCGCCCGGCATGTTGGCGACGCAATAGTGGATCACGTCGTGGACGACGTAGGTCGGGTCGTCGTGGGTGGTCGGGCGCGACGTCTCGAAGCAGCCGCCCTGGTCGATCGCGACGTCGACCACCACGGCGCCCGGCTTCATCTGGCGGATGAGGTGTTCGCTGACGAGCTTCGGGGCGGCCGCGCCGGGGATCAGCACCGCCCCGATCACCAGATCCGCCTCGCGCAGGTGCCTTTCGACCGCTTCCCGCGTCGAGAAGACCGTGTTGAGCGGACGGCCGAACTGGCGCCAGAGCGCGCGTAGTTGCTCGACGTTGCGGTCGATTACCCAGACGTCCGCGCCCATGCCGAGCGCGATGCTGATGGCATGCGTGCCCACGACACCGCCGCCGATCACGACGACCTTGCCCGGATCGACGCCGGGCACGCCGCCGAGCAGGACGCCGAGCCCGCCATGCACCTTCTCAAGGAAATAGGCGCCCGCCTGAATCGACATGCGGCCGGCGATCTCCGACATCGGCGCAAGCAGGGGCAATCCGCCGGACGGCGAGGTGACGGTCTCGTAGGCGATGCAGGTGGCGCCGCTCGCCACGAGATCGGCGGCCTGGTCCGGGTCGGGGGCGAGGTGGAGATACGTGAAGAGGATCTGACCGGGCCGCAGCCGTCTGCGCTCCTCCTGGAGCGGCTCCTTCACCTTCACGATCAGGTCGGCCGCGTCGAACACGGCCTCCGCGGAGGGGACGATCACGGCACCCGCCGCCTCGTAGGTCTCGTCGGCGATGCCGATCCCGGCGCCGGCTCCGGCCTCGACCACGACCTCGTGCCCGTGCGCCGTCAGCTCGCGGACGCTCCCGGGCACGAGCCCGACGCGATACTCGTGGACCTTGATCTCCTTCGGAACCCCGACCAGCATCCGCCGTCTCCTCGTCATCAGAAACGCCAAACCGCCCGGCTGGCGGCCGCATCACTCCGGCTCGGCCGCACCGAGCGCCGCGGCGACGTCCGCCGCCGTCGGCGGATCACAACCGGCGCGGCCGCAGGTCAGCCCGGCCGCCGCGGCGGCAAAGCGACCGATTCCGGCAAGCGCCTCCGCCGAGAGCGCACGCAGATCGGCTTCGGTCCGGCAACCGGACGCGCCGATCCGCGCGAGCATCGCGGCCGTGAACGTGTCGCCCGCGCCGATCGTATCGACGAGAACGGCGGGCGGGTGCGCGTCGACCCAGGCCTCCGCGCCGGCGGTCATCAGCACGGCGCCGCGCGCGCCGCAGGTGAGCGCCACCAGGCTGCAGCCGTGGCGGCCGAAGAAGAGCGCCCGGGCTGCGGCGAGGTCGCCCGCTTCGACGAGATAGGCGAGGTCCTCCTCGCTGAGCCGGACGATCGCGGTGCGGTCGAGCAGGATGCCCAGCCGGTCGCGGTAGCGGCCGGGCTCCTGGATCGTGCCGGGCCTGATGTTCGGGTCGAGCGACAGGAGCGCGCCGCGTTCGGCGGCGGCGAGCGCGAGGTCCGCCCAGGTCTCGCCCTCCGGCTCGTCGGCGAGCGCGAGCGAGCCGGTGTGATAGATCGTGACGGAATGGGGAAGGGCGGCAGCGAGCGCGGCGAGATCGAGATCCCGATCGGCGGTGCCGGTGCGGTGGAAGCGGTAGGCGACCTCGCCGCTCTCGCTCCGTTCGGTGATGGCGAGAGCAGTCGGGCGCGGGCTCGCAGCCTCGAGGAGGACCTTCACGCCGGCGTCCCCGAGGCTGCCGCCAAGCAGGACGCCGAACGGATCCGATGCGATCGGACCGAGGAAACCCGCCGGCGCGCCGAGCCGGCCAAGCGCGAGCGCCGTGTTCCAGGGCGATCCGCCCGGGGCGGCCTCGAGCAGCAGGCGCCCGCGCTCCGTTCCGCGGACCGCGACGTCGACGAGGCTCTCGCCGGCAGCGACGATCATCGGCCGGGCCGCGCCGCAACCGCCGCCGCCTGCTTTCGGCGGCGCGGAGCGCTAGAGTGGAAGGATTGAGCGAGGGGGGAAGGTGCCATGGGCGAACTCTACGCGCTGGAAGGCGGTCGAGGCGAGGGGGCACCAATCGTGCTCCTGCATGGGGTTGGCGGAAGCCATCGCGCCTGGCGCAGCGTGGTCCCGCTGCTTGAGGAACACCGCAGGGTGATCGCCTACGACCTGCCGGGGCACGGCAAGTCGGTCGCCTATCCGCGCACCGGCAATGCCGGGGTGGCGGCGAAGGCAATCCTCGCCGACCTCGACGCCCGCGGAATCGCCTCGGCCCATCTCGTCGGCCATTCCATGGGCGGGGCGGCGGCGGCCCTCGTCGCGCTCCGCGCGTCCGAGCGGGCCGCCTCGCTCACGCTTCTCGCGCCGGGTGGCTTCGGGCCCGAGATCAACCACAGGCTCCTGCGCCGCTATGCCGCGGCGCACGAGGCCGGCGAGCTGACCGTGCTGCTCGAGCAGTTCTGCGGCTGGGAGCGGCCGCTGCCGGACGGCATGGTCGCGGAGGCGGCCGCGCTGCGCGCCGCCCCGGGCCAGACGGAGGCGCTCGTGGCGATCGTCGAGACGCTGATCGACGGAACGCTGCAGAGAACGCTCCCGGTCCAGGATCTCGGCCGGCTGCCGCTCCCGGTCGCCGTCCTGTGGGGCGAGCAGGACTGCGTGCTGCCCGTTCGCCAAGCCCAAGGACTTCCCGAAGGCATCGCCGTGGAGATCCTGCCCCGCGTCGGCCACATGCTGCCGGAGGAGATTCCCGACGAGGTGGCGAGACTGGTGCTGGGTGCCTCTGCTACCGCACCCGGATGATGGTCGCGGCCGCCGCCTGCCTGAGCGCGTCGGGCGCGGCCGAAAAGACCGCGTTCGGCTTGCCGGCGGCAGCCCAGACCGTGTCGTAGGCGAGGAGGTCCCCGTCCATGTAGGTGGCGACCGGCGCGGTCGCGCCGATCGGGGCCACGCCGCCGATCGCGAAGCCGGTCGCCTCGCGGACGGCCCGCGGATCCATACGCTCC
This sequence comes from Faunimonas sp. B44, assembly GCF_052655945.1. Classification (NCBI taxonomy): domain Bacteria; kingdom Pseudomonadati; phylum Pseudomonadota; class Alphaproteobacteria; order Hyphomicrobiales; family Afifellaceae; genus Faunimonas; species Faunimonas sp. B44. The sequence continues at coordinate 55,974 of NZ_JBQYEX010000015.1, read as the reverse complement.
AGGCTGTCGCCGACTTCGGCGGCGACCACCGCCTCGTCAACCCGGTTCGCACCGGACACGAGGATCAGCACCGGCGTGCCGCTCGCGCTTTTCCGGAAGATCAGCGACTTCACGATCTGGCCGACAGTGGTCCCGCAGGCGGCCGCGGCCTCCTCCGCGGTGCGCGTCGATTGCGGCATCTCGCGGATCTCGATCGGGAGCCCGGCCGAGCGGGCCGCCTCCCTCACGCGGTCGATGCTGCGGATTCGCTCCTGCATGTGAACTCCGGGCGCTTCGCACTGCGGCCGGTGGAGGTGCACCAGCCGGTGGCGTATTGTCAGGATCGCGGGACGGGAGCAAGCGAGGCGGGCATGAGCCAACAGGAAGCGAAGGGCGTGCGCAACCTGCAGAGCGCGATCCGCGAGGTGCGGATCGCCTATGCGGAGCGCAGCGACGTCATCGCCGAGCTGCGCGACACCGAGCGCGCCCGCCTCATGCTGCTCGAGGAGGCGCTCACCGGCGTCTTCGACGACCTGCCGGAGGGCACGGACGAGTTCTCCCTGACGGTCATTCCGGGCAATCCGCCCCGCTTCTGGGTGGACGCCACGAGCTTCGTCATGCTCGACCGCGACAAGCGGACCTACCGCTTCGTCAAGGACACCCGCCTCGGCCGCACCGTGCTCGCCGAGACCGCCGACGTGGATTCCGTCGCCGACAGCGTGACACGCTACGTGGCGGAGCGGATCGTCGAGCGCGACCAGGCGCTCGAGGCGGACTGGATGCTCCACCCGCCGAACAAGCCGGCGCCACCCGCGGCACCGCGCACCCGCTCGGAGGCACGCGGCATCCTCTGGGGCTTCGTCGGGTTCGGGCTCGGCATGGTGGCGGGGATCTTCCTGCTGATGGTCTACGCGCGGATCATGGCTTCCTGACCTCGAAGCTGGTCCGGGCCGTCTCGACCACCGTCGGTCCGCCGGCATAGCCGCGGTGGATGACGGTGAGGTCGAACCGCAAGCCGCTGTCCCTGATCTCGTGGAGCGCGTAGCCGCCGGCCTTCGCTCCGCCCACGATCGGGGCGCTGCCGGCCGGCACGCCGATCACGGGCACGATACCCTCGGGCCCGCGGATGGTCGTCATCGACCGGATGTGCTCGTGGCCGTGGAGCACGAGCTCCGCGCCTTCCCGCCGGATCACGCGCCGGAGCCGCGAACCGTCCGTCAGGCGCCGGAGCGTGGCGGCCGCATCGAGCAGTTTCGGCGGATGGTGGATCAGCACGACGCGGAAGAGGCCCTCGCCGCGCGCTTCCGAGAGGAGTGCCGCCAGAGCCTCCGCCTGCCGCCGGCCCACCCGGCCGGTGGCCATGAAGGGGGCCGAGGCGCGCGCGGACGACAAGCCGATCAGCGCGACATGGCCCTTCCGTCGCATGAAGGGGAACAGCGCCTCGTCGACGTGCTCCATGTCATCGCTGACCATCCAGGGCGCCCAGAGCGTGCGGAAACGCTGGTGGGCGCCCGGAACGTAGGCGTCATGGTTGCCGGGAATGGCGGTGACCCGGCTCGGGGGACCGAGATCCTCAAGCCAGCGCCGGGCGTTCTCGAACTCCTCGCGCAGCGCGATGTTGGTGAGATCGCCCGTCACCACGATGTGGTCCGGATGCTGCTGCCTGATGTCGTCGACAAGCCGGTCGAGATTCTCGCCGGTCATCGCGTTGGCGCGGTTGCGCCGCCAGTTGGCGTAGCCGACGATCCGCTTGGACGCGAGCTCGCGCAGCCGCGGCTGGGGCACCGGGCCGAGATGGACGTCGGAGATGTGGGCGATCCGGTACATTGCGGTTCCCGGCCTACCGGCGGAAGGCGTGACGAGCAAGCGGCGGGCCGCCACTTGGTTCCGTCCCCGGCGCCCGCGTGCTAGCCCGGACGGATGTCAGGCGGCCCACGGCTCACCATCATGGATCGTCTCGCGCAGAAGGCGGTGATGGCCTACGGCCGCGCCACCCGGGCGATGACGCTCGGGGTGCGGGCAATGCTCGTCAGGGACGGTCACATTCTCCTGGTCCGGCATTCCTACGTGCCCGGCTGGTACCTGCCGGGCGGCGGCGTGGAGCGCGGGGAAACGACGCTCGACGCCCTCGTCCGGGAGGTGCGCGAGGAGGCGGGGGCGGTCCTCGACGCGCCGCCAGTCCTCGTCGGCCTCTACCGCAACCGCAAGGTCGATCCGCGCGATCACGTCGCGCTCTATCTCTGCCGGGACTGGTCCCAGCCGCACCCCCCGAACCTGCCGAACCGCGAGATCGTGGCGTGCGAGGCGTTTGCGCTGGAGCGCCTGCCTCCGGACACGACGGCCGCGACGCGCGCCCGCATTGCGGAGTTCCTGGACGGCAGGACGCCCGGCCAAGACTGGTAGCGCGCCCCTACTTCGGCATGCCGAGCGCCGGAAAGCGATCGCGGTCGTGCGGCGCATCGAGGATCTGGTTCGGCCCGAGCGGGACGATTCCGGTCGGGTTTATCGTCCGGTGGCTGCCGTAATAATGCTGCTTGATGTGGTCGAAGCTGACGGTCTCCTTCACGCCGCGGATTTGGAAGAGATCGCGCAGGTATTCCGACAGGTGCTTGTAGTCGCTGATCCGCTTCCAGTTGCACTTGAAATGGCCGTGATAGACGGCGTCGAACCGGACGAGGGTCGTGAACAGCCGCCAGTCCGCCTCGGTGAGCTGGTCGCCCACGAGGAAGCGATGGTCGGAGAGGCCTTCGTCGAGTTCGTCCAGCGTCGCGAAGAGCTGGCGGAACGCCTCGGCATAGGCCTCCTGCGTCGTCGCGAAGCCGGCGCGGTAGACGCCGTTGTTCACGCTGCCGTAGACGCGCTCGTTGATCTCGTCGATCTCGGATCGGAGCGGCTCCGGGTAAAAATCGAGCGTGTCGTCGCCGAACCCGTCGAAAGCCGAATTGAGCATCCGGATGATGTCGGCCGATTCGTTCGAGACGATGGTGCTGCGCTCCTGGTCCCAGAGCACAGGCACCGTCACCCGGCCCGTATAGCCCGGCGCGGCCTTCAGGTAGACCTCGTAGAGCCGCCGCGCGCCGTGGACATGGTCGGGCAGGTCGTCGCTGAACGTCCAGCCCTCACTGCCCATGTGCGGCTCGACCACGGACAGGCCGATCGCGTCGGTCAGCTTCTTGAGCTTGCGGAAGATGATCGTTCGGTGCGCCCAGGGACAGGCCAGCGAAACATAGAGATGGTAGCGGCCGGGCTCGGCCTTGAAGCCGCCTTCGCCAGTCGGCCCGGCCGCGCCGTCGGCCGTCACCCAATTGCGGAATCCGGAGGGCGCGCGCTCGAAGCGACCGCCGCTGCTCTTCGTGTCGTACCAGGTATCGTGCCACTCGCCATTGACGAGAAGACCCATGCTTACCCCCTCGTGAGCATGGCCGAAGAAAGCGGGCTTCCTCCTTTCCGGCTCGTCAGAGCGGCCGCCTCGCAACGCGGCTCACCCGCTCCCCCGACCGTAGTTCGGTCGGTGCTGAACGGTTCCGCCCCGCTCGCGTTCCGCTTGTGGACGACGAAAGGTCGTGTTACGCGCGCCCCATGGTCCACGAGAGCCGCACCCGAATCGCGCGACGACGGCGTCACCCGGCGCTGCGATGCGGCGCATCCCGTTTTCTCACCGGCGGTCCCGCGGCCTGAATTCCGCACGTCGCCGGACACCTTCTCCGCGCGGGCGACCATGACCAGACCAAACGACGCAATCCGCCCCGAGCGGCCCGACGACGAGGCCGCGATCGAGGCGCTCCAGAAAGCCGCCTTCGGCCCCGGCGCCTATGCGCGGTCGGCCTTCCGCGTACGTGAGCAGGCGCCGCACGATCCCCGCCTCTCCTACGTCTCCGAAACCGACGGGCGGCTGGTCGGGTCGGTGCGGCTGACGCCGATCGCCATCGGCGAGGCTCGCGGCTATCTGCTCGGCCCGCTGGTGGTCGACCCCGCCTACAAGAACCTGGGTTACGGCAAGGCTCTCGTCCGACACGTCCTCGGCTGCGCCGCCCAGGCCGGCGAGCGGTTCGTGATCCTGGTCGGCGACCCGCCCTATTACGCGCCGTTCGGATTCAAGCCGGTTCCCGGCGGGCGGGTTGCCATGCCGGGCCCAACCGACCCGAAGCGGATCCTGGTGGCGGAGCTCGTGCCTGGCGCCGGGGAGAGCCTCTCGGGCATGATCCGGGGGGCGGCGAAGACCTAACGGCCCTCGCGGTACCAGAGCGCGCCGAAGCCACCGACGAGCAGGGCGAGGCCAAGAAGGCCGCTCATGAGCGGCAGGCGGTCGACGCTCTTCAGGACCGACGCTTCGGAGCGGCGGAAGCCGATCCAGCCGTCGCCGGCCGCCGGCGCCCGCGCCGAAACGGACACGACCCGCGGGACGCTGATGCCGCCGCCGCTTGCGAGCCGTCGCACGGATCCGCGCGTCGCCTCCGCCATCGGTGCGAGCCGTTCGGTGGTGCTGATGACGTCCTGGAACTCGCGAGGATTGGCCGGGCCGACATGGGCGAGCGCCGTCAGGTCGCCGTCCTGGGCGCGGTGGAGCCCGATCGGGGCCTCCTCGACGACGGTCCGCCACAGGCCGGGCTTCGCCTCAGCCATCGTGGCCTGGCGCGTCTGGCCGAGCGGCCCGGTGAGTTGCACCGTCGGAGCGGCATCGGCGAGCGTCTGGCGTTCCACGATGAGCGTGCGGCCCTCCGCGCGCGCCGTCAGCGCCTCCTCCTCGAGCTCCGGCTCCTTCATCAGCCAATGCACGAGGCGGCGCAGCAGCGAAGCATGCGGGCCGCCGCCCTCGAAGCCGCGCGCCCACAGCCAGGCGTGGTCGGAGAGGAGCGTGGCGACCCGGCCCTTGTCCTCGCGCGCGAGCACGAGAAGCGGCCGCCCGTCGGGTCCCTCCATCGCCACCTCGCCCGCGATCACGTCGGCCTCGACGATACGGAACCAGCGGCTCCAGGCGGGCGGGTCGGATTCGGAGCCGGGCAGGTCCCGCGTGACCGGGTGGCGTGCCCCGGTGGCGCTCAGCGTCGCATGGTAGGGCTGCTCGTACATTTCGCCCGTCGGGACGGCCGGCAGGATAGAGCCGAGCGGCGTCTCGTAGAGGCTCGAGGGCGAGGCATAGTCGGGCCCGGCGGCGACGAGCACCGCGCCGCCGTCGCGCACGTAGCGGGCGAGGTTGTCGTAGTACATGATCGGCAGCACGCCGCGCCGCTGGTAGCGGTCGAAGATGATGAGGTCGAACTCGTCGATCTTCTCCGAGAAGAGCTCGCGGGTCGGGAAGGCGATCAGCGACAGCTCGTTGATCGGCGTGCCGTCCTGCTTCTCCGGCGGGCGCAGGATGGTGAAGTGGACGAGATCGACCGCGGCATCCGATTTCAGGATGTCGCGCCAGGTGCGCTCGCCGGCATGGGGCTCGCCGGAGACGAGGAGCACGCGGAGCCGCTCGCGCACCACGTCGATCTCGGCGACGGCGACGTTGTTCTCGAGCGCCAGCTCGTTTTCGGCTGCCTCGACCTCGACCTCCGCGATCGTCTTGCCCGCGTGAGTCAGCGGCAGGTCGAGCGTCTGCGTCTCGCCGACACCCACGGCGTCGACGGCGACCTCCACCCCGTCGATGCGGAGGCGGACGGTGACGGGGGTGCCGGGCGCGAGCGCATTGTCGATCACGCGGAATGCGATCGTCTGCGGTTCGTCGAGGATCGCGAAGCGGGGCGCCCGCTCGATCACGATGCGGCGGTCGCGTTCGCCCTCCTCGCCGGTGACGAGGACGTGCAGCGGTGCCGTAAAGCCGAGCGCGGCGGGATCCTCCGGCACGTCGTGGACGACGCCGTCGGTCACGAACACGGCGCCTCCGATCTGGTCGGCCGGCAGGTCGTCGACCGCCCGCGTGAGCTCCGAAAAGAGCTTCGTGCCGTCGCCGGCGGGATCGTCACCGGCGCGCACTTCCCGCACGTCATAGGTTCCGAGCGCCGCAAGCCGTTCCTTCAGCGTCGCCACGGCGGCCTCCGTCTGTCCGCGCCGCTCGCCGAGGCCCTGGCTGGCGCTCTCGTCGACGATGATCGCGACCGTGGACGGCAGCCCCTCGCGTTCCTCCTTCTGCAGGACCGGGTTGGCGAGGGCGAGGACGAGGAGCGCGCCGGCGACGGCCCTGAACCCCGTCCCGCGAATCCTCTGCCAGCCGAGGATGAGGACGACGGCCGCGAGCCCCGCGGCGAGCGCCATGATCCACGGCCAGGCGAGGACGGGCTCGAAGGCGATGCCGAACCGGTTCATTGGCCGAGGCGCTCCAGCAGGGCGGGGATGTGCACCTGGTCGGCCTTGTAGTTGCCGGTGAAGGAATACATCACGATGTTGACGCCCGTGCGGAAGGCCAGCTCGCGTTGGCGCGGGTCGGCCGGCACGGTCGGATAGAGATAGCGGCCGCCCCCGTCGATCGCCCAGGCGGCGGCGAAATCATTGCCGGTGATCAGGATGGGCGAGACGCCGTCGCCGGCGCGCACCGGGCGGTCCGGATCCTGCGGCGCGTCGCCGATGCTTTCCACCCACAGGTCGGAAGCGTTCCAGCGCCCCGGGAACTCGTTCAGCAGATAGAAGGCCTTGCCCAGCACGTGGTCGGGCGGGACGGGCTCGAGCGGCGGAACGCCGACGCGCGCGAGGATGTCGCGGAGCTTGTCCGTCTCCGGCGTGGCGCCGCCGGCGCCGGGTAGGATCGCACCGCCGGCGTCGCGGGTGTCGAACAGGATGGTGCCGCCGTTCTTCATGAAGCCGTCGATGCGGGCCATGACCTCCGGGGCAGGCACCTCGGCGTCGGCGTCGATCGGCCAGTAGACCAGGGAGAAGAAGACAAGCTCGTCCGTCGCGAGGTCGATCGCGATCGGCTCGCCCGGCTCGAGGGCGGTGCGGCTCGCCAGATACTGGCTGAGACCGTCCAGCCCGGCCCGGCTCGTCTCGTCGATGTCGGAATTGCCGGTCAACACGTAGGCAAGCCGCGTCTGGAGCGTGCCGGCAAGCGCCGCTTCGTCGGCGGCGTCGGCCTGCGCGCTCGCGCGTTCGCCGCCGAAGGCGAGCATGGCGGCGAGCGCGAGCCCGGCGGCATTCGCCAGGCGGCCCGTCAGGCGGCCGGACAGGAAAAGCACCGCGAGGCCGTCCAGGATCGCGAGGATGGCCGCAGCGGCGAGCAGATACGGCCAGAGCGGCTCGGAGCGGCCGGGCTCGAGCGCGCCCGTGGTGCCCGTCCATTGCAGGCGGGCCGGATCGAGCGGCGCGAGGATGGTGTCGGGACCCACGACGTTGAGCGCACGAACGGTGCCGTCGCGGTCGTAGAGGCCGGGGGGCGTGTCCGGTCCTGCTCTTGCGTCCAGAAGGGACGAGACCAGCTTCGCGTTCGGCCCCGGGGGCGCGAGCCGGCCGTAGCCGTCGAGAGTCTCGACCGGCCGCCACGGCTGCGCGGAGCGGTCGTCGACGGCCTCGTCGGCAGCGCTGCCGCGGGATTCAACGGTGCCGGCGGCACTTACGATGGCCGTCAACATCTCGACGAACGCGCCGGAGATCGGGAGGTTGGACCAGCCGGGCTCGGCGGTGACGTGGAAGAGGATGGTCCTGCCCTCGCCGATCCGCCGCGCGGTGACGAGCGGGGTTCCGTCGCGGAGCTCCGCCCACACCTCGGCATCGGCGAGCGCGGTCGGCTCGGCGAGGATCTGGCGGTTGACGAGCACGTCGGCAGGGACCGCGATGCGCCCGAAAGCGCCGGCGGCGGGGAAGCTCCCGATCGGCTGCGGCTCCTCCCAGGAGAGCGAGCCGCCGAGCGCGCGTTCGCCCTGCCTGAGCGCGACCGGAAGCAGGCGCGGATCGCTGCCGCCGATCTGCGAACTCGCGAACCGCACGAGCGTGCCGCCGGCTTCCATCCAGCGCAGCAGCGCATCCGTGGTCTCCGGCGGCAGATTGCCGGTGGCGGTGAGCACGATCACGGAAGCGCCACGCTGGATGAGCGCCTCGAGGCTGGCGCCGGTGCTCGGCGCGTTGGGGCGGAGCAGGTCCGCCCGCGGCTCCAGCGCCCGCTCCACATAGGTCAGCGGCGACAGCAGCGGCTGGGCGCGCTCGGTCGCCTCGCCGACGACGAGGCCCACCGTCTTGCGCCGCCAGTTGCCGTCGAGGAGTTGGACGGCGCCGGCGCTCGCCTCGCCCGTAATAGCGATCCGGGCGAGCGCGTTGCGGAGATCGGCCGGCAGATCGATCCGCCCCTCAGCCTGGTCGGCGCCGCCGAAGGCGATTCCCGTCTCGACGATGCGCCGGCCCTCCTCGTCGAAGCCGGCGAGGACTGCGCGCTCCACCGCGCCGACCCGGATCACCGGGATGCGGACCGCATCGGCGGCGTTCTCGGGCGGCAGAAGGGCGATCACCGGGCGCTCGGAGCTGAGCAGCCGGCCGGAGCGTCCGACCGTCGCGAGCACGCTCGCCAGATCGGCCGCGCCGCCATCGTCGATCGTGCCTGCGATCCACAGGACGTCCATGGAGCCCGCGCCATGAGCATTGGCGATCCGCGCCGCCGCGGCCGCCCGATCCGGTAGATAGGGCCGGGGCACGAGCGCGGCGAGCCGGCGCGCCGCCGCCGAGGCTTCGGACGCCGTGACCGGCTCGGCCCGTTCCGCGGTCGGCACGAGCGCGACGGGGCGGCCGTCGCGCTGCGCCTCGGCGATTGCCGCCTCCGCCACTCTTATGCGGTCGGCAAAATCGGGCGCGGCGTCCCAGCCGTTGTCGAGGACGATGAGCAGCGGCCCCTCGCCGGGGGCGAGCCGCTCGTCGGGCCGCAAAGCGGGCTGCGCCAGCGCGACGATGAGGAGCGTCACGAGGAGGAGGCGGAGGGCGGTCAGCCACCAGGGCGTCCGGCGCGGCGTGTTCTCCCGGTCCTCCAGCCCGAACAGGATCCGCGTCGGCGGAAAGACGACGCGGAGCGGCTTCGGCGGCGTCAGCCGCAGGATGAGCCAGATCACCGGCAGCGCGGCGAGCGCGGCAAGCATCCAGGGGGCCAGGAAGCCGATCGAGCCGATCATCCGGAGACCCGCTGCCGGCCGGGCAGACTCTCCACCGCCGGCCGGCCGCCCACGAGCCGTCCCTGCAGGAAGAGCAGGCCTTCGGCCGCAGGACGATCGGTATGGTGGACGCCGAAGGAGAATCCCGCCTTGCGCGCGGTTTCAGCCATGGCATCGCGGTGGGCGGCGAGCCGCGCCCGATAATCGTCGCGGATCGCGCCCGCCCGCTCGGTGATCCAGGTCGCTCCGCTCTCCGGATCCCGGAACTCGAGCCTGCCCTCGTAGGGGAAGGCCTCCTCGGCCGGGTCGAGCACCTGGAGGAGGTGGAGATTGGCGCCGCGGCCGGCCACGTCGCGGATGCGGGCGCGCATCGTCTCCGCCTCGCTCAGGCAGTCGCTGATCACGACCACCTCCGCGAAACGGCCGATCCGGTCCGTGTCGGGCCATTCCCGGGGCGCGTCGGCCTGCAGGAGCGCGGCCGCCATGCGCTCGGCCGCGTCGCGGCCGATCCGGGGCTCCACGAGCCCGGGCAGGCCGACGCGCTCGCCGCCGCGGCCCAGCATGTCGGCGAGCGCGAGCATGAGGATGATCGCCCGGTCGATCTTCGAGACGGGCGAGAGGCGGGAGTGGAAGTCCATGGAGGGGGAGAGATCGGCCCAGAGCCAGATCGTCTGGGAGGCCTCCCACTCGCGTTCGCGCACATAGAGATGGCGGTCCCGCGCAGAGCGGCGCCAGTCGATGCGCCGCGCCGGCTCGCCGCTCACATAGGGCCGGAACTGCCAGAAGGTCTCGCCGGGGCCGGGCCGGCGGCGGCCGTGGACGCCCAGCATGACGTTGGCGGCGACGCGCCGCGCGTCAACCAGCAGTTCGGGCAGGCGCGCGGCCAGCGTCCGCGCCGCGCCGACGCGATCCCGGATGCTGGTCGGCGCCGTGCTGGCCATCGGCTAGAGGTTCGTCCCCACGGCCCGCGCAATCAGGTCGCGAACGCCGACCCCGTCGGCGCGAGCGGCGAAGGTTACGGCCATGCGGTGCTGGAGCACCGGGATGGCGAGCGCCTCCACGTCGTCGAGGGAGGGTGCGAGACGGCCGCCGATCAGCGCGCGGGCGCGCACGCCGAGCATCAGCGCCTGGCTCGCGCGCGGGCCGGGGCCCCACGCGATCTTGTCGGCGATGTCGGGCTGCGCCTCGCCGGGCCGGACCGAGCGGACGAGGCGGAGGATCGCCTCCACGACCGCCTCGCCGACCGGCATGCGGCGGACGAGGGCCTGGATGTCCATCAGCTCGCGTGCGGAGAGCACCGGCTTGGCGGCGGCCTGGGTGGCGCCGGTCGTCTCGAACAGCATGCGCCGCTCGGCGTCGATGTCGGGATAGAGCACGTCGATCTGCATGAGGAAGCGATCGAGCTGGGCCTCCGGCAGCGGGTAGGTGCCCTCCTGCTCGAGCGGGTTCTGCGTCGCAAGCACGTGGAAGGGACGGGGCAGGTCGTGCGGCTGGCCGGCGATCGTGACGTGGTACTCCTGCATCGCCTGCAGGAGCGCGGACTGCGTGCGCGGGCTGGCGCGGTTGATCTCGTCGGCCATCAGCAGCTGGGCGAAGATCGGGCCCTCGATGAAGCGGAAGCTGCGGCTGCCGTCCGGCGCCTCTTCGAGCACTTCGGCGCCGAGTATGTCGGAGGGCATCAGGTCCGGCGTGAACTGGATGCGTCGGGCGTTGAGGCCGAGGACGGTGCCCATGGTCTCGACCAGCTTCGTCTTGGCGAGGCCCGGAACGCCCACGAGGAGACCGTGGCCGCTCGCGAAGACGGTGATGAGAGCCCGCTCGACGACTGTCTCCTGGCCGAAGATGACCTCGCCGATCGCGGTCCGGACCTCGACGAGACGCGCCGCGGCGTTCTCGGCCTCCCGCACCACGCTATCCGGATCGATCGGGAGGGTGTCGATTGCGCTCATAGCGGACTATCCATAGATCAGCGACCATCCTGATGTGGTGCACGAACCGTGCCGAGGACAGGTGTTGTTGTTGTGCGGAGCGATTGTGTCAGGGCGCGGGCAGAACGGAAATCACTTTCGGGCCATCGCCGGCGCATGTCAGGGGTGAGATCGTGAGCGGACCGACGCTGCCCGCCGGACTTGCGGCGCTCGTCGAACGGGCGGGCTCGGCCGCGCCGGAGCGCCCGGTCGAGCGGTGGGATCCGCCCGATTGCGGCGATATCGACATGCGGATAACCGCCGACGGAACCTGGCACTACATGGGCGGCCCGATCGGACGCGAGGCGCTGGTCCGGCTGTTCGCCTCGGTGCTTCGGCGCGAGCCGGACGGCCGCTACGTGCTGGTGACGCCCGTCGAGAAGCTCGGCATCCGCGTCGACGACGCACCGTTCGCCGCCGTCGAGATGGCGGCCGACGGGGAGGGGCGGGCGGCGCGGCTGACCTTCCGCACGAATGTCGGAGATGTCGTCACGGCCGGGCCGGATCACCCGCTCCGCTTCGCGCTGGAAGCGGAGACCGACGGCCTGAAGCCTTACGTCCTGGTGCGCCGGGGGCTCGAGGCTCTGCTGGCGCGCCCGGTCGCATTCGAGCTCGCGGAGCTTGCGAGCGCCCACGAGGGACGGCCCGGCGTCTGGTCGGGCGGCGCCTTCTTCGCCTTTCCCGAGGCCGCACATGGCTGAGCACGTCCGTTACGGCGCGGAGGATTTCCGCCGGCGCGTGCACGAGCGGCTCCTGCCGCATCCGGGTGCGGCCGTCGGCGACCACAGCCTCAATCCGGAGATCGCAGAGCTCTTCCACGGCGTCCCGCACCGGCCCGCCGCCGTGCTCGTGCCCGTGGTGGTGCGCGAGCCGCAGGCAACCGTCATCCTGACCCTGCGTACCGATACGCTCTCCTCGCATCCCGGGCAGGTGGCCTTTCCCGGCGGACGGATCGATCCGGACGACGACGGGCCGGTCGCGGCGGCGCTCCGGGAAGCGGAGGAGGAGATCGGGCTCGATCCGGCCTTCGTCGAGACGCTCGCGCTCGGCCCCGATTATCTGAGCGGGTCGGGATTCCACGTCGCCCCGGTGCTGGCGCTGGTGAGGCAGGGCTTCGCGCTCCGGCCGAACCCGCACGAGGTCAGGGACGTCTTCGAGGTGCCGCTCGGCTTCCTGATGGATGCCGCCAACCACAGGAAGGCGAGCCGCGTCTGGAAGGGTGCGACCCGGCACTTCTTCGAGATGCCGTACGGAGAGCGCTACATCTGGGGCCTGACGGCGGGCATCCTGCGCGTGCTCTACGAACGGCTCTACCAGGACGAACTGGCGGAGGCCGGCGAATGATCCCCTCGCTCGCCCGAGCCGACTTTCTCAAACTCGCTTCGACGCGAATGGCGCTTGCGGCGCTTGGCGCCGAGGACGGGCGCACCCGCGTAGTCGGCGGCGCGGTGCGCAACACGCTGCTCGGCCAGGCGGCCACCGACATCGACTTCGCCACCCAGCTCCGGCCGGAGGAGGTGATCGCGCGGGGCGAACGGGCGGGGCTGGAGGTCGTGCCGACCGGGCTCGCCCACGGGACCGTGACGCTCGTTGCCGGCGGGCGCCCCTTCGAAGTGACCACGCTGCGCGCCGACGTCGAGACCGACGGCCGCCGCGCCGTCGTGCGTTTCACCGAGGACTGGGCCGAGGACGCCTCCCGCCGCGACTTCACGATGAATGCGCTCTATTGCGGGGCGGACGGCATCGTCCACGACCCGCTCGGGGGCTACCCGGACCTCCTCGAGCGGCGGGTCCGCTTCATCGGCGACGCCGAGGACCGCATTCGCGAGGACTATCTCCGCATCCTGCGCTTCTTCCGCTTCTTCGCCTGGTACGGGCGCGGACGCCCCGACGCCGAAGGCCTCAAGGCCTGCGCCCGGCTCAAGCCGGGACTGGCGATCCTCTCCGCCGAAAGGGTATGGAGCGAACTGAAGCGCCTCTTCTCCGCTCCCGACCCGACGCGGGCGCTGCTCTGGATGCGGACGACGGAGGTCCTGCAGCGGGCCCTGCCGGAGAGCTGGGGCATCGATGCGATCCACCGGCTTGTCGGGACCGAACAGGCAGAGGGCTGGACGCCCGATACGCTGCTGCGGCTCGAAGCGGTGCTGCCCCCGCACCGGGCGCGGCTGGAAGCGCTCGCCGACCGGCTTCGTCTCTCCAAGGCCGAGGCCGCGCGGCTCCTCGCCTGGGCGGAGGCGCCGGAGCCGTCGGAGTCCCTTTCCGATGTCGAGCTGTCGAAGCTTCTCTACCGGACCGGCGTCGGGCCGATCGCCGACCGCCTCCGCCATGCACTCGCGCGCGAACGGGAAACGGCGCCGGAGAACGTTCCGCTCCGTCGATGGCAGCTGGCATTCCTTTCAGCGTGGGACCGGCCGACCTTCCCCCTTTCGGGCAAGGACCTGCTCGCCGAAGGCATGTCCGCCGGCCCGGAGATGGGCCGACGGCTGAAGCAGCTCGAGGAACGCTGGATCGAAAGCGGGTTCAGCCTCGAGCCTGCTGCGCTTCTTCACTGACCTCCTGGATCCGCGCCTTCGCGCGCTCCAGGAATCGCGGCGTGACGACCAGGTCGTGCGCCTGGCGGGCATGGCGGGCTTCGATGTGGAGGACGTCCTGGTCGGTATCCGCCTGCGCCTTGAAGTTGCAGCCGGGCACCAGATCACCGCACGAGATACGCTTCATCATTGGCTCCCTCGTTCTGGACAGTTTCCATTCTGGCACGCTTTGCAGCGGTTTTGCGGCGGCGGAATGTCACGGCCATCTGGCGAGCGGTGGCATGGACGAGAGGATGGAGGCGACGTTGCCGCCCGTCTTCAGCCCGAACACGGTGCCGCGGTCGTAAAGCAGGTTGAACTCGGCGTAGCGCCCGCGCCGGACGAGCTGCTCCTCGCGGTCGGCTTCGGTCCAGCGCGTCGCGAAATTGGCGCGCACCAGCTCAGGATAGACGGCCAGGAAGGCGCGGCCGACATCCCTCACGAAGGCGAAGTCGGCCTCCCATTCGCCGGAATTCAGGTAGTCGAAGAAGATGCCGCCGATGCCGCGCGGCTCGTTCCGGTGCGGCAACCAGAAATAGTCCGCGCACCAGTCGCGATAGCGCTCGTAATCGACCTGCGCGTGGCGATCGCAGGCAGCCTTCATGGCGCGGTGGAAACGGACGGTATCGGGATCCTGCTGCGTGCGCCGGCGGTCGAGCACGGGCGTCAGGTCGGCCCCGCCGCCGAACCACTGGCGCGTCGTGACGACCATGCGTGTGTTCATGTGGACGGCGGGCACGTGCGGGTTCTGCAGGTGCGCGATCAGCGAGATGCCGGACGCCCAGAATCGCGGGTCCTCCGACGCGCCCGGGATTTGCGTGCGGAACTCCGGCGCGAATTCGCCGTGCACGGTGGAGACATGGACGCCGACCTTCTCGAAGACCCGCCCGCGCATCACGGACATGACGCCGCCGCCCCCGTCCGCTCCGGAATGGTCCGCGCGCGACCAGCTCGTACGCTCGAAGCGGCCGGGCTCCCGGTCGGCCATCGGCACGCCGCTCGGCAGCTCGCGTTCAAGGATCTCGAATGCCGTGCAGATCTGGTCGCGCAGGCGCTCGAACCAGACCCGCGCCGCGCTCTTCTTCGCGTCCAGATCCTCCGGGAGGGACATGGCGTCCAGATCGGGACGGTATCGTGCCAGTGGGTTCTGCATGGAGCCGGGGTTAATCCATCGCCGCGCCGCGGGAAAGACACCCTTCAGCAACGGGGCGCAGCGCGATTGGCTCCGGCTGGGGGCACGGCTAGGCTGCGCGCCTGCCAAGGTGGCAGAGGGGGAGGGGTGTCATGGTCATCGCCAATGAGATGATGCCGTCGGGTGCTCCGGCGCGCGCGCTGCGCTCGCGCTGGGGCTGGTTCGTCGCGCTCGGGCTGGTTGCGATCCTCGCCGGAATGATCGCGCTTGCGAGCGTGGTGACGGCGACGGTCGCGAGCATTTTCCTGGTCGGCCTCATGATGATCGTTTCGGGAGTCTTCGAGGTGATCCACGGCTTCCAGATGAAGGACTGGAGCCGCTTCTTCCTCTGGATCGTCATCGGCCTGCTCTACATCGCCGCGGGCTTCATAGCGTTCTCCAATCCGCTGCTGGCCTCCGCGGTGCTGACGCTGATGCTCGGCATCGGCCTCATCACGGCCGGAATCGTGCGGATCGTGCTGGCCATGAACATGAAGAGCGGCTCGGCCTGGGGCTGGCTGGTCGCGTCCGGGATCATCACGCTGGTCCTTGGCGCGATGATCGTGTTCGGGTGGCCCGCCACCAGCCTCTACGTGCTCGGCATCTTCCTGGGCTTCGACCTGATCATCTCCGGCGCCGCCTGGCTCGCGATGGGCCTGGCGCTTCGCAAGCTCGCCTGACGGCGCGCGTCACGGCCGCGGGAGGTCGCCGATCTGGCGAAGCGCCTCGGCGACCGCTATCCCGGCCGCCACCGCAACGTTCAGCGAGCGGTTCCCCGCTGCGAGGGGAATGCGGAGCACCGCGTCCGCGCTTTGTTGGACCGGGAGGGGCAGGCCGGCGCTCTCCCGGCCGAGGAGGAGCACGTCGGACGGGGCGAAGGCGAAATCGTGCAGCGCGATCCGGCCATGCGTCGAAAGCGCGACGAGCCGGCGGCCGGCTGCGGTCCGCCACGCCTGGAACGCCGGCCAGTCCCTGTGCTCGCAGATCGTGGCCCGGTCGAGGTAGTCCATGCCCGCGCGCCGCAAGTGCCGGTCGGTCAACACGAAGCCGCAGGGATGGACGATGTGGACGCTCACGCCGAGGCAGGCGCCGAGCCGAATGATGGCGCCGGCGTTCTGCGGGATGTCAGGCTCTAGAAGGGCGCAGGCGACCATGGCGTAAACCTCTTGCCTGGACCGATCCCGCACGCGGCTTTGCGGAACCGGCGGCGGCAGTCGGCCGGCGAGAAAAGCGCGGTCGCGGCGGGCACGGTTGCGCCCGGCACGGCGACACACGAGAATGCGGCCGAACGAACGAGTGGCGATGGGAGGAACGAATGGCAATCCAGTTCAGCGCAGGCACGACCGATGCGGAGTCTGGCGGCCCGGGCATCGCGCGCCGGCGGATGCTCGACACGGATCGGGTGCCCGGCACGCGGGTGCTGCTCGATTTGCTCACGCTCGAAGCCGGCGCGGCTCTGCCGCTCGACATCGCCTCCGACAGCCTCGCCTGGTTCCAGCTCCTGGAGGGAGCGGTTCGATTTTCCGGGGACGGCGTTCGCGCCGAACAGGAGCTCACTGCCGACCATGTCGCGTTTCTGCCGCCTGGCTTCCGCGGGCGGATCGTGAGCGCGGAGGGGGCATCGCTGATCCGGGCCGAGGCCCCCAAAGCGGCTGAACTCGATCCGGATCTGACCGCCAATCCGCCGAAGCTGCGAGTGATCGACTGGACGCGGGAGCCGGTGCTCGATTCCGAGCACGACGCCCGCAAGCGCATTTACCTGGCGACGCCGAAGCTTTTCGGCACGCACGCCATCAAGGGCGAGATGATCATCTACCCGCCCGGCACGAGCGGCGCCAATCATCACCACGTCGGCGCCGATCACTTCATGTTCTTCCTGAAGGGGAGCGGCACCGCCTATGCCAATGAGGCACCGTTCCGCGTGAAGAAGGGCGACCTCGTCTATTTTCCGGACCTCGAGCGGCACTATCTGACCGCCGACCCGGATTGCGAGATGAGCTTCGTCGAGTTCTTCGCGCCGGGCACGTTCCAGACGATCTGGGTCAACCCGGCCGAGGTCTGCACCTGGAACCCCACGGGGCGCGACATCCGGGGCAATGGCGGCGTACGCGAGATCGCCAGGCACGGCGGCGAGGCTGCGACGCCCGCCGACGTCTGACGGCGAGGCATCGGCCCCCGCTGCCCGCGCGGTGAAAGGCATCACGCCTGAGCCGCGGGCGGGGCCGCGCCGGGCAAGTCCGGCGGGCGGCGGCCGGACGGCCGGATCGGGATCGCATCGGGCGAAAGCGCGCCGCCCGACACGATGAACGCCATGGCGTCGTTGGTCGTCCAGTCGAGCCAGACGATGCGGGACGTCGGCACGATCTCGACGTAGCCGGAGGTCGGGTTGGGTGTCGTCGGGACGTAGACGGCGGCCAGCTCCTCGCCGGTATCGGCGGCGTGGAAGATGCGGGTCACGAAGCCGACGGCGCGCATTTCGGGCGTCGGGAACTCGATAAGGACAATCCGCTGCGTCTGTTGCCCGCCGGCTCCGCCCTGCACCGAATCGACGAGCGTCCTGGTGGCGCCGTAGATCGTCTTCACGAAGGGCGTGCTCTCCATGATGCGGTGCACGAGGCGGAAGAGGCGCCGCCCGATGACGGCGTTCGTGGCGGCACCGAGCAGATAGAGCATGACGAAGACGAGCACGAGGGCGAGCGCCGACTGGAACCAGGGATCGACGAGAAGGTCGGCGATCTCCGGATAGTTCGGCCTCACGCCGCGCGCCAGGGTGGCCACGAAGGGACGCCCGATCCAGACGAGCAGATTGAGGAAGAACCAGACGAGCCAGAGGCTCACCCAAATCGGTATGATGGCGAGCAGGCCCGCCAGGATGTTTCGCCGGATCCGGTCCAAGACCTCTCCCCATGTCGGTTAGCCGGTACGAACCGCGCCACTCTAGACCGAGATCGTTCCCGATTTGTCACGTGCCTGGCCGAGGAGCCTGTCGTAGTCGCCGACGAGGAGGCGGTCGGGCGGCTCGTCCTCGTCGATCTCGGGAAAACGGCCGACCGGATCGCGGAAGACGATGTCCGTGAGGTCGTCGTTGACGGTCGAGACCTCACCGACGAGCACGTCACTGATCTCGCCGCGGAAGGCGTGCCAGATCCCCGGAGGCAGGGTGACGCTCTCGCCGGGATGGAGGCGGAGACGTGCACCCGGGCCGAGCCGGCGCTCGCGCCCGTCGCATTCGACGCGCACGGCCGCCATCGGCTCGATGGCGCCGTCCGGTCCGGAGGCAAAGAGGTCGAGGGCGAGGATCGCGCCGGCGCGGTTGATGATGTCCTCCGTCTTCCGGAGGTGCCGGTGCATCGGACAGGTCTGGCCGCGCCGGACCACCATCACCTTTTCGCAATAGGATCGCTGCCCGGGTCCCTCGGCGTCGCCGTTGCGCATCGTGAAGAGCACGAGCCCGGTTTGGCGGAAGGCGCCGGAGCCGAAGTCCGTCACGTCCCAGCCGAGCCTCGCCGCGATCAGACCGCCGATCTCTGCGCGCGCCGCGGCAAAATCGTCCGGATTCCAGTCGGCGAATGCCGGCAGCGCGAAATCGTGGCGGGCGATGAATCGCCGCGCGTCGCGGACGATGGCGTTGACGTCGGACCGCCTCATCCCGTCCCCCTACGAGCCGCCGCCGAACGGCCGCACGGGCGGGGCAGGCGGCAGCAGGTCGCGCACATCTCCGAACGGGAAGCGGCTTTCGAAGCGATAGGCCTCGGCGCGGGCGTCCCCCCCGGCATTGCATTGCAGGGCGCGCAACCGGTTGAGGGTGTCCGCCGCCGTCACGAAGCGCTCCGAATCCTGCGAGGCATGGCACCGGATTGCGGCGCGCTTCGTCTCCATGCCGGCCGTGACGTCCACATAGTGGGTCGGCTGGAAACCGACGCCTGCCATGGTGTCGGCGTGGAGGAGGGGGACATTGAAGCCGGCCCCCGCCACAAGTGCCGCAGCGAGCGCCCGATGGTCGGCATGGTAGTCGTTCGGCGCATGGGTAACGATCAAATCGGGGCGCAGGGCGTCGATCTCGGCGGAAAGCAGCGCCGGAAGGCGCGGCTCCGCGGACAGACCCCCGTCCGGCAGGTCGAGGAAGCGGGGTGTCACGCCGAGGATGGCGCCGGACTGCTGCGCCTCGTGCCGCCGGCGGGCGGCAAGCGCGTCCGGCGCGCCCGCGCCGCCCCGCGCGCCATCGGTGGCGATCACCCAGCCCACCTCGTCCCCGCGCGCCTGCGCGGCGAGCAGGAGCCCGAAGAAATAGATCTCGACGTCGTCGGGATGGGCGCCGAAGCCGATGATGCGCATCATGGTCCCATGGGCGAGAGAGGGATTCATAGGGCCGCATCCCGGGCTTCGCCAGATGGTTGCGGCATGACCGGGTTAGATGATGGCGGCTGAACGCTTCAAATGGGGCTGGCTCGACCTCGCGCTCCTCGGCGCGGCCGGCGCCGGCCTTGCCGCCGGCGTGCTCGCCTGGGCGCTCGGCGACGCGCGCACTGCGGCAGTGCTTTGGGGCGCTGGGATCGTGCCCGTGCTGGCCGGCCTGGCATTCGAGATCGTCACCTCGCTCCGGCGCGGCGAGGTCGGGCTCGACATCATCGCCGCACTCGCCATGACGGCCGCGCTCCTGATGGGCGAGACGCTTGCCGGCGTGGTGGTCGCGCTGATGTATTCCGGCGGGCAGTTCCTCGAGAGCTATGCGGCGCGAAGGGCTCGGCGCGAGCTGACGGCACTGCTCGAGCGCGTGCCGCGAACCGCCGCACGCTTCGAGCCGTCCGGGCTGGTCGAGGTCCCGATCGAAGCGGTTCAGCCGGGCGACAGGCTCCTCGTGCGGCATGGCGACATCATCCCGGTCGACGGCACGGTTGGGACCGGGCCGGCAGCGCTCGACCAGTCGGCGCTGACCGGCGAATCGCTGCCCGTCCGCCGCGCTGCGGGCGAAGAGGTGCTCAGCGGGTCGCTCAATGTCGGCGCTCCGTTCGAACTCCGCGCGATCCGTCCGGCCGCGGAGAGCACGATGGCGGGAATCGTCCGGCTGGTGGCGGGTGCCGAGCGGGCGAAGGCGCCCATGTCCCGGCTCGCGGACCGGTACGCCATGCTGTTTCTCGGCGTGACCCTCGCGCTCACCGCTGCAGCCTGGCTCGGGTCAGGCGACGGAAGCCGCGCGCTCGCCGTCCTGGTCATCGCGACCCCATGCCCGCTCATCCTGGCGGTGCCGATCGCGCTCATTGCCGGCGTATCCCGTGCAGCCGCTCACGGCATCCTCGTGAAGGGCGCAGCCGCGCTCGAGGGGCTGGCGGCGGCGCGCGTGATGGTGATCGACAAGACCGGGACGCTCACCTCCGGCCAGCCGGAACTGGTCGGCGAGGAAGCGCTGGCCGGCGATCCCACCGAGGCGCTGAGGCTCGGTGCGTCGCTGGAGCAGGCCTCGCGCCATCCGGTCGCCACGGCGCTCGCGCAGGCGGCGCGGGGCCGCGGGCTCGTCCTCTCCCCACCGTCGGACGTGAGTGAGGATGCGGGGGCGGGCGTGGCAGGGACGGTCGAGGGCAGGGCCGTTCTCGCCGGATCGCCGGCCTTCGTGCGTCAAGAGCTCGGAACGGCCGGCGATGCGCTCGATCGCGCATTCCCGAACGACCGGCTCGCGGTCGTCGTGGCGATCGACGGCCGACCGGCGCTCGTCCTCTACCTTGCCGATCGGGCGCGCCCGGAGGCTGTCCAGGCGCTCCGAGCCCTGCGCCGCCTCGGCGTCACGCGTTCCGTGCTCGCCACCGGAGACCGAAACGAGATCGCCGGTTCAGTTGCGGCCGGCCTCGGCTTCGATGCCGTGCGCGCCGAACTCGTGCCGGCGCAGAAGGTCGACGTCGTGATCGCAGAACGGGTCCATGGCCGCGTGATGATGGTGGGAGACGGCGTGAACGATGCGCCGGCGCTCGCGGCAGCCGATGTCGGGGTGGCGATGGGCGGGCGCGGCGCCGCGGCCTCGGCCGAAGCCGCCGACATCGTTCTCCTCAGCGACGATCTCTCCCGGCTCGCAAGCGGCGTGGGCGTTGCGCAATACGCAATGAAGATTGCGCGCCAGAGCGTGTTCGTCGGGATCGGCCTCTCCAGCGCCGGCATGGTGGCTGCCGCGCTCGGCTACATCCCGCCGGTGCAGGGCGCCCTCATCCAGGAGGCGATCGACCTCGCCGTCATCCTCAATGCGCTGCGGGCGCTCGGGGGGCCGAGAGAGCGTGCGGAGCGCGTGGCGCCGTTCAGACCGCCCGCTTCTGCGGCCGGGCAGGCCCGGTGAAGTGAATGCCGGCCTCCAGCCCGTTCTGCCAGGCGACCTCGGCCGGGAGGATGCGGCGTTCGCTTTCGATCAGGAGCTCGAACGTCCCGGGAAGCTGCGTGAAAGCGCCGAACTTCAGGCGGGCGCCGACCTCGCTCATGTCGCGGATCAGGCAATCGAGCACGAGCTGGTCGGACAGGATGATGCGGCCGGCTTTCAGCGTGCGGTGCCGCTCGTGCTCCCGGCCCTTCTCGCGATCCTCTTCCGACACCATCGTCTCCCCGCCCGGCCACTCAACCGCTTCTGCCGGCGCCAATATCGCCGGCCGGCGTTAATTCTTCGCTGACCGCTCGGCATCCGGGTATCCGCGGGCTCCATGACCGGGAGCAGCGGGCGGGGCGCTGCGGGCAGGAATGCCGGCCACGCAGCGCCCGCACGTCCGGTCACGCTTGCTTCGGCTCGAGGGGGCGCGGTTCCTCGCCGGCCGCACCTGCCCCGCGGGTCCGGCGCAGCGAATAGAGAACGCCCGCCGAGAGGATCGCGAAGGTGATGCCGAGCGACCATTCGGCCGGGAACTTCTCCCACCCGAGGAGATCGGCGACGAAGATCTTCGAGCCGATGAAGACGAGCAGGACGGCGAGCGCCTGCTTCAGGTAGGCAAAGCGGTGCAGGACGGCGGCGAGCGCGAAATAGAGGGCGCGCAGGCCGAGGATGGCGAAGATGTTCGACGTGTAGACGATGTAGGGGTCCGTCGTGATGGCGAAGATCGCCGGCACGGAATCGACCGCGAAGACGACGTCGGTGATCTCGATCAGGACGAGTGCGAGGAAGAGCGGCGTGGCGTAGAGCGCGGCCCGCCCCGTGCGCTGGTCCGGGAGCCTCACGAAGAACCGGTTGCCATGGAGTTCGTCGGTGACGTTGAGCCGCCGCCTGAGGAACTTCAGGATCGGGTTGCCCGACAGGTCGGGCTCATGACTGCTCCACCAGAGCATCTTGATGCCGGTGGCGATGAGGAACGCGGCGAAGATGTAGAGCACCCAGTGGTACTCGGACACGAGCGCCGCGCCGAAGCCGATCATGATCGCGCGCAGCACGATGACGCCGAGAATGCCCCAGAACAGGACCCGGTGCTGGTACGCGCGCGGAATGGCGAAGAAGCCGAAGATGGTGGCGATGACGAAGAGGTTGTCGACCGCGAGGCTCTTCTCGATCAGGAAGCCCGTTACGTACTCGACGCCGGCCTGCCGGCCGATGGTCCACCAGACGAAGGCGCCGAACGCCAGCCCCAGGACGATGTAGAAGGCCGAGAGCGAAAGGCTCTCGCGGATGCCGATCTCGCGGCTGCCGCGATGGAAGACACCGAGATCGAGCGCGAGCAGCGCGACCACGAGGCCGAGGAAGCCGAGCCACATCCAGAGCGGCTTCTCGAGAAACAGAGTTGTGAGAATGTCCATCGAAATCCCTCCTGTTCGAAGGGAACGCGATGCCGCGCGCGACAGAGCGATTCCGGACCCGGCATCGAGTTCACCCGATGCGGTCCGACATCACGATGGGACATCGTCAGAGGGGCCCGGCCCGCGGTGGGGTAGATGGCGGAACTTCCGCACCTCTTCAAGGGGCGGGCGCGATTTTCCGGCCGTCGGGAGCGGGAGAGGCGTCGCGCTTCGCGTTGCTGCAGGACCGGCTACCGGTAGAAGTACTCGACGAGGCCCATGGGGACGATCGGCACGTAGGTCACGAGCATCAGGACCGCGGTCAGCACGGCGATGAACCAGACGTTGACCTTCGACACCTCCCAGATGTCGGCCTTGGCGATTGAGCAGGCGGTGATGAGGACGCTGGCGACCGGCGGCGTCTGCTGGCCGATGGCGAGGTTGAGCGTGACGATCAGGCCGAAATGCACGGGATCGATGCCGACGGCGGTGATGAGCGGCACGACGATCGGGATGACCAGGATGATCGCGGCGGCCGAGTGCAGGAAGAAGCCGATCACCAGGAAGAAGACGTTGAGGAGCGCCAGGATGACGTACTGGTTCTGCGTCATGCCGAGGATGGCCTGGGCGAGCTGCTGCGGCAGCCGCATCTCGGTCAGGTAGACGCCGACCAGTGCGGAGGCCGCCACCAGCAGCATGACGATCGCCGTCTGCACTGCGCCGTCGAGGATCGCCTGGCGGAGATAGCGGAAGTCGAGATCGCGGTACACGACGCCGCCGATGAAGAGCGCCGCCACGACCGCGAGGCCCGCGCCTTCGGTCGCGGTGACGAAGCCGCCAAAGATCGAGCCGAGGATGATCACCGGCATCACGAAGGCCCAGGCGGCTTCCTTGAAGGTCCGCCAGACCCGGCCGAGGTTGAAGATCTCCTCGACCGGCCAGCCGTAGCGGCGGGCGAAGTAGTAGCAGAGGAGCATCATCGAGAAGCCGCCGATGATGCCCGGCACGATGCCGGCCACGAAGAGCTGCACGATCGAGGCATTGGCCATCACCCCGTAGAGGATCATCGGGATCGACGGCGGGATGATGATGGCGAGCGATGCGGAGGAGGACGTGACCGCTGCGGCGAAAGCGCGGGGATAGCCCCGTTTCTCCATTGCCGGGATGATGATCGTGCCGACCGCCGCCACGTCGGCGACGGCCGAGCCGGAGATCTCGGCGAAGAACATGGAGACGCCGATATTGATCATCGCCAGCCCGCCGCGGATGAAGCCGAACAGGGCGGAGGCGAAGGCGATCAGGCGGCGCGAGATGCCCGACGCGTTCATGATCGCGCCGGCCAGGATGAAGAGCGGGATCGCCAGCAGCGGGAAGCTGCGCGCGCCGTCATACATGACGAGCGCGACATTCGGCAGGATGTCGACGCCCTGCGTCGTCACCATGGCGACGACGGCCACCACGCCGAGCGCGACGGCGATCGGAACGTTGATGAGGATCAGGGCGAAGAGCCCGAGCAGCATGAGCGCGAGGATCACGGATGCGCCCTCCCGGCCCGGCCGCGCAGGATCGCGTCGGGGTCGTCCCCGAACTCCTCCTTCGCCGCCGCAATCGCCTGCTCGACTTCCTCGTGCTCGAGCGAGATGCCGGCCCTGAGCTTCGCGAAATAGCCCGGCATGGACAGGAGTTCGCCCACGATGAAGAGCGCCGCGCCGACCGGAATGACGGACTGGGTGAGCTGGATCGGTACCCAGGTGAGGGAGACGAGCGTCGAGCCTTCGAGCACTTCGAGCACCACCATGCCCATCCAGGCGAGGATGACGAAGAAGCCGATGACGATGATTTCGCCCACGACCGCGAGGGCCATCCTCGGGCCGACCGGAAGCGCCATCAGCACGCCGTCGAAGCCGATATGGCCCCGTTTCAGGGCGGCGAGCGCGCTCGCATAGTAAGTGAGCCAGGCGAGCAGCACCGAGGCCACCTCGTCGTACCAGCTGGGAGATGAGCCCATCGTGCGCGTCACGACCGCGTAGACGACGATCGCGGTCAGCGCGACGACCAGCACGCCCGAGACGATCTCCAGGATCAGTTCGAGCGCGCGCGACGCCCAGTTCACGAATGTCATCGGGGGAAGCCGTCCTGGCGTGGGGGGCTCCCGCGGCGCGGAAGCCCCGTGCTGCGGATCAGGAGCTCTGGCCGAGTGCGAGCGCCTTGTCGATCAGCGTCTTGCCTTCGGGCACTTCGGTTGCGAAGGCGTCGTAGACCGGCTGCGAAGCCTTGATGAAGGCGTCCTTGTCGACCTCGTTCATCGCGACGCCGGCATCGGTTATGACCTTCACGAGATCGCGGTCGAGCTCCGCCGCCTTCTCGTACACGAAGGCCTGCGTCTCCTTGGCTGCCTCCTCGAGGATCTTCTGCGTCTCCTCGTCGAGGCGACCGAACTTGTTCGAGCCCACCACCACGTAGGCCGGCGTGTAGACGTGGCCGGTCATCGACAGGAACTTCTGCACTTCCTGGAACTTGGCGCTCGCGATCTGGGCGAGCGGGTTCTCCTGGCCGTCGATGACGCCCGTCTGCAGCGCCACGAAAACCTCCGAGAACGCCATCGGGGTCGGGTTCGCCCCGTAAATCTGGAACATCTTCACCCGCCAGACGCCCTTCGGCACGCGCAGCTTGATGCCCTTCAGATCTTCCGGCGTGTTGATCGGATGCTTGCTGTTCGTGATGTGGCGGAACCCGTTCTCCCAGATGCCGAGGATCCCGTAGCCCTTCGCCTCGGCCGCCGGGGCGAGCTCGGGCCAGACGATCTCGGCCTCGATCTTCTTCATGTGGTCGCGGTCCTTCACGAGATAGGGCATCTCGAACATGCCGAAGGCCGGAACCACGGACGACATGACCGTGGAGGGAAGCGCGAAGTCGACGGTGCCGAGCTTCAGCTTCTGGAGGAGCTCGTCGTCCCCGCCGAGCTGGCTCGAGCCGTAGACGACGACCTTGGCCTTGTCGCCGAGCTTGGCATTGGCGATCTCGGCGAACTTGTTGGCGGAGGCCTCGAACAGGGATCCTGGCTCCCCGACATGGCCGAACTTCAGTTCGGTCTGGGCGAGGGCCGGGGACGCGAACGTCGCGGCCAGAATGAGCCCCGCAAGGCGGGCTGCGAGTGTCATGGGTCTTCCTCCCGTTTTTCGTTTCCAGTGAGCGCCGGCTTCTGCCGGTCTTCTCGTTGAAAGACTATTCCGCTGCCGCCCTTCTTGTCTCTCCGCGTCCGGCGGTGGAGCCGAGAAAATCGAGCGCCGCCTGGACGCCGCCGCGTTCGTGCGGCACGCCGGCGAGCTGGAGGCCCATTTCGACGCCAGCCAACGTGCCGGCGAGCATCAGGTCGTTGAAGTCGCCGAGATGGCCGATGCGGAAAACGCGGTCCGCGACCTTCGAGAGGCCGTTGCCGAGCGACATGTCGAAGGTCTCCGCGACGACTCGGCGGAAACGGTCGGCGCTGTGGCCCTCGGGCATGAGGACGGCGGTCAGCGATCCGGAATAGTGGCGCGGCTCGCGGCAGAACACTTCGAGGCCCCAGGCCTCCACGGCCCGCCGGGTCGCTTCGCCGTGACGCGCGTGCCTCTGGAACACGTTGTCGATCCCCTCCTCGTGCAGCATGTCGATGGCTTCGGCGAGGCCGTAGAGGAGGTTGGTCGCCGGTGTGTAGGGGAAGAACCCCGTCTCGTTGGCTGTGAGCATCTCGTCCCAGGACCAGAAGGACTTCGGCAGCTTCGAGCTTCTCGACGCGGCGAGCGCCTTGTCGCTCAGCGCGTTGAAGGAGAGGCCCGGCGGCAGCATCAGGCCCTTCTGCGAGCCGCCCACCGTGACGTCGACGCCCCACTCGTCCTGTCGGAAGTCGATCGAGGCGAGGGAGGAGATGGTGTCCACCATGAGCAGCGCCGGATGGCCGGCGGCGTCCATCGCCTTGCGGACGGCATCGATCCGCGTGGCGCAGCCGGTCGACGTCTCGTTGTGGACGACGCAGACCGCCTTTATGCGGTGCGCGCGGTCCTCGCGCAGACGGTCTTCAATGGCTTCCGGATGAAGGCCGGACCGCCAGTCGCCCTGCAGGAATTCCGGCTCGAGCCCAAGCCGGGAGGCAAGCCCGCGCCACAGCGAGGCGAAATGTCCGGTTTCGTACATGAGCACGGCGTCGCCGGGCGAGAGCGTGTTCACCAGCGCTGCTTCCCAGGCGCCCGTTCCCGAGGCCGGATAGATGATGACCGGCCCCGAGCACTTGAAGATCGTCTTCATGCCGTCGAGCACGCGGCGGCCGAGCGCACCGAATGCGGGGCTGCGATGGTCCATGGTAGGCATGTCCATCGCCCGCAGGATTCGATCCGGGACGTTGGTGGGACCGGGGATCTGCAGGAAGTGCCGGCCGGGCGTGCGCATCGGGAACTCCGTCGGGTCGGCGCCATGCGGCGCGACGCTGCATCGGTTGCAAGTGAATTATGCATTCATTATTCGTGTCAAGCGCCGATGTCGAGGTCCCGATGGCCGTCCACTCCCTTCGTCCCGCTCTTCAGAACCGGCTCAGTGCTGCACTACGGGGCGAGATCCTATTCGACGCCTTCTCGCGCGGCCGCTATGCGACGGACGCGTCCTTCTACCAGATCATGCCGGTCGGCGTCGCGGTCGTGCGCGGTGAGGAGGACGTCGCGGCCGCCCTCGCCATCGCCCGCGAGGAGGGGGTCACGGTGCTCGCCCGCGGCGGCGGGACGTCCCAGTGCGGGCAGACGGTCAACGATTCGCTCGTGCTCGACACGTCGAAACACTTCAACGGCATCCTGGAGCTCGATCCGGCGAACCGGCGCTGCGTCGTGGAGCCCGGCATCGTGCTGGACGAGCTGAACCGCGCGCTGAAGCCGCACGGGCTCTGGTTTCCGATCGACGTCTCGACGGCCTCGCGGGCGACGATCGGCGGCATGGCGGGGAACAATTCTTGCGGCACGCGCTCGATCCGGTACGGCATGATGCGCGACAACGTCATCGCCATCGACGCCCTGACGGCGGACGGGCGCAAGATCCGGTTCGACGCCGTATCGCGCGACGAGGCGCTTCGGAACGCAGCCGGGCCGGACGAGGGCCTCTTCCGCGACCTCCTGACGTTCGGCGCCGAGAATGCGGACGAGATCCGGGAGCGTTTTCCGAACGTGATCCGGCGGGTCGGCGGATACAACGTCGATGCGCTGCTGCCGAACGGTCCCACCAACAAGCTCGCCGACCTGCTGGTCGGATCGGAGGGGACGCTGGCGCTTTCCACCCGGATCGAGCTGAAGCTCTCGCCGCTGCTCGGCCGGAAGCTCGTGGGCGCCTGCCATTTCGCCCGGTTCTACGATGCGATGGATGCGGCGCAGCACATCGTCCCCCTCGGCCCGACGGCCGTCGAGCTCGTCGACCGCACCATGATCGAGCTCGCGCGCGACATCGCGATGTTCCGCCCGACGGTCGAGCGCTTCGTGCGCGGCGAGCCGGACGCGGTGCTGCTGGTGGAGTTCGCGGAGGAGGACATGGCGGAGAACGACCGCCGCCTCCGGATGCTCGGCGAGGTGATGGGCGACCTCGGCTATGGCTGGGATCGCGACGGGCGGAACTGGGGCGGCGTCGTCGAGATCACGGATGCCGGCCTGCAGGCGGCGATCACGGAGGTGCGTCAGTCGGGCCTCAACATCATGATGTCCATGAAGGAAGCGGGAAAGCCGGTGTCCTTCGTCGAGGACTGCGCCGTGCCGCTCGAGCACCTCGCCGACTACACCGATCGCCTGACCGCGATCTTCGAGAAGCACGGCACGCGCGGCACCTGGTACGCCCACGCCTCCGTCGGCTGCCTGCACGTGCGCCCGGTGCTGAACCTGAAGCTCGAGAAGGACGCGAAAGCGATGCGTGCGATCGCCGAAGAGGCGTTCGAGGCGGTGCGCGCGTACAAGGGCTCCCATTCCGGCGAGCACGGCGACGGCATCGTCCGGTCCGAATTCCACGACATGATGTTCGGCGGCCGCATGGTCGAGCTCTTCGAGCGGGTCAAGGATCGCTTCGACCCGGGCGGCGTGCTGAACCCCGGCAAGATCGTGCACGCGCCGCGCATGGACGACCGCAACCTGTTCCGCTACGGGCCGGCATACCGCCCCGCCGGCATGACGCCCGCGCTCGACTGGTCGGCCTGGAAGAGCCCGGCCGCCGGATTCCAGGGCGCGGTCGAGATGTGCAACAACAACGGCGCCTGCCGCAAACTCGAGGGCGCCGTGATGTGCCCCTCCTACAGGGTCACGCGGAACGAGCGCGACGTGACGCGCGGCCGCGCGAACAGCCTGAGGCTCGCCATATCCGGCCAACTCGGGCAGGACGCGCTCGCCTCCGACGAGATGATGGAGACGCTGAAGCTCTGCGTCTCTTGCAAGGGCTGCCGGCGGGAGTGCCCGACCGGCGTCGACATGGCCAAGATGAAGATCGAGGTGCTCGCCGCGCGGAGGGCCCGGTACGGCCTCGGGCTCCGCGACAGGCTCGTCGCCTACCTGCCGCGCTATGCGCCGCTCGCGGCGCGCATGCCCTGGCTGATGAACCTGCGCGACCGCGTGCCGGGCGCAGCATCGCTGACCGAGAGGCTTACCGGGCTTACCGCGAAACGTTCGCTGCCGGCGTGGCGGCGCGACAGGTTCGATCCCAGGGGTCAGGCTGTCGGCCCGGAAGACGGGCGCGAAGTCCTGCTCCTGCCCGACACCTTCAACGTCTATTTCGAGCCGGAGAACCTTCGTGCCGCACTGTCGGTGCTGACGGCCGGGGGATATCGGGTCCATCTCGCCGGCCCGCTCGACGGCGGGCGGCCGCTCTGCTGCGGGCGCACCTTCCTGTCGGTCGGCCTGGTCGAGGAGGCGAAAGTGGAGGCGACGCGGCTGATGGCGGCCGTCCTGCCCTTCGCGCGACGGGGCGTTCCGATCGTCGGGCTGGAGCCGAGCTGCCTCCTGGCGCTGCGGGACGAGCTCGCCTCCGTGCTGCCCGGGCGGGATGCGGAGACGATCGGATCGCATGCGCTGCTGCTGGAGGAGTTCCTTGCGCGCGAAGCGGATGAGGGCCGGCTTGCATTGCCGCTCTCCCCGGTGGCAGGGAAGGCCTATCTGCACGGGCACTGCCACCAGAAGGCATTTGCCGCAATGGGCGCGGTCGAGAAGGTCCTGCGGCTGGTGCCGGGCCTGGAAGTCGAGGCCATTGCCTCGTCCTGCTGCGGAATGGCAGGAGCGTTCGGCTACCAGGCCGAGACCTACGACGTCTCGATGGCGATGGGCGAGCTGAGCCTTCTGCCCGCCGTCCGGAAGGCGGAGCAAGACGCGATGATCGTGGCGGACGGCACGTCCTGCCGGCACCAGATCGAGCACGGGACCGGTCGGCAGCCGGTGCATGTGGCGCGCGTCCTCGCGCAGGCGCTTGCAACGACGGCCGAACCGGCGGAAGGGAGGGCATGACCTTGGACCTGCCGACTCCCCAGTTCATCCGGCGCCGCTCGCTTCACGACGAACTCACGGAACGCGTCCGCGCCATCATCACGGACGGCGAGCTCTCGCCCGGACAGAAGATTCCCGAGCGGGAGCTCTGCGAGCGGTTCGGCGTGTCGCGCACGCCGCTCCGCGAGGCGCTGAAGGTGCTCGCCTCGGAAGGGATCGTGACGCTGCAGCCGAATCGCGGCGCGCGCGTCAGTTCCCTCACCGTGGCGGAGCTCGAGGAGGTGTTCCCGGTCATGGGGGCGCTGGAGGCCCTTTCGGGCGAGATCGCCTGCCGCCACATCACGGAGACCGAGCTCGCCACGATCCGCAGCATCCACGAGCGGATGGTCGAGCATTGGCGGCGGGGTGAGCTCGAGCCCTATTTCCGGCTGAACCAGGCCATCCACGAAGCCATTCTCGAAGCCACCCGCAACGAGACGCTGAAGGCGATGTACCGAAGCCTCGCCGGCCGCCTCATGAAGGCGCGCTACATCGCCAACATGACGCCCGAAAGGTGGGCCGAGGCGGTCTCGGAGCACCAGGCGATCCTCGCCGCGCTGGAGGCACGGGATGGAGCGAGGCTCTCCGCCATCCTGAAGGCCCATCTCGCCGGCAAGCTCTCCACGGTAAAGGAATGGCTCGAGCGACAGGTTTGAGCGGCTGACACGAAGGGCCACGTCCAAGCCCGTCTGCGCTGCCGATCAGGCCGAAATCTTCATGTGTGCGACCGTGGCCCCGAAGGCGGTGCGGATGCGCGCTCCGGACGCGGCGAGCGCCTCCCGCCGGCGATCGAGCCCATCGTGGAGGAGACGCCCCGCCCGCTTCACCGTCGTGCCCGCGACAATCACCGTGTCCACGTTCGCCGGCCCGGCCTGCAGCACGATCGAGGCGACGGGGTCCGCCACCGGGAAAAGGTTCAGGTCGGTCGCGCGCAGCATGACGATGTCGGCCTGCTTGCCGGGGGTGAGGGACCCGACCTTGTGGTCGAGGCCGGCCATGCGCGCGCCGTCGATGGTCGCCCAACGCAGCGCCTCCTCCGCGCCGACGGTGATCGAAGCCGGGCCCCGGCCGGTTTCCGAGATCGCGTCCAGGCTGTCGAGGAAGCGCGCGCACTGGAGCGCGAAGCGCGTCACGGAGAACATGTCGCTGCTCATTCCGGACTCGATGTCGGACCCGATGCTGACCAGACCGCCGAGCGCGCGAAGCCGGTTCGTGAGGGGCCGGCCGAATCCCATCTGCATCTCGACCTCGGCGGTGACGGCGAAGCTCGCGCCGTGATCCACCAGCATCGCAAGACAGTCGTCGGCAACGGCGTTGCCGTGCACGATATTCGTCTTCGACCCGATCATCCCGCCGAGCGCGCAGAGCCGCTCGAAGCCGTCCGGCACAAGCATCGGACCGCTCACATGCATGGAGGCGACGATATCGAGTTCGCGCGCGAGCCGGAGGTCCGTCTCGGCGACCTCGTAGACCGACATCCCCGGACCCAGGATGGCGAGGCCGCAGGTGACGAGCCGGTCGTCGGTGGTGAAGCGGTCCCGGCGCAGCCGTTCGATTTCCGCGCGGGGCAGGGGGATCTCGCTGAAGTGCTTCTGGCCTTCCTTCGGATCGGGCTTGGGCGAGCCGTGCAGGAAGAGCGCCCTGATCCCGGCTTCCTCCAGCCCGTCGATCGCCGCTTCGGTGTGCTCCGGCGTCGGATTGTTGTGGCACCAGTCGACAAGGGTGGTCGTGCCGCACGCGAGCTGGTTCAGAGCCCCGACGAGGTTCGCGATGTAGATGTCGTCAGGGCGGAAATGGGTGGCGAGCCCGGCATGCATCGCGCGGAGGTACTCCTGGATGGTCCAGTCCGCCGCGATCCCCTTGAGTGCTGTCTGCCAGGTGTGCATGTGCGCATTCACGAAGCCGGGCATCACGATCATGCCGGCGGCGTCGATCGTCTGGGCGCCTTCGGGCGCCTCGAGGGCCGGGCCGATCGCCGCGATGCGGCCCTCGGCGACGAGGAGGTCGCCCCGGGCGAGCGTCCCGACGGCCGGGTCCATGCTGACGATCGCGCCGCCCTTGAGGAAGAGGTGGGCCACGTTTCACTCCCTGGTGGATTGCGTCCTCACAAGAGCGCGAGGCTGATCTGCGGAAAGGCCATGATGAGGATGGTGACGACGATCATCGTCACCACGAAGGGCGCCGCCCCCGTGAAGATGTCCCCGAGGGTGACGAATCCCGGCGGCAGCGCGGATTTCACGACGAACACGGCGAGCCCGAAGGGGGGCGTGATGAGACCCACCTCCACGGCGATCACGGTGACGATGCCGAACCACACGAAGTCGCCGCCGAACGCCGCCACCACGGGCAGCACGATCGGCAGCACGATGAGCATGATCGAGGTGGAATCGAGGATCATGCCGAGGAGGAGCACGATGACGAAATAGACGGCGAGGAACAGCGCCAGGCCGAGATGCAGGTCGGCGATGAAGGCCGTCATCTGCATCGGGATCGTGGATAGCGTCAGCATCCGGCCGTAGAGGCTTGCGGCGATGATGAGGAAAAGGATCGAAGCCGAGATGTAGCCGGTCTCCAGCACGACGCGGCGGACCGTCTCCCAGTTGAGCTTCCTCTTCAGCGCGCCGACGACGAAGGCCGCGAACGCGCCCACCGCACCGGCTTCGGTGGGCGTAAAGATGCCGGCATAGATGCCGCCCATCACAGCGGCCACGATGCCGACCACCGGGGCGAGGCGAAGCGCGACCTCGCCCGCCGTCATGCTGTCGCCCGCGACCTCGTGCGGCTTGCCGACGAACCGGGGAAAGAACGTCGCCATCACGACGTTGAGGACCGAGAAGGCGACGGCGAGCAGGATGCCCGGGATGATCGCGGCGATGAAGAGCTTGCCGATCGAGGCTTCCGCGACGAGGCCGTAGATGATGAGGAGCAGGCTCGGCGGGATCAGCATGCCGAGAACCGAGCTCCCCGCCACGACGCCGACCGCGAAGCGTGGCGTGTACCCGCCCTCGATCATCGGCGGCACGGCGACGCGGCTGAAGACCGCGGCCGACGCGATCGAGCTTCCGGTGATGGAGGCGAACACAGCGTTGGCGGCGACGGTGGCGATGCCCAGTCCGCCGCGGACGCGCCGAAGCAGGAACACGGCAACCTGGAAGGCGTCCCGGCCGACATCGGCCTTGTCGAGGAGCAGCCCCATCATCACGAAGAGCGGAACGACGCCAAATTCGTAGGAGCGGATGGTGCCGCTCGCAGCGATCCCGAGCGCGTTGTCCGCAACCATCGGGTTGTGTCGCGTGAGCCAGATGCCGACGAAGGAGAGTGCCAGCAAGGCAAAGCCGATCGGCATCCCGATCGCCACCGCGACGAGCAGCCCGCCGAGCGACAGGAGCCCGATCGTGATCGGCGTGGAGGCGATCTCGAAGTTCACGAACAGGAATGCGGCGACGCCGGTGAGGACGACGAAGATCGGGAAGGCATTGGCGACAAGGTTTCGGTAGGCGCGCGCCAGCTCCCATCCCGCCGCGGCCGTCTTCAAGGCAGTCTCGACGAGAGCCACCGCGCAGCCGACCAGGACCGCCAGCTTGAACGGCCAGACGGTGATCTGGTAGGCGCCGACCGCGCCGGTGAATTCGCCCGACGAATAGGAGCGGCCGAAATCGGCCCAGAGCCAGAGCAGCGCGCGCCAGAGGAGAAGCGTCGCGATGCCGAAGAAGAGGAGGTCGAGCGTGCGGGCGAGCGCCGGCCGCGTCTCTGCCCAATGCCCGAACAGGAAATCCGCGCGGATCAGCCGGTTGTCGCGGATCGTGCTGCCCAGCTGCAGGAAGACGCAGGCGACGATCAGCAGCGACACGATGTCGGTGACGCCGTTGATCGGCGCGCTGAAGAAATAGCGCAGCACGATGTCCGCGCAGATCAGCAGCATGATGAAGACAATGCTCGACGAGGCGAGTGCGGAGAGCGTGAACGGCACCACGCCGTAGAGCGCTCGCCCCCGGCCCGGCGCGAGCCGCGGGCCTGCCGTTCTCGTCAGTCCGTCGCTCATCTTGCAGATCCCCGGTGCTGCGCCGGATGCCGGCGACGCCCGCTGTGCCGGGGCCTCAGAGGTCGGCCGAAGGATCGCGATGCGGGGTACCGCTCCGCGCCGGCGATCCCCCTGGCAAGGCGAGGCACGAGGTCATCAGCATCGTCTTTCCTCCCGGCCCAGATCGACCCATGCCGACGAGACCGCCCTAGTCACCGCTTCAAGCTAGCTATTCCACACGCGATCCCAAATCAACGGCAAACGATTGCCATGCAGTCCGCACGCGGTGGAATAGTGCGCGATCCCGGACTCCCGCGCACCAAACCGGGCGGTCCTACGGACCCGGTCTCGGCGTCTGCCAGTACGAGACGCAAGGAATCTTCGATCGGTCGCAGCGCGCCGCATACTTCCGCGCGACCTGCGTCACCTCCGTCAGCATACCCTCCTCGAGGGTGATCGGCTGCAGCCCCATGCCCAGAAAGCGGTCGTTCACCACGTGCAGGTCGTTCTCGTCCGCTTCGGTGCGCGGATTGCGGAGATACTGGACGGGCGTCCCCGTCAGGCGGGAAACCAGCCCGGCGAGATCGCGGATCCGGTACGTCTCGGTCATCTGGTTGAGGATATTCACGCGCTCGCCGGTCTGCGGCGGATTGTCGATCGCGAGCTCGATGCAGCGGCATGTGTCCTGGATATGGATGAAGGCGCGCGTCTGACCACCCGTCCCGTGGACCGTCAGGGGATATCCGATCGCCGCCTGCATCAGGAACCGGTTCAGGACGGTCCCGTAATCGCCGTCATAATCGAACCGGTTGATGAGACGCTCGTCCAGCATCGTCTCCTCGGTCTGGGTGCCCCACACGATGCCCTGGTGCAGGTCCGTGATCTTCACCTTGTCGTTCTTGTTGTAGAAGAAGAACATCAGCTGATCCTGGGTCTTCGTCATATGATAGACCGACCCGGGATTGGCCGGGTACAGGATCTCCTCCTCCACGCTCGTCCCGCTGCCGATCTCGACCTGGACCTTCAGGTAGCCTTCCGGAATCTTCATCCCGGCCGTGCCATATCCGTAAACGCCCATCGTGCCGAGGTGGACGAGGTGGACGTCCACACCCGATTCCACGATGGCGGCGAGGACGTTGTGCGTGGCGCCGATATTGTTGTTGACGGTGTAGCGCTTGTGCCAGGACGACTTCATGGAATAAGGCGCGGCGCGCTGTTCCGCGAAATGGACGATGGCGTCCGGCCTCTCTTCAGAAATGAGCGTGAGAAGCCGATGGTAATGTTGCGCGACGTCGAAACGCTCGAAGCGGATCGACCGGCCGGCGCACTCCTCCCACGCCGCCAGTCGCTCCGACGCCGGCCGGATCGGCGTGAGGGATTCGACTTCGAGGTCAACGTCGATCTTCCGCCGCGACAGATTGTCGACGATGATGATCTCGTGGCCGCGCCGCGACAGGTGAAGGCTCGTCGGCCAGCCGCAAAACCCGTCGCCACCCAAAACGATTATCTTAGCCATCAGACCTGTACCGCTTGCGAGCGGGGTCCGGCCCGCTCAGTCGTGATTGCCCGGTTCATCCGGATGTCCGTAGGCGTCGGGCTGCAGCGCCGGGACGCGGCCCGGGACGACGAGGCTCTCCGTTCCCCGGTGCCAGGGGGACCCGTCATCGTGGAAGGGGCACGTCTCATTCTTCGCCATTCCTTGCCCGCTCCGGACGGTGCGCGCAAGGCGGCCGGATAGCGACCCGCGGGCGGCGCCCGGGCGCGGCTGGCAACAGAGTCACGAACGCCTGCCGGTGGCGCGAGCGGCCATGACGGATCGCAGGAGCCGCCGACGCGGAATTGCCGTCATCGCGGTGGAAGTTCGCCCTGAACGATGGCACGGTTGTGCTTCGACGAACGGCAGCAGGTGGTCGGGAAGCTGTTGATGCTCAGGGTGATCGCCGTGCTCCTCGTGGTCGCGGGCCTCGCCGTCGCGCCCGCCCACGCCTTTCGGTGTGGCGGGTACTCCGCTGCCATGTCCACGGCGGCGGTCGAGGCCGGCCATGGCCACGGGGGAGCAAACCATCCTGCACCGGACGGTGCCGTCGATGCCGACGGCTCGATGCACGACCACGCGGCGTGCTGTGGAAGTGCCGCACCGACCTCCGCCGCGCCGCTCCCGCCGGCGCGCGCGGGAGCGCGGTACGTCCACTGGCAGCCGGAAAGCCCGGCGGGGGTCGCCCTGCCGCCGCGCGGACCGCCGCCTCGAGTCCTGATCTGACGTCTCGGACTGAACGGGCGCAGACGATGACGTTTGCGCCGCGACAGGAATCCAGATCAGGGATCAAGACATGAAGACGTTGAACCTTTGCGCGGCTGCGGCCGCATTGCTCGTGCTGTCCTCCGCCGCCCATGCGCAGCAGGACGGTAGGCCCGAGGCATCA
Organism: Faunimonas sp. B44; assembly: GCF_052655945.1. NCBI lineage: Bacteria > Pseudomonadati > Pseudomonadota > Alphaproteobacteria > Hyphomicrobiales > Afifellaceae > Faunimonas > Faunimonas sp. B44. The sequence continues at coordinate 19,557 of NZ_JBQYEX010000015.1, read as the reverse complement.
GGCGCCGGCGGGCACGGTCATGCGGCATCCGACACCGTCCCGCCGGCAGGATCGACGCATGACGGCATGCAGATGCCGCCCGGCATGCACGGCGGACAGGGGAGCGGGGAGGCTGCTGCCCCGAAGGGCGACCAGGGGCCGGCCTCCAAGGCCTATGCCGAGGCGAATGCCCGGATGCACGCCGAGATGGACATCGAGTTCAGCGGCGATGCCGACCGCGACTTCGCGCGCGGCATGATCGCCCATCACAACGGGGCGATCGCAATGGCCAAGATCCTGCTCGAGCACGGCAGCGATCCGGAATTGCGGAAGCTGGCCGAGGAGGTGATCGAGGCGCAGTCGGAGGAGATCGAGTTCCTGCAGGCTTGGCTGGAGAAGAACGGATCGAACTAGGGCGGACCGCGATCGTGCAGAAGGCCGCCGGAATGACCGGCGGCCTTCGCTGAGGGCAGAGCAGACGGACTCGTGCTAGTGCGGGACGGCTTCGGCGCCGGCAAGGTTCGCCATCGGGACGAGCGCCTCGGCGGATGCGACACGCGCCGGGCCGGTGAGCGTCCGGATCGCGTCGGCCAACCGGTCGGCGATACATGCGTAGCCGAAGTCGCTCATGTGCATGCCGTCGCGTGACAGCATGGCGCCGAGCGTCTCGGGGGTGCGCAAGTTCGCCTCCTTCATGAAGGCGTACCGGGAGAAGAGCGGCACATGGCGGGCGCTCGCCGTCTCGGCGATTGCGGCGTTGAAGCGCTCGAAGCGGGCGAAGTCCCTTATCCGCGTGAAGAATTGCGGATCGAAGAGCAGAAGGTCGGCTTTCGCGGCCCGGACCACCGACACGCCGCGTTCGAGCTCGTCCCTGAAGGCGGCTTCGTCCACCCCCTGCAGGATGTCGTTCGTACCGACCTGCCAGATCACGAGCGCGATCGGCCGGTCCGCCAGCGCGGCGGTGAGCCTCTCGACGGCGCGCGCCGCGATCTCTCCGCCGATGCCGGCGTTGAGCACGGTGACATCGCTCCGCTTCCAGATCTCCCGCAGCGCACCTTGAAGTTGGGCCGGGTAGCTGAAGGCCGGCGAAGAGGCGCCGACCCCCTCGGTCGAGGACGACCCGATCGCCAGGATTTCAATGGGCTGCGGCTCGTCCAGGCGGTGGGCCAGGGACGGCAGCGCCACGGCTGCGCCGGCTGCCGCGTCCGGATCGCCGACGGCTGCATTGGCCGCCAGCGTGCCAGCCTGCAGCGACGGACAGGCCGGAGCGGCGAAGCCGCTTTCCGGCGCTGCGGTCTGCAGGACCAGACCGACCGCGAGTGCGACAATAACCCTGCGCGCCGCGCAGCCGAACGTGCCGGCTCGCGCCGTGATGTGAAGTTCAGACACCGAATTGTCCCCATGCCCCTCAGGAACTCGGCGCTCATCTAGCAGAGTTGCTGGAGCGAGCACAGTCGTCGTTTGGATGAAGCAGCAGATGAGGCGCGTTCGCGTATGAACCGTGCTGTTGAAGTCACATACTTAGCAGGCTTTCTTCGGCGGATGCGCGGCGACACAGCGCTGCGGAATGTGCCTGTCGGAGCCGGATTCTCCCGCGGGTCCGCCGCTCAAGCTCGGAAACGGGCATTCACACCTGCGTGTGGCGGGACGGGCGAGGGTTGAGGCGCGACGCTCCGATGCCGATGATGAGCGGAACGCAAGGAGGCCGGCATGCCGTTTCCGGACCTGAAGATGTTCCGTGCGCTCGCGGCGGCGGCGTTCATCGCCGCTGGTCCGGCTGCAGCCGAGGAGGTCGATCTCGAACTGGTCCTTGCGGTCGACGTTTCGCGCTCAATGGACTTCGATGAGCACGCCGTGCAGCGGAACGGCTATGTCGAGGCCTTCCGCCACCCGGACGTGCTGAACGCGATCGCGTCCGGCATGACGGGGCGCATCGCCGTCACCTATCTGGAGTGGTCGGGTTCGGCGACCGGCACGATCGTTGCCCCTTGGACCGTCATCGACGGGCGCGGCAGCGCGGAAGCCTTCGCAGCGACGCTCGCGGCCGCGCCGATCCAGCGCCTGCACGGCACCTCGATATCGCACGCGCTCAACCAGGCCTCCGCGCTCTTCGACGAGAGCCCCTACCGGAGCCACCGCCGGGTGATCGACGTCTCCGGCGACGGGCCAAACAACATGGGGCCGGCGGTCCTGTCTGCCCGGGACGCCGTGCTTGCCCGCGGGATCATCATCAACGGCCTGCCGATCATGCTGAAGGCGCCGGACGGGCTCTACTCGATCCGCAACCTCGATGAGTATTACGCCGACTGCGTGATAGGCGGCCCGGGCGCCTTCCTCGTGCCGGTGCGAGCGATCGAAGGCTTCGCCGAGGCCATCCGCCGGAAGCTGGTCCTGGAGATCGCCGGGCGGCAGCCGATGCTGATGCTGGCCGCCGACACCGGCCGACGGCAATCGGTCGACTGCATGGTCGGAGAACGGCTGCGGCGGATGTGGATGGACCAGTAGGTCGGCCGCTTCAATCGCCGACGGGCTGCGGGCTCGTCGGCTTCAGTGACCGGATCTCCGCGAGGGCATCCAGGAATCGCTTCTCGGCGCTGTTCTGCTCGGGTTCCGCGGCGGCGGACGGGGTCGTCTTCGCCGCTTTTTCGCGCCTGCCGGACACCGAGGCGACCCGGGCCGAGAGACGCGAGGCGGGTGAATCGAGCATCGGCCCTGCCGCCGTCGCAGGCAACTGCGCCATGCTGCGCTTGCCCGACGCCCGCCAAGGCGTTCCTCCGAGCGCCGCCGCGGCTTCTCCGGCCATGCGGTGGAGATCGCGCGCGATCCGCTCCACCTGTTTCGTCTCGGGGGTATGATCGGCGGCCGACGGGGCGGCTTCCGGCGCAGGCTCGCCGTCCGCGCCGAGGGCTCGGGGTGCCGGCTCAGGCTCGGCCAGCGGTCTGACCTGCATCCAGGGCGCGTCGAGGATCTCGTAATCGGCGGCATCGGGAATGGCCGACATGGTCCGGCTCAGTTCGCGCAGGCTGGCCCGCAGCGTCTCCCCGTCGCCCCGCAGCCGGGCCAGCTCGATCTCGTACTGGCCGACCACCCCGCGCGATTCGGAGAGTTCGGCCTGCATGGCAGCGAGCCGCGCGCGCTCGGCCTCGATCGTCTGCTCCGCCTCGCGAAGCGCCGCGGCAGCCTCCGCCTTTTCCCTATGGAGCGCCTGCAATTCCTCGCGCAGTTGCCCGGAGATCTCGTAGAGTTCCCGGATCTCCTCGTCGCGGACGGCGAGATCCGCCGTCACCGAGGCCAGCTCCTGCTCCTTCATGTCGGAGTTGAGCCGGTAGGCGGTCGCGCTGTCGAGGAGACGGTCGACCTCGCGCTCCAGCCTGCGCGTCTCGATCGCGTGGCGGGCGCGCAGCTCGTCGCGCTCGATCTCGAATTCCGCGCGCCGGGTCGCCAGACGCGCGGTCAGGTGCGCCGCAGTGAGGCGACGGGCTCTCCCGACAAACGCGATCGCAACGACCAGGGCGACCAGGCCGCTCACGAATGCGCCGAGGGCGAACATCATGGCCGATTGAATCATTGCGGCCTCCGGGCGCGCCACCCTCTGCGCAGATATACAACTCGCATGGCAGCGGCAACAGATAGGCCGGTCCCGGCCCCGGTCCAGCCGGCCCGGCCGGGTGGAGGCGGAAGAATGCCGTCAGAACGGGTTCCAGGTCGCCGCGGGCGTGAACTTCAGGTAGCCGACATTGATGCCGAGCCGAGCGCCGACCCCCGTCCGGATCGGGACGAGATAGATCGGCTGCTGCGCGGACGTGGTGTTGGCGAGAACGGTCATGCCGAGGCCGCCGACGAGGTAGGCCGACCCGGCGATACCCCCGTAGCGGCGGAAGAGGTCCTCGACCGCCGGCAGGTCGTAGACGAGCACCATCGTGCGGTTGCCGTCTCCGCCGATGTCCCATCCGATCGACGGGCCCTGCCAGAATACGTGCCGCTCCCCTTGCGTCTTCGTGTAGAGGGTGCCCTCGCCGTAGCGGAGGCCGCCGAAGATCGCCCCGGACGCCTCTTCGCCGATGATGTAGCCGTTCGGCAGGCCGTAGCTGCTGACGGCGCGCTCCACCAGCGCGGCGAGTTCGCCGGACGCGCGGCCGAACAGCTTGTGTCCTGCCGCGACGATCTCGGCCGCGGTGTAGGTGTCGGTTGCGGGCGCCGGCTGCTGCGCGAAAGCCGCAGGCGAGAAGGCGAGAAACGCGGTCAGGAACCACGACACAAGCCGAAGACGTCCCATGAGTGGCCTCTTGCAATGCTCCGCGTGAACGGGTCCAGTCAGCATCCGTCAGGGTTAAGGCCCGGTTAATCGGCCAGCCTGAGCAGGGTTCACAAGCGCTTGTGATGGCCGGCACGGGCGGGTTATCCCTCCAGGGGTCCCCATGCGAATCGACCGGCCCCCATGCCTCCGCTTCCGAGCGCCGAACGTGAGACACCGATGACCAGCTACGAGATCGATCCGCTCGAGCTTTCCGCCCTGGTGGCGAGCCGCGTCTGCCACGACATCATCAGCCCCGTCGGTGCGATCGTGAACGGCCTCGAGGTGCTCGAGGAGGAGCGGGACGAATCCATGCGCCAGTTCGCGATGGATCTCGTCCAGAAGAGCGCGCGCCAGGCGTCCGCGAAGCTCCAGTTCGCCCGGCTCGCCTTCGGGGCCTCGGGGAGCGTCGGCTCGGAGATCGACATGGTCGACGCGGGACGCTGCGCGAAAGGCTTCATGGAGCGGGAGAAGGCGGAACTGGACTGGGCCGTGGCGGCGCCCTTCCTTCGCAAGGCGCAAGCCAAGCTGCTTCTCAACCTTCTCCTCATCGCGGTGAACTGCGTCGCCAGGGGCGGGACCATCCGCATCACGGCAGAGCGCGAAGGCGACGAAGCCGTCATGAGGGTCACGGCCGAGGGGGACCGGGCCCGCGTGCCGGCCGGGGTCCGCGAGGTGCTGACCGAAGGCGCGATACCGAACCCGCTCGACGCTCATGCGGTCCAGCCGCTCTATGCCGCGCTGATGGCGCGGGAGGGCGGAATGGCGATCACAGTCAGCGAAGAGGAGAACCGGGTGGTCCTCGGAGCCCGACCCGCGGCGTGAAGAACGGCCGGCGAATTGCGGGCCGCCTTGCAGCTTTATCTTAAGTATGCCGGTTGACCGTAGGGTAACGGCGGCCTGCTACACCAGCCCTCGAAGGTCGCGATCGCCATAAGCGGCCGCTAGGCGTCTGAGGACTGGACCATGAAGCACTGCCTGATCGTGGACGATTCCAATTCGATCCGCAAAGTCGCCCGCCGAATCCTGCAGGATTTCGACTTCGTCACGGAGGAGGCGGACTCGGAGAAATCCGGTCTGGAGGCCTGCCGGCAGTCCATGCCGGACTGCGTGGTCGTCGACTGGAACATGCCGGACGGGGATGGGCTCGAATTCGTGAAGCAGCTCCGGGCCATGCCCGGCGGCAGCCAGCCGAAGGTCATGTACTGCACGTCCGAGAACGACCGCACGAAGGTGGCCAAGGCCATGCGGCTCGGTGCGGACGTTCACATGATGAAGCCGTTCGACCGCGAAAGCCTGGTGCGCACCTTCTCGGAAGCGGGGCTCATCTGACCCGTCGGGCGGGCTGCGCTCACGCGATCTCGCGGTACTCGTGCTCCTCGGGTTCACGCAGCACGTAGCCGCGGCCCCACACGGTTTCGATGTAGTTCTTGCCGTCGGTGGCGGCCGCGAGCTTCTTGCGCAGCTTGCAGATGAAGACGTCGATGATCTTCAACTCCGGCTCGTCCATGCCGCCATAGAGATGGTTCAGGAACATCTCCTTGGTGAGCGTCGTGCCCTTGCGCAGCGAGAGGAGCTCCAGCATCTGGTACTCCTTCCCGGTGAGATGCACGCGATTGCCGTTCACCTCAACGGTCTTGGTATCCAGGTTGACGCGGAGATCGCCGGTCTGGATGACCGACTGGGCGTGGCCCTTCGAGCGCCGGACGATCGCATTGATGCGGGCGACCAGCTCGTCCTTGTGGAAGGGCTTGGTCATGTAGTCGTCGGCGCCGAAGCCGAGGCCTCGCACCTTGTCCTCGATGCCGCCGAGGCCCGAGAGGATCAGGATCGGGGTCTTGACCTTCGCCACGCGCAGCGTCTTCAGGACTTCGTAGCCGCTCATGTCCGGCAGGTTCAGGTCCAGCAGGATGATGTCGTAGTCGTAGAGCTTGCCGAGGTCGACGCCTTCCTCGCCCAGATCCGTCATGTAGACGTTGAAGTTCTCAGACTTCAGCATCAGCTCGATGCTTTGCGCGGTGGCGCTGTCGTCTTCGACCAGAAGAACCCGCATGCCAATCCCCTTTTTGGCTCCGCCGGCCACCGGACCGCGGCGACCCGCCCGAGCAGGCAATCCCACGCAACGCTACATCCGAATGGTTAACCGACTCTATCGGCGCAGGGCAAGCTCAGCCCATGAACTTACAACCCTAGCTTCTTGATTCGGCTGCGATTCCGTGCGGCTCTGCTCACAAGCCTGGTTAAGAAACTCCCGTTGAGATTCGTACGGACTCGATTTTTTCGAATGCCCGTCCGGATCGCTACTTTCCGTTAGCCGGCGGGGTTTACCCGACCTTAAGCCCTCCACCGCATCATTGATCCGACCTGTAAACGAAAGGTTACCGCAGCCTTGACGGCCCGTGCTCGCCTTGATTCGCGAGGGGTTCGCCGGACTGCGCGGGCTGGGAGTGCTGCGTAATGAAGTCGCGAGATAGCGTGATCCGCCAGAAGCGGTTTCAGGTGGAAGAGAAGCGGCGACAGGCCGGGCAGATCGAGGCCATGGCCGAGGAGTTCGGCCGGATGGTCGCCGAACTCGATCGGGAGATCGCCGCCGAGCACCGCCGCACGGGCATTGAGGACGAGAAGCACTTCGCCTATTCGACCTTCGCCCGGGCGGCGAAGCAGCGCCGGGCGAACCTTCAGAACTCCATTCACGACCTGCAGGCGCAGCTCGATGCGGCCCGCGCCGGGCTCGACCTGGCGATGGCCGAGTTGCAGCAGGAGGAAGAGAAGCTGGAGCGCGAACTCGCGCTGGAGGCAGGGCGCTCGGGCTCCGTCCGGGCCGCGAGCTGAGACTTCAGCCCAAAGCGTGAGCGGCGAGGCGCCGATAGATCGGCATCGCCGCGGCCTCGATCTCCTGGAGACCGGGGTCCTGCAGGACTGGGAGCGGGGAGGGGTTGCCGAACCCCGTGGACCGGTTCACCGCCTCGTACCAGTGCCGGGCCCAAACGCCGTCCGATGCGCGCGTGCCAGGCGGCCAGGCGAGCATCGCCTCCTCGAACCCAATTCCGAGCGCCCCGCACAGACGGGACAGCACGGCGCGGGGCGCCGCCAGGACCGCGTCCGCATCGATCACCGGCGGCGGGTGCCCAGTCATCTCAGCGACTTGTGCGAATAATCTCTCCTGTTGCGTGAATCCGATATCGAAGAGCGAGACGGTCTCCCTCTTCGCGGCGTAGGAGGCGAGCACCCGCGCCGGGTGGCGGATGAGGAAGGCGTGCCTGCACGCTGCCATCCAGTCGAGCCCGATCTCCGGCAGCATGTGGTGCGTCATGTGCTTCTGGTAGAAGACCGGCTTTCCGCCGGGCGCAGGGCCGGCGAGAAGGTCGGCGATCCGCCGCCAGTCGCTCTCGTGGCTCCGGATCACCTCGTCGCGCATCGGATGATCCGCGCCGGACATGCGCAGGAAGCTGGCATAGAACGGCTCGTCGACGACCGCGCAGTCGGACCTGTTGCCGAAAGAGCGCATCATCGCCGTCGAGAGGTTGCGCGGCCCGGACCACATCGCGATCCGGACGACCGGAGCGTCACGGTCCGGCAATGACGCGCTCGCTCATGCCGGGGGAACGGGCGTGGGATCCGTCCATTCCGGGTGCGCCTCGAACACGCGCCGCGCGAAGGAGCAGAGCGGCACCACCTTGTGGCCGACCGCGTGCGCCTCCCGCACGGCATGATCGACCAGGCGTTCGCCCAGCCCGTTCCCGCGATGGCTGAAGGGCACTTCCACGTAGGTGATGGCGATGACGCCCGCCGTCCGTTCGTGAAACAGGAGCTCCGCTTCAGCGTCGTTCTCAAGGGGCAGGACGTACCGACCGGCAGGCCCTGAACGCTCCAGTCGGATCGGATTTCCGTTTGAGGCCATGCTCGCTCCTCAGTTCTCTGCCGCGCCGTCCGCAATCGGGGTCAGCGAACGGCGAACCAGGCCGCGGTAGAGTTCCCTCAGGCGGGTCGTGACCGGGCCGGCACCCCGCCGGTCCGCATCCCATCCGATGGCGCGGCCATCGACGGAGCTGACGTGGACCATGCCCGCGAAGGTGCCGGTCACGAAGGCTTCGTCGGCTCCGTAAACGTCCACCGTGGAGAAGCGTTTCTCGTGGGCCGGAATGCCTGCCTCGCGTGCTGCGCGGAGGATGTTGGCGCGCGTGATCCCGCCGAGGCAGTAATCCGGCGGGGAGGTCCACAGCTCTCCCCTGCGGACGATGAAGAAATGGGTCGAGTTGCAGGTCGCCACGAAGCCTGCTGGATCCAGCATCAGCGCTTCGTCCGCGCCGGCCTTCGTGGCCTGGATGCAGGCCAGGATGCAGTTGAGCTTGGAATGCGAATTGAGCTTCTGATCCTGCTCGGCCGGGCCCGTCCGACGGATATGGACGGTGAAGAGGGTGATCCCCTTCTCAACCATCTCCGGACGGGGCAGCTTGTATTCGGGAATGATGACCACCGTTGCCGGCCCGATCGTCACCCGCGGATCCTGATAGGGCGTCCGCTTCACACCGCGCGTGACCATGAGGCGGATGTGGACGCCGTCGCGCATCGCGTTTGCGCGCAGGCACGAGAAGATGCGGCTTGCGAGCGCGGCCCGGTCCAGCCCGATGTCCATGTCGATCGACTTGGCGCCTTCGTAGAGCCGATCGAGATGCGCTTCCAGAAAGGCTATTCCGCCGTCGGTGACGCGGAGCCCCTCCCACACCCCGTCGCCGAGCACGAAGCCGGAATCGAATACGGAGACGACGGCGCGCTCGCGCGGGAAGAGCTCGCCATTGACCGAAATCAGGACAGCGGCGTTGCGCGGGTCGTCGAGATATTCGTGGGTGCCGGTGGTCAAGGCCCACCTCCGTTTCGGGGAGGGGGATTACGCGTGTTCGGGCGCGGTGGGAAGGCCGGATGCCGACGCGGGCGGCGAGAAGGCCGCAGCAGGCGAGCGCGACAGGGCGGTTCACGCCACCCGATCAGTTCCTATATTTCTGGATCTTGGTGGTACGGAGCCCGGCGAGACCATGCTGATCGATGGACAGCTGCCAGGAGAGGAACTCCTCGACGGTCAGGGTGTAGCGATCGCACGCCTCCTCGAGGCTGAGCAAGCCGCCGCGGACCGCGGCCACGACCTCGGCCTTCCGGCGAATGACCCAGCGCTTGGTGTTCGCAGCCGGAAGATCCGCGATGGTCAGGGGACTGCCATCGGGCCCGATCACGTACTTCACGCGTGGACGGATATGGTCGGCCATGGTGGACTCTTACGCACAACTCGTCGGTGGCCCTCTTCTAGGCCCGGCCGCCTTAAAATTCGGCTAAGTGCATCGCTTTGAATTGCTTAACAATTCTAAAGATGCTTGGCCTTGCTGCCCGATTCGGTTGGGCTATAGTCCGGGCGCCAGAAGCAGGCGTTTACCATGAGCATTGATCTCGGAATCCCGGGGCCACGAAGCGCGGCCCGAGTCGTCGTCGCCATGTCGGGCGGCGTCGACTCGTCCGTCGTTGCAGGCCTTGTGAAGAGTGCCGGCTATGAGGTTGTCGGCGTTACGCTTCAGCTCTACGACCACGGCGCGGCGGTACACCGTTCCGGTGCCTGTTGCGCCGGTCAGGACATCCACGACGCCCGCGACGTGGCCGAGCGGCTCGGCATTCCCCATTACGTGCTCGATTACGAGGCGCGTTTCCGGCAGGCGGTGATCGAGCCGTTCGCCGAGAGCTATGCGCGCGGCGAGACGCCGATCCCCTGCGTCTCGTGCAACCAGACGGTCAAGTTCGCCGATCTCCTGGACACCGCGCGCCAGCTCGGCGCGGCCGCGCTTGCAACCGGCCATTACGTGCGCTCCGCCCTCGTGGGCGGGCGGCGGGCGCTCTTCCGCCCGGTCGATCTGGAACGCGACCAGAGCTACTTCCTCTTCGCCACGACCCGCGAGCAGCTCGATTTCCTGCGCTTCCCCCTCGGCGGGCTCACCAAGGACGAGACCCGCGCGATCGCGCGCGAGCTCGGCCTGCAGGTGGCCGAGAAGCAGGACAGCCAGGACATCTGCTTCGTCCCGCAGGGACGCTACACGGACGTCATCGAGAAGCTGAAGCCCGGAGCGGCGGAGCCCGGCGAGATCGTGCATGTCGACGGCCGGGTGCTCGGGCGCCACAGCGGCGTGATCAACTTCACGATCGGGCAGCGGCGCGGAATCGGGGTGGCTGCCGGCGCGCCCCTCTTCGTGGTGCGGCTCGACGCCGAGAACGCCCGCGTCGTCGTCGGCCCGCGCGAGGCTCTCGCCGCGCGCACGCTGGCGCTGAGGTCCTTCAACTGGCTCGGGGAAGGCGCGTTCGAGGATGCGGCTGCCGAAGGGCTGTCGGTGTTCGCCCGCGTGCGATCGAGCCGGCCACCCCTTCCGGCGGTGCTCCTTTGGGAGAACGGCGAGGCGCGGGTGACGCTGGGGCAGAGCGAGATGGGTGTGGCGCCCGGACAGGCTTGCGTGCTCTACGACGGGCCAGGCTCCGATGCCCGCGTCCTCGGCGGCGGGACCATCACGGCGAGCATCGCGGATCTCGGCCGCGACGCGGCGTGAGCAAGCCCGGAAGCGCGTTGCGGAGATCCGGACTTCGCGCCTATCCTGAGCCGGGGAACAATTCTGCCGACCCGCGCATTCGAGCAACGGGTCAATCATCCCAATCGAGGAGTAGGATCATGGCCAACGAGGCGAGCACGGGCGCGTCGGGACGAGGAGGCGCCGGCCGGTCCCCGTCGCAGGCGAGCGACCTGTCCGATACCGCGACCAGCGCGGACATGAAGTCCCTTTCGGCACAGCTCGACATCCTGAAGGAGGACGTGGCGACGTTGACCGCGACGCTCACCGAGCTTGCGAAGTCCGGCGCGCGCGAGGGCCGGGCCCGGGTCGAGCAGACGGCGGAGGATTATTATCGCGAAGGCCGCCGGCAGGCGGACGCGGTACTGGCCGAAGCCCGTGCGCTCGGCGAGGAGGTCGAGGGCCAGATCGGTCGCAACCCGATCACGGCCGTCCTGATCGCACTGGGGCTGGGTTTCCTGATCGGCCTGATGTCGCGCCGCTGACGCGATGCTGCGGTTCGCCACGACGGCCGGCCTCGCGCTGGCCGCCGCAAACATCAGGAGCCGCATCCGCGCGCTCTCGATCCGCGCCGCACTCGCGGCGGTCGGAGCGCTCTTTCTCGTCGGGGCGGCGAGCTTCGCCCTCGTCGCCGCCTACCTGGCCCTGCAGGCACCGCTCGGTGCGATCGGCGCGGCAGGCGCGATCGCGTTCGCGCTGCTGCTGATCGGCCTCGTCTTCCTGTTCTTCGCGCAGAGGGCTCCGCGCGAGCAGATCCGGGAGATGGACTATGCGGCGTCCGGCAGCCTTCAGGACCAGTACGCCCAGCTCGGCCGCGCCTTGAGCTCAGGCGGGACGCTGAGCAATCCCGTGGTGCTCATCGCCGGCGCCGCGCTCGTGGCCGGCTATCTGTTCGGACGGCGCGGAAAGCGCTGACGCTTCAGCAGACGCGCTTGATGTCGTCGAGGCGCCCCTCGAAGTAGGCGGCGAGGTTCGTCACGACGAGGTCGCCCATGGCGCGCCGGGTCTCCACCGTGGCGCTCGCCTGGTGCGGCTGCAGGACGACGTTCTGCATGGAGAACAGCGCCTCCGGCACGTTCGGCTCGTCGGCGAAGACATCGAGCCCGGCGCCGCCGAGGGTGCCTTCCTGCAGCGCTGCGACGAGGGCCGGCTCGTCCACCACCGATCCGCGCGCCACGTTCACGAGGATGCCGTCCGGGCCGAGCGCGTCCATCACTTCTCGGTTGATGAGATTGCGTGTCGCCGCCCCGCCCGGGGTGATGACGACGAGCAGCGCGCAATCGTGCGCCATCGCCACCAGGTCCGGATAATGCCTGTAGGGCTGGTCCGGCTGCGCGTTGCGCGTGTGATAGACGATCTCGCAGCCGAACACGCCGAGCTTCGTGGCGATCGCGCGGCCGATGCGGCCGAAGCCGACGATGCCGACACGCTTGCCTGCGATGCCGCGCGCGAGCGGCGGATCGCCCTCCCGCGCCCAGCGGCCTTCCCGCACGTAGCGGTCGTTCGCAACGATGTTCCGGGTGGTCGCCAGAACGAGCGCCACGCCCATGTTGGCGACGTCGTCGTTGAGGACGTCCGGCGTGTTGGCGACGATCACGCCGCGGCTGCGCGCGTGGTCGACGTTCAGCGAATCGACGCCGACGCCGAAGGACGAGACGATCTCGAGATTGGGGCAGGCGTCCATCAGCGCGATGCTGCACCCGTCGAACGTGCTGGTGGCGATCGCCCGTGCCTTCGGCCCGACGCCTTCAAGCATCGCCTGCCGGTCCGGCGCCTTCAGGAGGTTATGGGTGGTGTAGGCGGCTTCGAGCGCGGCCATCACGTGCGGCATGAGCGAGCCGGCGATCAGCACATCGGGCTTCATCGTTCCTCCTGGGCGCGGCGCGGCACACTACCGGCGGCCAACGAGGAAGGGCAAGCGGTCCGGCTCACTTCTCCCAATCGGTTCCGATCGGCTCCCTGTCGAGTTGCTGCGCCTCGGCGACGACCTCCCGCGCTTCCTGCCGGTCGGCCTGGTCGGGCCGTTCGGGCGCCTCGTCGGAAGCCTCCACCGGGGTCAGCGCGAGCGCGAACCACATCGGGAAGTGGTCCGAGCCGATATGCGGAAGGCGCTTCACCTCGATCACCCTGAAGGCCGCATCGTGGAACAGGTGGTCGAGCGGCCAGCGCATGAACCAGAACCGCGCGTCGAAACTGTTGAAGAAGCCCCGGCCGACGCGCGGGTCGAGCAGCCCCGTCAGCCGCTGGAACCGCTGGGTCGTGCGCGACCATGCCACGTCGTTCAGATCGCCGGTCACGATGCAGGGCAGGGGATCGTCGACCACCTCCTTGGCGACGAGCACGATCTCCGCGTCGCGGCCGAGCGTGTCCATGTGCGGGATCGGCGGCTCCGGATGAACGGCATGGAGGCGAACCTGTGCGCCGTCGCGGAGCGTCACGGTCGTGGCTATCGAGGGCACACCCTCCAGGAGCCGGAACATCAGCTGCGTGTCGGAGAGCGGCAGCCTGGAATAGAGCACGATCCCGTAGGCATTGTCCTGCGGCTGCTCGATCCTGTTCGGATAGTCGGAAGCGAGCGGGGCGAGGGCTTCGAGCCATGGCCCATCGATCTCCATCAGCACGAAGATGTCGGGCTGCATCTCAGTCACGAGCGCGACCAGCCGGCCGTAGTCGCGGTTCGACATCTTCACGTTGCTGCTGAGGATCCGGATCGTGTTGTCGCCTCGGGGATCGCCTGAATAGTCGATGGACTGGACCTTCCAGAGCGGCGTGAAGCGGAGGCAGATCGCAAGCTGCAGCACGAGGACGACCGCTTGGACGGCGAGGAGGGCCATGCCCCAGGGCCAGAGCGGCGCGTAGAGCAGCGTGAGCGGGATGAGGGCAGCGGCGAGGGCCGCGATCTGCAGCCGCGGAAAGTCACAGGTTCGGACGAATCCATGCGCGACCGGCAGCGCAGGCAGAAGGGTCGCGAGCGCCAGCAGGAACGTCACCGCGGCGATCAGGGTAAACATGGGTGATCTCGGCGGTCCGCACGATTGAGGCTGGTCCCTGATAGCGGAGTGCGGCTATCGGTGCCATCCGGCAGAGTGGCAGGAGTGAACAGATGGCGCGGATCGGTTTCGTCGGCACGGGGATCATGGGCTTTCAGATGGCGCGGCGGCTCTGCGAGGCCGGCCACCAGGTCCGCGCCTGGAACCGCAGCCGCGAGAAGGTGGACCGGCTCATCCAATGCGGCGGGTCGGTGGTGGGGACGCCTGCCGAGGTTGCGGAACGGGCCGAGATCGTGATCGGCATGCTGGCCGACGGGCCGACGAGCGAAGCCGTCTTCTTCGGCGAGGGCGTCGTCGCCGGAATGGATCCGGGCGCCCTTCTGATCGACATGGCGTCGATCCCGGTCGAGACGGCGAAGGATCATGCCCGGCGCTGTCGCGAGGCGGGCCTGGGTTATCTCGACGCCCCGGTCTCGGGCGGCGAGAAAGGCGCGACCGAGGGCACGCTGGCGATCATGGTGGGGGGCGAGGCGGCGGACTTCGAGCGCGCGAAGCCGGTGTTCGCAAGTCTCGGCCGTGCGACCCGCGTCGGTCCGGCCGGGAGCGGCGACCTCGCCAAGCTCTGCAACCAGATGATTGTCGGCAACACGATCGCGACGGTGGCCGAGGCCCTGCTGCTCGCCGAGCGGGGCGGCGCCGACCCGGCCGCCGTCCGCGAGGCGCTGATGGGCGGCTTCGCGGATTCCGCCATCCTGCGCAATCACGGGCTCAGGATGCTCGAGGCGAATTACCGGCCCGGCGGCCTGTCCCGCTACCAGCTCAAGGATCTGCGCACGGCATCGGGCCATGCCCGCAGCCTTGCGCTCGAGCTTCCCGTGACGGAGCTCGTCACCAGGATCTTCGGCGACGTCGTCGAGCACGGCGATTCCGAACTGGACCATTCCGCGCTGTTCCGGGAGATCCGCCGCCGCAACGGGCTGCCGGTCGACTAGGGGCGTTTCGCCGGGAGAGATTGGCCGTCGCAGGCGGCGGACGTGCGCAATTGAACCAGGGGAACCGGACGTCCGAACCCGTCGTCGGCGCTCATCTCCCCCCGAGGGCGGTCTCGGCCGGCAACGCCCGGGCGCAGTTGTGCTACGACCTGTCGTATCCGGGCCGATCGGCACGCGTCTCGCCTGGCGGCACGACCCTCAGTCGGACCAACCCCTGCGCACCGATACTGAGCCGGGGAACTTGCCCTCGTCATCGACGTTCTCACTGCGACGGTCGCTCACCGGACGCGGCCGGGCGCGGCATCCGCCGGCACAGAACGTCACGGTCACGCAAGGAAGAATGCCATGTCCGTCGGAACGATCCTTCTCATCATCCTGATCCTGCTCGTGATCGGGGCGATTCCCGCCTGGCCTTACAGCCGCGGCTGGGGATACGGCCCCTCGGGCATCGTCGGCGTGCTGCTGGTGATCCTCATCATCCTGTTGCTGATGGGACGGATCTGAGCGGCCTCAGCTGCGGACATCCTCCACGGAGACGACGCGGAACGTCCTGACCTCGTCATCGTGCTCGCGGATGGCGACGTAATCGCCCGGCCGGAACGTGTGGGTCTGGAACCGGTATCCGGTTTCGTCGTCATCGGCGTCTCCGAGGAGGTCGTAATGGAAGGCCCAGGCGCCGCCCGGCTTCCGCACGAGGTGCCCGTGCTCCTCCTCGCCGCCCCAGAAGCGCTGGACGCGGCAGCGGTCGCGGGCGCCCTTGAAGACCGTCGGATCGATATGGCCGTCTGCCGAGAGCGGAGCGACGAAGGCATAGCCGTGGTGGCGGCTTCCGTCCGGGAACCCCGGATTGCGGGCGAGCTCGAGCCGTATGGCCTTCAGCGACATCTTGCCTGACCCTTAGTGAGACATCAGAACCGGCAGCGTCATCTGCCGGAGGATGCTGTTGGTGACCCCGCCGAAGACCGTCTCGCGCAGCCGCGAGTGGCCGTAGCAGCCCATGACGAGAAGGTCCGCCCCGAGATCCGCCGAGCGCGAGAGCAGCTCGTCGGCAGGCGGGATCTCCGCGCCGCGAACGGTGGAAACCTCGACCGCGATGCCGTGGCAACCGAGAGAGGCTGCGAGCGCGTTCGCCGTGCTCGCCCCGGCCTCCCCGACGGTCAGGAGGTGGACGATCGCGCCGTCCTGGATGAGCGGGATCGCGTCGAAAGCAGCCCGCGCCGCCTCGCGGGCGCCGTTCCATGCGATCACCACGTTGCGCCCGACCTCTGCGAAACGTCCGGCCGTCGGCACGAGCAGCACGGGGCGCCCGGCGCCGAGGACGAGATCGGCCGGGCCGTAGCCGGTGGCGGCAGGGATCGCATCGTCCCACTGGCTCGCGACCACGAGGTCGGCCGTGCGGCAGGAGGCGATCACCGCCCGCATCGGCGGCTCGTCGCCGGGCTCTGTCGCATGCCAGTCGCTCTCAAGGCCGAGGAAGGCGGCGCGCGCCCGGAACCGCTGCGCGATCCCGTCGGCAGCCTTCTGGTAGGCTTCCTGCTGCGCCACGATGAATTCCGCGGAGACCGGCACGGTGACGTCGGCGTAGATGACCACCGAGGGTGTGCCGTGGATGCCCACGAGGCGGGCGTGGAACGCGCTGGCGAGCGGGCCCGCAACGTCGAGCAGCCGCTCCGACAGTTCCTCCGTCGGGATGTGGACTGCAATGGTGCGGATTGCTGCCGAATCCATTCTCGTTCTCCTGTGCCCGGGCCGGGACGCCCTGCGCATCGGTGCGCGCAGAGATGACCCCCCGCATTGATGGAAATCAAGCCGGCAAGGGACCGGGCCGCGCGAATTCCGTGACGGCACCGAGAGCGCTGGGGAACGTCGCAGTCGGCGGCGAGCCTGCTTGACCTCTTCGCACCCCGCCCCCTATATGCTGCGCACCGGCGGCGGAGTAGCTCAGCTGGTTAGAGCAGCGGAATCATAATCCGCGTGTCGGGGGTTCGAGTCCCTCCTCCGCTACCACTGAATTCATTGAGTTTTTCCCGTCCACAGGCTCTTCCAATGGCAGGCAGTTGGGCGTTCGGTTGGGAATTTCCGTCGCAGTCTCGTGCGCCTCCCGCTTCCTCATCGCCGACGTGGCAAGCCCCAGGTCTCGCTTCAGATAGTGCGAATCCAGAATTGCACCGACATCTCTCAGGCTGTGGCCGGTGATGGTGGCAATTTCCGCTTCGCTGCATCCAGCAAGCGCCAGCCGGGTAACCGCCGTGCCACGCAGGTCATGGAAGGTAATCCCTGAAAGGCCCGATCTCCGGCAGGCGCTCCGCCACGATGCCCGAAATCCTGACTCGGTCCACGGCATGCCCTTCTCTGTCGTCAGGATGGTGTCTGCAGTCCTGCGCGCGTCGTCGAGGATTGCCTTCAGGGGAGCGGCTACCGGTATGGTTACACGCACACCTGTCTTCCCCTGCCTCAGTCGGATGGCTTCCCCGTCATAGGCTGCCCATGTCAGCTTGAGGAGGTCTCCCTGGCGTTGTCCGGTCCAGAGAGCAAGCATGAGCGCCAGGCGAAGGTGCTCAGGCGCCTTCGCCATGAAGGCTTTCTCGTCGTCGATCGCCCAGATGTTCTCGACGCGCCTGGATCGGTAGACCTTGCCACCACGTTCGCACGGATTGCACGGCACTAATCCACGGTCGAATGCCCAGGCAAGAATGAGTGCCAGTACGGAATAGGCATAGTCGGCCTGTCTGCGGGATTTGGTCGCCAGCCGGTCGCGCCAGGCCATGAACTCGCCACGCGTTCGCCGATCGGCAAGCGCTGCAATCGGAAAATCACCGTACTCGGCTTCGATCTTTCTGATCTGCCGGACATAGTCGACACGGGTGCGGGGCGCCAGGTCACTGAAACCGGGAGAAGCTTGATAACGGTCCAAGATTGTCTGGAGCGTATCAGGGGCAGGCGTGCGCCTCTTGCTGACGGCCTTGTTATAGGAATCGACGAATTCAGGTGTACCGGGCTTGCCCTCCAGGCGTGGCCCACCTTTCCACGCGTACCAGTATGTCCGGTACGTTCCGTCGGCCAGCTTCTTGTGAACGCTGTTGATCCCTCTAAGCCTGACGCGCATTCCTGTTGGCTCTCCATGCATCCAGCGGATTTGGCTGTTCCTGGGCGCCTTGGCCCTTGTGAGAGATCGTGATCCGCCCGTCGGGACCGATCTCGGTTTGAACGATCTCGAGGCCGCAAGCCTGAGCGGCTTTCACGGCCCGCACGATGTCCGATTGCCTGAAAAGTGACGACTTTCTCGGCATTTCACGCTCGTAGTGTTTCCCCGCCGGACGAGTGCGTCGCGCAGGGGATGTAATAATCGGCTGAGGGATACTTGTGTGTCACGAGGAGGATTTGTGAGATGCGATTTCCCAAACCCCTAAGCGTTACGGAGGTATTCTCCGCCCTGTCCTTGTCCATGGAGGCGTCGATCTCGTCGCCGATGAAGAGCGAGAGAACGTTGTTGGTCAGGACCTGACCGAGGGCGATCCGCAGCGCGAGATTGGCAACCGCCTTGCCCGATCCGGACAGGGTGTTGATCGACTGACCGTCGACGGTGATCTCGAACTCCTCGTCGACCTCGACCACCTGACGCTGCCCGCCGGTCATCTGCTTGATCAGATGGCTGGCGACCCTGTTCAGGCTCGGGACCAGGTGCTGGTTGACGAGGGACCGCAGCGTGACGAGCGCCGCCTTGGCCTTCTTCCAGGCCTCGGCTGCCTCCCGCAGTTCCTTCACCTTCTTCTGCGTCTCCTGATACCGGACCAGATCCCGGTTGAAGGCGGCGAGCTGCGTCTCGTAGACGATCGCCTTCTGGTACTGGTCCTGTACCTGGAGCAGGTCCTTGGTGGCGTCTGCCAGGGAGAGAGCTTCGGCCTCCTTCGCATTGCACTCCGCCTGCCAGGCCCGGTAGGATTCCAGTTCCTGCTCGTAGCGGGCCAGATCCCGCTCGTAGACGAGGCGGGCCTGATACTGGCTGGTGAAGTCCTCGTGCTCCGTGTCGTCGATCTGGGCCTCGATCTCCGCCCGGCGGGCCTGGTTCTCGATGTCCTGCCGGGTGAAGCCCGGCTTCGGGGCCTCCGGTGCGTCGACGAAGTCGTGGCAGTGGGCCTCCCAGTTGGCGAGGATCCGTTTGGCCCGTTCCAGCTTCGTCTTGTCCATCGGCTCGGCCGGGCAGGGACGGCCGGCGATCTCGTTCTCCAGATTGAGGGCTTCATCGCGAAGCCGATCCACGCTCGACTGCTCGATCGCCCAGCGGTGTTCACACTTCGGGCATTCATGGTAGCCGCGAGACAGATGCTCCTCTATATGCTGGTTGATGTCGGCCAGATCGCAGTGGAGGTCGTACAGCCCCCATGCAGCCTCCTCGGCTGCAATCTCCGCTGCGGTCATGGTCGGCATCGGATGCTGCCGCAGGAAGGCCTCGCGGGCCTGCCAGGCCTCCCACGCCTCGATCGCGGAGACGTCCCCGACCTCGACCTTGGGCAGGCGCTTCAGCTCGGCCCTGAGAGCCCTCTGTTCGGCATCGTGCTCCTGCTGCTGCTTGGCGAGGGGCGCCAGATCCTCGGAGGACATCGTGATGGTGCAGGTCGGCTCGACCGGTTCCTTGGGCACGACCGAGAGCCAGCCCATGATCGTGTCGAGCCGGGCCTTGTCGGCCTGCATCTGGTCCAGCTTCG
>NZ_JBQYEX010000014.1:0-72787 GCF_052655945.1 Faunimonas sp. B44 | reverse complement strand
CGACGGCCATCGAGCGCTGGTTGATCGGACGCGCGCAGCCGATCTAGCGGTAGCAACAACCGTTGCTAAGCTACGTCGCGGCAGTTACGCTGCCAATCATGAGTCAGGGTCTCGCAGCCGGAACCAACCGTCCATTTTGGGTCGGGAGCGCCACTCCAGCCGTGCGCATCTGCGGTCAATCGCATCGAGGCGCCTATCAGAAGGCACTCGACGCAGATGGGATGATCGGTGGCGTGCCGGCCGCTATCCTTCACCAGGACAAGAGCAATGGGGGCGCGAGGATCAGCGATTACTGGGCAAGCCTGCCCGAGCTGGTTGATGAGACGCCCCTTGCGATTGCATGGCGGGGAAATCAGCACAACACGCGTTTCCTGCTTGCCCCGAAAGAGCCATTCTACGTGCTCAACGACCGAAATCCCGATCCGGACGACGCCCCGATCGTCCCACGTGAGGCGCTCAAGGCGATCTTCGAACCTCTGTATCGCGAACTCGATATCTGGATCAGAGACATACGAGACCGTTGCCCGATCTTCCTTCTGGGATCGCCGCCACCAATGACCAGATCGAAGGTCCGGGAGAATTTCATGCGAGCTGGCCCCCTCCTTCGCATTGTCGTGGAGAGTGGTCTTGATCCCTCCGAGCCGCCGATAGCGCCCGACTGGTTGCGCGTCACCGCTTGGGAGTTGCTGGCGGAGAAGGCGGCCGAAGTCGCTGGCGACCTGGGCATCGCCTACGTTCCTGTGCCGAGCTCGGTCCAGAACGAGTTCGGCTGCCTTCGCGACGAGCTCGCGGCTGATGCCACACATGCAAACGGCGCATTCGGTCGCATCATGATGAGAGAGATCACGTCCCGGCTCTGAACGAAGGGCTTATTGATGGCCATGCACCCATACAAAGCTCAGGCGGACAAGGCGTTCTGGAGCAGAGCGGTTTCGACCGCGTACGATCCGGCATCGCTGTTGAGCCCTCCGGAGCCGCTGATCCGGCTTGGCGACAAGGTGATGTCGGCGGGAAGCTGCTTCGCCTCCAATCTGGTCCCCTATCTGGAAAAGGCCGGATTGACATACCTCAGGACGGAACCCACACATCCGTTGGTCCTCGACCTGGATGAGAACCTTGGCTACCGCAATTTCACCGCGGCATACGGTAACATCTATACCGCACGACAGCTTAGGCAGCTTCTGGAACGCAGTCTGGGCATGTTCCGCCCTTCTGAGGACCGCTGGCACTGGCAGGGCAAGGTCATTGACCCGTTCCGGCCTGGGCTACGGTATCCGGCGCAGACCGACGCCGAGTTCGATCTGCTAACGGCGCAACACCTGCGAGCGGTCCGGACAGCATTCGAAACAGCGGACGTCATGGTCTTCACCTTGGGCCTCACCGAGGCATGGATGACGACCACAGACGGCGCAGTATACCCGGCTTGTCCGGGTACGGTGAACGGGGCATTCGACCCCGAACGGCATGTCTTCCACAATTTCACGCTCGATGAGGTCAGGCAGGATCTCGTCGATTTCCTGAAGGCTGCAAGGAAGCTGAATCCAGGCTTGCGGCTCATCCTGACCGTTTCTCCAGTCCCACTCGTCGCGACAGCAACCGCGGATCATGTCCTCCTCGCCTCGACCTACAGCAAGGCCGTTCTCCGTGCAGCGGCGGGAGAAGTGGCGTCCAGCGAAGAAGGGGTGACCTACTTCCCCGCCTTCGAGATCGTGACGGGCCCCCAGGCTCCGAGCACGTCCTTTGAGCCCGATCGCCGCAATGTCAGCAAAGCGGCCGTCGATACCGTAATGCGGGTGTTGCTCGCGCATTGCGAGACTCGAGAGCACCCGACCGCATCGGCGTTCGGCCAACCGTCGCCCGCGGCCAGTGCACCGTCTCGCGCCGACATCTCCGAGCGCCTGGCACAGGCGGAATGCGAGGAAGCGTTGGCGGATCTCTGAGAGGTGCTCCGCGGCCCACCGCCGGACGCTTCACCGCGGCCGGGGAAGGCAGACCCCCGCCTAAGCCGGCAGCATTCCAAGGAAGGTGACCATGTCGCCCGGATATGACCGCCTTCGCACCCGAAATGCGGCACCGGCTCCCGGTCCCGCGAGGCGACCCCGGCAGCCTTCCCTCCCGACTACCTGCCTCAGCGCATCAGCCGCACTGCGACGACGATGATGCCGATCACGATCGCCGTCCCTAGGCCGAGCCACACGAACTCGGGAACCGCATCCAGCAAGGCGGCGAGTCCGGCTGCCCTTCGCATGATCCGACTTTCGCGACGACGCCCGGCGGGAGCAAGGGGAGCTCCCCGCGCTATTCGCCGATGATAACGTGCCGGCCGAAGGCCCGTCCCGTCTCGAGGTCGAGCAGCACGAGGGCGGCCGTCCCGTCGGCCTCCACCACGTGCAGGAGCGCGGTGCGCCCCTCGAGCGCCAGGTGGCGGATCTCGGCGCCGGCCGGCAGGCGGACCTCGCCGGCGATCGCCTGCTCGGGCGAAAGGACGGCGCTCTCCTGCGGGACCGCAGCACGGTCGCCGCCTCCGATCTTGTAGACAATCGCCGCGAACACCGCGATAAGCCCGAGCAGCATGACGCCGAGCGAGCCGAGCAGCAGGCGGGCGAGCTTCTGGCGCACGCGCTCGGCGGCGGGGTCGAGCGGCGGCTCCTCTTCGTCGAACTTGGCAGGATCGTGGGCGGCCATGGCTCAGTCGGAAGACGATGTGGAAGATCTCGCGGTCGCGGCCGAAGACGCGGGCGAGCGGCTCGACGCGTTTCTCGCCCGCCGCGGCGGGCGCCTCTCGCGCAGCCGCTACAAGGCGCTCGTTAAGGAGGGCCAGGTCGACGTCGGCGGCCGGACCGTAGTCGACCCCAATTACCGGGTCAACGGCGGCGAGACGGTGAGCGTCGCCCTGCCGGAGCCGGAGGCGCCCGAGCCGGCGCCGGAGGCGATCCCGCTTGAAATCGTCTACGAGGATGACGATCTGATCGTGGTCGACAAGCCCGCCGGCCTGGTGGTCCATCCCGGGCCCGGCAACTGGACCGGAACGCTCGTCAACGCCCTCCTCCACCATTGCGGCGAAACGCTCTCCGGCATCGGCGGGGTGCGCCGCCCGGGCATCGTCCACCGGCTCGACAAGGACACCTCCGGCCTGCTCGTCGTCGCCAAGAACGACCGGACGCATCAGGCGCTTTCCGAGCAGTTCGCCGATCATGGCCGAACGGGGCCGCTGGAGCGGGAGTACGTCGCGTTGGTCTGGGGCGTTCCGGCGCGGCGAACAGGCACGGTCGAGACTGCGCTCGACCGCGATCCGAGAAACCGCCAGAAGCAGGCGGTCGTGAAGGCCGGCGGCCGCCCGGCGATCACCCGTTATACGGTCGCGGAGGTCTATGGCGGCGGCGTGGCAAGCCTCTTGCATTGCCGGCTGGAGACAGGGCGCACGCACCAGATCCGCGTTCACATGGCGCATATCGGCCATCCGCTCGTCGGCGACCACGTCTACGGCGCGGGCTTCCTGACCAAGGCCGAAACGCTCCCGGAAGGGATCGCAGCCGCGGTCCGTGCGTTCAGACGTCAGGCGCTGCACGCTCGGCGCCTCGCATTCCGGCATCCCGCGACCGGCGCGGTGCTGGACTTCACGAGTTCGCCGCCGGCCGACATGGCGGACCTGATCGAGCGCCTCCGCGGCATGCTCATTACACAAACGTAAGTCGGCCTCGGGTGGAAATCGCCCTATAGGGATTGGTTGCACCGGACTGGATGGGGTCCGGGCGTGCGGGCGGACCCCGCAAACGGCAGGGATTGATCATGGCCAAAGGCAGCATTCCGGTTTTCCAGTCTGGCGAAGGCGGGCTTTCGCGGTATCTCGACGAGATCCGCAAGTTCCCGATGCTGGAGCCGCAGGAAGAGTACATGCTGGCGAAGCGATACGCGGAGCATGGCGATCGCGATGCCGCGCACCGCCTCGTCACCAGCCATTTGCGCCTGGTCGCCAAGATCGCCATGGGATACCGCGGCTACGGCCTGCCGATCGGCGAGGTCATTTCCGAGGGGAACGTCGGTCTGATGCAGGCCGTGAAGCGCTTCGATCCGGACCGCGGCTTTAGGCTGGCGACCTATGCGATGTGGTGGATCCGGGCCTCGATCCAGGAATATATCCTGCGGTCCTGGAGCCTCGTGAAGATGGGCACCACGGCCAACCAGAAGCGCCTGTTCTTCAATCTCAGGAAGGCGAAGAGCCAGATCCAGGCGCTCGACGAGGGCGATCTGCGCCCGGACCAGGTGAAGCAGATCGCCGAGAAGCTCAACGTGTCGGAGGAGGAGGTGATCTCGATGAACCGCCGCCTCTCCGGCGACGCATCCCTCAACGCGCCGATCCGCGCCGGCGAGGGGGAAAGCGGCGGCGAGTGGCAGGACTGGCTCACCGACGACAGCGAGAGCCAGGAGGCGCGCCTCATCCAGGAGGACGAGCTCGATCAGCGCCGGGCCATGCTGAAGGATGCGCTCGACGTCCTCGACAACCGCGAGCGGCGCATCTTTGAGGCGCGGCGCCTGTCGGAGGATCCGCTGACGCTCGAGCAGCTCTCCGACGAGTTCGACGTGAGCCGCGAGCGCGTGCGCCAGCTCGAGGTGCGGGCCTTCGACAAGGTCCAGAAGGCGATGGTGAAGGCCGTGAAGGACCGCGAGAGGGGGCGGGCGGCACTCCTCGCCTCTCCTGCCTGAGGCGCGGCGGCTCTCGGCCGGCGAAGCGCGGTCGCCCGGTCAGAGCCCGAAGGGATAGGTATCGGGCACGCCGTGAGATGCCGGGCCGGGCAGCGGGGTGACGGCCTTCGTTTCCTCGAACCACACGAACGCGTCGAACTGCTCCGGCAGGACCGCCTCGAAATAGTGGCTCGTGCGCTCGCTCTCCGGGCGGTAAACCACACCGATCGCGCGCTCGAGCCGCGGTTCGGCAAGGCTGTCGCGGAGCGCCCGCCTCCCCTGCCCGCGCATGTCCGTGAGGCTGCGGGCGACGCCGGCCTGGCGGAACACCCGTTCGATGCTGTCGTCGCGCGCCGGGCGAACCTGCATGATCTCCATTCGTCCGCCCCAGTCGGAAGCGGCCGCCACCGTGCCGCGGTCGGTGCCGAAGCCGACGAGCGCCGCATCCTCGCCGAATGCCGTGCGGCAGAGCTCGCCGATGTTGAACTCGCCCTGCCAGCCCATGGCCGTCGCCGCGGCGTTGCCGATGTGGGAGTTGTGCGCCCAGACCACGGCCTTGGCGCCCGCTCCGCGGCGCGCCAGCAGCCGGCGCAGCGTCTCGAACATGTGCCGGTCGCGCAGGTTCCAGGACTCCGATGAGCCGCGGTACATGATCCGGTAGTACTGCTCGGCGGCACGCACGATGCGCGCGTTCTGGGCCGCGTCGAAGAAGTCTTCGCCGTCCTGCGCGCCATAGTCCAGGCGACGTGCGAGCAGCGCCTCGAGCTGGCTCACGATCGCGTCTTCGCAGGTGTCCTTCCGGCCATAGAGCACGTCGCGGCCGTAATGCGCCGGCTCCGCCTGCCAAGGCGTCAGGCAGCCGTAGCGCTTGCGCGCGAGCCGTGCCGCCTCCGGATCGACGCCGTCGAGGTAGCCGATCACCGCGTCGATCGACCCGCCGAGGCTGTAGACGTCGAGGCCGCGAAACTCGACGCGCGCCCCGGCCGGCTTGCCGTCATTGTGCCGGCGGAGCCAGTCCACGAACTCGCGCACCTCGGCGTTCCGCCACATCCAGGTCGGGAAGCGCGTGAACGCCTCCTCGCCGGAGGGCCGCGCGGATTGGTGCCTGACGTAGCGGTCGATCCGCGCCGCATCCGGCCAGTCCGCCTCCACGGCGACGATGTCGAAGCCGTGCTTGCTGATCAGCCGGCGGGTGATCGCCGCACGGGCGCGGTAGAACTCCGAGGTGCCGTGCGTCGCCTCCCCGAGGAGCACGACCCTGGCGTCGCCGAAGGCATCGAACTGCTCGCCGAACTCGTCGCTACGCTCCGGCGCAGGCAGGCTCCTGGAGGCCTCCCTCACCGCGCGGGCCAGGTTTTCCGCCTCGCGGGCGGCCGCGTGGCGGCCCGTCACGAGATCGCCCATGCCGCCTCCTCGGCCGCGCGCGACTGGCATTCGGTGGGGCGCACGAGAATTCCCCCACTCTTCCAAACCCGGAATCAACACGCCGCCTGCGTCAGGGTTCCGAGACGGAGACGGTGCCGCCCCTCCCTCGGTCCGCCGCTCAGCGTCCCGGCGCTGCGGGCGCCTTCGGCTTGGCCGGATTCTTCGTCGCGACGAAGACGCCGGCAAGGATCAGCCCCGCTCCGACCGCATGGAAGAGCGCCGGGCGTTCGCCGAGGAGAAGGATTGCGAGGGCCGTGCCGAAGAGCGGGACCAGGTGGAAGAATGGGCCGGCCCGGTTCGCACCGATCAGTTCGACGCCGCGATTGAAGAACAAATAGGCCGCCACCGAGGGAAAGAGGATCACGTAGAGGACTGCCAGCGCGGACGCGGGGGTGATGACGACCGTGCGGCCCTGCGCCACGACCTCGTACAGGGAAAACGGGAAAAGCAGCACCGAGCCGATCCCGATCGTGACCGTGACGAAGGTGAGTGCGCCGACGACCGGCCGTTTCCTCAGGAGCGCCGAATAGAACGCGTAGACGGTCATGGCCGCGACGACCATGACGTCGCCCACGTTGAACGCGAGATGCCGAACGCGGCCGAGATCGCCTTCGGTCACGATGACCAGCACGCCCATGAGGGACGTCAGGATGCCGGCGATCTGCTTGCCGGTGAGCCGGTCGCGGAAGAGCAGGAAGGTCCAGACCCCGATGAGGAGCGGCGCCGTCGACTGCATCAGGCTCGCGTTCATCGCGGTCGTGTGCTGCAGGCTCCAATAGAGGAGCGTGTTGAACACGGTAATGCCGGCGAAGGAGACGAGCACGAGATACGGCAGGTGATGCCGAAGCGTCTGCCAATCCCGCCTGATCTGGCCCACGGCGAGGGGCAGAAGCAGCACGAAGGCTCCCAGCCAGCGCGTGCCGGCAAGCGTCGCCGGCGGAATCGAGCCGGCCAGAAACCGGCCGACCACGGCGTTCCCCGCCCAGAACAGCGAGGTGACGGTGAGGAGGAGATAGGGCTGGTGCCAGGCCCAGGCGAAAAAGCGTGTCACCGCGTGCGGTAAGCACGGCCCGCGGGGCCTGTAAACCCCGCTATGCGCTTGCGCCTTGCCCTCGGCCGGCCAACCCGCTACTGCGCTTCCATCCGAGGGGTGCGCGGCTTCCGCCGCGCTGAGACGGCCGACGGCCGAACCCTTTGAACCTGATCCGGGTCATGCCGGCGAAGGGACGGGATCAAGCGTCCGCTTCGCCATCGATGGAGCGCGGACGTGTGGAGAGCAGCCGAGACGGGCCTGCGAATCGGTGCGGTCGCCGCGCTCCTGCTCCTGTGGGAAGCTGCCGTCCGCCTCCTCTCCGTGCCCGCTTTCGTCCTGCCGCCGCCGTCCCGCATCGCGGCCGCCTTTGCGGCCGAGCCCGGCTATTTCTTGGCGCACGCGTCGACGACGGGCTGGGAGATCGTGGCCGGGATGGCGATCGGGGTCGGGCTCGGCGCCGCGTCTGCCGTTCTCCTCGCGCTGTCGCCGCGGCTGGAACGGCTGGTCGGCCCGATGCTGGTGGTGAGCCAGGCGCTGCCGGTCTTCGCGATCGCCCCGCTCCTCGTCATCTGGTTCGGCTTCGGCCTCGCCTCCAAGGTCGCGATGGCGGGCCTCATCATCTTCTTCCCCGTGGCGACCGCCTTCGCGGACGGACTGCGCCGGACCGACCCCGATCTTCTCGACCTCGCGCGCCTCAATGGCGCCGGGCGCATCGCGACGCTCTGGAAGCTGCGGATTCCTGCAGCGCTGCCGGCGCTTGGGTCCGGGCTGCGGATCGCGGCGGGCGTTGCGCCGATCGGCGCCGTCGTCGGCGAATGGGTCGGCGCCTCGGCCGGCCTCGGCTTCATCATGCTCCAGGCGAACGCGCGCATGCAGACCGATCGCGTCTTCGTCGCCCTCGTTCTCCTCGCCGTCATGGCGATCCTGCTTCGCGCCGCCGTGGACGGGCTGGTGAGACGGCAGCTCGCCTGGGTGCCAGGGGAAGGTTCCAACCGCTGAAGGAAGCACCGCAATGAGAATTCTCGCCGCCGCGCTCATCGCCGGCATCGCGTCGATCCAGAACGCGGGCGCGGCCGACAGGCTGACCGTCCTGCTCGACTGGTTCGTCAATCCCGATCACGCCCCGCTCGTCGTCGCGGCCGAGAAGGGGTACTTCGCCGACAGGGGACTGGACGTCGAGCTCGTTCCGCCGGCCGATCCGAGCGCGCCGCCCCGGCTCGTCGCCGCGCGCCAGGGTGACATCGCAATCACCTACCAGCCGAACCTCTATCTCCAGCGCGAGCAGGACCTGCCGATCGTCAGGATCGGTACGCTCGTCGCCACCCCGCTCAACGCGCTCGTCGTGCTCGCCGACGGGCCGGTGAAGGCGCTCGCGGACCTGAAGGACAAGACGATCGGCTATTCGGTTGCCGGTTTCGAGGAGGTGCTGCTCGAGGCGATGCTCGCGGAAGCCGGCGTCGGGATGCAGGACGTCAAGCTGGTCAACGTGAACTTCGCGCTCTCGCCCGCACTCATCGCCGGGCGCGTCGATGCGGTGATCGGCGCTTTCCGCAACTTCGAGCTGACGCAGCTGCGGCTGGAGGGCCATGAGGGCACCGCGTTCTACCCGGAGGAATCAGGCGTCCCGGCGTATGACGAACTGATCTACGTGGCCCATCGCGACAGCCTCGGCGACGATCGGCTGAAGCGGTTCATCGAGGCGGTCGAGCAGGCGACCCTCTATCTCACGAACCATCCGGAGGAAGGGCTGGAGATCTTCCTCGGAGCCCATCCCGATCTCGGGGACGAGCTCAACCGGCGCGCCTATGCCGACACGCTGCCGCGCTTCTCGCGAAGCCCGGCAGCGCTCGACCGGATGCGCTACGCCCGCTTCGCCACGTTCCTCGCGGAGCGGGGTCTGATCGAGGAGGCGCGCCCGGTCGACGAGTACGCCGTCGCGCTGGAGTGACCTGGCGCGGGATCGACCCTGCGTCGAGATCAGTCCCAGGCCCGCATGACCGTCTCGAACAGGCGGTCGCCGGCAATCCCCTTCTCGAAGGTGAGCAGGGCACGCTTGCCGTCCGTGAAGAGGAGCGGCATGTCGAACCAGGAGCCGTCGCGCATCAGCGCCACGTTCCGGTTGATCTGCTCCTCCTCGTCGGAGAGCGCGATCCAGAACAGTGTGTCCGTGACCGGCACCGCGGCGCCGGCGAGCGGCTGGCCGCGGGCCTGCTCGTTCGGCTTCAGCACCAGCGCCGGCACCCGCTCGATCGCCGTTTCCGACAGGTCGCCCTCGAAGGCGATCTCCACCATGTGGCTCGCCGGCAGGCCCTGGTCCGTGTTCTTCGAGATGGTCAGCGTGACGGTCGCGTCGCGATCGGGGATGCGCATGATGCCGCGGATCGCAGGCAGGCCGTCGGGCCGGTCGACCTGTTCCCAGGTGGTCTGGCCCTGCGCGGCCTGGCCGGACTGCTCGCCCTCGCCCTGCTCGTAGAAGATCGCGCGCTGCGCCACGATGCTCTGGCCGGGGGCAGGCGCCGGCGCAGTCTCCGGCGCAGGTGCCGGGATCGCCTCCGCCTCCGGTTCGGCGGGCACCGGCGTAGTATCCGGCGCGCCGTCGTCCGGCATCGGCACGGGCTGATCCGGCGTGAGCTCGGGCGGCGCGGCGGGGTCGGGCTCGACCTGCGCAACCTCCCCTTGCCCTTCAGGCGCGGGGTCAGCGGCAGGCGGCGCATCGGCGGCCTCGCCTTCGGCCGGTGCGGCGGCGCCGGCGCCGCCGTTGATCAGCCGCTCGCTGTTCTTGCCGCCGGTTGCCGGCGCCGCCTCCGGCTCCGGCCCTTCCGCAAGCTCGGTCGCAGGCTGTTCGGATCCGAACAGGGCGGCCAACGTATCGCGCTGCGTATAGGCGAGTACGCCCGCGCCGATCAGGACGAGCGCAACCAGCACCGCCATGATCATCGCAGGCGCACGCGAGTGACGCTCCGGATAGCGCTCCGCTGCCTGTTCAGGTTCGCCGTCAGCGGCAGCCTCAGCGGCCGGTTCGGACGCGATGGGCGCGTTCCGAGCATCCGCTTCCGGTGTGCCCTCTGCGGCGGCGACCGTGGCCGTCCCGACTGGCGGACGAACGGCCTGGCCGGGCGCGCCCCGCCGCCGCTCCGCATCGGCGGCGGTCGATTCGCGAACATGCGGCGCGGCTGCCGGCGCTCCGGCCGGATCGGCCGGCGCAGGCCGGCCCGCGTACGCGACGTCTCCGGCAGGCTCCCCGCCCGGCACAGCCGCAAAGTCCGCCTCGACCTCTTCGATCGAATGTTCGAGCTGCGCGCGCTGAGCCTCCTCGTGCTCCGGCGCCAGGGGCGGGTCCAGGTTGCTCAACTGGCGCGCGAGGGCGCTCCGCGCCCGGTCGTAGACCGCCTGCCGCGTCTCCGGCGACTGGTCGGGCAGAGCGGCCAGAGACCGCCTCAGGATGGACGTGTAGTCCGGCATGGCGTTTCCGTGCTGATTCCGGATGCCCCTCTCAGGGACTAATCCTGAAATGGATCGCGAACAAGAATCGTGTCGTCCCGTTCCGGGCTGGTCGACAGAAGAGCGACGGGCGCCTCGATCAACTCTTCGATATGGCGGACGTATTTGACGGCCTGCGCCGGCAGGTCGGCCCAGCTGCGCGCACCGGCCGTCGACCCGTCCCAGCCTTCCATTTCCTCGTAGACGGGCACCACCTCCGCCTGTGCCGCCTGGCTTGCCGGCAGCCGGTCGAGCCGCTTGCCGTCGAGCTCGTATCCGATGCAGATGCGGATCCGCTCCAGCCCGTCGAGGACGTCGAGCTTCGTCAGCGCTATGCCGTCGATGCCGCAGACCCGGACCATCTGGCGCACGAGCACGGCGTCGAACCAGCCGCAGCGGCGCTTTCGCCCCGTGACGGTCCCGAACTCCCGACCGCGCTCGCCGAGATAGTCGCCCACCTCGTTCTGCTGCTCGGTCGGGAAGGGCCCCTGCCCCACGCGCGTGGTGTAGGCCTTTGCAATTCCGAGCACATAGGAGAGCGCGTGCGGGCCGAGACCCGATCCGGTCGCCGCCTGGCCTGCCACCGTGTTGGAGGATGTCACGAACGGGTAGGTGCCGTGGTCGATGTCGAGCAACGCCCCCTGCGCGCCTTCGAACAGGATGCGCGCGCCGTCGCGGCGATACCTGTCGAGCAGGTCCCACGTCGTGTCCATGAAGGGCAGCAGGCGATCGGCGGCGGAAGCGAGCTCGTGGAAAATGGCCTGCGGGTCCACCTGCGGCTGTTCCAGCCCCCGGCGCAGCGCGTTGTGGTGCACGAGCAGCCGGTCGATCTTGGCCGGGAGCGCGCCGAGATCGGCGAGATCCATCAGCCGGATGGCACGGCGCCCGACCTTGTCCTCGTAGGCGGGTCCGATGCCTCGTCCGGTCGTTCCGATCTTCGCTTCGGGAGCCGCCGCACTCTCGCGCATCGCGTCGAGTTGCTGGTGCAGTGAAAGGATGAGCGTCGCGTTGTCGGCGATCCGCAGGTTCTCGGGCGTCACGATCACCCCCTGCCCCGCCAGGCGCTCGATCTCGGCGATGAGCGCGTGGGGATCGAGCACGACGCCGTTTCCGATGACGCCGAGCTTGCCGGGCCGGACCACTCCGGACGGCAGCAGGCTGAGCTTGTACGACGTGCCGCCGATGACCAGCGTGTGGCCGGCATTGTGGCCGCCCTGGAATCGCACCACGACGTCGGCACGCTCCGACAGCCAGTCGACGATCTTACCTTTGCCTTCGTCGCCCCATTGTGCGCCGACGACCACGACGTTGGCCATGACAGCCCTCTATCAGACACGGGAACGCCCCGGTCCATGCCGGGGCGTGGCCCTCTATAGAGTGTTTGGGCGGCAAGCCCAAGCGTTGATCAGAAGGCGAGCGGCCGCACCTGGATGACATGCGGCAGGGCCTGCACCTCGGTCAGGATCTCCGGCGCGATCGGCTGGTCGACGGAGACGAGCGCGATCGCATTGCCGCCGGCGTGGTCGCGGCCGAACTGCATTCGCGCGATGTTGATCCCGGCATCGCCGAGCGTGGTGCCGAGCCGGCCGATGAAGCCGGGCTGGTCCTGATTGGTGATGTAGAGCATGCGTTCGGAGAGCTCGGCCTCCATGTTGATGCCCTTGATCTGGATGATCCTCGGCTTGCCGTCCGAGAATACCGTTCCGGCGACCGACCGCTCCTGCCGCTCCGTGACGACGGTGAGGCGAATGTAGCTCTCATAGGCGCCGTGCTGCTCGCGCCGCGTCTCCTGCACGCGGATCCCGCGCTCCTTCGCATAAGCGGGCGCCGAGACCATGTTCACGGTCTGGAGCTGCGGCGTGAGGAACCCGGCGAGCGCGGCGGCCGTCAGCGCCCGCGTGTTCATGTCGGCGACGTCGCCTTCGTATTCCAGGCGGATCTCGCGCACGCCCGATTCGGTGAGCTGCCCGGCGAAGGAGCCGAGTTGCTCCGCCAGCCTGACGAAGGGTACGAGGCGGGGGGCCTCCTCGGCGGAGATCGAAGGCATGTTGATCGCATGGCGCACCGCGCCGGTGGTGAGATAGTCGGCCATCTGCTCGGCGACCTGGATCGCGACGTTCTCCTGCGCCTCGGTGGTGGAGGCGCCGAGATGCGGCGTGCAGATGACGTTCCGCGCGCCGAACAGGACGTTCTCCTTGGCCGGCTCCTCCGTGAACACGTCCACGGCGGCGCCCGCGACCTTGCCGCTCTCCAGGGCGTCGCGGAGGTCGCGCTCGACGATGAGGCCGCCGCGCGCGCAGTTCACGACGTAGACGCCGTCCTTCATCTTCGCGATCGCCTTGGCGTCGATGATGTCCCGCGTCTTGTCGGTGAGCGGCGTGTGCAGCGTGATGAAGTCGGCGCGGTGGAAGAGCTCGTCCAGATCGACCTTGTCGACGCCGAGCTCCAAGGCCCGGTCGTCGGAAAGGAAGGGGTCGTAGGCCATCACACGCATGGCGAGGCCCTGCGCCCGCTCGGCCACGATCGAGCCGATATTGCCGCAGCCGATCACGCCGAGCGTCTTGGACGTGATCTCCACGCCCATGAAGCGGTTCTTCTCCCACTTGCCGGCCTGTGTCGACTGGTCGGCCGCAGGGATCTGGCGGGCGCAGGCCATCAACATGGCGATGGCGTGTTCGGCTGTGGTGATCGAATTCCCGAAGGGCGTGTTCATCACGATGATGCCCTTCGCCGTCGCCGCCGGAATGTCGACATTGTCGACGCCGATGCCGGCGCGGCCGACGACGCGGAGCCGTCCGGCGGCCGAGATCAGCTTCTCAGTGACCTTGGTCGCCGACCTGATGGCAAGTCCGTCATATTCCCCGATGGCGGCAAGGAGCGCTTCCTTGTCCTTGCCGAGCTCGGGACGGAAGTCAGTGTCGATGCCGCGGTCGCGAAAGACCTGGACGGCGGTTTCCGAAAGGCTGTCGGAAATCAGAACGCGGGGTGTCATGGATCTGCTCGCGGGTGAGCAGGCGCGGAAAGGCCGCGCCCGCATTGCAGGATGGGAATCGGCGGAGAGCTGATCGGCTCAGGCGGCGGCCTTCAGCTGCGCCTTCTGGGTCGCAAACGCCCAGTCGAGCCAGGGCAGCAGCGCCTCCACGTCCGACGCCTCGACCGTCCCGCCGCACCAGATCCGGAGCCCCGCGGGCGCGTCGCGATAGGCGGCGATGTCGTAGGCCGCCTTCTCCGATTCGAGGACCGCCACGATCGCCTTCGCGATCGCCGCCGGCGCATCCGGACCAGCCCGCACGATCTCCGGATCGGCAATGGTCAGGCAGACGGAGGTGTTGGAGCGCGTCGCCGGATCGCGGGCAAGGAAACCGACCCACGGGGTCCGCTCCGCCCAGTCCTCCAGGATCCTGGTGTTCCGGTCCGCGCGCTCGAAGAGCGCCGGAAGCCCGCCGATCGCCCGTGCCCAGGCGAGGCCGTCGAGATAATCCTCGACCGCGAGCATGGACGGGGTGTTGATCGTCTCGCCGGCGAAGATGCCCTCGATCAGCTTGCCGCCCTTGGTCAGCCTGAACACCTTCGGAACGGGCCAGGCGGGCTTGTGCGACCGCAGGCGCTCCACCGCGCGGGGTGACAGGACGATCATCCCGTGCTGCGCCTCGCCGCCCATCACCTTCTGCCAGGAGAAGGTCACCACATCGAGCTTCTCGTAGGGGAGCGGCATGGCGAATGCGGCGCTGGTGGCGTCGCAGATCGTCAGGCCCTGCCGGTTCGCGTCGATCCAGTCGCCGTCCGGAACGCGGACGCCGGAGGCCGTGCCGTTCCAGGTGAAGACGACGTCGCGGGTGAAGTCCACCGAGGCGAG
This sequence comes from Faunimonas sp. B44, assembly GCF_052655945.1. Taxonomy (NCBI): domain Bacteria; kingdom Pseudomonadati; phylum Pseudomonadota; class Alphaproteobacteria; order Hyphomicrobiales; family Afifellaceae; genus Faunimonas; species Faunimonas sp. B44. The sequence continues at coordinate 58,310 of NZ_JBQYEX010000014.1, read as the reverse complement.
GTCGGGAAGATCGCCGTATTCCGCCTCGAGCGCCCGCACATTCGGCAGCTTGAGTTCCTTCAGCACGTCGATCACCCAGTCGCGCCCAAAGCTCTCCCACGCCAGCACATCGACGCCGCGCGGGCCGAGCAGCGACCAGAGCGCCATCTCGACGGCGCCGGTATCGGAGGCCGGAACGATCCCGATGAGATGGTCGGCGGGGACGCCGAGCACCTTGCGCGTCTCGTCGATGGCGCGCTTCAGGCGCGCCTTGCCGTCCTTCGACCGGTGCGACCGGCCGACGAGGGCATTCGCGAAGATGTCGGGAGACCAGCCGGGCCGCTTTGCCGTGGGCCCGGTAGAAAAGCACGGATTCGCCGGCCGCTTGGCCGGTCTTTCGATCGCCGTCATTGAGCTATCCTTCCAGATAGGTGCCCCTCGGTGGGGAGGGGTGTCCCGCTGGCGGCGATACGCCCAAACGATCCGTCGTGCAACTGCAAAGCCAGCCCGGCACGGTGCGGCGGGCGCGACAAAAAGGGCGGCGGGCTCCTCGCCCGCCGCCCCGCAACAAGAGCCTGTCGGCTGCGGTCAGTAGATCGTGTAGCGCAGGCCGACGCGCAGTTCGTGCGCGGTGAGATCCTCGTACTTGATGCGGCTCGTCAGGCCCTGCAGCACCGGGGACTCGCCGCTGCCGAGATCGAGATAGCGGTAGCCGACATCGAGTGCGACGTTCGGCGAGAACTCGATGCCGACGCCGGCCATAACCGCCCAGGCCAGGTTCCACTTGGAAGCCGTTCCCGGAATTTCTCCCCGCTTCCCGTTGGCGACGTAGTGCACGTTGTCGGCGGTCACGTAGGAGGCGCCGATGCCCGCGCCGACATAGGGCGAGATGCCGCTGAAATTGCCGAGATCGACGTAGCCGTTGACCATCGTCGTCCAGGCCGAGAGATCGGCATACTCCCGGGCGTAGGTGAAGCCGGTGCAGGTCGGGCACGGCGTCTGGCCGGAGAATTGGGCCGGCCACTCGTAGTCGACCGTCAGGTCGGCGCGGAAGAAGTTGTTGAACTTGTAGCCGATGCCCGCACCGATCATCCCGGTCTCCTCGATGCTGTTGCTCGAGAAGGGGACCGGACCGGTCAGGGGATCGTTGAAGGTGGGGCTCGGATTCCGGTAGATCTTGTATCCGATGTCGCCCCGCAGATACCAGCCGCTGACGGCGATCGGCATTTCGGGCACGGGCATCGGTGCCTCGGGAATGTAGATGGGCATGTCGGCCGCGTTGGCGGCCGACATCGCCGCGGCCGACGCGCAGGCGGCAAGCGCGATCCTGGTGAGTTTCAGCATGTCGTCCTCTTTGCAATTGCGGCGCGCCAGATGTTGCCGTGGCAGATCCGCCGTCACGGGGCACAAGATGCAATGGAACTGCTTAAGAAGGGTTTAACCATCCTTCTTAACTTTGGCCTGGGTCGCTGGATGCTCATCGGATGCGCAAGAAGCGGATTGCGGGACGGCCGGCCGCAATCTAGGTGCGGGGCCGGAAGGAGCACGAGCCCGCCATGCTGAACCGTCGCGGCCCGGCCGAGTGGGCCGCCCTCGCCTTCCTCGTCGTCGTCTTCGGGTCCTCGTTCGCCGTGACGAAGAGCGTGGTGGATACCGTTCCGCCGGCATGGGTCGCGGCCGGACGAATTGTGTTCGCCGCAGCGATTCTCGCCGGCTACGCCCTCCTCCGCGGCCGCGTCGTGCCGGCCTCTCCGCGGGCGCTGCTTTGGCTGCTCTGGCTCGGTCTGGTCGGCAACGTGGCGCCTTTCCTGCTGGTGTCCTGGGGCACGCAGCACATTCCCTCGAGCGTCGCCGGGATCCTGATGGCGGCGGTTCCGCTCATGGTGCTGCTGCTGGCCCACATCGCGCTTCCGGACGAGCGAATCACGCGGCCGGCGCTGGTCGGGCTGCTCGTGGGATTTGCGGGCGTCGTGGCCTTGATCGGGCCCGCGGGCCTGGCCGCGCCGGACCTCGGCGACATGGCGCTTATCGGCGAACTGACCCTCGTCGGCGCCGGGCTCTGCTACGCGGTCTACAACGTGACGGCGCGCCTGATGCCGCCCATGACTCTCGCCGAGAAGTCGGCCGGAACGCTGATCATGGCCGCCCTTGCGATCGTCCCGCTCACGGCGCTGTTCGGTCCCGAATTCCCGACCCATGCGGGATGGCCGGAACTGGCGCAGGTCGCCGTGCTCGGCGTATTCCCGACCGCGCTCGCAACCCTCGTCATCTACTGGGTCCTGGAGCGGGCGGGCGCGCGGTTCCTGGCGATCACCAATTACCTCGTGCCGGCCTTCGCGGTGCTCGTCGGAACGACGACGCTTGCGGAAGCGCTGACCGCCTCGGACCTGATCGGCCTGGCCCTCATCCTGCTCGGGGTGGGGGTTTTCGAGGCGGACGCCCGCCGCAGGCGCGCAACCGAGGCCGCTCAGGCCGCGCGCTGAACGACCTCGGCGATGTCGTTCACGACCTGAAGCACGAGATCGGCGTCGTCGCCCTCCCCCATGATGCGAATCACCGGCTCCGTCCCCGAGGGACGAATCACCAGGCGGCCGGTCTTGCCGAGCTTCTGCTCGGCATCGGCGATCACGCGCTGCACCTGCTCGTTCTCGAGCGGCTGCCCGCCCTGGTAGCGGATGTTCTTCTTCACCTGCGGGACCGGGTCGAAGCGGTGGCAGACCTCGCTGACGGGGCGGCCCTCGCGGCACACGACCGCGAGCACCTGGAGCGCCGCGATGAGGCCGTCCCCCGTCGTCGCGAAGTCCGACAGGATGATGTGGCCGGACTGTTCGCCGCCCACGTTGAAACCGTGCTGGCGCATGTGCTCCATCACGTAGCGGTCCCCGACGGGCGTGCGCACGAGCGAGAGCCCCTGGGCGGCCAGGAACCGCTCGAGGCCGAGGTTCGACATGACCGTGGCGACGATGCCCGGTCCGACGAGGCGCTCCTCGTCCTTCCAGTAGCCGGCGACGAGCGCCATCAGCTGGTCGCCGTCGATCACCTGGCCCTTCTCGTCGACCATGACGACCCGGTCGGCGTCGCCGTCGAGTGCGATGCCGACATCGGCGCGCACCTCGTGGACCTTGCGCGCCAGCGCCTCCGGTGCGGTCGACCCGCAGTCGCGGTTGATGTTGAAGCCGTCGGGCTCCACACCGATGGATACGACTTCGGCGCCGAGCTCCCACAGTGCGAGCGGGGCGGCCTTGTAGGCGGCGCCGTTTGCGCAGTCCACCACCACCCGCATGCCGTCGAACGACAGCTGACGCGGCAAGGTCCTCTTGGCGAACTCGATATAGCGATCGAGCACGCCGTCCACCCGCTTCGCGCGCCCGAGCTCGGAAGCCGGAGAGAGCCGCCTGGCGAGGTCGGAATCGATCAGCGCTTCGATCTCGCTCTCGACGAGATCGGACAGCTTGAAGCCGTCCGGGCCGAACAGCTTGATGCCGTTGTCGGCATAGGGGTTGTGGGACGCCGAGATCATCACGCCGTAATCGGCGCGCATCGAGCGGGTCAGCATGGCGACGGCAGGCGTTGGGATCGGGCCGAGCAGAAACACGTCGACGCCCACGGCCGTGAACCCCGCCACCAGCGCATTCTCCAGCATGTAGCCGGAGAGACGGGTGTCCTTCCCGATCACGACCCGCTGCCGATGGCCGTTGCGATAGTGGAGCCCGACGGCCATGCCGACGCGCATCGCGATGTCGGGCGTCATCGGATAGAGATTGGCGGTCCCGCGGATGCCGTCGGTCCCGAAGTAGCGTCTCGTCATTGCCTGCCCACGATCGCTTGCGCGGCCGGTCGCGACGGCGACCCGCATTCCGCAACTCGGTAGCTGGAAATCCTTGTGATTCCCTTCCCCGCCGGGACGTATAAAGGCCCGGGCCGGGGCCCGGGCCTCACATTTTGTATCGCTTGGTGACAGCTCAGGTCGGCTGCGGCTCCAGGCCCGTGTCGCTGCCCTTGTCGGGCTTGGCGCGCGGACCGGTGGAGGGCACGGCGGAACCGCGCGGCGGAGTCTCGTCGCTGCTCGGATCCTCGCGCACCGGGCGCTTGCCGTTCAGGAGATCCTTGATCTCCTCGCCCGACAGCGTCTCGAATTCGAGGAGCCCTTGCGCGAGCGCCTCGAGTTCGTCCTTCGATTCACTCAGGATCCGGCGCGCCTCGGCATAGCCCTCGTCCACGAGGCGGCGGACCTCGTGGTCGATCTTCCGCGCCGTCTCCTCGGAGATGTTCTGCTGGCGGGCGACCGAATGGCCGAGGAAGACCTCTTCCTGGTTCTCGCCGAGCGCGACCCTGCCGACCGCATCGGAAAAGCCCCAGCGCGTCACCATTGCGCGGGCGAGCTTGGTCGCCTGCTCGATGTCGGAGGCGGCGCCCGACGTGACCTTCTTCTCGCCGAAGATCATCTCCTCGGCGACACGCCCGCCCATCAGGATGGCGAGGCGGGAGGTCATCTGCTCGAAGGTCATCGAAAGCTGGTCGCGCTCCGGCAGCTGCATGACCATGCCGAGCGCGCGACCGCGCGGGATGATGGTCGCCTTGTGGACCGGATCCGTCGAGGGCACGTGGAGCGCCACGATGGCGTGGCCGCCTTCGTGATAGGCGGTCAGCCGCTTCTCGTCCTCGGTCATGACGAGGGTGCGCCGCTCGGCGCCCATCATGACCTTGTCCTTGGCGTCCTCGAACTCCTGGCTCGTGACCAGCCGCTTGCCGCGGCGGGCGGCAAGAAGCGCGGCCTCGTTGACGAGGTTCATGAGGTCCGCACCGGAAAAGCCCGGCGTGCCGCGCGCGATCGTCTTGAGGTTCACGCCGGGCGCCAGCGGCACCTTGCGCACGTGCACCTTCAGGATCTTCTCGCGGCCGACGACGTCGGGGTTCGGCACCACGATCTGGCGGTCGAAGCGGCCGGGCCGCAGCAGCGCGGGATCGAGCACGTCGGGCCGGTTGGTGGCGGCGATCAGGATGATGCCCTCGTTCGCCTCGAAGCCGTCCATCTCCACGAGCAGCTGGTTGAGCGTCTGCTCGCGCTCGTCGTTGCCGCCGCCGAGGCCGGCGCCGCGATGGCGGCCGACCGCATCGATCTCGTCGATGAAGATGATGCAGGGCGCGTTCTTCTTCGCCTGCTCGAACATGTCGCGCACGCGGGAAGCGCCGACGCCGACGAACATCTCGACGAAATCGGAGCCGGAGATGGTGAAGAAGGGGACGTTCGCCTCGCCCGCAATGGCGCGAGCGAGCAGCGTCTTGCCCGTGCCGGGCGGGCCGACGAGCAGGACGCCGCGCGGGATGCGTCCGCCGAGGCGCTGGAACTTCTGGGGATCGCGCAGGAACTCGACGATCTCCTCGAGGTCTTCCTTCGCCTCGTCGACGCCGGCGACGTCCTCGAAAGTGACGCGGCCGTGCGCCTCAGTGAGGAGCTTGGCCTTGGACTTCCCGAAGCCCATCGCGCGGCCGCCCGCCCCCTGCATCTGCCGCATGAAGAAGATCCACACGGCGATCAGCAGGAACATCGGGAACCAGGAGATGAGGACGGAGATGAACGACATCTTCTCGTCCTGGGGCCGCGCGCGGATCGCGACGCCGCGCTCCTCCAGCATCGGAACGTAGTCGGTGCCGGGCGGGGCAAAGGTGCGGAACCGGGTGCCGTCGGAATAGGTGCCGGTGATCTCCTCCCCGGCGATCGTGACCGACTTCACGCGGCCGTCGGCGGTATCGCTCCGGAATTGGGAATAACTGATTTCGTTTGCAGCCGTTTGGCTGGAGGGGTTCTGAAACAAATTGAAGAGCGCTACCAGCAGGAGCAGGATCACGATCCACAGCGCGAAATTGCGGAAATTCTGGTTCATTCAGTACCACCTCGGGCCAGCCAGGCAGCGCTCGCACCCGCGCCCATTCCCCAATGCTGGATTAGATAGGTTGTTGCACCCTTTATGCCAAGCGGGCTTCAGCGGCACATCGGCAGCGCAGGCGCGATACCGGCGCGGCCGTGATCACCTGCCGCAGGTCCAGGCATCCGGCGGAATGCCGGACGCCGGCTTCCGGACACTCCCTGCCCCACCGCCACGAAGGCGTTCGCGCACGAGGCATTCGGCCCTGAAGCGGCCGGCGCCGACCGGCTCCCCGCTGTCCTGCAACAGCTCGGGCACGGCAACCAGGCGTCCCTCCGAGTACAAGGCCGGCAGCGTGCGCAGCGTCGACCTGCCAATGCCGTCGCAGGCGAACGAGGCGGCGCCGCCGCCGAGCGCCGCAATGTGATGCGGACCCGACAGTTCCGGGATGGCCACGCGGAACCTGCGATCCCAGACCATATCCGTCCCTGAGAGGGCGGGGCGCAGCGGGAGCCCCGCCCTGCCCCATTCGCGCGCGATGCGGAAACGGCCTTCCGACACCGTCACGACCGCGCCATGCAGCGTCCGCGCCGACTTTCCGGCAAGGGCCGGCGCGGCCAGCACTTCGCGGATCGCCTGAACCCGAGCGAGGTCCGGCGTATACGCCGCGCCTGCGGCGGCGGCCAGCATGCGGGCAAGCGCCCGATCCGCGATTTCCTCCGGAACGTCGAGGATCGCGTCGGTCGGCCCGCTCACCTCGCCTGCGCTCGAAACCGCGCATCGGTCGAAGACGAGCCTCTCGCAGCACCAGTCGAGCGCGTCGGCGGCTCTGCCGAGGCGCCGCGCCGTGCCGGCAAGCCGCTCCGCATCGAAACCATGCGACGCGAGATCCGGCAGCAGCCTTCGCATCCTCACGCGGTCCGAGCGCAGATCCTCGTTGGATGGATCGCTCACTACCGGGAGCCCGCTCTCCGCGGCGACGCGGTGAAGCGCCGCGCGCGGGCAATCGAGCAGCGGGCGGGCCACGACGAGCCCGTCCACGATGCGGCTGTCGCGCATGGCACCGAGCCCGTAGACGCCGGAGCCCCGGGCGAGCCGCAGGAGGAACGTCTCCGCCTGGTCCTCGCGGTGGTGTGCGGTCACCACGGTGTCGAACCCGGCCTCCGCCGCGGCGCGCATCAGGCAGCCATACCGCGCCTCGCGGGCCGCCGCCTGGCGGTTGCCGCCCGGAAGTGCATCGACCCGGAAGACACGGCACGGCAGCCCGAGCCGCGCCGCATTCGCCTCGACGAGCCGCACCTCCGCGGCCGCCTCGGCTCTCAGACCATGATCGACCGTCGCCACCAGCACCGGCGGCCGCGCCGCCCACCGGGCGACGAGAACCATCAGGGCCGTGGAATCGGGGCCGCCGGAGATAGCGAGGACCAATCCTTGCGCGGAGGCGAGCCCGGCGAAGAGAACGTCCGGAGGAGCGATCGGCGCCTCCGGCGGGTCAGCAGCCGTTCTGACGAAGCCCGTCATCGACCCGGGACTTCAGAGTGGCCGATGCATCGGGATAGCGGCGGCCGAATTCGGAGAGCGTGGCGCACGCTGCGTCCTTCTCCCCAAGCTGTCCCAGGGACATTCCGAGCTTCATCAGCGAATCCGGCGCCTTCCGGCTCTGCGGCGTGGTCTTGTAGACGTTGAGGAACGCGTTCGCAGCCTCGCGGTACTTGCCCTGCTGGAACTGGCTTTCGCCGAGCCAGAAGCGCGCGTCGGCAGCCTGGGCCTCGTTCGGGAACGCCTCGAGCCAGGCGTTCAGCCTAGCCTCCGCCATGTCGTACTCGCCGGTGAGCACGTAGCCGTAGGCCACGTCGTACTCCTCGCGCGCCGTGCCGCCGCCGAGCGACGCGGTGATCGGTACGTCGGGCGCGGCGGGAAACGGCTGAGCCTGCGGCTGAATGGGCGCGCCGAGCATCGGGTCGCCGGCGCCGGGGGGCGGTGGAATCGCGGCTCCGCCGGCGAGCGCCGACAGGTCGAGCGGCGCCGAACCGTCCAGCCCATCCCCGTCCGCCGCGATCCGCGGGTCGTCCTGGGGAATGGACATCGTCGAGAAATCCCGCGGCTCGCCGGGCGGGACGCCCGGACCGCCGGCCAGCGTGTCGCTCCCGGGATGGGCCTGCTGCGACTGCGGCGGGGGATAGCCGCCGCTCTGCCAGGCGCCCTGCGGGAGCTGGCCCGCACCCGGCTGCATCTGCGGCGTGCCGGCGCGGGCCTGGTTGAGCTCGTAGGTAAGCCGCTCCACGTCGCCGGTGAGCTGGCGGACGCGGTCCTCGAGCTGCTGGATGTAGAGCCTCATCTCGCCGATCTCCTGCGCCGACTGCGCCCAAGTGGGCGTGGCGGAGCACAGCAGCAGGAGAGGCACTGCGAAGCGGCGCAGCGTCATGTCGATTGAACTCCGGTGCTCATGTCGGCTTAGCACCGCACGATCAATTCGGCCAAACTACGACCGTCGGCGAAGAGGCCGGTCACGCCGGCCCCTTTCTGTCGAAGATCAGGCGCCCGGTCCCGTGAGGACGGTGACGGCGCGCCGGTTCTGCGACCAGCACGACTGGTCGCTGCAGACCGCCACGGGCCGCTCCTTGCCGTACGAGATGGTCCGCATGCGGCGGGGATCGACGCCGTTCGCGGCGAGGAAGTCGCGTGCCGCTTCGGCGCGGCGCGCGCCGAGCGCCAGGTTGTACTCGCGGGTGCCGCGCTCGTCGGCATGACCTTCGATCACGAAGGAATACTGCCGATACTGGTTGAGCCATTGCGCCTGCCGCGCCAGCACCGCCTGCGCCTGCCCGTTCAGCGACGAGGAATCCGTCTCGAAGAAGACCCGGTCGCCGACATTCACCTGGAAGTCCTGCGCGCTGCCGGGCCGGGCGACGCCCGGGCCGCCCATGCCGGCACCCCCCGCCATGTCCTGGCCGAGGAGCTTCTGCTGATTGGCGCAACCCGCCCCGAGTACCGCTGCCGCCAACGCGACCGCGACCACGCTTCTCCGCACGGACAAGCCAACGCCCATTGCCGCACACTCCTTACAATCAAGATTTGGAAATGCTTAACCCTGAGATGGTTAAGCAGTCGTCAACGCGCTAGCCGACCCGTCCGCCGCGAGGATCGCGGACGATTCGCACCGCCCGAACCGCGTGGGCTTCAAATGGGGCCAAACCGCGGCACCACCTGCCGGTCTCAGGCGGCGCTCAGTTCCTCGATCGTGGCCTGGTCGATGTCGTAATTGGCGTAGACGTTCTGCACGTCGTCGTCGTCGTCCAGCGTCGCCAGCAGCTTCATGAGCGTTGCGGCCTTCTCGCCGTCGATCGGCGTGAGCGTCTGCGGCTTCCAGACCGAGCGTACCGATTCGGCGGGGCCGAGCGCCTCCTCGAGCGCCTTGGAGACCGTGCCGAGATCCTCAAACGCGGTCGTGACGACGTGACCGTTCTCGTCGCTCGCCACGTCCTCGGCGCCCGCCTCGATCGCCGCCTCCAGGACGGCGTCGGCACTGCCGGCGCTCGCGGAATAGACGATCTCGCCGACGCGATCGAACATGAAGGCGACCGATCCCGTCTCGCCAAGCGCACCGCCGTTCTTCGTGAAATACGAGCGAACGGCTCCGGCGGTCCGGTTCCGGTTGTCGGTCAGGGCTTCGACGATGACGGCGACGCCGCCGGGCCCGTAGCCTTCGTACCGGATCTCGGAATAGTCCTCGACCTCGCCGCCGGACGCCTTGTTGATGGCGCGCTCGATATTGTCCTTCGGCATGCCCTCCGAGCGCGCGTTCTGGATCGCCAGGCGCAGCCGCGGATTGCCGTCGGCGCTCGGGCCGCCCTCCTTGGCCGCGACGGTGATCTCGCGGGCGAGCTTCGAGAAGAGCTTGGACCTGATGGCGTCCTGCTTGCCCTTCCGATGCATGATGTTCTTGAATTGAGAATGTCCGGCCATGGCCAGCCCCTTCGCTATCCGGTCATTGGTCGCGGGATCGGGCGCTTATAGGCGCGCGTGATTGCGGCGTCCAGCAGGCCGCGGACCCGGCGGGCCGCGGCACCGTCCTGCGGCGATCCGGGGCGCGGGCTGCAGAGTTGATCCAGATCATCGTCGGCTCCGGTCCGCCGCGCGATACCTCGATCCGTCCGAGGTCCTCAGCGGACAAGACGAGGGATCCGCGCCATGAACGACAAACCGCACGAAGGGTACTCGACGCTCCAGATCGCACTGCACTGGATCGTCGTAGCGCTCGTAGCCTTCCAGCTCATCTTCGGCGAGAGCATGGGCGAGCTATTCCGGGCCGAGCGACGCGGCCAGACGCCGTCGGGCGAGGCCGTGCTGTGGGGCAACCTGCACATCTGGATCGGCTTCGCCGTGCTCGCCGCCGCGCTGCTTAGGCTCCTTCTCCGGTCCCGCCGGGCCGCGCCGCCGGATCTCGGCAGCCCGATGCTCGCGCGCCTCGCGCATTTCACGCATGTGGCGCTCTATGCCGTCATGATCGCGGTGGCCGCGACCGGCGCCGTTGCGTATTATTGGCTGCCGGCCCTCGGCGAGGTGCACGAGCTCGGCAAGCCGCTGCTGATCGCCCTGATCGCGCTGCACGTGGCGGGGGCGCTCTGGCACCAGTTCGTCCGGCGCGACGGCCTGATCACGCGGATCCTGGTACCGAAGCCTTGAGCCTCAGTCGCCCGGGCGGGTGCGGGTCGAGGATTCGAACTTCGCCAGCCCGTCCTCGAGGTGCAGCCAGAACAGCTTGCTCGTGATGTAGCCGTGCCGGTCGGGAACGAGCCGGTCGGCCTCGTCGAAAAGCCCGGCGTGAAGGTACATCTCCCCCTGGAGCCGCTCGTCCTCGTAGCTGAGCGGCGTGCCGCATTCGGGGCAGAAGGCGCGGGTGACGTGCTCGGACGAGCGACGGCGGCGCGTTTCCCCCGCAATCGTCAGCTCGTCCACCCGGAAGCCGGCCCACACCACGGCCGGGGCGCCGGTCTGGCGGCGGCAGTCGCGGCAATGGCACCAGGAAACCTGGAAAGGCTCGGCCGTGGCGGTGATGCGAACCGCCCCGCAGAAGCATCGCGCCGCGAGCGTCGTCATGGCTTCGCTCCGAAATCCGGTTCCGAGGGTTCCAGATGGGGTCCGATCCTGACGGCCGCCACCTTCCGGGCGAGCCCGGTGTCGTCGTCGATCTCGACCGCCAGGCCGGACAGCGTCGCCGGCCCGAGCGCGGGCGCAAGACGCGCCTGCGGTATCTTCGTGGTGGCGCGGCGGATCGGCTCGTCCTTCTCCATGCCGATGATGGAATCGTAGTCGCCGCACATGCCGATGTCGGTCATGAAGGCGGTGCCGTTCCTGAGGATGCGCTGGTCGGCGGTCGGGACGTGGGTGTGCGTGCCGACCACGATCGAGGCCTTGCCGTCGAGATACTGGCCCATCGTCTGCTTCTCGCTGCTCGCCTCAGCATGCATGTCGACGATCACGGCATCGCAGCCATGGCCGAGCACGCAGGCGGACACCTCCCGGGTGACCGCGGCGAACGGATCCTCGAGCGCCGTCATGAAGAGCGAGCCCATCACGTTGATGACGAGCACGCGCGCCCCGTTGCGGGCGATGTACAGGTTGGAGCCGCGACCCGGCGTGCCGACGGGATAGTTGATCGGGCGAAGGAAACGCTCGTGGCGGTCGGCGAAGACGAGCGCCTCGCGCTGGTCCCAGACGTGGTTGCCCGTCGTGATGCAATCGGCCCCGCAATCGATCAGCGACTGGAAGATCTCTTCCGTGATGCCGAACCCGCCGGCGGAATTCTCCGCGTTCACGACCACGAAGTCGAAGCCGTGGCGTTCGATCAGGCCGGGCAGCAGGATCCGCACCGCAGTCCGGCCGGACCGCCCGACGACGTCTCCCAGGAACAACACCCTCACAAGCCGTCCTTCACCCTGATCAGTTCCTTCTCCGTGACGATCGCATCGAGCGTGGCGTCGTGATCCTCGACCGGAATCCTGTCCACTTCCTGGCAGGCAAATGCCATGCCGACCACCCGTACCGGATGCCCGCGGCCGCGAAGCCGTTGCACGGCGCGGTCGTAATGCCCGCCGCCATAACCGATGCGCCCGCCGGCCCTGTCGAAGGCGGCGAGCGGGGCGACGATCAGCGCCGGCTCGCATACCGGCTCGCTGGCCGGAGGGTTGCGCGTGCCGTGCGGGCCCGGAACCACCGTCACGCCGTCGAAGCGCCTGAACACCATCGTCCCGCCGGTGATGTCCGGCATCGCAATCTCGCCGTGACGGGCGCGGACCGTAGCGATCAGGCCGAGCGGATCGATCTCGCCGCGCATCGGCCAGAAGAGTGCGACGACGTCGCCAGCCTTCACGAGCGGGCGGAGCCTGTCGACCGCGTGCCAGGACGCCGCCTGATGCTCATCCTTGCCGATCGCGGCGCGAGCAGCCAATGCGCGGCGGCGGATCTCGTTCTTCTCCGCCGCGGCGGCGCTCTGCATGGAACCTCGTCACCGACCTTCGGCCCGGCCAGGAAGTGTGCGCGGCCGCCTCGGCCGTTGGAGTACTCGATCCCGGGAAACCTACAACGTAGGTGGGCGCCGTTTGTCCAGGCCCACGGGCCAGGACGGGGACAGCTCCCTTCAGGATCGATAAGGCCCCGGGGATTCGTCTCCTGACGAGCCGCGCAGCCGCGCCGACGAGATATAGGCCGGGCGGCATGGCCGGGCAAACCGAATGTTCGGATCGGCGCCGACGCGGGCCTGCGAAACGACATTGCCGTGCGCCCAATGGCGGATAGACTCGGTGGCAGCCCGCGGATTAGCTCGCCTCCGGGCTGGGAGGGACGACGATGACGAGCCGATATCCCGAGGTTTACGCCGCCTGGCGGAACGATCCCGAGGGTTTCTGGGCCAAAGCGGCCGAGGAAATCGACTGGTTCAGGCCGTGGGACAAGGTGTTCGATCCGGACCAGGGCGTCTACGGCCGCTGGTTCGCGGGCGCCGAGTGCAACACCTGCTTCAACTGCGTCGACCGCCATGCCGCGCGCCGGCCGGACGCGGCGGCGATCATCTACGACAGCCCGGTCACGGGCAGCGCCCGGACGATCACCTACGGCGAGCTGCTGCAGGAGGTCAGTGCGCTGGCCGCCGTTCTCGCCGACAACGGCATCGGCAAGGGCGACCGCGTCATCATCTACATGCCGATGGTGCCGGAGGCGGCCTATGCCATGCTCGCCTGCGCCCGCCTCGGCGCGATCCACTCGGTGGTGTTCGGCGGCTTCGCCGCGCACGAGCTCGCCACCCGCGTCGACGACTGCCGGCCGAAGCTCATGATCTCCGCCTCCTGCGGCATCGAGCCAGGGCGGATCGTCGCCTACAAGCCGCTCCTCGACGGCGCCATCGAGCGGGCGAGCCACAAGCCGGAACGCTGCATCATCGTCCAGCGGCCGCAGCATGGCTGCGAGCTGCAGCCCGGCCGCGACATCGATTACGGTGAGGCGGTCGCCGCCGCGCGCGGCCGGGCCGTGCCCTGCGTGCCGGTGCAGGCGACCGATCCCCTCTACATCCTCTACACGTCCGGCACGACCGGGCAGCCGAAGGGTGTGGTCCGCGACAATGGCGGCCACATGGTCGCGCTGAAATGGACGATGTCGGCCCATTACGGCATGGACCCGGGCGAGGTATTCTGGGCGGCCTCCGACGTCGGCTGGGTGGTCGGCCATTCCTACATCGTCTACGCCCCCCTCCTCCACGGCTGCACCACCGTCCTCTACGAAGGCAAGCCGGTCGGGACGCCGGACGCCGGCGCGTTCTGGCGGGTGATCGCGGAACACCGCGTCGTCGCGCTCTTCACGGCGCCGACGGCGTTCCGCGCCATCAAGAAGGAGGACTCCGAAGCCAGGCTGATCGGGCAATACGATCTTTCCCGGTTCCGGACCCTGTTCCTCGCCGGCGAGCGCGCCGATCCCGACACGATCCAGTGGGCCGAGCGCCATCTCGGCGTGCCGGTCATCGATCACTGGTGGCAGACGGAGACGGCGTGGGCGATCGCCGGCAACCCGGTCGGGCTGGGGGTCCTTCCGGTGAAGTACGGCTCGCCCACGGTCGCCATGCCGGGCTACGACGTGCAGATCCTGAGCGATGCCGGGGATGCGGTGCCCCCGGGAACGCTCGGCAACATCGTCGTGAAGCTGCCCCTGCCGCCTGGCTGCCTGCCGACGCTCTGGAACGCCGACGGCCGCTTCTTCGACAGCTATCTCGCGGAGTTCCCAGGCTACTACAAGACGGCGGACGCGGGTTACCGGGACGCGGACGGCTACCTGTTCATCATGGCGCGCACGGACGACATCATCAACGTCGCCGGCCACAGGCTTTCGACGGGCGCGATGGAGGAAGTGCTCGCCGCGCATCCGGACGTGGCCGAGTGCGCCGTCATCGGCGTCGCCGACACGCTCAAGGGTCAGATCCCGTGCGGCTTCGTCGTGCTGAAATCGGGGCGGGTGCGCAGCGCGGCCGACATCGAGAAGGAATGCGTGGCACGGATCCGCGAGGAGATCGGCCCGGTCGCGGCATTCAAGACGGTCCTCGTCGTCCACCGGCTGCCCAAGACGCGCTCGGGCAAGATCCTGCGCGGCACGATGCGCCAGATCGCCGACGGCGAGGAATACCGCATGCCCGCGACGATCGACGACCCGGCCGTCCTCGACGAGATCCGCGAGGCGATCGCCGCACACCACTGAAGATCGTTCGGAGCCGCAGGACGGTCCGTCGGCGCATTGACCTCTCGGACCCGCCCCGGCACTTTGCCGCGCCAAGCGACAGGGGGATTCGGATGACGCTCGAGAACAAGGTCGCGATCGTCACCGGCGGTGGCCGCGGCATCGGGCTTGCGATCGCCCGCCGGTTCCTGAGCGACGGTGCGCGCGTCGTGATCGCCGATATCGACGAGGATGCCGGCTCGGAGGCTGTCCAGCAGCTCGGCGAATCGGGCGCCGTCCGCTTCGTGAGCTGCGACGTCGGCGACCGCCTGAGCGTCCGCAATCTCGTCGCCGCGACGATCGATGCGTTCGGCACGATCGACGTGCTCGTCAACAATGCCGGCATCCTGCACGGTGCCGACTTCCTGGATCTGTCGGAAGACGATTTCGACCGGGTGCTCCGCGTCAACCTGAAAGGTGCCTTCCTGACGGGCCAGGCCGTGGCGAAGCGGATGGTGCGCCAGATCGAGGATGGCGGCGAACCGGGCTGCATCATCAACATGAGCTCGGTGAACGCGGTCTTCGCGATCGCCAACCAGGTGCCCTACTCCGTCTCGAAAGGCGGCGTCGCCCAGCTCACCAAGGTCATGGCGCTCGCGCTCGCGCCGCACGGCATCCGGGTGAACGCCATCGGCCCGGGCTCCATCATGACGGACATGCTCGGCGCGGTCATGGACGACCGCGAGGCTCGCCGCCGGATCCTGTCGCGGACGCCGCTCGGCCGGATCGGCGATCCCGCCGAGATCGCCGGCGTTGCGGCGTTCCTCGCCTCCAACGATGCGAGCTACATCACGGGGCAGACAATCTACGCCGATGGCGGTCGCCTGCCGCTCAACTACACGGTGCCCGTCCAGGACGGCTGAGGCGGCCGGCGGGGTCGCCCGCCCTGCCCGCCTCGCCTATCGTGGCGCATGGACGTGATTCGGATCATCGGCATCGACCCGGGCCTCAGGCGCACCGGCTGGGGCGTCGTGGACATCGCCGGATCGCGGCTGAGTTTCGTCGGCGCGGGCACCGTGCTCAGCGACGGCGACGCGGCGCTCGCCGAGCGGCTGCGCCAGCTCCACGACGGCCTCGAGCGGATCGTTTCCGAGTTCGCCCCGCACGAGGCCGCTGTGGAAGCGACGTTCGTGAACCGCGATGCCGGCGCGACGCTCAAGCTCGGGCAGGCGCGCGGCATCGCCATGCTGGTGCCGGCGCGCGCGGGGCTCGCAGTCGCCGAATACGCCCCGAACATGGTCAAGAAGACCGTGGTCGGCGCGGGCCACGGCGCCAAGGCGCAGATCCGAATGATGGTGTCCGTCCTCCTGCCGAAGGCGCAGTACGATACGGACGATGCCGCCGACGCATTGGCGATAGCGATCTGTCACGCGCATCACCGCACGGCGGCGGAGCGCACCCGACGCATAGCCGCATGTTCTTGACTTGTTCTCACCTCCGTGCGACGGTGTAATACACTGGAGGTATTACGATGCGCCTCACCGAGAAGAGCCAGGTGACGATCCCGAAGCATGTGCGTGACCGGCTTGGTATCGGACCCGGATCCGAGGTCGACTTCGCGGTCGATGAGAGCGGCGTGCGCCTCGTGAAGGTCGAGAAGGGACCGGTGAACGAGACGAGGGGCGAGGAACTCGTGCGGCTGCTGCGCGAAGCCGGCCAGCGGTATCCCAGATCCGGGCTGTCGGCCGATGACATCGTAGGAATCACGCGCGGGCCGTTCGACGATGTCGACCCTCGCTGATTCGAACGTCCTCCTCGACGTGATCGACGGTACTTCTGCATGGGGCAGATGGTCTGCGGACCAACTGCAGGAAGCCGCGGATCGCGGCGCAGTGGTGATCAATCCCATCGTACTGGCCGAGACGTCGATGAGCTTTCAGGATGAGCAGGCCTACGACGCGGCCGCCTTCATGAGGCTGACCCGGGAGAACATTCCTTGGCAGGCGGCGTTCCTGGCGGGGCAGGCACATCGCCGCTACCGGAACCAGGGCGGGCTCCGTGAGCGAACCCTTCCCGATTTTCTAATAGGGGCCCACGCCGCCGTAAGAGGTCACGTCATCCTGACGCGGGACCCGCGGCGATACCGTGCCTATTTTCCGGAGGTGGGGATCATCGCGCCGGATACGCATCCATGATCGGCAAGCTGAAGGGAACGGTCGACTCCCTCGGCCCGGATTGGGTCATCGTGGACGTCCACGGCGTCGGCTATCGCGTGCACTGCTCGTCGAGCACGCTGCAGGCGTTGCCGGGGGCCGGAACGGCGGCCACCCTTTTCATAGAGACCCAGTTCCGCGAGGAGCAGATCCGCCTCGTCGGCTTCCTGTCCGACGCCGAGCGCGAATGGTACCGGCTCCTCCTCACCGTCCAGGGCGTCGGCAGCAAGGTCGCGCTCGCCATACTTGGCACGCTGAAGGCGTCCGATCTCGCCTCCGCGATCGCTCTCCAGGACAAGGCAACGATCGCGCGCGCGCCGGGCGTGGGGCCCAAGGTGGCGGCGCGCATCTGCGCTGAGCTGAAGGACCGCGCCCCGGCGCTCGGCCCGGCCGATGCCGCGGTCGCGCGGCTGCAGGCGGAGATCGGCGATGCGGTCGCCCCCGTGCCCGCAAGCGATGCCGTCTCGGCGCTCGTGAACCTCGGCTATCAGCAGGCGCAGGCCGCGGCCGCTGTCGCCGCTGCGATGCGCTCTGCCGGCGACGACGCCGACGCGGCGCAGCTCATCCGGCTCGGCCTGCGCGAGCTCGCACGATGAGCGCCAAGCGGCTCGTGACGCCGGCGGAGCGCGGCGAGGACCAGGACCAGAGCCTGCGGCCGCAGCGGCTCGCCGACTTCGTCGGACAGGCGCGCGCCCGCGCCAACCTCCAGATCTTCATCGAGGCTGCCCGCGCGCGGCGCGAGGCGCTCGATCACGTCCTCTTCGTCGGCCCGCCGGGCCTCGGCAAGACCACCCTCGCCCAGATCGTCTCGCGCGAGCTGGGGGTCAATTTCCGCGCAACCTCCGGCCCGGTCATTGCGAAGGCCGGGGATCTCGCCGCCCTGCTGACCAATCTCGAAGAGCGCGACGTGCTCTTCATCGACGAGATCCACCGCCTCAGCCCGGCCGTCGAGGAAATCCTCTATCCGGCGATGGAGGACTTCCAGCTCGACCTCATCATCGGCGAAGGGCCGGCGGCGCGCTCGGTCCGCATCGATCTCGCCCGCTTCACGCTCGTCGGTGCGACCACCCGGCTCGGCCTCCTGACCACGCCGCTCCGCGACCGGTTCGGCATTCCGGTGCGGCTCGAGTTCTACAATCATGCGGAACTCGAACTGATCGTGCACCGCGGCGCGCGAATCCTCGGCGCGCCGATCACCGACGAGGGCGCCGCCGAGATCGCGCGGCGTGCGCGCGGCACGCCGCGCATCGCGAGCAGGCTGCTCCGGCGTGTCCGCGATTTTGCCGCCGTGGACGGCGCAAGGGAGATCACGAGCGCCATCGCGGACAAGGCTCTGATGGCGCTCGAGGTGGACCGGCAGGGCCTCGATTCTCTCGACCGGCGCTATCTCGGGCTAATCGCCGGCCATTTCGGCGGCGGGCCGGTCGGGATCGAGACGATCTCCGCCGCCTTATCCGAGCCGCGCGATGCGATCGAGGACATCGTCGAGCCGTACCTCATCCAGCAAGGATTCGTGCAGCGGACGCCGCGCGGGCGGTTGCTGACGCAGAAGGCGTTCGCCCATCTCGGCCTCGCAGCGCCGGAGCGGCCGGGTAACGTCCAGATCGGCCTCTTCGCGGCGGGCGACGAAGCGTGAGGCGAGGCGCTGCGTCCGCCCGCAGGCTTTGCGTCGATCTTCGCACATCGGCGTGACGTATCCCGGACAGAGTGGCCCGATTCCTTGCGCGGCGACCTGGGCGAGCCTATAACAAGCCAAATTCCCGTCAGACTGGACGTGACTTCTGCTTCTCCGCCCGCGGGGAAGCGCTCAGGAGGACTTTACATGACGACCATGCCGCTCATGCCGAAGGCGACTGCCGTCTGGCTCGTCGACAACACGTCGCTCAGCTTCGACCAGATCGCGGCGTTCTGCCGGCTGCATCCGCTCGAGGTGAAGGCGATCGCCGACGGCGACGCCGCGCAGGGCATCAAGGGCATGGACCCGGTCCTGACCGGCCAGCTCACGCGCGAGGAGATCGCCAAGGCCGAGCGCGATCCGGACTACCGGATGAAGCTGCAGGAATCGAAGGTGCGGGTCCCGGAGACCAAGCGTCGCGGCCCACGCTATACGCCGGTCTCGAAAAGGCAGGACCGGCCGAACGCCATCCTCTGGCTGGTCCGCAACCATCCGGAACTGAAGGACGCCCAGATCATGCGCCTCGTCGGCACGACGAAGCCCACGATCCAGTCCATCCGCGACCGGACGCACTGGAATTCCAGCCAGCTGACCCCGACCGATCCCGTCACGCTCGGCCTCTGCTCGCAGCTCGAACTCGACATGGAGGTCCGCAAGGCCGCCCGCGCCCAGCCGCTCCCGGCGGAGGCGGAAGGCGCGCGCCTGTTGCCGGCGGAGGAGACTCAGGGCCGGAAGGGCGAGAGCCTGATGGACATGGACGAGGACCGGCTGCGCAGGGAGCCGAACATCGATCCCGATTCGGTCTTCGCGAAGCTCAAGTCACTGAAGAGCGAAGATCTCTGAGCCTGGCCGCGGGGCCAGACGCTGAAGCCGCAGGGCGCCGGATCATCCCGGCGCCCTTCGCTTTCCGAGGGACCCACCCCGTTCAGTTCAGCAGCGGAGACCACGCCGGATCGGAAGCGAAGCTCGGCGTCGGCACGCGCTGCTCATTGTAGCCGGTGAGGTCGACCGACCAGATCTGCGGGCCGGCACCTTCGTCCCGGAAGAACATCAGGACGCGCCCGTTCGGCGCCCAGGTCGGGCCCTCGTTGTGATAGCCCTCCGTCAGGACGCGCTCCCCCGAACCGTCCGGCCGCATGACGCCGATCTTGAACTGCCCCCCCTCCTGCTTGGTGAAGGCAATCACGTCGCCGCGGGGCGACCAGACCGGCGTGCCGTAACGGCCGGAGCCGAAGCTGATCCGCTGCGCGCCGCCGCCGGCCGCTCCCATGATGTAGAGCTGCTGCTGCCCGCCCCGGTCGGATTCGAACACGATCCGGGATCCGTCCGGCGAGAAGGACGGGGCCGTGTCTATCGACGGGGATTCGGTCAGGCGCGTGAGCTGGCGCGTCCTGAGGTCCATTCTGTAGATGTTGGCGTTGCCGCCCTGCTGCAGCGAGAACACGATCTGCTGCCCGTCCGGCGAGAAGCGCGGGCTGAACGCCATGTTCGGGAAGTTGCCGATGAGCTCGCGCTGGCCGGATTCGATGTTCAGCAGATAGACGTGCCATTGCTGGCCGCTGAGCGATGCGTAGGTGATCTCCTGCCGTGACGGCGAGAAGCGCGGCGTCAGCACCAGGTCGCGTCCATCCGTGAGATAGCGGACGTTCGCGCCGTCCTGGTCCATGATGGCGAGCCGCTTCACGCGCTGCGACTTGGGGCCGGTTTCGTCGACGAACGCGATGCGGGTGTCGAAATAGCCCTTCTCGCCGGTCAGGCGCTCGTAGATCGAATCCGCGATGATGTGCGCGATCCGCCTCCAATTGGCGGGATTGGCGAAGAACTGCTGTCCGGTCAGCTGCTGGCCCGAGAAGATGTCCCAGAGGCGGTACTCCGCCATGAGCCGTCCGTCGGGCATGGTGGTGACGGAGCCGGACACGAGCGCCTGCGCGTTGAGCGGCCGCCAGTTCACGAAATTCGGCGTCGCGCTCGGCGGCACCACCTTGTCCACGAAGCCGGCCGGGTCGAGCGGGGCGAACAGCCCGGACCGCTTGAGGTCGGCCGTCACCACCCCGGAGACGTTCTGGCTGAGCTGGTCGGCCGCGCCGCTCGCGCCGACGAAGGGCGGAATGGCGATCGGAAGCGGCTGGATGTTTCCGCGCGTGATGTCGACGCGGAGCTGCGCCGCGGCCGGCGCAGCGGCGGCGAAGACCGCAAGGGCGGCGAGCGCCAAGAGAGAACGCAGACATGCTGCCAATCGCACAGCAGACGCCATGTAATACCGACTCCTGATTAACCGCCGAGCATTTCGCGGGGATCGAAGGTGAACTCGATCTCCCGCCACGACTCGTACTTCGCTGGGGGAAGGATGTTGTAGGGCGCGCAGACCTGCACCGCGCGCACCGCGCTTTCGGCGGCGATCTGCGAAAGGCTGTCGAACACGCCGCCCACGATCCGCGGCATGGTGGCGAGGCTGCCGTCCGGCTGCAGGCTGATCGAGACGGTGACGGCGAGCGCCCCCGCCTCGCGCACGCCGCGGGGCGGGTTCCAGCAGCGATAGAGCATGCCCTTGAGCGCTTCGATCTCGCTCTGCGTCATGGCGGCGTCGGCGCGGCCGTCGATCGAGCCGAGCGTCTGCGGCTCTGCACCGGGATTCGGATCGCCGCCGCCGGCCGGCTGCTGCTTGTTGAGGAGAGCGGCGATGTCGTTGGTGTCGAACTTCGGCTTCTCCGGCCTCGCCTCCGCGACCTGCTTCGGCTTCTCCGGCGTCTTCGGCGCAACGGGCTCGGCTTTCGGCTGCGCCACCTGCTTCGGCGGCTGCGGCCTCTGCCGCGGCGGGCTCGGCGCCTGCACCTCGGCAGGCTGGGCCTCGGGCGCCGCTTCCGCAGGCGCCGGCGTATCGACGGGCTTCGGGAGCGCCGCCACCTGTTTCGGCTCCGGCGTCGGTTCCGGCTTCGCCTCTGCGATCACGTCGCGCACCGGCTTCGGCGCAGGCTCGCGCGGCGGCTCGGGCGGCTTCTCGGCGACCTGCGGCGTGGGCTCCGGAGGCTTGGGGGCCGGCTCCCGGGCGGCCTCGACCGGCTTTTCGGCAGGCCGCTCGGCCGCCTTCGGCGTCGGCTGCTCCGCCTTCACCGTCGCCTTCGGCTGCGGCGTCTCGGCGGGCGCGATCTCCGCCTTCCTGTCACCCTGCCTGAGGTCCGTGGCCTCGGCGATGTCGACGAGCTCGACCGGCATCGCCTCGATCGCATCGACCGTGAAGGGTCGCGTCTCGGGGATCGCCGCCAGGCCCGCCGCAAGGATCGCCAGATGACCGGCTATGGAAACCCCGAGCCCGACGCGCATGGCTCAGCCGCCCGTCTCCTCGAGCGTGACGAGGCCGATCCGCTTGTAGCCGGCGGCATTCAGGCGGCCCATGACGCGCATGATCATGCCGTAGTCGGCGGTCCTGTCGCCGCGGACGTAGATCCGCTCGTCGGCGCCGTTGCTCGCGATCGCCTGGAGCGTGGCCACCAGTTCCTCCGGCGTGACCTCGTTCTCCTGCAGGAACACCTTGCCGTCGGCGCCGACCGAGACCGTGATCGGCTCGGTCTGCCCTTCGAGCGGCCTCGCCTGGGTCTCCGGGAGATCGATGGGCACCCCGACCGTCAGCAGCGGCGCGGCGACCATGAAGATGATGAGAAGGACCAGCATGACGTCGACCATCGGCGTCACGTTGATCTCGGCAACGGGGTTGTGCCGGCGGCGTACGCGGCGCCGGCCGCCGCCTCCTCCGGACGGCGCGACGATCCCGGCGCCCATCAGGCCGCACTCCGCTCGTCGATCTGGCGCGACAGGATCGCCGCGAACTCGTCGGAGAAGCCCTCCATCCGGGTCGTGAGGCGGCCGACCTGCGAGGCGAACTTGTTGTAGAACATCACGGCCGGAATGGCGGCGAGCAGACCGAGGGCGGTCGCGAAGAGCGCCTCGGCGATGCCGGGCGCAACCACGGCGAGGTTGGTGTTCTTGGAGGCGGCAATCGCCTGGAAGGCGCTCATGATGCCCCAGACGGTGCCGAACAGGCCGATGAAGGGCGCAGCCGAGCCGACGGTCGCCAGCACCAGGAGCCGCCGCTCCAGCCGGTCGACCTCGCGCGCAAGCGTCACGTCCATCACCCTGTCGACGCGCGCTCCGAGGCCGTGCAGCGTGCGCGCGCCGGATTCGTAGGTGCGCTTCCATTCCCGCATCGCCGCCACGAACAAGGCGGCCATGCCGTGCGCCTCGCGGGCGGAGACCTGCTGGTAGAGCTGCTCGAGCGATTGCCCGGACCAGAAGACGTTCTCGAACTTGTCGAGCTGCCGCGAGAACCGCGAATAGAGCAGCGTCTTGTCGATGATGATCGCCCAGCACCAGATCGAGGCGACGATCAGCCCGATCATCACGAGCTTCACGACGATGTGCGCCTGCCAGAACAGCGAGAGCAGGGAGAAGCTGCCCGCCGGCGCGGCCAGAGCGGTCTGAACGACGTCAGGATTCATGTAGGGATCGCCCGAATTCGGTGTTCCGGCTTTTCGCCATCGAATGTGTCGAAAGCGCGGCTCCTGTGCCTCGGACCGAGAGCCCGACACCGGGTCCGTGCCCTGGCGCTACTTGAGCACGTCATAGTTAACGGATGGTTAGCCAGCCCATGTGCATTTCTCAGCATCCCCCCGGAACCCGTTGATTCCTCGCTGCGTTTGACTGCCCTGTAGACGCGGAAGACATGAGCCGAACGATGACTGGAATCGACCGTGTGACCGCTGCGACGCTGATCGCCGCCACACTGGCGGTCGTTTCGACTGCCGTCGCGGAGATCCGGCGCGACGAACCTGCCCCGGCCGTCGCCACGATCACGCAAAAGGTGCCACTCTAGACTTCCAAGCCATGGGCCGGGCTCGAGAAGCGGTCCCGCAGCGCCGGCGGCATCCGCATCGGCCGGCCCGACGGCCCGAGCAGCGCGAGCATGAGCGCTGCCGTCACCAGGCTTTCTCCGCGGCAGCGGACCTCCTGGTCGAGCCACAGCCTTGCGCCGCCGCAGCCGCGCGGGATCGTACGGATGGTAAGGACATCGTCGATCCGGGCCGGCTTCAGGAAATCGATCTCCATCCGCCGCACCGCGAAGGCCTGCCCGCTCTCCGCCAGCGCGGCGTGATGGATTCCGAGCAGCCGGAGATAATCGGAGCGTCCGCGCTCCATGAAGTGGAGATAGCGGGCGTGATAGACGAGGCCCGAAAAGTCGGTGTCCTCGAAATAGACCCGCTGATCCAGTTCGTGCCCCGCCTGGGTCAGCCGCCCCGCAAGCCCGCTTGCGGTCATGGAGAACTCCGCACGTGGAGCCGGGTCGCTCGACACGCGTCGATGCTCGACACCCGACCTGCGCCCGACCTTACACGCATCCTGGGTTCCTGCCTCCGCCCGGCCTCGGGCTTAGCACGGCGCGATCCCCTGACAATCTCCCGTCGTGCGGCTAAACTCCCGGAAAAGCAGGAGGAAACGATGGGCATATTCGACGATGAGAGCCCGGTCCGCCGATCGGGACCCCTCGTGGGAGAAGATCTCTCTTTGCTCTCGATCGAAGAACTCGAGGATCGCATCGGGATCTTCCGCCGGGAGATCGAGCGGTTGCAGCAGACCGTCGCGGCAAAGCGGAAGAGTCGCGACGCCGCCCATTCCGTCTTCAGCGCTCCGCGAAAAGACGACTGACCGCGCCCGGCATTAAGGGAGCGTTAACCTTTATGGATGCTAATGAAGGTGTCCAGCGTTCTGGACGCGAGTGGCACTTGCCCACTCTGTTTGACGCCTCCCTGTGACTCTCCAGAGCCGCCTCGCCGCGGCTCTTTTTTTGTCTCGCCCCACGCTTGCGGCCGGCGCCCCGACGCCTCGAGCGGGCCGCCATCCCGTCATGCTCCCTTCCGTGAGCAACGCCGGTTCCCTTAACCACTTCGTAACGATAGGATTGCCGGTCCAGGGCAGCGGGTGAACAGTGCAGCCGCCGCGATCGCGTTCCCGCGCGTCAGGCGGGGAAAGAGGTCACCCACGTGAATCGTCGCCGGACCGACACCGATCAGCCGATCTCCTTCGGCCGCGCATACACCCAGTCCGAGACGTTCCGGGCCTTGTACCAGGACGGCATGAAGCTTGTCGAAGCGACCGCCGCCTATCTCGACGGCGAGGGACGTCGCGCAGCCAAGGCGCTCCACCGCCCGGCATCGGTGCTCTATGCGACGGAATCCATGCGGCTGACGACGCGCCTGATGCAGCTCGCCTCCTGGCTCCTGCTCCATCGCTCGGTCATCGACGGCGAGATGTCCCCCGCCCAGGCGAGCGAGGAGAAGCGGAAGATCCGCATCGAAGGATTCTCCACCGAGACGGCTGGCCCCGCATGGCAGGACCTGCCCGACGAGTTCAGAGAGCTCGTGCTGCGCTCACTCTCGCTCCAGAAGCGGGTGGAGAGCATCGACGCCTGTCTGCTCGACGATGCGCCGCCGGTCGTTCCCAACCCCGTGCAGGACCAGATCGACGCGCTGCGCCAGGCCCTTGCCGTCCGGCGCTGAAGAGCAGGATCCTGCGTCAGGAATGAAAAAGGCCGGCTCGGGGCCGACCTTCTTGCTCGCGTCCCTCGACCGGCTGTCAGCCGCCGAGGAAGGTGTTGTACTTATTCTTGAAGCGCGAGAGCCGGCCGCCGCGGTCCATCAGCTGCTGGCTGCCGCCGGTCCAGGCCGGGTGGGTCTTAGGGTCGATGTCGAGATTGAGGGTGTCGCCCTCCTTCCCATAGGTCGACCGGGTGTAGAACTCCGTCCCGTCCGTCATCACCACCTTGATCGTGTGGTAGTCGGGATGAATGCCGCTCTTCATGATCGTATCTCTTCGTCTGGGCTGGCCGGTGGACCGGGCGGGTGCTCGCGGGCATGAATGTCCGCCGGCCGCTCTCACGTCCGTTGGACGGCCATATAGCCGACCGGACCCGCGGCATCAAGGCGCTCGCCCTTTCGCTTGCATGCCCGGTGTAATTTTGCTCCTCCTCGCCGCATGACCGATCAAACCGCCGCCAGCACCAGGCCGGGCCGGCAGGCGCTCCGTCCCCTGGCGATGCTCCTGCCCTATCTGGCGCGTTATCGCGCGCGCGTCGCCGCTGCGCTCGCCGCGCTCGCGGCAGCGGCGCTCGTCACGCTCGCGATCCCGCTCGCCGTCCGGCACATGATCGACATCGGCTTCCATTCTGCGGAGAGCGGGACGTCGGTGAACAGGAGCTTCCTGCTCCTGTTCGGGCTCGCCGGAGCGCTCGCTCTGGCAAGCGCGGCCCGGTTCTTCCTCGTGACGACGCTCGGGGAGCGCATCGTCGCGGATCTCCGGCGCGACGTCTTCACCCATTTCATGGCGCTGTCGCCGGCCTTCTTCGACCGGGCGCGCTCCGGCGAGCTCATCTCCCGCCTGACGGCCGATACGACCCAGATCAAGTCGGCCGCCGGCGCGAGCGCCTCGATCGCGCTCCGCAATCTCGTCCTGCTCCTCGGCGCCGCCGGGATGATGGTGGTGACCAGCCCGCATCTGTCCGGGCTGGTGCTGATGGCGATCCCGATCATCGTTCTGCCGATCGTCGCCTTCGGGCGGCGCGTCCGCCGGCGCTCGCGGCAGGCGCAGGATACGCTCGCCGAGGCTTCCGCCTTCGCGGCCGAGGCGATCGGGGCGGTACGGATCGTGCAGGCCTTCACGCAGGAGCCGCAGGCGGAGCGCCATTTCGGCGCACGCGTTGACGAGGCCTACGATGCGGCGCGCGGCGCGACGCTTTCGCGCGCGCTGCTCACCGCCTTCTCAATCTTCCTGGTCTTCGCGAGCGTCGTCGGCGTGCTCTGGTGGGGCGCCCAGTCCGTCCTCGCCGGGCAGATGTCGGCCGGCACGCTGGGGCAGTTCGTGCTCTATTCGGTGTTCGCGGCCGGGGCGCTCGGCGAGCTGTCCCAGGTCTGGGGCGAGGTCTCGCAGGCCTCGGGCGCCGCCGAGCGGATCGCCGAGCTGCTGGCGACGCGGCCCGAGATCCTGGCGCCGGAGAATCCCGTCCCGCTGCCGTCGCCCCCGATCGGCGAGATTCGCTTCGACCGGGTGTCGTTCGGATACGGCATCGCGGGCGCACCAGTGCTCCGCGATTTCGATCTCGACGTCCGACGCGGTGAACGGATCGCCATCGTCGGCCCTTCCGGCGCCGGCAAGTCGACCGTGTTTTCGCTCCTGATGCGCTATTACGACCCGGAGGCGGGAAGCGTGCTGGTCGACGGCGTGGACCTGCGCCGCGCCCTGCCGAGCGACCTGCGCGCGCGCATCGCGCTGGTGCCCCAGGACTCGACCGTGTTCGCGGCGAGCGCCTGGGACAACATCCGTTTCGCCGACCCGGACGCGTCCGACGAGGCGGTGCGGGCGGCGGCGCGCGCCGCCCATGCCGACGCGTTCCTGTCCGCCCTCCCCCAAGGCTACGATACGATTCTCGGCGAACGCGGCGTGACCCTGTCCGGAGGCCAGCGCCAGCGCGTGGCGATCGCCCGCGCCATCCTGAAGGACGCCCCGATCCTCCTCCTCGACGAGGCCACGAGCGCGCTCGACGCCGAAAGCGAGACGGCGGTCCAGGCGGCGCTCGATTGGCTGATGCGCGACCGCACGACGCTCGTCATCGCGCACCGGCTGGCGACCATCAAGAGCGTGGACCGGATCGTGGTCATGGACCAGGGACGGATCGTCGAGGAAGGCGATCATGCCTCCCTCGTCGCCCGCGGCGGCCTCTATGCCCGCCTCGCCGATCTGCAGTTCCGGACCGGCGACGAACCTCCCCACGCCGTTGCGCCGAGGCGGGTCAGCGCTCCGTGAGCTTCAGCTCGATGCGCCGGTTCCGCGCGTAGGCCTCCTCGGTGGTCGCCGGGTCGAGCGGCTGGTACTCGCCGAACCCGGCCGCAACCAGGCGGTTCGGGGACACGCCCTGGGCGATGAGGTGCCGGACGACCGCGATCGCGCGGGCGGCGGAAAGCTCCCAGTTGTTCCTGAAGCGCGTGAAGCCACTGAGCGGCCGCACGTCCGTATGGCCGTCAACGCGGATCACCCAATTGATCTCCGGCGGAATCTGGACCTCGAGCTCCTTCATGGCGGTCGCCAGGTTGTCGAGCTCGCCCTGGATCGAGGCGTTGATCTCGTCGCTGCCCGACGGGAAGATGACGGAGGCCGGCAGCACGAAGCGGTCGCCCACGATCTCGATGTCGCTGCGGCCGGCGAGGATCTCGCGGAGCCGTCCGAAGAAGTCGGAGCGATAGCGGGAGAGCTCCTGCACGCGCTGCGCCAGGGCGACGTTCAGCCGCCGGCCGAGATCCGCGATCCTCGTCTGGCTTTCTCGATCGCGCGATTCGGAGGCTTCCAGCGCCGATTCCAGCGCTCCGATCTGCCGGCGCAGGGCCGCGATCTGCTGGTTGAGGAGTTCGACCTGGGCCATCGCGCTCTGGCTCAGCCGCTGCTCCTCCTGCAGGTCCCCCTCGAGCTGGGTGATGCGCCCCTCAGCCGCGCTTTCGGCGCCGCTGCCGCGGTCGAGCAGTTCGCGCAGCCGGTCGCGCTCACCCTCGGCCGTCTCGAGATTGGATTGCAGCGCCGCGAGCGTATCGGAGAGGTCGCTGCCGCGCGCCCGTTCCAGGGCAAGCATCTCCGTCAGCTCGGCGATCTGCGAGTTCAGCCTGTTCAGGACCGTGTCTCGGCCGCTGATCTCCTGGCTCAGGAAGAACTGGGCCAGCATGAAGATCGAGGACAGGAAGATGAACACGAGGAGCAGCGTCGACATCGCGTCGACGAAGCCCGGCCAGTAATCGGCCCGGCTCGGTCCCCGCCGCGCGCGCGCGCTGGCCACGGCTCAACCCTCCCGCCGGTACTCGCCGAGCACCTTGGCCGGCCGGTCCTCGTCCGGCTCGACCGGGCGGCGCGGCATGGCGCCGCGATCGGACGCGTCCGCGATCCGGTTCAACGTGCGCTGCAGCATCCGCTGCTGCTCGGCCTGGGATTCCACCCAGTCCCGCACCATCTGCTGTTCGCCGCGCATGTGCTGCACGAGCGCCTGGATGCCCTCGGCGAGATTGGCCATTGCGGCAGTCGCGGCACGCCCGCCGCCGTCCTGCATCGCACGCGACAGGCGGTCGACCGAAACCTTGATCTCGCGCACGGTGCTGCCGGTCTCGGCGTCCTCGAACTCCAGTTCCTCGAGGTCGGTGATCGTGGAGAGCCAGTCCTCCAGCTCCGTGTAGAACCGGTTCTGCGCCTGGCCGGCCTGCAGGTCGAGGAAGCCGAGGACCAGCGAGGAGGCGAGGCCGAAGAGGGATGACGAGAACGCGATGCCCATGCCCGCGAGCGGCGCCTGCAGCCCGCTCTTCAGGTTCTCGAAGATGGTGGCCGTGTTGCCGGACCCGATGTCCAGGCTCTGGATCGTGCTCGAAACCGCGCCAATCGTGGTGATGAGACCCCAGAACGTGCCGAGGAGCCCGAGGAAGACCAGGAGCCCCGTCATGTAGCGGAGGATTTCGCGGTTCTCGTCGAGGCGCGTTGCGATCGAATCGAGGATCGAGCGCCAGGTCGAGGTCGACAGCGCCATGGAATCCGCGCGGTCGCGCAGCAGCGTCGCCATCGGCGCGAGCAGGCGCGGGGTCGGCATGGTCGGATCGGTGTCGCGCCGGCGGAACGAGTTCACCCAGGTGACTTCCGGCATCAGGAGAAGGACGTTCCGGAAGGCGAGCGCGATCCCGATGAAGAGCACGCCGAGGATCAGGCCGTTTAATCCCGGATTGGCCATGAATCCAACGGTGAGCTGCCGGTAGAGCACCAGCGGCACGAAGGCTGCGATCACCAGGAAGATGATCATCCTGATGAGGAAAACGCGCGGACTCGAGAGCTTGTATGGGTCGAAGTCGCGGGCCATTCTCTACTGCCGAGCCTCCATGGGACCGCTCGATATGTAAGTGTTTTGCCGCAGCAGCGAAAGACGAAACGGCTCAGCCCTTGAGTGCGGCGAGGAGCTGGCGGTGGATCAGTTCGTTGCCGGCGACGATCTCGCCCTTCTCCAGCATCGCGTCGCCGCCGCGGAAATCGCTCGCATAGCCGCCTGCCTCGCGAATGAGCAGGATGCCGGCGGCCATGTCCCACGGCGACAGGTCGCGCTCCCAGAACCCGTCGAACCGGCCGGCGGCAAGCCAGGCGAGATCGAGCGCGGCAGAGCCCGTGCGCCGGACGCCCGCGACCATGGGCATCAGCGTGGCAAGCTCGCGGAGGAATCGGCCGTGATCGCCGCGGCCGAGATGCGGGATCCCGGTGCACAGCACCGCCTCGGCAATCTGGGTGCGTGCGGCCACCCGGATGCGGCGGTCGTTGACGAACGCCCCCGCCCCGCGCTCGGCCGTGAAGAGCTCGTCCGTGGCCGGGTTGTAGACGACTGCGGCCTGCATGCGGCCCTGCCGTTCGAGCGCGATCGAGACCGCGAAGAGCGGGATGCCATGCAGGAAGTTGGTGGTCCCGTCGAGCGGGTCGACGATCCAGCGGTGCTGCGGGTCGGAGCCGATCGTCTCGCCGGCCTCCTCCATCAGAAAGCTGTAGTCCGGCCGCGCGTGGGCGAGTTCGGCGCGGATGATCTCCTCCGCCCGCCGGTCGGCCGCGGTGACGAAATCGGCCGGGCCCTTGCGCGATACCTGCAGCTGCTCGACTTCGCCGAAGTCGCGCGAGAGCACGCGGCCCGCCTTCGTGGCGGCGCGGACCATGACGTTGAGGATTGCCGTGCGAGCCATGTCGGGAGCCTTGCGCCGGGCGGCTTGGGCGCCGGCCGGATCGCCGCGCGCCGGCCGAGCCGGGCCTGTTGGTGCTGCTGTCGCCTGGGCGCCGCGCCGGGCGGAGGCTCGCGCCTTGCACCATACTTCCCCGGCCGAGGCAAGGCTCAGGCGCGGCGGGCGAGCCGGTTGACGTGGCCCATCTTCCGCCCCGCACGGATCTCCCGTTTGCCGTAGAGATGCAGCCGCGCATCGGGATCGGCGGCGAGCGAAGGCCAGTCGGCCGCCTCTGCCCCGATCAGGTTCGTCATCACCACGTCGGCGTGCCGCGCCGTCGGCCCGAGCGGCCAGCCCGCAACCGCGCGAACATGGTTCTCGAACTGCGAGACGGCGCAGGCGTCCTCCGTCCAATGGCCGGAATTGTGGACGCGCGGCGCGAGCTCGTTGACGAGGAGGCGTTCGCGCGCACCCTCCTCCACGACGAAGAACTCGATCCCGATCACCCCGACATAATCGAGCGCAGAGAGGATGCGTTCCGCGATCGCCCGCGCTTCGGCCTCGGTCCCGGAGCGCACCCGTGCCGGCACGGTGGAGGTGTGCAGGATGTGGTCCCGGTGAACGTTCTCGACGAGGTCGTAGCTCGCCATCCGGCCGTCCAGCCCCCGGACGGCGATCACGGACACCTCGCGCGCGAAGCGGACGAGGCCTTCCAGCACCGCCGGCGCGCCGCCGATCGCAGCGAAGCCGGCGGCCGTGTCGGCATCGGCCCTGATCGCCGCCTGGCCCTTGCCGTCATAGCCGAACCGGCGGGTCTTCAAAATCGCGGGCAGGCCGAGCGCCGCCACCGCCGCGTCGAGCCCCGTCGCGTCGTCGACCGCCGCATAGGGCGCCACCGCGATGCCCGCCTCGGACAGGAACCGTTTCTCGTCCAGCCTGTCCTGGGCAATTGCGAGCGCGCGAGCGCCCGGCCGCACCGGCACCTTCGCCGCCAGCCGCTCGGCGGCGGCGACGGGGACGTTCTCGAACTCGTACGTGACGACATCGACGGCGCAAGCGAAGGCATCGAGGGCGGCACCGTCGTCATAGGCGGCCTGCGTGTGCCCGGCCGAAACGTCGAAGGCCGGGCTGTCAGCGTCCGGGCAATAGACATGCGTGCGCAGCCCGAGCCGGGCGGCGGCGAGCGCCAGCATGCGGCCGAGCTGGCCGCCGCCCAGAATGCCGATCGTGGAGCCCGGCGGCAGCGCGCCCGGCGCGTCACTCGACGGCATCGGCCGGATGCTCCGCCACTTCGGCCGTCCGGGCCGCGCGCCAGCGCTGCAGCCGCTCGGCGAGGCCCTCATCGGACAGCGCCAGGATGGACGCGGCCAGGAGCCCGGCATTCGCGGCGCCCGCCGGGCCGATCGCAAGCGTGCCCACGGGCACCCCGGCCGGCATCTGGACGATCGAGAGGAGGCTGTCCTGGCCCCTCAGCGCCTTCGATTCCACCGGCACGCCCAGGACGGGCAGCGTGGTCATCGCCGCGACCATTCCGGGGAGATGCGCCGCCCCGCCCGCGCCGGCGATGATCACCTTGCGGCCTTCTGCGCGAGCAGCCTTGGCGAACGCGTAGAGGCGCTCGGGCGTGCGGTGGGCCGAAACGATCCGCGCCTCGTAAGCCACGCCGAGATCGTCCAGCCGCTCCGCGGCATGGCGCATGGTCGGCCAGTCCGACTGGCTTCCCATGACGATTGCGACCGGCGCAGGAATCGACGACCCGACCTTCAAGGCGCTCGCTCCTTCGGAGGAAACCGCCCGCATAACGGAGCCTTGCCGTTCCGGCAACCGGCGGCGCGCCGCAGGGGTCTCACGCGATGATGTCGGGCAGAAGCTTGTCCTCGAGCGATGAAATCCTGTCCTTCAGGAGAAGCTTCCGCTTCTTCAGGCGCTGGATCTGGAGATTGTCGAGGCGCGGCTGGTCCTGGAGCGCGTCGATGGCGGAATCGAGGTCGCGATGCTCCTGCCGCAACTGCGCCAGCTCGGCTCTGATCGCGAAGTCCGCCGCGCGGATCACGCCGTCCTGATCGGTCATTCCGGGCCCCTGCTGAACGGCCGCGATCATACCATGCGCATGGCCCGACCGGAACATGAGCCCCGCCCCGTTTCGACCAAACTCGCCTGTCACCGTTCCGTCGTGATCGGCGCCGCGAAGCCGGGCCGGCCGCAGAGGTTCCCTTGCGGCAACCTTCGACAGGGGCACCTCTTTATGTCATGCTCTTCACGTTGGCACCGACCAAGGAGGCGCGAATGTCCCTCGAATCGCATCTTGCAGAGCTCGAACGGCGTCACCAGTCGCTGAAGCGAGAGATCGCGGAAGCGCAGGCCCATCCCGGCAACGACGAGATGGAAATCGCCACCCTCAAGCGACGTAAGCTGCATATCAAGGATGAGATCGCGCGTTTGAAGCAGTCCCAGTCCGTCCACTGAGACTCGGGACCAGTCCAGTCCTCCAGGGCGCCTTCGCGGCGCCCTTTTTCGTGGCCGGTTTCCGCTTCCTTCAGCATTCGTCGCGAAATTGCGCCGGAGGGAGGCTGCCTTGGAAACCATGGACGAACTCATCCAGGAATTCGCGACCGTGTTCACGGTGGTGGATCCGATCGGCACAGTCCCGGTCTATCTCGCCGTCACTGCGCTCCTGGCGCCTGAGAAGCGCCGGTCCGTCGCGATCAAGGCGACTCTCGTCGCAGCCGGGGTCCTGATCGGGTTCCTGGTGCTCGGGCAGCTGGTGCTCGATGCGATCGGGATCCAGCTCGCCGACTTCCAGATCGCCGGCGGCATCATCCTCTTCCTCTTCGCGCTTTCCATGATCTTCGGCCATGCCAAGCAGGAGACGGAGACGGAGGCGATCCCGAGATCAGACGTCGAACTGGCCGTCTATCCGCTCGCAATCCCCTCGATCGCGGGACCGGGAGCGATGCTGTCGGTCGTCGTCCTCACCGACAACCGCACGCATCCCGTGATGGACCAGGTGACGACCGGGATCATCGTCCTTGCCGTCCTGTCGATCACGCTGGCGCTCATGCTCGCCGCCGGCCCGATTCAGCGCCTGATCGGCAATGCCGGTGCGGCGATCGTCAGCCGCGTGATGGGGCTCATCCTGTCCGCCCTCGCCGTCTCCACGGTGATTACCGGGATCGAAAGCCGGTTCGGCCTCGGCTGATCCGTTCAGACGTCCCGGGCCGCGTCGCGCAGCCTGAACTTCTGGATCTTGCCTGTGGACGTCTTCGGGATCTCCGCGAACACGACGTGGCGCGGGCACTTGTAGTGCGCCAGCCGCTCGCGCGCGAAGGCCACGAGCTCCTCCGCGGTCGCGCTCCTTCCGGGCTTCAGCTCGACGAAGGCGCAGGGCGTCTCGCCCCAGCGCTCGTCCGGCTTGGCGACGACGGCGACCGCGGCGACGGCGGGATGCTTGTAGAGAGCATCCTCCACCTCGATCGAGGAGATGTTCTCGCCGCCCGAAATGATGATGTCCTTCGCGCGGTCCTTGAGCTGGATGTAGCCGTCCGGGTGCATGACGCCGAGATCGCCGGAATGGAACCAGCCGCCGGCGAGCGCCTCCTCCGTCGCGGGTTCGTTCTTGAGGTAGCCCTTCATGACGATGTTGCCGCGGAACATGACCTCGCCGATCGTCTCGCCGTCCGCCGGCACCGGCTCCAGCGTCTCCGGATCGCGCACCGAGAGCGCCTCGAGCGCGGTGTAGCGGACGCCCTGACGCGCCTTGCGCACGGCCCGCTCCGGCCCGGAAAGGCAGTCCCAATCGACCTTCCATTCGTTCACCACGGCCGGCCCGTACGTCTCCGTGAGCCCGTAGAGATGCGTCACTGCGAAACCCGCCTCGGCCATTCCGGCGAGCACGGCTTCGGGCGGCGGAGCAGCCGCGGTCATGAAGGTCACCGTCTGCGAGAAACTCCGGCGCTCCGGCTCCGGTGCGTTCAGGAGCGACGACATGACGATCGGGGCGCCGCAAAGATGCGTCACGCCGTGATCGGCGATCGCGTCGTACATCGCGCCCGCCCGCACCCATCGCAGGCAGACATGGGTGCCGGCGAGCGCGGACAGCGTCCAGGGGAAGCACCAGCCGTTGCAATGGAACATCGGCAGCGTCCAGAGATAAACGGGATGCTTTCCCATGCTGCCGGCGAGCGCGTTCGCGTAGCACATCAGCGTGGCGCCCCGGTGGTGATAGACGACGCCCTTCGGGTTGCCCGTGGTCCCTGACGTGTAGTTGAGGGCGATGGCGTCCCACTCGTCGGCCGGCGGCGACCAGGCGAAGCCGGGATCGCCTTCTTCCAGCAGCGCGGCGTAGTCGAGATTGCCGACGGGATCGCCCTTCGGCACCGGGGCGTCCGCCGGAAACTCCGGGTCGTCGAAATCGACGACGACCGCGCGCACCGCTGCCATCGCGAGCGCGGCCCGCATGACGTCGGCGAACTCGCGGTCGACGATGACGAGCTTCGAACCCGCGTGGTCGAGCTGGAAGGCGATCGCCGCCGCATCCAGCCGCGTGTTGATCGAGTGGAGCACGGCCCCCGTCATCGGCACGCCGTAATGGGCGTCGAGCATGGCCGGCGTGTTGGAGAGCATGACGGAGACGGTATCGCGGCGGACGATTCCGCGCCGCGACAGCGCCGAGGCGAGCCGCAGGGCGCGGCCGTGGAATTCCGCGTAGGAAATCCGCTGCGCGCCGTGGACGATCGCCACATGATCGGGAAAGACGCTCGCGGCCCGCTCCAGAAAGCTCAGTGGCGTGAGCGGCTGGTAATTGGCCGGCGTGCGGTCCAGGCCGACGTCGTAATGCGAGACTTGGTCCGGCATCGCCCTTCCCTCCCCGATGGGCGCATGCGCGCCGCGTCCGTCACGCTAGCAATGGCCGCCATCGCCACGCAACGGCCCCGCCGCGCCGCGTGTTCAGCCGAACAGGCCGACCGCTCCGTCCCAGAGGAGCTTCAGCGAAACCAGGAAGATCAGGATATAGATGATGCGGTAGAAAAGCTCGGCGTTCATCCACCGCGCCACCTTCGCGCCGGCATAGGTCGCCGCGAGCGCCGGCGGCGTCAGCACGGCCGCGGTGACGAGGTTCTCCGCGGAAAACTGGCCGAGCAGCAGATAGGGCGGCACCTTCGCGAGATTGACCGCCGCGAAGAAGATGATCGCGGTGCCCACATAGATGCCCGGCTCCTGCCGGAGCGGGACCGTGTAGAGCTGGTAGATCGGCCCCCCGGCATGGCTGACGAAGCTGGTGAAGCCCGACAGCGCGCCGCAGATCCAGCCCTTCACCACGTTGTGCCCGCGCGGCGCCGTGCTGCGAACCGGGCCGATCCAGTGGTTCACCGCGAAGGAGAAGGCGACCAGCCCGACCACCAGGCGGACCAGATCGTCGTTCGCGGTGCTCGCGAGGAGCCATCCCGCCGCGACCCCGATGCAGGCCGAGGGCAGCAGGATCCAGAGGCTCTTCGGATCGAACGTCCCGCGCCAAGCATAGAGGCCGATCACGTCCATGGCGAGGAGCACCGGCAGCATGATCGCCGCCGCCTGGACCGGAGAAATGGCGAAAGACATCAGCGGCACGCCGAAAATGGCGGCGGCTCCGCCGAAGCTCCCCTTGCCGAACCCGACGAGGACCACCGCCGGAACGGCGAAGAGATAGAACCAGGAATCGGTGATCATCGGGCGGGGCTGGTCAGGATTGCGGCTCGGTCCCGTCCTGCCCCCGCAGCCTCTGCGCCAGATCCTCGATCCGCGCGGCAGCGGTCTCGAGGCTCTCGATCAGGCCGGCCTCGACCGCCTCGTAATGGGTCGCGATGTCGCGCCGGGACCCGCGCAGCCTCTCGAGCTCCGCCTCCGCCGCCTTCAGGCGCTTTTCGGTCTCGTCCAGCCGGTCGGTCGTGAGGATGCCGGCCATCACGAGGAGGCGCTGGTCGCCGACCTCGCCGACCGCACCCTTGAGCTCCGAAATCGTCCCGTCGAAGCGCTCGCTGAGCGCGAGCAGGTGATCCTCCTGCCCCTCCCCGCACGCCATCCGGTAGGTTCGGCCGTTAACGGTGACCGTCACTTGCGCCATTGATGTCACTGCGTGCTGTCCTCCGGCCGAAGAACCTGGCGGATGGTCTCCATCGCGGCCACCAGGCGGCGCGAGACTTCGCGGTTCACGTGCTCGAGCCGCTCGATCTTCGCCTCGGCCCGATCGAGGGCGTCTGTGATCCTCGCCCGTTCGACGCCGAGCGTCTTAACCTCGGAGGCGAGCCGGCCCGCCTGCTCCCGGTCGTCCAGAGCCCGAACCAGCAGAGACTCCAGCTCGCCCAGCGCGTGGTCCATCCGTGCGATCGCTCGTGCCGCCGAGTCTGACATGGTCTGCGGTTGTCCGCCTGCTGCCGGGCCGTCGCGACGCACCCCTTCGGGTTCCCCTTATGCGGCGAAGCGCCGTTGACGTTCAAGAGCTTGCAGGCCGCGATCTGCCGCAGCGCATGAACTCGCCTTTGGCGGGCGTTCCGTCGCGCCCGCGACCGATCGGCATCTTTGACATGCTGGGGCAAGCTGATATGTGTCCGCCCGCCGAGACAGCGGAAAGCTGCGCGTTGGGAGGCGATCGCAGTCTCGACCACCACCAAGAAGAGTTGCTGATGACCGACGCAGAGAAGCACGCGTTGATGGCCAATGCGATCCGCGCGCTCGCCATGGACGCCGTGCAGGCCGCCAAGTCCGGGCACCCCGGCCTTCCCATGGGCGCGGCCGACCTCGTCACCGTGCTCTTCACCCGTCACCTGAAGTTCGACCCCAAGGATCCGCTCTGGCCCGACCGCGACCGCTTCGTGCTTTCGGCCGGGCACGGGTCGATGCTGCTTTACGCGCTCCTCCATCTCCTCGGCTACGAGGACATGACGATGGAGGAGATCAAGCGCTTCCGTCAGCTCGGTTCGCGCACGGCGGGCCATCCGGAATACGGCCATGCGAGCGGGATAGAGACGACGACCGGGCCGCTTGGCCAGGGCCTCGCCACGGCGGTCGGCATGGCGCTCGCCGAGCGGGTCATGAACGCCCGGTTCGGCGACGGCGTCGTCGACCATTACACCTATGTGCTCGCCTCCGACGGCGACCTCATGGAGGGGATCAGCCAGGAGGCGATCGCGCTTGCCGGGCATCTGAAGCTCAACCGCCTGATCGTCCTCTTCGACGACAACAAGATCACGATCGACGGCGACATCGCGCTGTCGGATTCGACGGACCAGCTCGCCCGCTTCGCGGCGTCGGGCTGGAACACGGTCCGGATCGACGGCCACGCGCCGGACGACATCGACGCCGCGCTCGCCGATGCGCGGCGGAGCGACCGCCCGACGCTGATCGCGGCGCGCACAATCATCGGCTACGGGTCGCCCACGAAACGCGGGAAGGCGGCCTGCCACGGCTCGCCGCTCGGCGCCGAGGAAATCGCGGGCGCGCGCGTCCATCTGAACTGGCCGTATGAACCCTTCCACATTCCCCCGGACACCCTCGATGCGTGGCGCCTCGCCGGCCTGCGCTCGCGCCCTGCGCGCAAGGAGTGGCTCGCCCGCTTCGACCGGCTCGATCCGCAGCAGCGCGGCGAGCTCGAGCGCCGGCTCTCCGGCGAAGCGCCCGCCGCCCTCGGCAAGGCGATCCGCAAGCTGAAGGAGGAGCTGGCCGACACGCGCCCGAAGATGGCGACGCGCAAGGCCTCGGAGCTCGCGCTCGAGAGGATCAACGCCGCGGTCCCGGACACGATCGGCGGATCGGCCGACCTCACCGGCTCGAACAACACCAAGACGACGGGTCTCGGCATCATCGGCCCCGGCGCCTACGACGGCCGCTTCGTGCATTACGGCATCCGCGAGCACGGCATGGCGGCCGCCATGAACGGCATGGCGCTGCACGGCGGACTGATCCCCTATTCCGGGACGTTTCTGGTCTTCTCCGACTATTGCCGGCCGGCGATCCGGCTTTCGGCGCTGATGAAGCAGCGCGTCGTCTACGTGATGACCCACGATTCCATCGGGCTCGGCGAGGACGGACCGACGCACCAGCCGGTCGAGCATCTGGCCGCGCTCCGGGCGATCCCGAACCTCGTCGTGTACCGGCCCGCCGACGTCGTGGAGACTGCGGAATGCTGGCAGCTCGCGCTGCACGACCGCCACCGGCCGAGCCTGCTTGCGCTCACGCGCCAGGATCTGCCTGCGCTGCCGCGGGAGTTCGACGAGGACAACCGGTGCGAGCGCGGCGCCTACGTCGTCGCCGACAGCGACGGCGACGCCGCGGTGAGCCTCTTCGCGACGGGCTCCGAAGTGGCGATCGCGCTTGACGCCAAGGCCCGGCTCGACGCTCTCGGCCACGCCGCCCGCGTCGTCTCCGTCCCCTCGTTCGAACGGTTTGCCGAGCAGGGCCGCAGCTATCGCCGCGAGGTCCTCGGATCGGCACCCCTGCGCATCGGCATCGAAGCCGCCATCCGGCAGGGCTGGGACGCGATCATCGGCAGCGACGGCATCTTCGTCGGGTTGCACGACTTCGGGGCGAGCGGGCCCTACGAAGCGCTCTATGCGCATTTCGGCATCACGCCGGAACGGGTGGTTCAACTGGCTCTGGAACGGTTGGCCCAGCCGCAGACGGTAACCTAGGAGAGACGATTCATGGCTGTTCGTGTCGCGATCAACGGGTTCGGTCGGATCGGAAGGAACGTGCTGCGCGCGGTAATCGAGTCGGGCCGCGACGACATCGAAGTCGTCGCGATCAACGACCTCGGCCCCGTCCAGACGAACGCGCATCTGCTCCGTTACGATTCGGTCCACGGCCGCTTCCCGGCCCAGGTTACGGTGGACGGCGACACGATCGACGTCGGGCGCGGCCCCATCAAGGTCACTGCGGAGCGCGACCCTTCCAAGCTCCCGCATCGCGACCTCGGCGTCGAGATCGTCATGGAGTGCACCGGCTTCTTCACCGATCGCGACAAGGCGGCCGCTCATCTCCAGGCCGGAGCGAAGCGCGTCCTCATTTCCGCGCCGGGGACGAATGCCGACCTCACGGTCGTGTACGGCGTCAACAACGACAAGCTGACGGCCGAGCACGAGATCGTGTCGAACGCCTCGTGCACCACCAACTGCCTCGCACCCGTGGCCGCCGTCCTCAACGATGCGATCGGCATCGAGAAGGGCTTCATGACCACGATCCACTCCTACACTGGCGACCAGCCGACGCTCGACACGCTGCACAAGGATCTCTACCGCGCCCGCGCCGCCGCGCTCTCCATGATCCCGACCACCACCGGCGCGGCAAAGGCGGTCGGCCTCGTCCTGCCGGAGCTGAACGGCAAGCTCGACGGCGTGTCGATCCGCGTGCCGACCCCGAACGTCTCGGTCGTGGACTTCAAGTTCGTGGCGAGCCGCAAGACCTCCAAGGAAGAGATCAACGAGGCGATCCGCGCGGCCTCCGAGCAGCGGCTGAAGGGCATTCTCGGCTACACCGACGAGCCGCTCGTCTCCTCCGATTTCAACCACGATCCCCATTCCTCGGTCTTCCACATGGACCAGACCAAGGTCATGGACGGCAATTTCTGCCGGATCCTCTCCTGGTACGACAACGAGTGGGGCTTCTCGAACCGGATGAACGACACCGCCGTCGCGATGGCCAAGGTCATCTGAGGCGGCGATGGGGGCATTTCGTACTCTCGACGATGCCGGCGACATCGCCGGCAAGCGCGTCCTTCTCCGCGTCGACCTGAACGTCCCCGTGAAGGACGGCGTCGTGACCGACAGCACCCGGATCGAGCGGGTGGCCGGCACGATCAGGGAGCTTTCCGAGCGGGGGGCGAAGATCGCCCTCCTGGCGCATTTCGAGCGCCCGAAGGGCAAGCGCGTGCCCGAGATGTCGCTCGAGCCCGTCGCGCCGGCCGTCGCCGACGTCGTCGGGCTGCCGGTCGGCTTCGCCGAAGACTGCATCGGTCCGGAGGCGGAGCGCGCGGTCGCCGAGCTTGGCGACGGCGGAATCATCCTGCTCGAGAACACCCGCTTCCATGCGGGCGAGGAGAAGAACGATCCCGCCTTCGCCGCGGAACTCGCGCGGCTCGGCGATCTGTACGTGAACGACGCCTTTTCCGCTGCGCACCGGGCGCACGCCTCCACCGAGGGCCTCGCCCATCTTCTGCCGGCCTATGCCGGGCGCGCGATGCAGCAGGAGCTGGAGGCGCTCGAAGGGGCACTCGGCTCCCCCGAGCGCCCGGTGGTCGCCGTGATCGGCGGCGCCAAGGTCTCCACGAAGCTCGAGCTCCTCGGCAATTTGCTCCGCAGGGTCGACGCCCTCGTGATCGGCGGCGGCATGGCGAACACGTTCCTCGCCGCGAAGGGCATCGAGATCGGCAAGTCGCTCTACGAGCCCGACCTCCTGGATACGGCGCGACAGATCATGGCGGACGCCGATGCGACGGGCACGGCGATCGTGCTGCCGACGGACGTCGTCGCGGCAACCGCCTTTACCGCGGATGCGCCGAACGAAATCGTCGATGCCGCCGCCGTGCCGCAGGATCGCATGATCCTCGACGTCGGCCCGGATTCCGTTGCGGCCGTCAACGGCTGGATCGACCGGGCGCGGACGCTGGTCTGGAACGGCCCGCTCGGCGCCTTCGAGATCGCGCCTTTCGACCGGGCGACGGTCGCAGCCGCGAAGCACGCCGCAGCCCGCACGCGCGCGGGCGGCCTTCTCTCCGTGGCGGGCGGAGGCGATACGGTCGCCGCGCTGAACCACGCCGGCGTGGCCGACGACTTCAGCTATGTCTCGACCGCCGGTGGAGCCTTCCTCGAGTGGCTGGAGGGCAAGGTCCTGCCCGGCGTGGAAGCGCTCCGCGCCTGACGTCCGGCAGCCCCCGTCCCGCGCCGACGGACCGACGAAGGCCTCGGCTTCCGGGCGGTCCGTCGGCCGTTCCCGGTACGCCCGGAAACGCTTGGCGAGCCGCCTAATTCAGTCCAAATGTACCGCAATGCACGAGCATACGGAGGAGCGACGGCAATGAGCGAACGTCTCGAGGAGATCGCCAATCGCATGGTGGCGGAGGGCAAGGGGATCCTTGCGGCGGACGAGAGCTCCGGCACGATCAAGAAGCGCTTCGATTCGATCGGCGTGGAATCGACCGAGGAGACGCGGCGGGACTATCGCGAGATGCTGTTCCGGGCGGACGACGCCATGCGGAACTACATCTCCGGCGTCATCCTCTTCGATGAGACGCTTCGGCAGAAGGCCCGGGACGGGACGCCGCTTGCCGAACTCATCACGGCGGCCGGCGCCGTGCCCGGCATCAAGGTCGATGCCGGCGCCAAGCCGATGGCGCTCAGCCCCGGCGAGCAGATCACGGAGGGCCTCGACGGCCTGCGCGAGCGGCTGAAGGCGTATCATGGCCTCGGCGCCCGGTTCGCCAAGTGGCGCGCGGTGATCGCGATCGGCGACGAACGCCCGTCCTGGAACTGCATCCAGGCCAATGCGCATGCGCTCGCCCGCTATGCCGCGCTCTGCCAGGAGAACGGCATCGTCCCGATCGTCGAGCCGGAGGTGCTGATGGACGGCCCCGATTCGGTTCACGACATCGGGCGCTGCTATGAGGTCACCGAGTGGACGCTCAACGCCGTGTTCGATCAGCTCTTCGATGCGAACGTGCAGCTCGAGGGCATGGTTCTGAAGCCGAACATGGTGGTGCCCGGCCAGAAGTCCGGAACGAAGGCGAGCGTCGAAGAGGTGGCCGAGAGGACCGTCCGCGTCCTCAAGTCCACCGTCCCGGCGGCCGTTCCCGGGATCGCGTTCCTGTCGGGCGGGCAGTCCGACGAGGATGCGACGGCGCATCTGGCGGCCATGAACGCGATGTACGACCTGCCGTGGAAGCTCACCTTCTCCTACGGCCGTGCCCTGCAGGCGGCGGCGCTCCGCGCCTGGGGCGGCAAGTCCGAGAACGAACGGGCCGGCCAGCAGGCCTTCTCGCACCGCGCCCGCATGAACAGCCTTGCCGCGCTCGGCTCCTGGAAGCCCGACATGGAGCGGCAGGCCGCATAGCCTTCGCCCGAAATCAGCCGGATTCGGCATGTGCAGGGAAGGAGGCCGTGCGTCTCCTTCTTCGCTTCGAGGTTTCACCTTGGGCCAGACCAGAGATGCCGACGAGCAGCCAGCCCTGCTCTACCTCGTGACGCCGGGCGGCTTCGACCGCCAGTCGTTTCCGCGCGGACTGGAGGCGGCGCTCGGCACGGGTCTCGTGGCGGCGGTGCTGATCGGCGTCGGCGCGAGCGAGGAAACGGCCGAGCAGGAGGCCGCGCTCCTCGTCCCCATCGTCCAGGCGCACAACGCCGCCGCGCTGGTGGCGGAACACACCCGGGCCGCCGGCCGCGCTCGCGCCGACGGTGTCCATGTCTCGACCGGCATCGGCGACCTGAAACGGGCGGTCGAGCGGTTCACG
The DNA here is from genome assembly GCF_052655945.1 of Faunimonas sp. B44. Taxonomy (NCBI): domain Bacteria; kingdom Pseudomonadati; phylum Pseudomonadota; class Alphaproteobacteria; order Hyphomicrobiales; family Afifellaceae; genus Faunimonas; species Faunimonas sp. B44. The sequence goes on along the minus strand of NZ_JBQYEX010000014.1, from coordinate 15,648 downwards.
CCGAAGCAGATCGTGGGCGCCGGAAGCCTCCGCACCCGCCATGCGGCGATGGAGGCCGGCGAGGCGGGCGCCGATTACGTCTTCTTCGGCCAGCCGCACTGCGACATCCGGCACGAGCCGCACCTGAGGGCGCTCGACCTTGCGGAATGGTGGTCGGATCTCATGGAGATCCCCGCCGTGATCATGGCAGGGCATGCGCTGGAGAGCGTAGCCGTCGCAGGCGCGACCGGAGCGGGCTTCGTGGCGCTCCACAGGGCCGTGTGGGAGCATCCGGGCGGCCCGGCCGAGGCGGTTCTGGTCGCGCACGAGCTGCTTCAGGCAGCTGCCCGCAAGGGCGAGCCGTGAGGAAGGCCGTCCATCTGGCATCGGCGCTGCTGCTGGCCGCATCTTGCGGGTCCGGCGCGGCCCAGGAGGCGGCGACGCCGCCGCCCGACCCGACGGCTGTCGCGCCGGCCCTCGCCGAGCCCGCGCCGTCGCCGGATGCGGACGCCCCGCCGGCCGCGTCCACCCTGCCCTCCCCGGTCGATTCCGACCGGATCGACCAACGGATCGACAGCGGCATGGAAACGGCGCTCGGCGAGGATGGGCCGGCGCCCGACTTCGCCTATGGCGCGTTCCAGCGCGGCTATTTCCTCTCGGCGTTCGCTCTGGCGCTGGAAAAGGCGAAGCAGGGTGATCCCGCCTCCGCGACGCTCCTGGGCGAGCTCCTGGCCCGGGGGCTGGGCGTCAAGCAGAACCTCGAAGAGGCGGCAGGCTGGTACCAGCTCGCCGCCGATGCCGGGGACAAGGAAGCGCTCTATGCGCTCGGCCGCCTGTATCTCGATGGCCATGGCGTGCCGCCCGACCACGCGCGTGCCGCCGATCTCTTCGCCAGGGCCGGTGCAGCCGGCCATGCGGTCGCGCTGCGCGAGCTCGGCTACATGATCCTCCAGGGCCAAGGCCAGGAGCGGAATGCCATGCTGGCGGCCGCGCACCTGCGGAATGCCGCGCGCCTCGGTGATCCCGACGCGAAGTATGCTCTCGCCGGCCTCTACTCCGAAGGCGTCGGGGTCGTGAGGAACGAGGCCACGGCGGCGCGCTGGTTCGCCGAGGCCGCCCGGGCGGGCCATACGGGCGCGCAGGTCGAGTACGCCATCATGCTCTTCAACGGGCGCGGCGTCGGGAGGGACGAGGCCGTGGCCGCCCGCTGGTTCCGGGAAGCGGCAAGCGCCGGCAATCCGGCCGCACAGCTTCGGCTTGCGCGCCTGCTCGCGGACGGGCGGGGCGTCACGGCTGATCCGACGGAGGCAGCACGCTGGTATCTCGTCGCGCGCGACCGGGGTGCCCTCGACGATCACATGGAGAGCTGGCTGCTCCAGCTGGGCCGCGACGAGCGCGCGAAAGCAGAGGCCGCCGCGACGCGCTGGCTCGGCCATCCACCCTCCCGGCCCGCGCCTGGTGGAGACCCGGCAGAGCCCGGCGGGGCCGCCGCCGATGGCGCTCAGGCCGCCCCCTCGGACGGGGAGGAAGCTCCCGGCTCGGAAGGTGCGGTCGAACCGGCCGACGGCGTCTCCGATGCCGCGAACGGTGGACAGGATTGAACCGAGGCGCTATATCCCAATCGCCTGATGCGCCGGGGCGCAGCGGGCGCATAGCTGTTTGCGGAATTTGAATCGACCTGGCGGGCGCTGCACGCGTCCGCGGACGATCGTTCCGACCAAGACATTCGGCAATCGGCGGAGAAAGGAACGGAATCACGTGCAGGTCATCGTCAGGGACAATAACGTCGATCAGGCTCTGAAAGCTCTGAAGAAGAAGATGCAGCGCGAAGGCATCTTCCGCGAGATGAAGCTCCGCAATCATTACGAGAAGCCGTCCGAGAAGAAGGCGCGCGAGAAGGCGGAAGCCGTCCGCCGCGCGCGGAAGCTTGCGCGCAAGCGCGCCCAGCGCGAAGGCCTCCTGCCGGGCAAGCGCCGCGCGGCGCGCTGATCGCCCGCGGACGCGAGGCGTACCGGCGGCTTTGGGAGTTCCAGGATGACCATCGAGCGGACCGGGCCGGACTTCATGCCGGCGCGTAGCGACTGCGTTCGGAGCAGACGCTCCATAGCGGCTGCTCTGCTGGCCGCGGCGCTCCTTGCCGGGTGCCAGACGATGACGACGCCGGCCGTCGACATGACGAATGTCGATCCGGCGACCGCAGCCCCGGCAAACATCGAGTCCCTCACCGCGGTCATCCGGCAGAACCCGAACGACGCCAACGCCTACAACGTGCGCGGCGCGGCCTACGGGCTCGCCGGCATGTACAAGGAGGCGACGGCCGACTTCGAGGCGGCGCTCCGCCTCGACCCGAGCTTCGGCCAGGCCTATGCGAACCGGGCGCTCATCCTGCGCCGCCAGGGCAAGCTTCGTGACGCGCTGGCGGACTACAACCGTGCGATCCAGGCCGACCCGGGCTATGCCCCGGCCTATGTGGCGCGCGGCAACATCTACCGCCAGGAAGGCCGCGCCGACCTCGCGCTTGCCGACTACAACACGGCGATTTCCATCAACCCGACGGACGCGCAGGCCTTCTACAACCGGGGCCTCGCCAATCAGGCGCTCAACCAGCACCAGACGGCGGTGGAGGACTTCACCACTGCGATCGGGATTTCGCCCGGCGCGGCGGAGCCCTACAACAGCCGCGGGGTGAGCTATCTCGCCCTCGGCGACCCGAAGAGCGCGCTGGACGACATCACCGAGTCGCTCCGGCGCGACAATCGCAGCTTCCAGGCATGGGCCAACCAGGGTCTCGCCTACGAGCAGCTCGGCGACCGGCAGAAGGCGTTCACCGCGTTCTCGCGAGCGCTCACCGTCAACGCCAACTACCAGATCGCAGTGGACGGGGCGCGTCGGACCTCGGCGACCCGGGCCTAACCGGCCGGCCGCGGCACGGCGCCGCTCTCCTCCAGGAACTGGAGCACGCGCGGCCAGAGGCCGCGTTTCCACAGATCGCTGTGGCGCGCGTCCGGCACGATCTCCAGCTCCGCGCGCGGGCCGGCGATCTCGGCGAGCGCCCGGCCGTGCGCCACCGGGATCACTTCGTCCGCCGTTCCGTGCACGATGAGGATGGGCTCCTCCACGGCGCGGATGTGCTCGCGCGAGAGGAACGGGTCCCGCATCAGGAGCGATACCGGCAGCCACGGATAGGTCGCGCCCGCAATGTCGAGCGCGGCCGTGAACGGGGCCTCCAGAACGAGGGCGAGCGCCGGTCGCCGGCTCGCCGCATAGGTCGCCACCGCCGTGCCGAGCGACTCGCCGTGGATCACGATCCGGTCGGTTCGCGCCGCGAGCCAGTCGAACGCGGCGAGCGCGTCCTCGAACAAGGCGGCCTCGCTCGGCGCGCCGCCGCTTCCGGGATAGCCCCGGTAGCTGAAAGCGAGCAGGCCGACCCCGGAATCGAGCACCTGCCGGAAGCGGTCGGCCCGCCCGCTCATGCTGCCGGCATTGCCGTGAAAGTAGAGGAGCGTCGGCTGGCCCTCGGCGGCAGGCGCGTACCAGCCGGTCAGCGTCACGCCGTCACCGCGCTCCAGCGTTACGATCTCGACCCCCTCGAGGCCCTTCTCCGCCGGCGTCTCGAGCAGCGTCCCCGGAGCGAAGACGTAGCCGCGCTGGAACGTGTAGAGATAGCCCGCGGCCGCCACGTACCCGGCGACCGGGACGGCGATCAGCAGCGTGCCCAGACGCGCCCGCTTCGACGAAGCCCGCAAGTTCCCTCTCCTCCTGCGCGCGGCGCCAACGCGGAATGGCGGCGCCCGATTTGCCAGCTGCGGGTGGTTACCATGGCTTTCCGGGCGCGTCTTGCGGAGTCGCGAGGCGCGCGCCATCAGAGGTCGAGCTCGAGCGCCCGCCGCAACGCCACGAGATGCTCGTTTGATCCTCGAGGCCCAGCCCCCGGTTCCCAATAGAGGGTGTGCGTGAACAAAGGCCACTGGAATAAGCACAGCAGAGGCCTTCGCAGCCGAACGACGATCTCCTGAATCCCGTGCCCGAAATGGTCCTGTGCCGGTCCCGACAGAAAATCCCCGAAGAAGATGCCCCGCGGGGGATGGTGAATATTCGTCCAGCGCACGCTGGCGAAAACGGCGGCATGGTGCGGCACAGTCGAGCCTCCGGTCGCCGTTCTATAGAACATGCTCTTCGGACAGCCTTTGTCATTCGCCCTCGGCGGCGAAGTGGCGACGAGACGCTCACGCTTCATGCGCTCAAGATGCCTATCGGTCTCGGCGATCAGGAAGTCGGCGTGCGTGAGCGGGCTGCCGAGCGTCACGAAATCGCTGACCAGCCAACTATCCGACTCGGCGCGAAGCGCGTCAAACACCGCGCGCTGCGCGTCCCGGTACTTCGAGAGTTCAAACGTGCGGCAAGGATGGACCAAATTCTGGTCGAGCCACGCCAGCGCAGCCGCGGCCGCCGGCCCCGGCGGGCGCTCCCTGGAGGGTCCGCGCTCCGCCCAGAGCAACAGCAGCAAGTCATAGGCGATGATCGCGCCCAGGCTGTGACCGACGATGAAGATGCGGTCGTACTCGCGGCACTCATGGAGACCGTTCAGCAGAGCCAAGCCCCGCTCCCGTACGGCCTGGCGGCGCTCCACCGTCTCCGGAGCGGCCCGCACGTAGCGCGCGACGTCGCCGAGATAGGGCACCACCACCTGATGGATCAGGATTCCGAGCGCGAATGCCGTTCCGGCTGCGATCAAGCGGGCGGGATTCTCCAGGTTCTCCTGACCGTCCATGGCGTCGGGTCCGATCACCATCGCGGCGAGAAGGCCGCCGATGGCGATGACCGTTGGCGCGGCGAGCCCGACGTCGATCCTGTCGTGCCGATTCGGCTCTGAGCGCGCGCCCCGCGTTCGATACAGCAGGCAAGCGAGCCGAAGGAGGAGGAGAGCCGCCGCCGCTCCTGCCGTCGCCAGGAGCACGGTGTGAAGATTCGTGCCGAGCCACCGAAAAGGTCTGCCGAAGATGCCCTGCAACCAGACGATTGGCGGACTGCCCGGGTGGGCGGCGCTCAGCAGGATGAGCACCACGGCGGCGACCCCCGCCCACAGCAACAGCCAGGCCGGCATTACGCGAAACGGCACGGTCCAAGGCGGCCTGAACAGCAGACCCCGGACCCAGGACCAGAGGTGCTGCAGGGTCGTGCCCTGCATGAGGTCGGCCCAGTAGAACTCGAAGAAGTCGGTGCGGAGGTCACCCGAGGCCTCCTCGACGAAGCCGGCGCGGATGCGTCGCAGCTCGTAGGATCCGGCCATCTTGTCCGGCACGATCCACGTCGCGCGCCCGCACCTGTCGCGCTTCTTGTCCGCCGGGCAGTCCTTCCGCAGATCCTCCAGCCAGACCGCATCGACGAAGCTGCGCAGAGTCTCCATCGGGCGCTGCTCGCCTATTCCATGGATCACCACCACGGCCCGCTTCTTACGCCCCGGCATAGTGGAGCCGCTTCCCGCCTCCTCTGGGTGCGACGTTGCGCCTTCAACCGTCGCCGACATCCTTCCAGTCCTTCCGGCTAAGGAGCAAGAATGATTGCGCTACCAATCTGAAGATCATGGCGCGAAGTGCTTTGCGCCGTAAGCTGCGATAGGACGGCGAACACTTGTTTCGTGTTGATGGTGCCCGATTCGGGAACGCAGTATTCAACGCCCCTGTAGTTTGCCTTGGCGAAGCAGCCTCCGCCCTCAGCGCGCACGACCGTCAGCAGGCCCGGATGCCCCCCTCGCTCGTCGATGAGAATCGCAACGCCCGGGCCTCCCTCAAGGACGCTTCCCAAGAAGCGGTAGATCGCCATCGGGGATCTCGGTGTGATCTCATAGCGCGTGCCGCCGCGCGAAATGGCCAGCTTGTTGGCCTCCGCCGCCCGCCCCGTCTCGCAACGCACATTAGACCCGGAGCTTCCCCAATCGCGGTGGCCGCTTCTTTGCGCCGCCCTTCTCGCGTAGCTGCCGAGCAACTCGTCGAAACACAGTGCAGCCGAGGGTGCCGCGTCCTTCTTTCCGCGTGCCGGTGCGATGGGTACGGCGGTGAGGCCCCATTGCATGGCGAGGTGCACGAACTCTTCGAAGCAGCTGGGCTCCCTTCTTCCCAGTTCGCACGCCGTGTTGAACGGAGGCTGGTTCATGAAGAGTTCGTCGCGCCCGTCCGAGTGCCGCACGCGCACGGATTCCGGCAATATCCAGAACAGCAGTTCTCTCGAGTAGCCCTGCTGGAGCAACCCCAGGAAGTTTGAGGGGGTGATCGGGCTGAGAAGCCTATCGTAGAATTGGCTGGTGACCAGCGGTGCGGCTTTGGTGCTGGTGTTGACCGCAGTGGTCGTTCCCAGGGTGGCATTCGAAAAGGCAAACTGGCTCGCCGCATCGTGGCCGACCGCAAACGATGGCAGACCGAGGTTCGTCGTGGAACTCAACTGCCCGCCGATCTCGCTGGCCGGTGCAAAGGTCAGCGGCTCAAACTCTCGCGATCGAAGGATGTTGAGCAGAATCTCGTCGTTGCGGAACTGGTTCAACTCGCCATTATAGCTGAGCAAGCGACTGCTGAGGCTGCTGTCCACCGCGGCGCATGCTGCGACGAGGCTGCAGGCGGCGAGCACAAAACAGACGACACGCGCCGCGCGAGCGAACGCACCCAGTATCATCGGACCCCCCGGCGTGCCCGCTCCCCGTGCGAGCGTCACGATTTCGACACATCCTGGGGATGCCGTCAACCATTCTTCAACTAATGCGGGATTGCGCACCAGGGTCGGCCGCAACAAAAAGGCCGGGCGCTGGGGCCCGGCCTCTGGAAAGTGAAGGCAAGTCGCCTCACCCGAGCGACTTGACGATGTCCTCGGTCATCTTCTTGGCGTCGCCGAACAGCATCATCGTGTTCGGCTTGTAGAACAGCGTGTTGTCGATGCCGGCGTAGCCGGAGCCGAGCGACCGCTTGATGAAGAGGCAGGTCTTCGCCTTATCGACGTCGAGGATCGGCATGCCGAAGATCGGGGACGACGGGTCGTCGCGCGCGGCGGGGTTGGTCACGTCATTCGCGCCGATCACGAAGGCGACGTCGGCCTGCGCGAACTCCGAGTTGATGTCCTCGAGCTCGAACACCTCGTCATAGGGCACGTTCGCTTCGGCGAGCAGCACGTTCATGTGGCCCGGCATGCGTCCGGCGACCGGATGGATGGCGTACTTCACCTCCACGCCTTCGCGCTTCAGCATGTCGCCCATCTCGCGCAGCGCATGCTGGGCCTGCGCGACCGCCATGCCGTAGCCCGGCACGACGATCACCTTCGACGCGTTCTTCATCAGGAAGGCCGCGTCCTCGGCGGAGCCCTGCTTCACCGTGCGGTCGCCGAGATCCTGGGCCCCGGCAACGGTCTCGCCGCCGAAGCCGCCGAGGATGACCGAGATGAACGAGCGGTTCATCCCCTTGCACATGATGTAGCTGAGGATCGCGCCGGACGAGCCGACGAGCGCGCCCGTGATGATGAGCGCCGTGTTGCCGAGGGTGAAGCCGATGCCGGCCGCCGCCCATCCCGAATAGGAGTTCAGCATCGACACGACGACCGGCATGTCCGCCCCGCCGATCGGGACGATGATGAGCGCGCCGAGCACCAGGCTCACCACCACGATCAGCCAGAACACCGCATGGCTCTCGGTCGCCACCAGCGCCACGACCAGGCCGACGAGCAGGATGGCGAGAGCCGCGTTGATGACGTGCCGGGACGGCAGCAGGATGGGCTTGCCGCTCATCCGGCCGTCGAGCTTCAGGAAGGCGATCACGGATCCGGTGAAGGTGATGGCGCCGATCGCCGTGCCGAGGCTCATCTCCACCAGGCTGGCGCCGTGGATCGCGCCCTGCACGCCGATATCGAAGGCCTGAGGGGCATAGAGCGCCGCCGCCGCGACCAGGACCGCCGCAAGGCCGACCAGCGAGTGGAAGGCGGCGACGAGCTGCGGCATGGCCGTCATCGGGATGCGCCGGGCCACCATCGCGCCGACGCCGCCGCCGAGCCCGAGCGCTATCGCCAAAAGCAGCCAGCCGAAGGCGTCGGATGGCGGCGAGGAGAACAGCGTGGTGACCACCGCGATGGCCATGCCGACCATGGCGTACTGGTTGCCGCGCCGGCTCGTCTCCGGATGCGAGAGGCCCCGCAGCGCCAGGATGAAGAGGACCCCGGAGACGAGATAGAGAAACGCCGTGACGTTTGCTGACATTTTACGGCGCCCCTACCGTTCTTTTCTCTTGTACATGGCCAGCATGCGCTGGGTGACGAGGAACCCGCCGAAGATGTTCACGCTCGCCAGGATCACCGCGATGAAGCCGAGCGTCCGCGCCGTTCCGGTTCCCTCGCCGACGAGGTCGACGCCGAGTGCGAGCAGCGCGCCGACCACGATCACGGAGGAGATCGCGTTGGTCACGCTCATCAGCGGCGTGTGGAGCGCCGGCGTGACCGACCAGACGACGTAATAGCCCACGAAGATCGCCAGGACGAAGATCGACAGGCGGAAGACGAACGGGTCGATCACGCCCCCGGTCGCCGCGTGCGCCAGGGCGCCGGCAGCATCGGCCGCCCCCTCCTGCGAGGCGAGCGCCGCCGCCTGTTCCGCCGCCTGGCGGGCCTGCTCGGCGGCTGCGCCGGCCGCATCGGCGGCGGCGCGGGCCCGCTCGACGGCCTCGCTCAATGTGCTTGCCATCAGTCCTCCCCCCTCATGCAGCCGGCTTCGGAGCGAAGCTCGGATGGACGACGGCGCCTTGGTTGGTGAGCATCGTCGCTGTGATGATTTCGTCGTCTCGGTTGATCCTCAGCGCCTTCGTCTCCGGATCGATCATCGGCTCGACGAAGGCGTAGATGTTGCGCGCGAGCAGTGCCGAGGACGACTGTGCGATCCGGCCCGCCATGTTGACGAAGCCGATGATCTTGACGCCGCCCACGGCGGCGATCTCGTCGGCGACGGCGCCCTCGACGTTGCCGCCGCGCTCAACCGCGAGGTCCACGATGACGGAGCCCGGCCGCATCGAGGCCACCATCTCCCTCGTGAGCAGCTTCGGCGCCGGCCGACCCGGGATGAGCGCCGTCGTGATGACGATGTCCTGCTTGGCGATGTGCCCGGCCACGAGCGCCGCCTGCTTGGCGCGGTACTCGGCCGACATCTCCTTGGCGTAGCCGCCCGCCGTTTCCGCCGCCTTGAACTCCTCGTCCTCGACGGCGACGAACTTGCCGCCGAGCGAGGCGACCTGCTCCTTGGCGGCCGGGCGGACGTCGGTGGCGGTCACGACCGCGCCGAGGCGCTTCGCCGTGGCGATCGCCTGGAGCCCGGCGACGCCGGCACCCATCACGAACACGCGGGCGGCGGGCACCGTGCCCGCGGCGGTCATCATCATCGGCAGCGCGCGGCCGAAATGCGCGGCAGCCTCGATCACGGCCTGGTAGCCGGCGAGGTTGGCCTGGGACGACAGGACGTCCATCACCTGCGCGCGCGTGATGCGGGGGATCATCTCAAGCGAAAAGGCGGACAGGCCCGCTTCTGCCATCGACTGCAGCGCGCCTTCGTTGCCGTAGGGGTCCATCAGGGCGACGATCGCGGCGCCGCTCCGAAGATCGTCGAGCGCGTCCGGCCGACGGACCTTCAGCACGAGGTCGGCGTTCGCAGATGCCTCCGCCGCGCTCGCTGCAAGCGAAGCCCCCGCTTCCTGATAGTCCTTGTCAGCGTAGCCGGAAGCCTGACCCGCCCCGCTTTCCACGGTGACGTCGGCTCCCTTCCCGATGAACTTCTTGACCGTTTCCGGCGTGGCGGCGACGCGCGGCTCCTTCGCGGCGTCTTCCTTCAGGACAGCAATCTTCATGGCGCCGCTCAGGCCACGGCCAGGATGATGAACAGCACCCCGATCGCGAAAACGACCGCCGGCGGCTTCCACGATCCGCGCGAGGCAAATCCCATCACGGTTGCGGCGATCGTCATGATGAGAAGGAGAGAACCGAGCCAGAAGCCGACGCTGGCCGAACCGAACGCGAAGAGGACCAGCGCCAGCACCACGTCGAGCGTGGCGACGGTGAGCACCTGGCTTGCCTTGATGAAGGCGGAATAGGTGCGCTCATGCTCACGGTAGTCCATTTCGGCGCCGATCTCGGCAGGACCGTGAGTGACGTGTTCGGCCATGTGGGCAACCCCCCTTGCAAATCCGGCGCGTGGTATACCAGCCAGTTTCTCCAGCGGCAACGGCACGGAACCTGCGGTTCTCCGCCGCGCCACCGCTGCCGCTGCGTTAAGCGCAATAGGAGCCGTGCCGCAAGGGGGGCGAGCACAGATCCGCAATTTTTGTCATACGATATTATCGGTGAGCCCCACGGCAGCGAGCGCAGCGCGCTGCCGATCCGCCACCTGGGCCGTCTCGAAAGCCTCGATCTCCTCGTTGAAGAGGCGGTAGAAATTCATCTCGGCGCGCAGGTGCAGGAACACGCCGCCGAGCCCGATCGCCGCACGGTCCATGAACACGAACTCCCGCGGCACCCGCACGGGACCCTTCTCCCTGAGCGCCTGATGGACCTGGAAAGCCTGCTGCCGCCCGTACTCGGTCGCGGAAACGCCGTCGGCGATCGCCCGGACCCGATCCTCCAGGAGCGGGCCGTAGATGAACCGGGCCCAGATGTTCAGCACGTCGACCAGTTCGTTGCTGAGCCCGCGGAAACCCCATGTCTCGTAGGCGGAGACGATCTGAGCGCGGTTTCCGGTCTGCAGGCCGTGATAGAGGTCGATCACGCCTTGCACGAAGGTCGGCGGAAAGATGCGGATGCAGCCGTAATCCAACAGGTTGATCCCGGCCGGGCGGCCGCCCTCCTCGAAGACGGTGTAATTGCCGAGATGCGGATCGCCGTGGATGACCGCATAATGGCTGAACGGATGCCACCAGGCCTTGAACATGGCGGTAGCGATCCTGTTGCGCTCCTCGACGGCGTGCTCCCGGTAGGCGAGCAGGCCCTCCCCGTCCAGCCAGGACATCGTGAGGAGCCGCTTCGTCGACAGATCCGGCACGATCTCGGGCACGCGGATGAGCGGCTCGGCGGAAAAGATCCTGCGATAGAGGTCCGTGTGCCGCGCCTCCCGCTCGTAATCCAGCTCCTCCCGGACGCGGGCGCCGATCTCGGTCCCGATCTCGCGCGTGTCGATGGCCGGGTCCATCCGGCGATGGATGGAGAGAACGAGCCCGAGCTGCCGGAGATCCGCCTCGACCGCGCTCGCCATGTCCGGGTATTGCAGCTTGCAGGCGAGGCGACGGCCGTCCTTTCCGACTGCCCGATGCACCTGGCCGAGCGACGCGGCCGCCGCGGGCTCGTGATCGAACGAAGCGAAGCGCGCCTGCCAGCCGGCGCCGAGCTCCGCCGTCATCCGCCGCTTCACGAAGGCCCACCCCATCGGCGGGGCATTGGCCTGGAGCTGCGCGAGCTCGGCCGCATATTCCGGCGGCAGCGCATCCGGGATCGTGGCGAGGAGCTGCGCGACCTTCATGATCGGCCCCTTCAGCCCGCCGAGCGCACGGGCGAGCTCGGCGGCGTTCGCCCCGCGGTCGAACTCCATGCCGAAGGCGCGCGACCCGAGCATGCGCGCCGCGACCCCGCTCATCCCGGTTCCCACGCGGGCGTAACGTGACAGGCGGCCGGTCAGCCGGTTCGCTTCGTCGTCGCGGCTGGAGGCCATCTCGTCCCGTTCCCTCAAGGTGTGCCGGCGCCCCTGATATAGGCTTCGGCCGTCGTAGCGCACGAGCGACACGCCGTCTCGCCTGGAACCTCCGCCGCAATGCCGGCGCCGCGCTTCCCAGTGCCGCTCGCCGGCGGCCGGACCGCCCGCCTCCCCGCCCGAATTCGGAACTCCTCCGTCGGGATTGGCGTTGTCACGGGCTTCTTTCCTGGTGGGCATGATGAATATCCAAACGAAACCGGCCGCCGCGCCCTTGGTCGCGGCGGTCCGCAGCGGCATTCGCGAAGGGCGGCCGTTCCCGCTCGGGGCCACCTGGGACGGCCTCGGCGTCAACTTCGCGATCTTCTCGGCGCACGCCACCAAGGTGGAGCTCTGCCTCTTCGACGAGAGCGGCGAGACCGAGCTCGAACGGATCGAGCTGCCGGAATACACCGACGAGATCTGGCACGGCTACCTGCCCTCCGCGCGCCCTGGAACCACCTACGGCTACCGCGTCCACGGCGCCTATGCGCCCGAGGCGGGCCACCGCTTCAACCCGAACAAGCTGCTTATTGACCCCTATGCCAAGCAGCTCATCGGCGAGCTCCGATGGGCGCCCGAGATCTTCGGCTACCGGCTCGATTCCCGCGACAAGGATCTCTCCTTCGACGAGCGCGACAGCGCGGCCTTCGTGCCGAAATGCCGCGTCATCGATCCGGCCTTCACCTGGGGCTCGGAGCGGCGCCCGAACGTGCCGTGGGAGCAGACGATCTTCTACGAGATGCACGTCAAGGGCTTCACCATGCTCCACGACCGCATCCCGGAGAACTGCCGGGGGACGTTCGCCGCGCTCGCCGATCCCCACGTCATCGCCTACCTGAAGTCGCTCGGCCTCACCTCCGTCGAGCTGCTGCCCATCCACGCCTTCGTCGACGACGACTACCTCCTCCAGAAGGGCCTTCGGAACTATTGGGGCTACAACTCGATCGGCTTCTTCGCGCCCGACCCGCGCTACCTCAACACGCCCTTCGTGAACGAGTTCAAGGAGACGGTGAACCAGTTCCATGCGGCCGGGATCGAGATCATCCTGGACGTCGTCTACAACCACACGGCGGAAGGCAACGAGCTCGGCCCGACCCTCTCGCTGAAGGGGATCGACAACGCCAGCTACTACCGCCTCATGCCCGACGAGCCGCGCTTCTACATCAACGACACCGGCACCGGGAATACGGTCAATCTCAGCCATCCGCGCGTGCTGCAGATGGTCGCCGACAGCCTGCGCTACTGGGCGACGGAGATGCGGGTCGACGGTTTCCGCTTCGATCTCGCCACCATCCTCGCGCGCGAGCCCTACGGCTTCGACGAAGGCGGCGGGTTCCTCGACGCATGCCGCCAGGATCCGGTCCTGTCCATGGTCAAGCTGATCGCCGAGCCGTGGGACATCGGCCCGGGCGGCTATCAGGTCGGCCGCTTCCCGCCGGGCTGGGCGGAGTGGAACGACAAGTTCCGCGACACCGTGCGGGCGTTCTGGAAGGGCGACGAGGGCAAGCTCGCCGAGCTCGCCGCCCGCATCACCGGCTCGGGCGACCTCTTCAACCGCCGCGGCCGCAAGCCGTGGGCGAGCGTGAACTTCATCACCGCCCATGACGGCTTCACGCTGCACGACCTCGTCTCCTACAACGACAAGCACAACGAGGCGAACGGCGAGGACAACCGCGACGGCCACAGCAACAACCATTCCTGGAACCACGGCGCGGAGGGCCCGACCGACGATGCCGAGATCGTCGCCCTGCGCGAACGCCAGAAACGCAACATGCTGGCCACCCTCCTGCTCGCCCAGGGCACGCCGATGCTGCTTGCCGGCGACGAGTTCGGCCGCACCCAGAACGGCAACAATAACGCCTATTGCCAGGACAACGCGCTGAACTGGATCGACTGGGGCGCGCTCACCGAGGAAGGCCGGCAGATGGTGGACTTCGTGCGCAAGCTGATCGCGCTCCGAAAGGCCTATCCGATCCTCCACCGCGGCCGCTTCCTGGTCGGCGAGTACAACGACGAGATCGACGTCAAGGACGTGACCTGGCTCGCGCCCGATGCGAGCGAGATGACGCCCGAACAGTGGCAGGATCCGCGGGCACGCTGCCTCGGCATCGTGCTCGACGGGCGCGCACAGCCGACCGGCATCCGCCGCCGCGGCTCAGACGCGACGCTCCTCATCGTCATGAACGCCCATCACGATGTCGTCGAGTTCACACTCCCCTCCGTGCCGGAGGGCGACAGCTGGCGCTGCCTGCTCGACACCCACGTGCCGGAGCGGATCGAGGAAACCCCCCACGAATTCGGCGACGTCTACGAGGTGACGGGCCGCTCCTTCCTCGTCTTCACGCTGGAGCGCAAGGGCAGGCATTCCCGCTCCGTCCGCACCGGCATGGGCGCGCTCCTGGAGATCGCCGAGCAGCCGTTCCGGAGGGAGTGAGGGGGATCGCGACGGGCGGACGCAAGCTCAGTTGGACAGCCCGACGTTCTCGGACCGCTCTGACATTGCGCATCAGGTGAGGCAGTTCAGGTCATCAAATGGCGAAACGCCGTTGAGAACGGAAAGTACCCAGACGTTGAGGCGCCCTGGCCAGTGGTGACTGCCACCCCCAGTGGCGCCTGATGCAGGACCAGCGACCGCCAGCAGCACCACGGTACGCGTGCCTCGACTCCCCAACAGCCGTCTTCGACCCACTCAACTTCCTCGAAGCGGGGGCGACGTTCCCGCTCTCCTCGATGGCCTTGATGATCTCCCACAGCGGTTCGGCATCGGAAGGCGGCGGGGCGGCCAATCCGGCTGCGCGAAGGCGGGACCGCGAGCAATGGCGAAAGAGCGACCAACCAAGCCACGCCAGTTCGTCCCGATCGCTCCTTGTGCGTCCGGGACGGGAACCGGCGGCATTTCCGGATAGCGGAAGAAGGGCCGCCGGCTCATGCCGCTCTTCTTCAGAGACGCCCGGTGAGAACAAGGACGAGAAGGACGATGAGCAGGACGCCGAGCACGCCGATGCCGCCATGGCCGAAGCCGTAGCCATAGCCGCCGAACCGGCCGCTGAAGCCACCCAGCAGGAAAATGATCAGGATGATGATGAGTATGGTACCGATCGACACGATGCTTCCTCCTTGAACAGGTTCGGCCTGTTCCTCTGCCTCGGCCCGAAGGCGAACCAGCGTCCCGCTTCCCCGACGGCACCGTTTCGATGGGCGCCATCCAGGGAATCGGTCGGCGAGTTCGCTCCAATCGTAACGCCAGGCATCCCCGATTTCGATGCTCATGCCGCGCTGGCGCTTCCTGATCGTCCGAGAAGCCGATGACGTCGCCGCCGCCGGCCGACCAGGCCGACCTCGGTTCCGCCCCCAAGCACCCGCAAATATGCGCTGCAAGGTCCGGCACGCTGCCTTGACGGTCTCATGGCCGCGCGCGGGGTGACCGGCCCTCGACCTATTTCCCTCTGAGCGTGTCCTTGAGCCCGCCTACGGCATTCTGCACCGTGCCCTCGACCCTGTCGGCCTTGCCCGAAGACTCGAGCTTGGCGTCTCCGATCGCTTTACCGACCGCTTCCTTGACCCTGCCCTTGACGACCTTCGCAGAGCCTTTCACCCGATCCTTGTCCATATTGCGCCCCCTTCGAGATACGCTGACGACGGCCGTATCATCGCGGAGCATGGACGGAGAGGGCATTGACTTGGATCATGGTGACATTGCCACCTCCGCGAGGCGCAGGGCTCTGTCCGGACCGATCATCGACGATGACCGTTGATCTGCCGTAGATCGGCGTCTACCGGCACCTCCGGCCGCCGCGTGTGCGCTTGCCCGCTCGTCGGCTTCACGCCGTTCTCCGCGGCTGCGATCGACGTCGACGCCGAACTGCGCGTTTCCTCCCCGAACGCGGAAAGCCCGCCGGGCGAGTTGCCTGGCGGGCTTGTTGGTTGGGCGTTTTGAC